>JAJZVO010000130.1 GCA_021845665.1 Bacteroidota bacterium | reverse complement strand
CTTCCAGGGTAGCTTCATCCTCTAAGAACTTCACTATACGGTATGGAATTCGGTTTCGGCTTTTTGTTTTACACCGGCTCATTAGCGCACTCGCTGCAGTTAATCATTCCAATTTTGAGCGATTTTTCGATAACTGATGAAAATTCTTTCATAAAACCCTTGACTTAGTGGCGCAGAGGGTTCATATTCCATGAAAGTTGATGCACTGTTAAATACACTAAGGAGAAAAAGATCGCGTAGTTGTTACGGATTTATTCCCTGCCAAATTGACAGCCGTTTTCCATCAGGGGACTAATCATCGCGTTCATTTCTCTCAGGGCATCCTTCCGCAAAATTGAAATAAAAGTACGACTCATAAGGAGATCGAGTAATGCTTACAGGTCTTCCATCTTCATACGTGGCTTATTTCATTGAGGCCGGTCCAGGGGCTGTTTCAAGTCTCATTCTCCCGAGCAATCACAAAATGGCAACGAGTCTTTCGCATGCCCTACATCTTATTGGGGCTCTAGCTAACTAAGGCAACTTCAAAAGTCGGGACTATGCTCACTTACGGCGCAGAGGCGTGTTCTGCACTCATTTTCTTATGTCTTCCGGATCTGAAGAGAGCGGGGACGTTAAGAGAGTGGTGAACGCATGCCGGGTCGCTTTCAGAAGTATTCAATATTCAATTAATTCATAAAGGAGTGCGACAAGACATGAGGAAAAAGTCTGTTACTAATTTCATGATTCTGTTGACTATTCTCTTTCTTGCGGGAGGGAGAACCGCCTTTGCAGCAAGTGCAAATATCAGAGGGCACGTATTAGACGCTCAGACCGGCAGCGCGCTTCCGGGATGCACTGTAATGCTGGTGGGCACAAGTTTAGGAGCCTCATCAGACCTGAACGGCGCATACGCGATAGTAAACGTGCCTCCTGGCTCGTACAAGATTCGCGCTACCTATGTCGGTTACAGAGACGAGACGAAAAGCATTAGGGTGAAAGAGGGAGAAAAACTCACTATTGACTTCCGCATGGAGTCGGTAGGTATTCAAGGTAAGACGGTTGTAGTCACCGCGCAGGCCGCCGGTCAGAACAACGCGATAAACCAGCAGCTCACCTCAGACAAGATCGTGAATGTGGTCTCTGCGGCTAAGATACGGGAACTCCCCGATGCCAACGCAGCGGAATCAGTGGGCAGACTTCCCGGAATCTCTCTCGTCAGACAAGGCGGAGAGGCAGCATTCGTCGTGATCCGCGGTTTGGCGCCGCAGTACAACGAAGTGCTGATAGACGGAGTCAAGATGCCTGCCACCGACGCCAGCGACCGCGGGACTAACCTGAGCATGATTTCCTCCAGTATGCTGGGAGGAATCACCGTTACGAAGGCAATTACTCCTGATATGGACGCGGCTGTCATCGGAGGCGTGGTGAATTTCAGTTTGAGAGAAGCACAAGCCACAAATGGGATACCGAAGGTCGATCTAACTGCGCAGGGCGGATATGATGACCTGCAGAGCTCTCTCGGGCCGTACAAATTCGTCGCCAGCATCGAGAATCGCTTTCTTGATAATCGGCTCGGTGTTTTTGCCGAAGCAAGCGCCGAAAGAGTAAACCTTTCTTCCAATGTTCTCGGCGCTTCATACAACCTGGCTTCGGAGAATCTCCCCCAGGGGAATCCAGTAAATATTGCCTCGCTCAATTTGGACGATATACTCAGAACGAGAAATCGCTACGGAGCAACCGTCACTGTCGATTACCGCATACCGGACGGAAAAATCGACCTAATGAATCTCATAAGCAGCAGTAACACATCCACCCTGGACCGCGGAATCAGCTACAGTATTTTGGGCGATGCTTTCTACAACTCGACGGGGGATTCCCGCAACTACTTGAATGTTATCACCAACCTCCTCGACTTCAGTAAATCATTTTCGTTCATTACCGTCGATGCGAAAGTATCTCATTCATACTCAGAAAATCACGACCCGAACGATTTGTCCATGGGATTCCGTCAGAACACCGTAGCGGGGTTGGCTAACGCAGGGAGCTTGAACCCTCAGGCAGTGCCAGGCGCCTCGACTATTATCAACTCCGCAAATAATCTTTACTCAATTACTAACGACAGTTATTTCACTAGGGGCCGGGATATAACAGGCTCTGTGGATTTCACATCTCACATTAACTTCTCGGAGCTTGTGACAAGCGCTTTGAAGTTCGGAGGGATGTACAGGCATACGACCAGATCCTACGACTACAGCCAGGGAGATGGACTATTAGATCAAGCCAGCGGATCGAACGTGAGAGCTGCCATCATCAGCGCGTACCCATGGATGGCGCAACCTCCGTATAATTTGAATCCGAATGGCACCGACTTAATCCCAATTACCGCATTCAACGATCCCAGTGTCGATTACGGGAAGTTCCTAAACGGCCAGTATACAATGGGTGTGCCTGCAAACGTCTCAATGCTGTGGAATGTTCTCAGCATTGCGAAAAAGTCAGGGACCCTCGATGCTTACTCGTATGACGACTGGGCATCAAAGACATACGATTATTCTGGGCATGAGGATGAGAGCGCTGCTTACGCAATGTATACTCTGAACATTGGTCCCACGCTGACGTTCCTCCCCGGCGTTAGATATCAGAATCTGTCCACGTCTTACACCGCTCCGAGAGGTATCGAGACCAGCACAGCTCATCTCTTTTACAACGCCAAAGATACTACCGTTGATGAATCACACGGCTATTGGCTTCCGATGGTACACCTGATATACAGACCTTTACCATGGCTGCAGGTGCACCTGGCCTACACAAACACACTTACGTATCCAGACTACAGGTCGATAATTCCCTGGATAGACATAGGAAGCGGCGCTCAGCCTTCGGTTACCTGGAACAATTACGCTTTGAAGCCGGGACAATCTGCCAACTACGATGCCGTACTTGCCATCTACGACAATACCATAGGTTTCTTCTCCGTTGACGGTTTCTTGAAACACATCTCGAATTTGATTTTCTCTGTCCAGAGATATATCATCGACCCCTCACAGTACCCGGGTGTCCCACTGGGAACCACATACGTCGGTAAACCGATCTACACGTACATCAACAACCCATATCCGATCGACGATTACGGTGTCGAATTCGATTGGCAAACTCACCTCTGGTATCTGCCAGGACCGCTTTCAGGATTGGTGTTTTCCGCAAACTATACGCATATCTTTTCCAGTGCGAATTACCTAAAAACGTACGAGATCGCTCATCCTCCCTCTGATCCGCGTACCGGTCACACCACTTACACTGAGATAGATTCGTTCTATACTGAGCGTCTCATCGATCAGCCAAATGATATTGCGAACCTGGCGCTCGGCTATGATTACAAAGGCTTTTCCATCCGGGTTTCCATGATTTATTCGTCAAACGTTTTTACCGGCGAGAATTTCCATCCGGAACTTCGTACCAACACAGCCACGTACGTGCGCTGGGATCTCGCGGCAAGACAAAATCTGCCGTGGGAAGGATTTCAGGTATACTTCGATTTGAACAACATAAACGGACAAAACGATATCAGCTTGATACAGGGGAACGGCTTTCCGTCAAGCGAACAGGATTATGGAATGACTGCCGACCTTGGAATCAGATTAACATTGTGATTTCCAATTCATGACAAAGTTTAGACAAGACTAAATCTATGCAACTAACTGTCAACTATTCAGATTCGAATCTCCAAAGGGGGTGGTACAACGCTTCAACTCCGAATTCTTTCGATCGGAGAATCAGACGAAACATTTTTCTGCAATCGTGTGCGCTAGAAGCACGCAAAACAAAACAATCATAAGGAGAACTCTTATGAAACAAATCTTTGCCACAATTTTTGTGGGAATGGTTGTTGCTCTATTTGCCGGCCCGCTCCAGTCTTTTGCCCAGACCGCTGATACCGTCTGGGTACCGGCTTCGCCAGAAGGTAACATTACAAACTTCATCAACGGCGATACAACAAGTACCGGAGCGAGAAATAATCCGAATCGTGTGTACCAACTGTACGACGATTCAGTTTATTATTACACCGGTGGCACCTACAACGGCATCGTCGTAAATGGCTACCACTTGACCATCATAGCTCCTACTCCCGCATCCGGGCATTACCCGCCGGAGATTAATCCTATGATACACAATGATGGCTCGATCACATATCATTTCATCGAGGATTATCAGGGCAGCATCACGTTAAAGAATCTGTAC
>JAJZVO010000068.1 GCA_021845665.1 Bacteroidota bacterium | reverse complement strand
TCCGATCTTACCGACGGCGGCAGCCAGTGGTCGTCTGCCAGCGTCGGTTCGCCATACGACGCGACAGATTACGGAATCTTTGCCACGAAGATCAATGGCCAGATTGAATGTTGGACCGCCGGAGGATGGGCCTCAAATGCTTATACGGTCATTCAGAAGCTGAACTCGTACGGCCAATTCGTTCCCCAGATCATGGGATTCGCGGGCCGCCTGGTGCGCGTTGATTTTCTTAACGATAGTCTGGGTTGGGCCGCAGGCGATTCCAACCTGGTTCTCAAGACAACTGACGGCGGCCTCTGGTGGAACAAAGAGAACGTGTCGCCTGTACCGAATCACCAGGGTTTCAACGATATCAAATTTTTCAATTCCAGTGACGGGATACTTGTTGGAGACGGCGGAGCCATAATGAAGTCCACTGATGGCGGGTCAAGCTGGGATCTGGTTAGATCGAGCAAGAATGATATTTTCTTCAGGCTTGCACTGACTGGGGATTCGACTGCTTACGCTGTCGGTGGCGTTGGAGACTCGGCCGCAATTCTTGTGTCTACCGATCAAGGAGCAACCTGGACAAGCCAGAAGGTCGGTGCGCCATCCGGCAGTTGGTTCGAGGATGTTTACTTCCTAAATGATTCAGACGGATGGGCTGTCGGAAGCAATGGGCTGATTTTCCATACTACCGACGGCGGCCTCGGCACGATTCTCAATACTCCTCTGCTGATAGGACCGACAACAGGCGACACTCTGGCAGCGGCAGATACCGCACTCGTCTGGAATTCCGTCCCTTCAGCCTCCTCGTATGAAGTCCAGATTGCGCTCGACAGCTCTTTCTCGAACATCGTGCTGAATTCAAAATCGATTGCCGACAGCACCCTCGGACTGAACGCATTCTTCAACACCGTCCTCAATCCAAACACCAAGTACTTCTGGCGAGTTAAGGCTTCCGGCAGTAACGGCATAAGCCTCTTCTCTGACATCTGGTCCTTTATTGTCGGAACTATTACCTCAGTAAACGAACCTCAACTCCCCAAAGTATATAGCCTGAGCCAAAACTATCCGAATCCCTTCAACCCGACAACGGTGATCAATTACAGCCTGCCAAAGCACAGCTTTGTGACTCTCACCATCTATGACGATCTCGGACGTCAGGTCAAAACACTTGTGAACAACGAGCAGAATGCAGGCAACTATTCGATAGACTTCAACGCAAGCACCCTCCCCAGCGGAGCCTACTTCTACAGACTCCAGGCAGGGACGTATACTCAAACCAGGAAACTTCTTTTGCTCAAATAGGCTTAAGAGACTTTTCCGCATCCAGGGCGGGACAACGGAGCTGCAGTCCTGCTTCGGGATGCCGGACAAACATTAAGAGTCATCGCCCTGTTTGCCTTTTGAGCAGTGACGAATGAGTGAGCTTACGATCAGATAATTGGGATGAATTTGAAAGTGGAAGATCATCACTTGGGATTCCACACGAGGATGCAGTGTGTTCACGCTTCGAGTTATCGCTAATGCCCCTCAGCGCAAATCCATGTCTTCAGTTCGTTCCCTGCGAAAATCATTGCCTGACAAATCGAATACCGATCCCTATCAGACTGCGCTACATTGATTTCGAAGAATCGCGCTACAAGGGAGTATACCACAAGGGGTCTTAGCCCTCCTTTCTGTTTCAATATTGAGCCGATTATAGTTAGATTGAAGTCGTTTCGAGGTTTTTCAATTCGGCGTCATCAAACGATTTGTTGCAACCTCGCGCCGGGAGACTGTGAACATGACATCTGTTGAGGGCACCTCCCCCTGCCCTCACCGCTCAATTTAAACTGATGGAGTAATATTAGGCATGGCTCAAAAAGACAGAAGACACCGGGCTGGCAAGGCTTCGCTTCCCGAAGAAAAGCCGCTTATCCCGCAGAAGTATGAAACGCCGGCTTTGATTATCCTGATACTCATCTTGTTGGTGGTCTTCTTCCACAAGGCATTCCTCGAGGGAAAGGTGTTCGTCTCACCGGACGTCGTCTCGCCTATGAGCTTCCAGGGCTACCTCAAACAAGCGAAGATGGAACACGTCTTTCCGCTTTGGATACCGTACGTCTTCAGCGGCATGCCCTCTTTCGCCAGCCTAATGACTATGGGGACACGATGGTATGACCTGACAAGCTTTTTTTTCAATGAGGGGATTCATTACTTGTCGTTTGTACTGGGAAACCCGGATGTGGGTTGGGCAATTATATGCTATTTCCTCTTCGGCTTAGGGTTCTTTCTGCTCCTGCGGAGAATGGGCATAAGTAAATTTGCAGGATTCTTTGCCGCCATTGCGATTGTATTTATGATGAACATCATCATCTGGGTAATGGTAGGACATGGAACAAAAATACTCACTCTAACATTCTTTCCTTATATTTTCCTATTCATCCTGGAGCTCCGAAAAAAATTCAGATGGTCGTATTTCCTGGCACTGGTGCTTGCGGTTCACCTGATGCTAGAAGGCTCGCACATACAGATGATTTACTATACGCTCCTGACGCTGGGACTCTACTACATTTTCAATTTCGTCGTCTCGCTCTTCAAGAAGGAAAACGTCACAGGCCTTGTAAAGAACGGCCTCCTGCTTCTCGCGGCCGGGCTCGTCGCTTTTGCGATGTCTTCGGACAAGTACCTGTCAATTCTCGAATATACGAAGTACTCCATACGCGGATCGCAGCCGATCGTGCAGAGCGCGAACTCGGGGACTCAGCAGGACGGATCCGGGCTTGGTTACGATTACGCGACGAACTGGTCGTTCAGTCCCGAAGAGCTCACGACGTTCTTTGTGCCGTCGTTTTATGGGTTCGGAGATTATGTCTACAACGGCCCTCTCTCTAACAATCAGCCAGTTCGTGTAAACACCTATTTCGGACAGATGCCTTTTACCGATGCACCGGAATATATGGGTGTAATCACGCTGATCCTTGCAGCGATCGGCTTCTTCAAGAATCGAAAGGACAGGTTTGTCCAGTTCTCTGCGGCAACCATAATCCTTTCGATCCTCTTGTCGTTCGGTCGAACCTTCCCTCTCTTCTTCAATCTTATGTTTTACCATTTCCCGCTGTTCAACAAGTTCAGATCTCCAAGCATGATTCTGGTGTTGCCGCAGATATTCGTGCCGATATTGTCGGCATACGGGATAGACTATATCACAAAGGCCAGGCTCTCCGGTGATCAGGCATTCGCAAAGAAGGTGATGACCTGGGGAATCGCGTTTGTAGCTCTTCTGTTATTGAGCCTGGTAATGAACGGAAGCATCAAGGATTTCTACTACGGGATTATAGATTCCAGCCACAGGATAGCCCAGCAGGCCTATCCGATTCTATTCGATAATATGATAGGAGACCTTTACATCTTCTTCTTCATATGCGCGGCTACATGCGGGATCATCTATTTCTACGTTGTCGGAAAGCTGAAAACGGTACCGGCGTTCGGAGCGCTCCTTCTCCTGCTCCTGTTCGATATGTGGCGGGTCGATGCCAAGCCGATGCAGTACAGCAGCCAGGCCACGCTGAGGCAGCAGTTCGCAAAGCCCGATTATGTCTCCTACATAAAGCAGGACACTTCTCTGTACAGAGTTCTTGAATTGGACAACCTTCAGCCGATCACTTCGAACACTCTTTCATATTTCGATCTTCAAAATGCTTACGGGTATTCAGCAGCGAAGCTAAGAAGCTATCAGAATATGATGGACGTAGCCGGTATCACCAACCCTAACGTGATGAGACTTCTCGGTATCAAGTATATTATCTCAAACAAGCCCGACAGTCTACTCGGACAGGTCGTTTACCGCGGTTCGCAGCTCGTGATACGGAACAACAATATCCTGCCGAGAGCGTTTTTCGTCGACAACTACAAGATCTCGTCACCTTTGGACATCCTGATTTCACTGAGAGACGGCACTTTCAATCCGGCCAAGACCGTCTACTTCGTAAGCAATCCCAATCTTAACTTCGTCCCGCCTGACAGCGAAGCGAGTGTGAAGATCACGGATTACGAAATCCAGTCTATGACGCTTAAGGTTCATGCCACTGGAAACAACTTCCTTGTGCTGAGCGAAGTTTACTATCCGAAGGGCTGGGAAGCTTTCATCGACGGAAAGCCGACGAAGATATATCAGAGCGACTATTTCCTCAGAGGGATCGATGTTCCCAAAGGCAATCACACGGTTACGTTGGAATTTCATCCGACCGTCTATTACGTCGGACGCGACCTGAGCCTGGGCACCAACGTGCTTCTCCTTGTCGGCCTGATCGGCATCGCCGGCGTTTCATTCGTTTCGAAGAAGCGCGGAAGGAATGGTGGAGAGGAGCTATCCAACTCCTAACTCGGAGAAGCCGGTACTCAGAGATAGCACACTGATGACACCGAAGAAAGCAGATTCCCTAATCAGGAGTTTAGAATGAAGTTCAGTTTAAGGAATTTTGTAGTAAGACTAATCGCGCTAGCGAAGGGGATCTTTTTCTTCATTAGACCCGGAGCATATCTGGGTTTTCTCGCGGCCCCGCTGATATTCATTGGCAATTCGCTAAAGCTGTCGAAGTGGATAACGGAGCAGCGAAGGAAAGGCACAGGCTTTGACGATTTTTTTCAGTTGAGGCGGCACTACGATAAGAGGTTCACGCTCCACAAGTATGTCATCGAGACTCAAGCAATAAAAGCGGAAAAGATCGACTATCTTGAGTTCGGGGTTGCCGGCGGAACTTCTCTCAGGTGGTGGCTTAAGGAGAACACAAATCCGGATTCGAGGTTTTTCGGATTCGACACATTTGAGGGACTTCCGGAAGATTGGGGGATGTTCAAGAAAGGTGAGATGGGACCGGGTTCCCTGCTTTTTGAAGATGAGCGGTGCCGGCTCGTGAAAGGCCTTTTTCAGGAAACGGTGCCGCACTTCATGGGGTCGGCAGTCTTTGATTCGACAACCAGAAAAGTCCTCCACCTCGACGCCGACCTGTTCTCTTCAACACTGTTTGTCCTTATGTCATTCGCATCCATTTTGAAAGCAGGCGATGTTCTGATCTTCGACGAATTCTGCGTTCCCAACCACGAATTTCTTGCGTTCGACATCTTCACGCGGATACATGGAGTGCATTATGAATTTCTCGGAGCGGTAAACAATTACTTGCAGGTCGCCGTGAAAATTGTGGACTGAAAGGAAGAACCGCTTCCATGTCACCGGGACTCAAAAAGGTCCATGGACCGACCCGGATATTGAGGATCGTTTCCCGTTACGAGTGAGTAATTTCCCCGCCCTTGCCTGTCAAATCCTCTATCGCTTCTACAAGATTATCCCAGGAGTAGAGCCTTTTCTGTTCCGCGACCCCGGAGGAAAAGGATTCCGAGAGTTTCTCCCGGAAAAATTTCACGATCGACGAGGCAAGTTCGTCCGCCGAATTCGGCTTGACGATGAGCCCGGTTTTCCCGTCGACGATTGTCTCAGCCAGCCCACCGACATCCGTTGCTATTACTGGTCTGTCAAAATTGTATGCTATCTGCGTTATGCCGCTCTGCGTCGCGTCAATGTACGGCAAAACCACAACATCCGCCGCCGAGAAATATATGGAGACTTCTTCGTTCGGTATGTAATCTGAATAAACTCTCACATTATTCCCTATACCCAACGCCTCTATTTGCTCACGGTAAGGTTTCTCATCTTCATAGAATTCCCCCGCAACGATCAACTTGAAATCCCTCTCGGATGAAGCCTTCTTCACAGCGTCGAGCAGCACGTGAAGACCTTTATACTTCCTCACGTAGCCGAAAAAAAGTGCGACGTTATCGTCATGATCGATCCCCAGTCTCTTTCTCGCCTCAGTCCTATCGAGACTCTTTCCGAAGATCTCATATACCGGATGGGGGACATACCTGTATGCCGGTGACGGAAGGAGATCGAGGAGGTCCTTTTCTACCGACCTTGACTGCACTACGAAGAAATTTCCCGCTTTGAGTGCCCATGCGGTGAGAATTCTGTCTACCGGCGTCCTCTCATGAGGAAGAACGTTGTCGCAAATGAAAAGGACCTCGCATCCCGATCTTCTCTTTGCAACTCTTGCGATGGTGCCGAAGACAGGAGCAAAGAAAGGCATCCAGTACTTGAAAATGATGAGGTCCGGTTTCCCGGCAGCCGCCATCCTGCCTGCTTTAAACCATGTGAGCGGATTGACAGTGTCGATAACCTGCGGACTGGGCTGCTCGCCGGATACCTCTCCTCTTTCTTCCTGTGATTTGCCCGGGAAAAGGAACCGCGGATATTGCCTCTTGAAGGTAATTACGGAAACCTCGTGGCGCTCAGCAAGATGTTTTCTAAGGAGTGAAACATAATGAGCAATTCCACCCCGAAGCGGAAACGCGGTGCTGATTATTACAATTTTCAACGGGCCCCTCGACCGGAAGAAGTAGTCACTCGTATTGAACTACCACCGGCAAAGCCGGTGGCACTATGGAAAAAGATGCTCAGTATTTCCTTCATCATGCTCCAGGTGCTCGCATCCTAACTGGCAAAGCCATCCATACTTTACCACTGCCTCAGGCAGTGGTTTTCCTCGTTGCACTAACGTTTCCCGACAAACTCGCCTGACTTCGGCACCGCCATGCCCGTATCCATCACTCTCATCGCGCAGTCAAACACCTTCGATGGAGATAAATGTTCAAGGCAGAAATACTCCTTGTTCACGCAACGCGGCTGAAAGTAGCACTTGCATTCCTTCTCAGGCTCGACAATCTCGCCGAGCCCGTATAAATTGAATTCGTTTCTGTTAAATATGTTGTTAATAAGGACGATCTTCTTCTGAAGTCCGAGCGCTATGTGCATCCCCATGGTAACGCCGGTCACGACCATATCGACCTTGTCGACAAGATTGATGAACTGCCTCAGCGGGAAGTAGCCGAGATACGCCGCCCCGCTCCTGGCCGAGATGCTCTTATTGCGCGCATCCTCCTGTTCACCGCCAAGCAACAGAACTCCGTATCCTTTCTCGCGAAGTTTCCTCGCGAGCTCGGCCCAGCTGTCCTCACTCCAAAGCCGGCTTGTCCATCGTCCGCCGCAACCGGTATTAAGACCGATAAGAGGCCTCGGCAAATCGATATTCCACTTGTAGCCATCCGAGTCGAAATTAGAAAGGATATATTCCTCGCCGCCGAATTTGAACCCGCAAATCTCAAAGATCTCTTCCATGTAGCTCTTGGTATTCGCCTTGCTTACGTCGTCGAAAAGACCCGTGAGGTATTTCGGATAGGCAAGATCGTCGATCGCCGCCGTCTTCCCTTCCGACAAAATAAAACCTTTCTTGACCCTTGCCCTTACTCGGCTTCCGAGTGCCGCAGCTTCGTAGTCCTTGTCGAGGCTGTAAACAAAGTCGAACTCCGTCTCCTCTATCTGGAGGACCGAAGCAAGATCGAACTTCAATTTCCTGTCCACAATATCGGGAAGGAAATCCGGCGTATGCGTCAGCCACCATATCTCCGCGTGCGGGTAGAGCGACCTAATCTTATGAAGCAAAGGTGTGGTTCGGATCACGTCCCCCAGCGCACCCAGCTTTATTATCAGGAACTTCTCTTTCACTTTATCATAATGGTGGCAATCCGAGCAATGGACTCCGTATTGCTTGTTCGGTTTACACGGGATATATCCTCGGTAGTGCCTGCAATCCGTTTTGATGGCCCCGCCATCAAGCCTTGATGTCATATCAATTGAAAACTTTTTCTTTGATTACGTAATCTTCGGCGGCTCTTGTGCGAGTAATCATTTCGCCAATCAATCCTATCGAAACGAATTGCACGCCGACAATTATCAGAAGTATTCCCACGGTGAACAGGGGACGGTTGCTGATCGCGGTTTTCCCCATGAACCATTCGATCGTCAGCTCGAGGTCAATTCCAATTCCGATGAGAAAGGTTGTCATACCGAGAACGCCGAAGAAATGGAGAGGACGTTTACTGTACCTTGTCGTAAACAGAACAGTAAGAAGGTCGAGGAAGCCGTGCCAGAACCTGTCTATTCCAAATTTAGTCTTGCCATATTTTCTTGGATGATGTGTTACTGGAATCTCAGCGACCTTGTATCCTGCCCAGTGTGCCAACACCGGCAGGAAACGATGCATTTCACCGACTACCTTTATGTCCTGAATGACTTCCTTCCGATACGCTTTCAGTCCCGAATTGAAATCTCGGAGCTTGATCCCTGTCATGAGCGAGGTTGTATAATTGAATAGCCTCGAAGGAATCGTCTTTGTAATTGGATCGTGACGTTTCCGCTTCCATCCATTGACGAGATCATATCCGGACTCAAGCTTCTCAATCAGTCTAGGAATTTCGTTTGGATCGTCCTGAAGGTCGGCGTCCATTGTCACAACGATCCGCCCGACCGCGTTCTGGAATCCGACTGACAGCGCCGCCGACTTGCCGTAGTTCCTGCGGAAACTAATGTACTTGTAGCGCCGGTTCTTTCTGTGGATTTCTCTCAGCACCCTCAGAGAATTATCGGTCGATCCGTCGTCCACGAAAATCACTTCATATGTCGAATTCATCCGGTCGAGTGCATCTCTGATCCCGAGCGAAAGCGGCATTAGAGATTGTTCCTCGTTATATAGTGGGATTACTACAGAAACATCAATCTTCTTCGGAGGCCTATCCCTGAATTGCCTCTGACTCTGCTCTTCGTCTGGTTTTTGATTGTTATCGCTCATCTCGCGGCCAATGATTTCTTTGAAAAATACCCTCACTGCCACAAAAATGCAACGAGAATGGTGCTTTTTCACCTCCATCAAAAACGACCATGTGTGCTTTTGAACACATATTCAGGGAAAAATTCACGTGGAAACGGGTAGTAATCTTGATTTGGGATCTGAAACGTGATAAATTTTTGCGTCTCAACAAGCAAAAAGAACCAAGTATTTGTTTAGTGTTGGAGCCGCTTTGACTTGTTGACAGTCATTGAGAGATAGAATCGTAGGTAGTCCAAGAAATTAACAGCCGATCAAACAGATGAGCAGAGTTGTAAAGGTGATAGGGTTGCTTTTCCTACCGGTTGCCGCGATCGTTTTCTTGTTCGCTATGTTGGGTAGTAAGTCGGGCAAAGACGAGAAAAGCACGTTCGTTCAAGAGTACGACGAACAAGACATATACGGGTAGACCTCCAGAGTCGTCAGGGTCAATTAGCCTTCCGCAAGTGACGAACGCCGACAAGCTCGCCAGCCAAACCGGCGAGAGGTTGAAGTGTGTTCGCATTGAGGTTACTTCTCCACGCCCGGTGCCGGACGTGAAGAAACAACTCGAAGCCTTCCCTTCAAAGCGGAGAGCCACCCCAATTGACGGAAGAAAACCGGGAACCTGGCTTTCAGGCCATCAACGTACGTGTACATAACGGGAACCAGAAGCAGCGTCAAGAGCGTCGAACTTATCAAAGCACCTATGACCACAACGGCCATGCTCTGCCTGATCTCACTGCCCGAACCGAGCCCAAGCGCAAGCGGCAGCATGCCGAAAACCATCGTCGCCGTCGTCATGACGATCGGCCGAAGCCTCGTGGGTCCTGCTTCGAGTATTGCGTGAGTCATATCGTATCCACGACCACGGAGCGTGTTGGTGTAATCTACCAACAAGATCGCGTTTTTGGTTACAAGTCCAACCGACATAATCACGCCAATCATAGAAAAAGTATTCAACGTCTGTCCAGTGAGCAAAAGGGCCAACATGCCGCCAACGAGTGCAACCGGGAGAGAAAACATGATAGTGAACGGGTGAGCGTAAGATTCGAAAAGCGAAACCATAATCATATAGACAAACAGGACGGCCATCGCAAGGGCTAGTCCCATGTCGCTGAACATATCAGACATGTTCTCATTATCGCCGCCGAAAAACACCCTGATGGAGGATGGAAGCTTAAGTGAAGCGATCCCAGACTCAATATCACGAGTAGCGTCACCGAGACTTCGCGAACCGGTAAGATTTCCAATTATGGTCACCAGCCGCTCCCGGTCCTTCCTATCTATCTCAACGGGCCCACTGCCTCTGATCACTTCGGCTATTTGCCGAAGATAGACCTGTCTTCCGGAGCCGGTCATCAACGTCATGTTCTGCAGCTCCGACGCCTTATTCCTGTCACTTTCCGCCAGCTGTAACCTCACATCGTAGTCCGTCCCGTTGTCGTTATACTTTGTGACGACATTCCCTTGAATTGCCGTCTGCAACGCAGATGCGACATCGCCGAGAGTTAGACCGAAAGAGGCGGCCTTTTCCCTGTCCACCACAACCTGGAGTTCCGGACGAGCGGTCTGCCATGTGCTCTTAATGTCCGTTACGCCGTTTGTTCGCCCCATTACGTCGCCGATTTTTTGGGAAGCCGAAACGACCTGTGGCAAATCCGCTCCCTGAATTTCGACCTCGAGCGGGGAGTAATTGGCGGTTCCCCACATGCCGATAACACTCGTTCTGGAAGTGACCCCGGGATAACTGTCAGCTATATCCTTTACGCGGGTCATTTCTTCTTCAGTTGAGATTCGTCGCTGCCATGCGGGCACAAGTCTAATATGTATCTGGCCCAAATTCGGCTGAGTAGATTTCTGGAAGGTTTGTTCAGACATTCCGACTGTACTGAAATAATCCTGAATATTTGGATCCCCCCTTAGACGATTCTCAATTTGCTTAATCGTTTGGTCAGTCTTATCCAGCGGTGTCCCAACCGGCATCTCGACTATCAAGGCGAACTCGCCCCGGTCCGGTTGTGTCATAAACTCGGTGCCGATGAGGTGAAGCGGAATCGGGAGAAGACTGACCAGGAGCGCGCCAACGCTTATTCCGATGACTTTCTTCCTGTTTGCAAGTCCCCAGCCGAGGACCTTCCTGTAGCCTGCATCAAGCCGCCTCTGAAAGTTCTCGAACCAGTTAACGAGTTTTCCGGCAATGGAATCATTCTTATACTGATTCACGCTTGACCATCGAGACGCGAGCATGGGAGTCAATGTGAAAGAAACGAAAAGAGAAATAAGCGTAGACACGACTATCGTCAGCCCGAACTCGCGGAATATTTTCCCGACGAGGCCGCCAACGAGAGCAATCGGGAGAAAGACAACCACATCGACGAGCGTGATAGCCACAGCGGCAAATCCTATTTCGCTTCGGCCATTGAGAGCGGCTGCTTTCTTCTCCTCACCCAGCTCCATGTGCCTGTGTATATTCTCGAGGACAACGATCGAATCGTCGACGAGTATCCCTATAACAAGCGCCATCGCCATCATTGAGACCAAATTTATCGTAAATCCCATCGCGTACATGAAGATAAACGTGCTTATCAGTGACGTCGGGATCGAGAGAAGAACTATCAGCGAGTTTCTCGCTGAATGGAGGAACAAAAACAGGGTGATGGCGACCATCATGATGGCGAGCCCAAGATCGCGACGCACTTCGTTCATCGAGTTCCGGGTGAACTGGGTAATATCCTGGGCGACCGTGAACTTCAGATCGCTGTTCCTGTATTCGAGCTCCAGGTTCTTAAGCGCTTCCCTGATCCCATCGTTTGTTTTCACTGAATTGGCGTCGGACGTTTTCTGGATTATTATGCCGATTGCAGGGTTACCCTCCATACGGCTGTAAGTTTGACCCTCCGTTTTATAAGAGTCTCTGACATAGGCGACATCGCCGAGATGTACCACTCCTTTCGACGTGGATGCAATGACCATATTACGGAGCTGACCGACGGACTTGAACTTGCCGGATAGTCTGACGGTGTATTCCTTTGTCGTGCCGCTCACGGTGCCTGCGGGAAAATCGAGGTTATCGCTTGCCATGGCATGCGCAACCTGCATAATAGAGAGATCGTATGCACGAAGCCTTGCATTGTCAACTCCGACCTTTATCTCCCGCTGTCTGCCGCCGACGAGATCCACCGTCGCCACACCCGGCACATGCTCGAGCGCAGGCCTGACTTTGTCTTCCACGAACTGGTACAGCGCGATCGGCTGCATCGAGCCCGTCGCCGATATCCTGACTATCGGGAACGAGTTCAGGTCGGCCTTCTGCACGCGCGGGGCATCGGCGTCCTTAGGCAGCTGTGATTGAGCCATGTCGACATTCCTCTGAACGTCATTGGCGGCGGTGTTGACGTCCGTGGCAAAAGAAAACTGAACCACCACTACGGATACATTCTCGTTCGAGTATGACCTGATATTGTCTATGTTGTTGAGCGAACTTAAAGCATCCTCGATCGGCTTTGAAACGTCGTTTTCTACTTCACGTGGACCGGCCCCCGGATATACAGTAACTACGGAAACTATCGGCCAATCCATCTTAGGCAGAAGGTCGACCCCCATCTGGTTGTATGAATAAATACCGATAACGGCGAGCGCCACGAAAATCATTGTTATGAACGCAGGCCTTCTGATCGCCAATTGAGTTAAGTGCATACATCTACCTCAATCGATGGATCCGTATGAGACTTCACTTCCGTCTCCCAGCTTCTGTTGGCCGAACGTCACGACAGTGTCGCCGGCGGTGAGGCCGGAGGTTACTTCTACAACAGAATCCGCCCTGGCACCTATTATTATTTCCCTGATGAATGCGCGGGAGCCCTTTACGATAAATGCACTATACCGGGGGCCGCTTGATTCTACCAACGCACCGGCAGGAATGATCAGCGCCCTGTCCCTGGACGAAGTGTTTATCACAGCTCGCACGAACTTTCCGCTCCTAAGCGGACGGGTCCGATCGTTCGGGAATTCGATCTCCACCTTGAAAGTTCTGGTCGCAGGATCGGCCTTCAAATCGATGTGCCTTACCTTGCCGGTGATGACGCTCCCGTGAACAGCCTCGCACGATATTTCGACGGTGTCTCCCGGACGTATCGATGCGAGGTCTTCTTCGGAGACTCCTGCACAAAGCTTAAGGCGGCTGTCATCGACAATTGTGGCGATATTCATGCCTGGCGAAAGCATCTTTCCTATCGTAATGAATTTTTCGGCGAGTCTTCCTGTAATCGGGGTGCGGAGGATCGTATCTTCGAACTGTTTCCGAGCGAGCCTTTCTGCTGCCTGAGCGCTGCGAAATTGGGCGAGCGCCGCCTTCGCGATTAGCTCCGCGTTTTCCTTCTGACTTTCGGAAACTGCGTTCTGCGCGTACAGGCTTCTAATCCGCTCCAGATCCAGATTTGCTTTATCGCTGTTTGCCTTTGCGGCGTCCGTCTGCGTTTTTGCTTGCTCCAGCGAAATCTCCTGCAATTCGTTTTCAACCCTGGCGATAATTCCGCCGGCCTGAAGATATGCGCCGACCTCACTTTCGATCGCGACCACTTTCCCGCTTGTCTCGGAGATCACCTCAGCCTCATGAATCCCTTCGATGTCTCCGGTTACGTTTACCTTGTTCGTTATCCTTCCATACCTGACACAGCCAACGTCGACGGCGACCGGTCGGGTCGCCTGACTCTTCCCGTTGTTTCTTGTCTGCGAATTCAACCTCAGGAAAATTACTGCGCCAAATATGACCACGGATAATAGCGCAACAGCCAACATTTTCCCCGCTCTCATTTCTTCCTTCCCGCCCTTGATTGTTTTACAGAACCTTTTTGCTTCCCGGTCGCACTGCGCAATTCCGCTGATCCTGTTTTGCGCGGCATGAGAAGATCAAGAAGATAAGTCTGACACTTTGAGTAAAGCGAGTCGAAATCAACGGTTGCAATTATGGAGTCAGCCTTGAGTGCGCTTGCACCTTTGAACATGGAGGAACGTTGTTTGAGATTCAGTATCCCGCTGAGAGACACCCAGAACAACACTACCGCTTCATGAGCCGATACGTCACTGCGGAAAATACCGGAGGCGACTCCCTTTTGCAAGAACGTTGCTACGTAGCCGAGCACATTATCGCTTGCGTCTTCCAATTCGGAGAAGATTGCCGGAGAGACATTCTCGGTTACGGAGGGACTCTCGACGGCGGAGAGCATTCTGAAGAGATATGACTGGCGGCGGCTGAATTCGAGATAGGCGTTACCTAATCTGTCCAGCGCCCCGGCCGGTCCGGCATCTTCAGGCTTTGCCTCCCGAAACGTCTCCAGAAGGAGACGGAGACCGCGCGTCATGAGCGCACAATAAAGATCTTCCTTGCTCGCAAAATAGAGGTAGATCGTACCCTTGCTGACTTCGGCCCGATCGGCAACTTCGTCAAGTGTTGCAGCTCGAAGTCCTTTTTCGAAAAACACGACCTCAGCGGCCCGGATAATCGAATCCCGGCGCATCTGCTTCTCGCGCTCTTTTCGCTCGAGAATTCCCACGATCTTCTCCTGAACTTAGCCCTGTGACAAACACTGACTGCGGGTCAGTGGCTGAAGTTAAGTTAAATGTTTGATCTCCTGTTTGTCAAGCCATGTGCCGTTGATCCGGCGAAATTATTCTACCGACTTCACCCACCATAACAAATGTGTGTGTACCCTGGCTCTATATTCTGCTGAAACTAAGTCTCCTTCCTGTTAAATTATCAATTCCAAAATGAAAACTGACATTGTTAAGCGCTAAAGATATAACCATACAATACGGACAGAGATACTTGTTCAGGGAAGTATCATTCACCGTCGGGGCACACGACCGGATAGGGCTCGTAGGCTCTAATGGTACCGGGAAATCAACTTTGCTCAAGATACTTGCGGGCATATCGCAGGCCGACAGCGGAAGCGTCAACAAGGCACGTTATGTCACTGTAGGCTACCTCCCCCAGGAGGGGATAACCTCGTCAGGAAAGTCGCTCTACGAGGAAGCCGAGTCCGCTTTCGAAGACGTGATTCTTGTGCGTGAAGAATTAGAGGAGGCCCGGCAGAAAATGGAAGAGCTGGATCCGTCTGCTCCCGAATATATGGACACGCTCGAAGTGTTCGGTGAGCTTCAACTGAAGTTAGAGGATCTCGACGCGTTTCGGATCAAATCGAGAATTGAACAGGTGCTTTCCGGGCTAGGCTTCTCTCGGGACGATTTCCGGAGACAAACCGAAGAATTCAGCGGCGGCTGGCAAATGCGAATCGAGATGGCAAAACTCCTCTTGAAGGAGCCATCCGTACTTCTTCTCGACGAACCCACGAACCACCTCGACATCGAATCTCTACAGTGGCTCGATGAAAAGCTTCAGACCTATAACGGGGCGGTAGTCCTGGTTTCACACGATAGGGCCTTCCTAGACAGCATCACAGGGAGGACTTGGGCGCTCGGCCTCGGAAAGCTCGAAGAGTACTCGGGCAATTATACCTTCTTCGAAAAAGAGAGATCTGTGCGCCGGGAACAGCAACTCAACGCATTCAGGAACCAACAACAGCAAATCAAACAGACAGAGCAGTTCATCGAGCGCTTCAGGTACAAGGCAACGAAAGCACGGCAGGTCCAAAGCCGGATTAAACAACTTGAGAAGATCGAGCAAATAGAAATCGAGGACGGCGAGGAAGAGATTCACTTTCACTTCCCGCAGGCGAGGCAGAGCGGAAGCATAGTGGTCGAGTTCAAAAATGTCCTCAAGAGCTATGGCTCTAAGCACGTCTTCAGCGACCTGAACTACAGCATCGAGCGTGGCGACCGCATCGCTGTGGTCGGGGTCAATGGTGCCGGCAAATCGACATTCGTGCGGATGCTCGCGGGGGTGGAGCCATACGATTCCGGTGAAATCGCCACCGGATACAATGTTGTGCCATCTTATTTCGCTCAACATCAGGCCGAGGAACTCGACCTTTCGAGCGACGTCCTCGGAATTGTCGATAGCGTAGCGACCGGGGATATCCGCACAAAGCTTCGCACGATTCTGGGTGCTTTCCTATTTCGGGGCGACGATGTTTTTAAGAGAGTCTCCGTACTCTCCGGCGGCGAGAAGAGCAGGCTGGCCCTCGCGAAGATGCTTCTTCAGCCGGCAAACCTTCTTATCATGGATGAACCCACTAACCACCTCGATATGAAATCTAAAAAGGTACTTCAGGAAGCACTGTTGGAGTATGAAGGAACATTTGTAATCGTTTCACACGACAGGGCCTTTTTAGACCCGATAGTGAACAAGGTGACTGAGTTCAGTCACGGAAGCGTGCGGGAGTTCAGAGGAAATGTGAGTGATTACATATACAAGAAGAAACTAGAAGCGGATAGATCAGGTACCGGCGTCCGTGAGGCACGGCGAAGCCAAACTGACGCCGGAGAACGGATTGCCGACGTTTCCACGAAGGAACGCAGGCGAATGGAGGCCGAAAGACGAAATGTACTTGCAAAGGAACTAAAGCCGTTAAAAGACGAGCTGAAGAAGGTAGAATCGGCGATTTCCCGCATGGAAGGCCGTCGCAAAGAAATCGAAGCGTTAATGAGTAATCCGGAATTTTACAGAAATGGCGAAGATGCCAGGAAAGTTTCAACGGAATACAAGGAGCTGGAGAGCGAGCTCGGACTTAGATACTTCAGATGGAGCGAACTGACCGAAGAGATCGAGAAGATCACAACTCGACACTAGATCACAGCATTCTCGTTAGGCTTTCGGAACAACAAAATCGATTCTCCCCCCAATTGATTTTCGCATCCTGCCGGGTAGGATTACTAATACAGAATTTTGTCTTCTTTGGTCCTCCAGGAGTTAAAGACCACAAGGGCTTCCTCCCTCATAATCTGGAGAAACGCAATCCTTCTATCTCGAAGTGGAACACTTAACTCATCATAGATCAGGGCGTCGTCAAAACCGATGGAGGCGGCGTCTTCCCTTGTATTTGCAAAATATATCTCCTTCACTCGCGACCAGTATATTGCACCGAGACACATCGGGCAAGGCTCGCAACTTGTGTATAGGATACAGCCATCGAGTCGGAAAGAGTTCAATTTTAAGCATGCTTCACGAATCGCGACGATCTCTCCATGTGCCGTTGGGTCGTTTAGTTTTGTGACACTGTTTACGCCACGACCGACAACCGTTCCGTCTTTAACTATTACTGTCCCGAACGGCCCCCCGCCGCATGAAACAGATTCCCTGGAAAGAGCTATTGCTTCATTCATAAACTTTCTGTGATCGCCATTCATACCGATAATTCCAATCAGATTTTCGTTTCAGCTGAATTGATTCGTCGCTACTCGTGAGGGAGCATATTATTCCACCTTACTCTACCGCCCACGTTGCGGCATCAGCTATGGTTGAAGGATGGTGGTACTGCCCAACGAGCCATTTGTTTTATAGCAAAAGTCTTCGTGAAAATCAAATAGATCTCGCCGACCAGGAACGGACATATCGAGATCGACTCTTGCAGCCTCACCTTGCACCAATGCATCGGCTGGAAAACTGCCGTCACAAGTTCGGGAGAGCCGCGACACGCGCTACCGTTTCGATAGCAATTGCAGACACCGCTGAACCATAATCCAGGTCTATGTTCTCCATCGTGTCTTTAGTGTCATGGTATCCGGTCCGATTGATATCGTAGTTTTCCATAAACAATACGACCGGCAATCCAATGTCTGAAAAAATCTGACCGTCGGTGTTGTAGAGAGAACTTTGAGGGTCGTCGAAAGTTCTAACCTGTCCTTCCAATTGAGGATGTAAGGCTACATCGGGAATTGAGACTCCGTCCCGGCTTCGCTTGCCGCGACCTCGTCCGCGGCGCTCAACTCCCCGGTTCCATTCGCTCGCTTTTGTATTCCAGATCATATTCGCCAGGTGAGCCTGATATGCTATTCTCAGTGATTCCGCGCTTTTTCCTGGGGAGATCTGAAAAATGTCCCGACCATTTTCCCTGTTGTGCGCGATCATATCCATGACAAAAAGTCCCGACAGACGGACGGAAGAAAGGCCGACTGTTCGGCCGTCGCCGGTGTGTAGTTTGAGCGTCTTCTCTACGACCGATCGGCAGAAATTCCTCGCCCCCATAGAATCAGCGGGGAACTCTTCTCCAGTCAGATGGAGCAGCCAGACATCCCGTTCCAATTTCCCCTCGCGCGAAAGGCTCAGGAAAACAGGGGCTGCCTGAAGAAGCGTCGCAGTGGCTGAATCATTATCGTCGGCACCTGCGGCTGCGAGACGCGCGCCCGAACCTCCGCGAGTCCTATCGTAAACGTCTTCCATATAGGCCGTGTCATAATGATCGGCCAGGATGACCGCTTCACTTCTACTCTTCCCAGGTATGACGACAAGAACATTCCGCTCGGCGTCGCGGCCATCGTGACTCATTTCCCACCCGCCAAACTGGCGGTAGTCGAAATCGGTCTGCCATCTGAATGGTAATTCACCAACAACGGCTCTCCCGTCCATCCCGGCATCTGAAATGGCATGCCGGTGACGGCTGATAAGATAGTCGCTGAGCGCTTCAAGGTCGCGATGATTGTGATCCACATGTTGAAGTGTCGGCGGATCCTGTACAACGTCCGCGTTGTCCTTGTTGAGATAGACTCCATGGGAGAGATAGAGGATGTCGTTCCAATAAGCCTCCTCGTAAGCGCGGGTCGCGGTGTGCTGGAATGTGATCGCATCCGGCAACGGCTCATCGGCCTCCAGCAGTGATTGGATCTCAAGTCTGACCCTTTCCCCCTCTTCGCGCCGTGTCGCACGTTTCGGGAGTGCACTCAGCCAGTCGTCGAGAGTCTCCGCCTTAGCCGTTCGAATCAGATGCCGTGCGAAGCTTCGCGGCAGCGACTTTTTCTTTAGCTGTTCCCGCATGTCAAAAAGGGTAACTATGTTAAGCGCGGTTTGGTGCTCGTAGTGATCGTGTGCAGCATCGAAATAGCTGAGCGCAGACAGATATTTCTCACGCCGGAGAAGTCGAGGGAAGAGCTCCACCGGATGGTCTATGTCCATTGCGTCCGAGCGGTACGCGGTCAGATAACCCGACGGCTGGCTCTCAAACAGTTCAATTCCACGACCGTGATCGGGCAGAAATGCGACAAGCGGACGGTGCCAGTAGACTTCATGCACCCCGACTCTCATCGCGGGGAATTGGAATCGATATCGAAAGATTCCGCCTTCGGTCAGCTCAGCTGCAGCTTTCTCAATTTCGTTCCGGGATGCGTTCGGACCGTCAAGAAGCACTTCACCGGTCTCCCGCCACAGCTGGCAATTACGCGCCATCGGCTTGTCATACAGATCAATAGCATCGAGCGATGTGCTGAAAAGGGTTTGTGCCACTTTGTCCACTTTTGCACTTTTCGCTGCCGCGTCTTCATACCTCTGAACCTTGTTCCAGCGATTGGTTCGGCGATAAGTGTTTAGCAAAAGCTCTTCCTTTAACTCCGCCACCACTCTATCCTGTCTGGGCTCATGCAGCCACCCGGACTGCGGAATCCTGATGCCGCCCGGACCGTCATGTCGCGCAACTAATCGTTGAAGCGGTAACTGCATTGCAAGAGGCAAACCCCTTTGAAGGCGGCGGTAGACAGGTATCCCCCAAAAGAGAAGACTGCCGGGAAATGGGAGCAGATGCAGCTTCCCATCCAGATACTTTGTTCTGACAGCAGGCGGCAGATTCTCAAAAGGCGTGAAGGTCAACAGGTACTTAACGCCGTCGAACATGGAACCTTCATCGACAAGGAACGGGCGAGTCCAATTTGGCAGCGGTTCGCTGTTTCGGTAAGGCAAGCTCGAATCGTTCGGCGAAGAGAGAACTCGAAATCCGATTTGTCTCAACTGTGATTCGTCATCTGTCCTTTCCCCGTAAGCTGCATGCAAGAGGCGTGAGATGAACCCGACGGACTCACCACTCGGGATTTCCTGGCCGGGGGCCGAAAAGAATGACTTCCAGAACGCGCGTTCGGGTCCCTGTTCGCTTCCTCCGAAGAAGGTCCACCGAACCCGCCCCTGATCGTCCTGTGTTTTGGAAAATGCCAGCGGCAAAAGGACGACGAACCGTTCATGGAGGAAACGTCCGGCATGTTCAGCAAGTTCAGCCGGCCAATAGGGATTGTTCTCAAGGTTCCTCCGTAGATATCCGGCGATATGGTGAGCCGGCCTGCCGCGTCCCAGGTCGATCAACTGTTCCATGATCTGCCTGGCAATATTCTTAAGGCCGGAGTTGAGTTCGTACTCCTGTTCAACTTCAGAGACACGCCAACCGTAAACATCGTTTTCCAAAAACAGCTCATCGAATGAGCCGTAAGGGCTGCGTCCCACACGCGGAGGCGGCATAAACTCAGAGTAGGCGGGAAGCGGAAAACTTCCTGTCCCTTCAAACCAAGGGTGCCCGTTTAGAAGATTCTCCCACCCGAACAAATCAATGCTGTTCATGTGCTTTCCTTACTTGCGCCACAATAAAGAGAATTTAAGCAGATTGACAGAGATAATCGATGAGCTGTTGAGGAACCTCAAAGGGAGGCGAAAAAGCTTCTGGACATCATTACACAAATAGTACTTTATGTGGCGCACAAACAAGAAAGCCCCGTTCAAACGAACGGGGCTTTCTCAAAAACTCCCGGCAACGACCTACTCTCCCAGACAGTTACCCATCAAGTACCATCGGCTCTGAGGGGCTTAACTGCCGTGTTCGGAATGGGAACGGGTGTTTCCCCCTCGATATAGTCACCGGAAAAATCGGTGTGAAGCATATAGCTTCGCAAACTTATGACAATTTGGGTGAGTCGAAACATTTTCCGATGTTTCTGGCGTCTCAAAAAAAGAATAGGTTAAGTCTCACGACCGATTAGTACTGCTCGGCTGAACACATTACTGTGCTTACACCTGCAGCCTATCAACCTGGTAATCTTCCAGGGGTCTTAAGCTCTCCGCCTTGCGGCGGAGAAAGGGAGACCTCATCTTGGGGTGGGTTTCGCGCTTAGATGCTTTCAGCGCTTATCCCTTCCGGACATAGCTACCCAGCCGTGCCGCTGGCGCGACAACTGGTACACTATGGGTCCGTTCACTCCGGTCCTCTCGTACTAAGAGCGACGCCCCTCAAGTCTCCTACGCCCGCATCAGATAGGGACCGAACTGTCTCACGACGTTCTGAACCCAGCTCACGTACCGCTTTAATTGGCGAACAGCCAAACCCTTGGGACCTCCTACAGCCCCAGGATGCGATGAGCCGACATCGAGGTGCCAAACCTCCCCGTCGATGTGAACTCTTGGGGGAGATCAGCCTGTTATCCCCGGAGTAGCTTTTATCCTTTGAGCGACGACCCTTCCACGCGGAATCGTCGGATCACTAAGCCCTGCTTTCGCACCTGCTCGACTTGTTGGTCTCGCAGTTAGGCACCCTTATGCCTTTACACTCGACGCACGATTACCAACCGTGCTGAGGGTACCTTTGGGAGCCTCCGTTACCATTTAGGAGGCGACCGCCCCAGTCAAACTACCCGCCTGGCAATGTCCCCGAACCGGATTACGGTCCCGGGTTAGAGTCCAAGTAAAACAAGGGTGGTATTTCACATTGTGGCTCAGCTGGAGCTAGCGCTCCAGCTTCAAAGCCTCCCACCTATGCTACACATGCCTTGCTCGAATCCAATGCCAAGGTATAGTAAAGCTTCACGGGGTCTTTCCGTCCCGATGCGGGTAACCGGCGTCTTCACCGGTACCACAATTTCACCGAGCCCGTGGTTGAGACAGTGACCAAATCGTTACACCATTCGTGCAGGTCGGAACTTACCCGACAAGGAATTTCGCTACCTTAGGACCGTTATAGTTACGGCCGCCGTTTACTGGGGCTTCGGTTCAAAGCTTCGCCTTGCGGCTAACCTCTCTCCTTAACCTTCCAGCACCGGGCAGGTGTCACACCTTATACTTCCACTTACGTGTTAGCAAAGTGCTGTGTTTTTGATAAACAGTCGCTTGGCCCATTTCTCTGCGACCCCGTCGAAACGGGGTGTCTCTTTTCCCGAAGTTACGAGACTAATTTGCCGAGTTCCTTAACCACGGCTCACTCGAGCACCTTAGGATACTCTCCTCATCTACCTGTGTCGGTTTGCGGTACGGTCCGCCTAAAATCTCCTGTACGAGGTTTTTCTTGGCAGTCAGATTAGGACCAGTTTATGGGCATAAGCCCTCCCATTCACGTTTCAGACTCGCCTTGCGGCGGGAAAGCGGATTTACCTACTCTCCCATCCTACGCGCTTAGACCGTCTAAGCCAACAGACGGCTGGTCTTTCACCCCTGCGTCACCCCTTACAGTCAAACGATTTCAGACAGGTACGGGAATTTTCGCCCGTTTTCCATCACCTACGCCTTTCGGCCTCGGCTTAGGATCCGACTAACCCTGAGACGATGAACGTTGCTCAGGAAACCTTAGACTTTCGGTGGACAAGATTTTCACTTGTCTTATCGTTACTTATGCCTACATCTTCTCTTTCATTCGCTCCAGTATGCCTCGCGACACGCCTTCCGATGTATTGCTACACCGCGATGTCCACCATCGTCGCGAATGAAATGCTCCTCTACCAAATCCCGCTTGCGCGGGAAGTTCATAGCTTCGGTAACAAGTTTTAGCCCCGAGAATTTTCGGCGCCGAGTCGCTTGACCAGTGAGCTATTACGCACTCTTTGAATGAATGGCTGCTTCTAAGCCAACATCCTGGTTGTCTCAGCAACTCAACATCCTTTGATACACTTAACTTGTATTTAGGGACCTTAGCTGATGATCTGGGTTATTCCCCTCTCGGCGACGAAGCTTATCCCCCGCCGCCTGACTCCTAGGAAACGTGTTATCGGAATTCGTAGTTTGCATGGGTTTGGTACCGTTGTGACAGCCCTAGCCCAAACAGTGCTCTACCTCCGAAACATTATTACCTAAGGCTAGCCCTAAAGCTATTTCGAGGAGTACGAGCTATCACCCAGTTCGATTAGCTTTTCACTCCTACCTTCAGCTCATCCGAGTAGTTTTCAACCCACACCAGTTCGGGCCTCCATGAGGTTTTACCC
>JAJZVO010000067.1 GCA_021845665.1 Bacteroidota bacterium | reverse complement strand
CATCAATGTTATTTCGGTGGAAGTGAAGGATGTACTTATTCCCTCAGCCCTGGAGGATGCGATGTCGATGCAGGCTCAGGCCGAGAGAGAACGTCAGGCCAGAGTAATTCTTGGAGATTCGGAGCGACAGGTAGCGGAGAAGTTTGGAGAAGCTGCCAAGACCTATGCAAACAATCCTGTTGCCCTTCACTTGAGAGCCATGAACATGCTTTATGAGGGTTTGAAGGAGAACGCCACGATTGTAATTGTGCCCAGCACGGTTGTGGAAACTATGCAACTGGGAGGTATGGCTGGCTTGACAGCATTGACGATGGGAATCGGCCAGGAGAACGCGAACAAAGAAAAGGAGAGTGCGACTAGGAAGCCGGATTGACTTCAAAAGAGACGCGTTTCATATGGAAGGGGAAAAGCAGTGATACCTGCGAAAACGGATGATCGACTCGAACCGGAAACTTCACAGCGG
Organism: Bacteroidota bacterium; assembly: GCA_021845665.1. GTDB lineage: Bacteria > Bacteroidota > Ignavibacteria > Kryptoniales > JAKASW01 > JAKASW01. Next base: position 22,530 of record JAJZVO010000067.1, on the reverse strand, counting down.
CGGTTTGCCCAAAAAGGAAGAACGGTCATGACTCGACATAACATCCCGTTAGGCCGGATTCTGGGAATCCCGATAGGTTTGGATTACTCCTGGTTTGTGGTCTTCACGCTGTTCACCTGGATGCTGGCACGCAGTTACTTTCCCGCCGAGTTCAAGCACTGGCCGCTGCTGCTGTACTGGTTCATGGGTGCTGCGACGACCATCATGCTCTTTGTGAGCGTGCTGCTCCACGAACTGGGACACTCTGTGGTGGCGCAGCGGTACAAAATTCCTGTGCGCAGCATTACGCTTTTCCTCTTCGGGGGTGTGGCTCAGATTGGGACGGAACCGCCCAGCGCTATCGCCGAGTTTCTTATTGCTATGGCGGGCCCGCTCGTGAGCCTGGCACTGGCAATTTTTTTCTACGTGGTGACGCCGCTCGCAGCCGGAATGGAGCCGCTCTTTGGCCTAGTAAAGTACCTCGCTTACATAAACCTTGCTCTGGTGTTGTTCAACCTGATTCCCGGCTATCCACTCGACGGCGGACGCGTGTTCCGTGCCATAGTGTGGGCGATAACGAAAAACCTGCGCCGCGCGACCATCATCGCAGCAAATGTCGGACGGTTCTTCGCTTTCGGGTTTATTTTCTTCGGCGTCTGGCAGATGCTTACCGGCAACTTTGGCGGGGGGCTGTGGATCGTGATCGTCGGCTGGTTCCTTGACAACGCGGCTTCGGTCCAGGTGCATCAAGCGATGTTTCAGGTTCTGCTGACGGGCCATACGGTCTCGCAGGTCATGGGCAATCGTTGCACCGTCGTTCCCGCAAATCTGACGCTGCAGCAATTGGTGGATGAACACATCCTAAGTACCGGGCAGCGCTGTTTTCTCATTAACCAAAAGGATAACATCGTTGGTTTGACGACTTTGCATCGGATCAAGGCTGTGCCGCGTCCTGAATGGGCGACGACGAGTGTCTCCCAGATTATGCTTCCCATGGAACAGTTGAAACGCGTTGACACGGATACCGATCTATGGGCTGCACTCCAGAAGATGGACCGTAATGGAGTCAACCAGTTGCCCATTACCCGGGATAACCGGGTCATCGGTATGATAAGCCGGGAAGATGTCATCACTTTTCTACGCACGCTACAGGAATTGGGAACACTGCCGACGTGAAAACGGAAACTCGAGGACTATAATGAAACTATGAAAAGAAATCACGACACTGTTTCTGGATTTCGGCGGCGTCCTGCCCACTGACGGGTAAAACCATCATGCCCGCAAACGTGCGGCGATGAAATTCAAGCTGAACCTGGCCGAGATGGAGGAGCGCCACCACCTGACATTCGACACATACGAAGAGGGAAAACTGACGCCGAAACAATACTTGGACCGGGTCGTCTTCCACCAAAAGCGACCATTCACACGGACTCAGTTTCGGAACTTCATGTTTGCCCAGTCGAAACCACATCCGGAAATGATCGGGTTGGTCCGTAATCTCAAGACAGAATATGAATTGAAGATCGCCGTTGTAAGCAACGAAGCGAGAGAACTGAATGCGTATCGGATTCGTAAGTTCAAATTGAGCGAGTTTGTGGATTTTTTTATCTCCTCGTGCTTTGTCCACGTTCGTAAGCCAGACGCCGACATTTTTCGGCTTGCGCTGGATATCGCCAAGGTACCTGCCCGGCATGTGGTCTATATCGAGAATACCCCGATGTTCGTCCAGGTCGCGGAAGGGTTGGGGATTCGGAGCATTCTTCATACGGATTACAGGTCAACGTGCTCGAAATTGGCTGCGCTTGGATTAAAGAATAATGAAGGAGTCATCCATGGCACCAGCTGATCCGCGCATCCTTACGATCAATGGCGGCTCGTCGAGCATCAAGTTCGCACTCTATCATGTCGAAGAACCGCTTAAGCGAGGGCTTCATGGAAAGGTCGACCGCATCGGCCTGAGCGGAACCAATCTGACATTCAATGACCCGAACAGGAATCAACAGGAGAGCTGCGACGTCGCCGCCTCCGATCACAAGTCGGCGGCCAATTTCCTGATTGATTGGCTGGAGAAGCAGAATAGCTTCGAATCGGTCCGGGCGGTGGGACACCGGGTGGTCCACGGCATGAAACATACCGATCCGGAGATTGTCACACAAGACTTGCTGGATGAGCTGCATCGCATAAGCCCGAACGACCCGGACCACATGCCGCGCGAGATTGAACTTATCGAGACCTTCCGCCACCGCCATCCGAAACTGCCGCAGGTGGCTTGTTTCGACACGGCGTTTCACCAAACCATGCCGCGCGTGGCCAAGCTCCTTCCGATTCCACGGCGTTTCGACGCGAAGGGGATTCAGCGCTACGGCTTCCACGGTTTGTCTTATGCTTATCTGATGGAAGAACTCGTGCGTCTCGGCGATCCGGCCGCAACGACTGGCCGGGTGGTCCTCGCGCATCTCGGCAACGGCGCCAGCATGGCCGCAGTACGCGACGGCAAAAGCATCGACACGAGCATGGGCTTCACTCCGACGGCGGGATTGGTGATGAGCACGCGCTCCGGCGATTTGGATCCCGGCCTGGCGGCGTATCTCGCCCGAACCGAGGAGATGACGACAAAACAATTTTACGAAATGGTGAACCACAAGTCGGGGCTGCTGGGCGTTTCGGAGACCAGCTCGGACATGCGAGACCTGCTCGCTCATGAAAAGCAGGACGTGCGGGCGGCGGAAGCAGTGGACCTGTTCTGCTACCAGGCGAAAAAATGGATCGGATCCTTCGCTGCCGCGCTCGGCGGATTGGATACTCTCGTCTTCGCCGGCGGCATCGGAGAAAATGCGCCGGTCGTGCGCGCGCGCATCTGTGATGGGATGAGCTTCCTCGGCATTGAACTAAATGAGTCGCGCAATGCGGAGACTTCGGCTGTGATTTCCGCGGACGCGAGCCGGGTGATGGTCCGCGTGATTCGCACGGACGAAGAACTGATGATTGCGCGCTCGGTACACAGCGTACTCGGACCTGGCATGGTCGACTAGAAAAGGAATCTGGAACATGAACATTAAGAAGAATAGAAATGATTGCTAAGCGCCACGATGTCCCAAAACGAACGGTTGACGCGGTCCTGTGGCGGCTGCTTCAAATAACATTGCTGCTTCCGCTCATAATCTGGAATGCCCAGCGCGAGGCTGGTCGCAGCGCAACGAAAGGAGCTTTATGATGAATCATACTGGAGGATGGATGGGTGGCTGGAACGGCGGAGAGATGTGGGTGTGGATGGTGGTCGGACTGCTGGTGGTGATCCTACTGGCCGTCGGAATTAACAAGCTGTACAGGAGGAAAAATTAATGAGATCGCGAACCGTCGTGAAGTGAACTGTCAAGCAATGAAGGGAATCTATGCCGGTCGAATTGTTCACATACAAAACAATGAGTGAAGCTGCGGTTGCTCTGGAGCCTGACGACCAGGTGTTCCGACATAAGGAAGCCGCCCCCGCCGACGCAATAGGAACCGTGGCTTCTGTGAAGATCGCGATGAAAACGATTTCTGAAACATGCTGTCAACCGGCGACAGCGAACAAGAACGAAACTTAAAGAATGGAAGGACTACTACTATGCTGAACACAGCCAAAATACTGAAGGGCTACAAATTAAGCAGCCTCGACGGCGAAATAGGGAAGGTCAAGGAATTCTACTTCGATGACCGTCACTGGGCGATTCGCTATCTGGTCGCCGATACCGGAGGCTGGCTTACAGGCAGGCAGGTGTTGATATCCCCGTATGCGCTGGCCGCCGTGAATAAGGAAGAGCACTACATTTCTGTCAATTTGACGAAAAAGCAGATTGAGGACAGCCCATCTTTGGACAGCGACAAGCCAGTCTCGCAGCAATTCGAGGAATCCTACTATGGACATTTTGGATGGCCGCTGTATTGGGCCGGACCAAACATGTGGGGGCCTAATCCCTTCATCGTGCGTGACCGGGAAAAATGGAGCGGATCCACCAAAAGTGAAAAAGCGTGGAATCCCCATTTGCGCAGCACTCATGTGGTGAGTGGCTATCATGTTCAAGCTGCAGACGGCGAGGTTGGCCACGTCGAGGATTTAATCATCGATACACAGAACTGGTGGCAGGGAAACAAGTTGCTGGTTTCACCCCGATGGATCGAACGCGTTGATTGGAGCGAGTCGAAAGTCTTAGTCAACGTTCCGCGCGAGACCATCAAGGAATCTCCGGGATACACGTCGGAACTTCTGCTAACACGGGATTATGAGACCAGACTGCATCGGCATTACAATCGCAAGGGATACTGGGCCGATGAGCAGGCTGCCTTGGAGCATTCCCGTTGAAGCGAATGCGAAAAAGGACACGCTTACATGAGTGACCTGGTCGAGCGAAAAAGGCTGAGTGTGCGGCGGGCGGGACCCGCTCGCCGGCGGAAACTCTTGCGGCCTCCCGGCGTTCCTCGCACGAACCATGAAAGACCTGACCAGTTGCGAACGCGGAACCATGCAATCAGGGACAATTCACTCACGATCGTCCTGTTCACACTCTTTGTCGTGCTCAGCGTCTTCCTGCGTCAGCAGGACTCGGCGGAATCGAAGCCGGTCGAATCGAGCGACGAAACAACCGGGGAGGCGAACAAGTGAGCGAAAACGGTCTGCCGCGTTCTCAGCCTGAAATGAAAAGGAGAATTCAACCATGAAGACAAAAACTCTTTCCCCGGGACTGCTCCGCAAGGCGGATGCATACTGGCGCGCCGCCGTGGGAGTTTCAGGAGCGCAGCGCCCTTGAGCGGACCAAGCGTGCTTAGCCAGGAGACTCGCCGCGTCTGGGCGATACTTTGTCTCGCCGTCAAAAAGTTTTTGCAGATTGACGGGGTACAGTGGGCGGGATCGATCGCCTTCAATGCGTTCTTCTCGCTGTTCCCTTTAATGGTACTGCTCGTCACGATTGCCTCGTTCTTTGTTGACCGCGCAACGGCCGGTAAGGAGATCATTGCCTATATAAAAATGTACGTCCCGATAAGTGGTGAAATGCAACGTCACATTTTTGACACAATCGCCGGAGTGGTCAACGCGCGCGAGCAGTCGGGCGCGATTGCGTTTCTCATCCTGATCTGGGCCGCCATCCAGTGTTTCATTACGCTTATCTCTGCGACCAACCGTGCCTGGGGCACGACGATGGACAGTTGGTGGCGGCTGCCGCTGAAAAGTCTGGTGTTACTCGGCATTACGGCGGGTGCAGTCTTCTTCGGCATGGGAGTGCCGGTGCTTATGAGAATGACGGAGGGGTGGCTCCTTCCTATGGCTGATCTCCAATCCCGGGTGTATGGCCTGGCAAGCTTTTTCATCCCGTTGTTGGTGGTGTTTCTTGGCCTGAGTCTGTTTTACAGGCTGGCTCCGCGCCGGCCTGCGCGGTTTGCCCAAGTGTGGGCCGCAGCCCTGTTCGCCACGGTTCTCCTGGAGGCCGCCGCAAGTCTATTCGTGATATACCTCCAGAACTTCGCCACGTTAAACGCGGTGTACGGGGCATTCGGGGGGATCATGGCGTTGCTGCTGTGGATTTATATTTCCGGGTGCATCTTCATCTTCGGCGCGTGCCTGTGCGCCGCTCAGGCCGAGTGCCGTTCATCGCCGGCGGAGCCAACAGCGGCTTGCCCGGCAAAAGGAATTGAACCGTGAAGACAAAAATTCTTTCCACGGAACAGCCACACAAGACGGATGGCTGCCGCCGGGTGCGTTACATATTGAGTCTTAAAATTCAAAAGGAACATGATCATGAAAACCAAACAAGTCTCTAAAAGGGACATTGCTATGAAGGTGGAACACGAGGTTAAGAAGGACATCCCCGCGGAAACAATGGAGATTAATAAAACGGACAAGCCGCTGTCGCCCGATCTTCTTGGAAAGATAAACGCGTATTGGCGTGCGGCCAACTACCTCTCGGTCGGCCAGATTTATCTCTACGACAATCCGCTGCTGAAGCAGCCGCTGAAACTCTCACACGTCAAGCCGCTGGTTGTCGGACACTGGGGCACGACCCCGGGTCAGAACTTCATCTATGTGCATTTGAACCGCGTCATAAAAAAGTATGATCTGGATATGTTCTATATCGCGGGTCCCGGTCACGGCGGCCCGGCGATTGTGGGCAACGTTTATCTCGAAGGTACCTGGAGTGAAGTCTATCCGAACGTGACTCAGGACGAAGCCGGGCTGAAGAAGCTGTTCACGCAATTCTCATTTCCGGGCGGAATTTCCAGTCATGTCGCGCCGACCACTCCGGGCTCGATCCACGAAGGCGGCGAGCTGGGGTACTCGCTAAGTCATGCCTTTGGTGCCGCGTTCGACAACCCAGATCTCATCGTCGCCTGCGTCATTGGTGACGGCGAGGCGGAGACGGGTCCGCTGGCCACGGCGTGGCACTCCAACAAATTCCTCAATCCGATTACCGACGGCGCCGTGCTGCCGATCCTGCACCTCAATGGCTACAAGATCAGCAACCCGACCGTCCTCGCACGCATAGAGCATGAGGAATTGGAACAATTTCTGCGAGGTTGCGGTTGGACGCCCCACTTTGTGGAAGGCGATGAGCCGGAAGAGATGCATCAGCTCATGGCAGGCACTTTAGAAAAGGCCATCGAGGACATCCGGCATATCCAGAAGAATGCGCGGGACAAGAACAACACCACCCGGCCGCGCTGGCCGATGATCGTCCTGAGGTCACCCAAGGGCTGGACAGGGCCGAAGGTCGTCGATGGTCTGCAAGTCGAGGGCACGTTCCGAGCGCACCAGGTGCCGATACTTGTTGATGCCGAGCATCCCGATCACGTTAAACAGCTCGAAAGCTGGATGAAGAGTTACAAGCCAGAAGAACTGTTCGATAAGAACGGCAAACTTATGCCGGAGTTGGCAGAGCTGGCGCCTAAGGGCGACCGACGGATGGGTGCCAATCTGCATGCCAACGGAGGTGTTCTGCTGCGCGACCTGAGAATGCCGGATTTCCACGACCATGCGGTGAGTGTCCCTTCGCCCGGCGCCGTCAACGGCCAGGATACAGTCGTGCTCGGTAAGTTCCTGCGCGACGTAGAAAAGTTGAATCAGGACCAGCGCAATTTCCGTATCTTCGGACCCGATGAGACGCTCTCGAATCTTCTGGGTTCGGTCTTTGAAGTTACCAATCGTCAATGGGATGCACGGACGGTAAAGAACGATGAATTCCTCGCGCCCGACGGACGCGTACTCGACTCGATGCTCAGCGAGCACCAGTCGGAGGGTTGGTTGGAAGGATATCTTCTCACCGGACGGCACGGGTTGTTCAACTGCTACGAAGCCTTCATTCACATCGTCGACTCGATGTTCAACCAGCACGCCAAGTGGCTGAAGGTAACGTCGGAACTGCCATGGCGGCGGAAAATTGCGTCGCTAAACTATCTCCTCGCCTCACATGTCTGGCAGCAGGATCACAATGGCTTTACGCACCAGGACCCCGGCTTCATCGACCATGTTATAAACAAAAAGGCAGATATCGTGCGTGTTTATCTTCCGCCGGACGCGAATTGTCTGCTTTCGGTTGTCGATCACTGCTTGCGCAGCCGGCACTACGTGAACGTTGTAATTGCGGGAAAGCACCCGCTGCCTCAATGGCTGAACATGGATGCGGCGGTCGTACATTGCACGGAAGGAATCGGCATCTGGCAATGGGCCAGCAACGACCAGGGCGCCGAACCGGATGTGGTCATGGCTTGTTGTGGAGACACACCCACACTGGAGATATTGGCTGCCGTCTCCATACTTCAAAAACATCTGCCTGATCTAAAAATACGGGTGATCAATGTTGTTGATTTGATGAAGCTGCAGTCTGCGAGTGAGCACCCGCACGGGCTGAGCGAAGCGGATTTCGATTCGCTTTTTACCAAAGATAAACACATCATCTTTGGCTTCCATGGATACCCGTGGCTGATCCATCGCCTGACTTATCGAAGAACTAATCGCAACCTCCACGTCCGTGGTTACAAGGAGGAAGGTACGATAACGACTCCCTTTGATATGAGGGTACAGAATGATCTGGACCGTTTCCATCTGGTGCAGGATGTAGTCGATCGGCTTCCGCACCTGGGTTCCAAGGGAGCCTACCTGAAACAGATGATGCAGGACAAGCTAATCGAGCACAAACAGTACATCAACAAGCATGGCGAAGACATGCCGGAAATCCGGAACTGGATGTGGAGCGCGACAAACGCAGCCAAACCGGCATAGGCGGTACAGACGTTGGAAAGGATATTCACTTTTAGAATGACCTCAAACAAACATGAATGTCAACGAGGTTTTGTGGCTGCAGGAAGCGGAGCATATGTTAAGGAAATTTTACATGACCAAGACTAAGCACTGGAAAAAAATCCTGATCGCTGGACTGCTGTGGGCGACACTGCCCGGTCCGTTGCGGGCCCAGATGAACATGAACCCATACTTCACCGCGATCAATTATCCGCTTGAGAAACAGTCATTGATGTTGATGGCCCTACCGGATTTTCAATCGGCGCGCTACGGAAACGATTACTTGACCGGGATGCTCATGGCCGAGTACGGCATCACTCCGCGCTGGACGGTTGCCGTCATGGCCGAGGGCCAGAAGATTGCCGGTCTGCCCGTAACCTATGGCGGCCTGAGGTTCGGCACTTATTTCCATCTGTTCGGAGACGACCGTTGGCTGAACTTGACCCTTTACGGTGAATACGAGGATCTGAACGGGGCGGCCCTCTATAAAATGGAGGTATCGGGTTTTGGACCCGAAGACCTGACCGAGCCGCTCGCTCTCGCACGCAATACCCGGGCCCGTACCTTCGAGCAACGTGTGATACTCTATCATGACTGGGATCGGCTGAACGCGACTTTCAATTTCATCAGAGAAACCTCTCTCCAGGCACCCTACGGAAACGATTATGGGTACGCTCTGGGACTGTTTGTAAAGCCTTCCTGGATGAGCGGATCGATGGCAGGGATGAGTGGTATGACTGAGCCTCCGGCATTTTCCATGAGCCGCCTGGGCTATGGCCTGGAGATGATCGGAGCGCTGGGTGATAACAGGCGGTTCGGGTTCGACTGGAACGCCCAACAGCAATACGTTGGTGCAGTTCTCACCTATGCCATATCTTCCCGATGGTCGGTGCATCTTGAACCGGCGTTTGGACTCTCCGACGTCAGCGATCCGTTTATGTTGCGCATGGGGCTGGTGTACATGTTCGGGCTTTCCACTTCCAAAGCGACCGAGATGGGCGAATGAACATTTTCAAATCTACGAAAGTTTACACCTCAATCCCGGTGCGCTGCCGATCGATTAGCTTCGGCAATGTGCTTGCCGGATTGAGCCAATCACAAAGGAGAATGTAATGAAGATTCAAATTAACACAGACCACAATATAGTGGGTCACCAGGCGCTGATTGACGAGGTCAACGGGAAAGTAGAGAGTGCCCTGAGCCGATTCAGCACTCACATCACGCAAGTGGAAGTCCATTTGAGCGACCAGACAAGCCATAGGAACAGCCCCAGCGACAAGCGCTGCATGATGGAAGCCCGCCTCGAAGGACGACAGCCAATTGCAGTCACTCACGAGGCACCAACTTTGGACCAGGCCATCGACGGCGCTTCTTATAAGTTGGCCAAATTGATAGAGAGCACTCTCGGACGGGAGCACGACCAGAAGAGACATAGGACCGACCCGCCTCCACGCGGGCCGATCAATAATTGACAGAATTGCGGAGGTATTAGAGATTAATTTGCCGGCGACAAGGGTCTGCTCGCGGTGGATGAGAGTAATCCAATTCACCTTTCACTTCACTATTTCAAATAATTCTGCATACTCAGTAATTAACACTCGATGCTTCAGCTAATCGAACAGCGGCCTGGCTGACCTAGAGATGTAGCTCTCTTTTTCATCCCTTTGGGCTATTGTCTTGTTTTAGGGATGATTTTATAATCCAACGATGCATGGGAACCAAAGAGCCGAATAATATCCTTGAGTTTCCACTGTCCGGTTGACAGATGAACATTTGGTGTCCGGCGAAATTAATTTCAGCAAGATCTATCAATCGTAGGAACGGCAAAAACATTTTGAGAGATAAGGCGCCATGAAGAAAGAAGAAGTGCAATCTCGTCGGAAGGTCCTTCCGAAATCTCCCACGGATATTCAGGGATTGGACGAAATCACCGGCGGGGGATTACCGAAAGGGAGACCGACGCTTGTATGTGGCGGTCCCGGTTGCGGAAAGACCCTCTTTGCCATGGAGTTTCTCGTCCGGGGGGCAACGGAGTTCAATGAACCGGGCGTCTTCATATCGTTCGAGGAAACAGAGGAAGAACTCACGGCAAACGTTGCTTCGCTGGGGTTCGATCTGGACAGCCTTAGGAAGCGGAAGAAGATCTGGCTCGAGCACATCCACGTTGAACGGAGTGAAGTCGAACAGAGTGGTGAATACGATTTGGAAGGCTTGTTCATCAGTATCCACGAGGCGATTGAGAGCATCGGCGCCAAGCGCATCGTGCTGGATACACTGGAATCACTCTTTTCAGGTTTGCCAAACCCCCTTATACTCCGTTCTGAGCTGCGCCGGTTATTGCACTGGCTGAAAAAGAAGGGCGTAACGACAGTAGTTACCGCTGAGCGGGGCGATGGTACGTTAACGCGTCAGGGCCTCGAAGAGTACGTCTCCGACTGCGTCATTCTGCTCGATCATCGCGTGACCGATGAGTCATCCATACGACGGTTGCGAATTGTCAAATATCGCGGCTCGACGCACGGTACAAACGAGTATCCCTTCCTCATCGATGAGGATGGTTTTTCCGTTCTGCCTGTTACTTCCCTCGGACTGAATTACTCTTCGTCCCGCGAGCGAATTTCCAGCGGAATTCCGCGTCTCGACACAATGCTCTCCGGTAAAGGTTACTTTCGCGGCAGTACGGTGCTTGTCTCAGGCACCGCCGGTACCGGCAAGACGAGCATGGCCGCGCAATTTGTCGAAGCGGCTTGCAAGAGGGGAGAACGAGTCCTCTTTTTTACTTTCGAAGAATCGCCCAGTCAGCTTATCCGCAATATGCGTTCGATCGGAATAAATCTGGAACCGTGGGAAAAAAGGGGTTTGCTTCAGTTCCAGGCGACTCGTCCCACGCACTATGGTCTGGAGACTCATCTCACGACGAGTATTAAAATGATAAATAAACTCAAACCCAGCGTCGTTATCCTCGACCCTATCAATGCGTTCGTGCTGGGAGACAACCAGACTGAAGTCAAGACAATGTTGCTTCGCCTGGTGGATTTTTTGAAGATGAGGGGGATCACCGCGTTCTTCACAAGTCTCACTTCCGCCGGCGATACCATGGAGAATACCGATGTTTACATCTCATCCCTGATAGATACATGGCTGCTTCTGCGTGATATCGAAATTGGAGGTGAGCGCGACAGGGGACTGTATGTGCTCAAATCCCGCGGCATGGAACACTCCAACCAGATCCGCGAGTTCAGGCTGACAAACCGGGGCATCGATCTGCTCGATGTCTATGTCGGTGCGGAAGGCGTATTGACGGGCTCGGCGCGATTATCACAGGAGACGAAAGACGATGCGGAACAATTATTGCACAAGCAGAATATCGAACGCAAACAATTTGAATTGGAGCGGAAGCGTGAGGCAATGGAAGCTCAGATTGTGATGCTGCGATCCGAATTTGAAGCCGAAGAATCGGAAGCGCTCAAAGTTATCGAGATTGAAAAAACGAGGAATGAACGGTTCGCTCAGGACAAGTCAAAAATGGCTAAGAGTCGGAAAGCTGACGCCAATACAAAGACAACCGGAACAAAGTAGAGCAAGACAAATATTCAAAGGGACTCATGTGAAGATCAAACATGAAAAATCGAAAGCCAGACGGTCGAAGACTTCCGACGGGTCGGGCCATCGACGACTCGTCGAGCGAAGAAAACGGGCGGTCAAATCAGGAAGCGACAAATGGATCTTGCGCTTGTATGTTGCCGGCCAGACTAACAAAGCCGTCACCGCACTCAACAATCTCAAATTGATTTGTGAGGAGCAGTTGAAGGACAGATACCATATTGAAGTCATTGACCTTTTGAAGAATCCAAAGCTTGCGCGAGATAACCAAATCCTCGCGGTCCCGACATTAGTGCGCAAACTGCCCCTTCCGGTGAGGAACATCATCGGCGATCTTTCTGATAAAGAGCGAGTGCTGGTTGGGTTAGATCTCATAGAACGCAGTGCGCTTTTGGGGAAGCAATAATCCGCCAGGTCGGATAAGAATTGAAGTCCAAAGAAAACACAACAAAGGAGAAGGTTATGAGTAAAGGTCAGGACCGTAAAAAGAATTCCAAAAAAGAACCGGCAAAAACCAAGAAAGAAAAAAAAGCGGCCAAGCAGGAGAAGAAAAACGAAAAGAATGACCGCGGGCTCCTCAACGAATAAGACAGCCGCAAGTTTGGGTTGGGACGACCCGTTTGAGAACAGAGAGCCGCCGGACGGGGTGGTGACCCGGTTCGACAATGGCTGAACCTGAGAGGCGGTGACGTCATCGGGGGGAGTCTGACTCGCAAAGCGAGGCGGGCGAAACGACGATCTCACTTCACCAAATTGCAGTTTATCCGAATTGTTTGCCTGGTGACTAAAAGAGAGCGCTTCTACGCCTGCGGCGGATTGCAGTGCCGATTGCCGTAAGCAAATTGAACTTTTGATTCCATAGAAGTTGAATCTGCATTCGCATAAGCAGGGGTACTACTGGTAATTTACCTCGGCTTCTTCTAAGTTAATTAATGCCCGCTTGTGCAGGTGTCCGAAAGTAGTGTGATTTATAGATGAAAGGAGCTATGAAGAAGAATACCTTTCCTAAAGGACCTCCGATGAGAAAAAAGAAAATTACTGCTGAAACACCCTCCCCAGATAATTCGTTCTATGTAGTCGGCATCGGCGCATCCGCAGGCGGCCTGGATGCCCTCGAAAGATTTTTCGGAAATTTGCCTGATGGTTCCGGCATGGCCTTTATTGTCGTATCGCATCTGGATCCGAACCATGTAAGCATTATGCCTGAACTGATTCAAAAATCAACTAAGATGCAATTGTTTCAGGCTAAAGACGGGATGGTGGTTGAGCCGAATCATGTTTATGTTGCACCGGCTAATTGGGATTTAGCAATACTTCACGGGACAATCCAACTGATAGAACCCCTCGAGGCACACGGGTTCCGGCTTCCGATTGATTTTTTCTTCAAATCCCTGTCCGCGGATTCGGGTGAAAAAGCTATTTGTATTATCCTCTCCGGCATGGCTTCTGACGGTACTGCGGGGTTAAAAGCAGTGAAGAGTGAATTAGGAATGGTAATGGTTCAGGATCCGCAGTCGGCCAAATTCGACGGGATGCCAAGCAGCGCCATAAAAACCGGATTGGCCGATTACATCCTTCCGCCCGAAGAAATGCCGGACCAGTTGATTAGATACACCTCCCGAAAAGTCAAAGGCGTTTTATTAGAAAGAGAAATTACCGACGGTAAAATTCCGGATGCATTTCAAAAGATTTTTATACTTCTCAGAACTCACACCGGCCACGACTTTTCGCTTTACAAACAGAATACGATCTACCGTCGCGTAGAGAGAAGAATGAATATTTCTCAGCTGGATAATCTTCCGAGTTATATCCGGCTGCTTCAGGAGGACCTTGCGGAAATTGACAACCTGTTTAAGGAACTTCTGATCGGAGTGACAACGTTTTTCAGGGATCCGGAATCGTTCGAGAAATTGAAGAAGGTGATGCTGGAGCTGGTAAAAAGCAAACCGGATAACGGCCAGATAAGAATTTGGGTGCCGGGATGTTCTACCGGTGAAGAAGCGTACTCCGTCGCAATTATACTGCGGGAATGCATGAATGAAGCGAAGAAAAGCTTCAACGTGCAGATATTCGCCACGGATATTGACAGTAATGCCATTGAAAAAGCGCGCATCGGTTCATTTTCGGGAATTGTGTCGGATGTCGGTAAGGAGCGTTTGAACCGCTTCTTTACTTCCGAGGGGAATCTGTTTCATATTCGAAAAGAAATCAGAGAGATGCTGGTATTTGCCCCGCAAAGCGTCATTAAAGATCCGCCATTCACAAAACTCGATCTGATCTCCTGCCGCAACCTTTTAATTTATTTGAACGGCGATCTGCAGAAGAAAGTAATTCCCCTGTTCCACTATAGTCTCCTGCCTAACGGGATACTATTTCTCGGTTCATCGGAAACCATAAGCGGGTTTGTCGATTTGTTTTCGATGCTGGATAACAAATGGAAGATCTACAAGAGGAGAGACTCCATTTATTCGGCACAACCTTTTATCGAGTTCCCGGTGTCGCGATCGAAAGGGAAAGCCTATGAGGCAGTCATGAACAAGAGCGAAGTCAAGAACATTACCCAGTTGGCCGAGAGGATCATCCTGGAAAGCTACTCACCCAATTGCGTGATAGTAACCGAAACGGGAGAAATAGTTTATATTCATGGAAGAACGGGCAAATACCTGGAACTTACCAACGGCGAAGCGAAAATGAACATTTTTGAAATGGCACGCGAAGGGTTGCAGCAGGAACTTCCGGCATTGATTAGAAAGGTGTCATCGAGCAAGAGGTCGTTAACCACCGAAGGGATAAAGGTGAAATCTAACGGCACCACCCAGTTGATAAATCTTACGGTTAAGCCGATCAAAGAACCGGCGGTAATGCGGGGTTCCTTGTTGATCATTTTTGAGGAAGTGAAGCCTCCCCCAAAAGCCTCGACTTCCAGGACGTTCCGTTATGAAAAGAAATCCCAAAAGATCATCAAGGAACTCGAGCGCGAATTAAAATCCACTAAAGAGAATTTACGGTCGACCATTGAAGAATTGGAGACGTCCAATGAGGAACTCAAATCGACCAACGAAGAGATGCAATCGACGAACGAGGAGATGCAGAGTTCGAACGAAGAATTGGAGACCTCCAAGGAAGAGTTGCAGTCGCTAAACGAGGAATTAATTACGGTGAACACCGAGCTGCAGAACAAGAATGATGAGTTATCGGTCGTAAATAATGATATGAAGAACCTGCTGGAGGGCATTGATATCCCGACCATCTTCCTGGATAATAATTTATTCATCAAGAGATTTACGTTTCACGCAACAAAGGTCGTGAACCTGATGTCTTCCGACATCGGAAGACCGATAAACCACATAGCCACGAATCTCAAATACGACAAGTTTATCGAGGATGCGAAGGAAGTCTTGAGGACCCTTGTTTATAAAGAGGTTGAGTTGCAGACCAACGACGGTGTATGGTATCAAATGCGGATATTGCCTTACCGGACAACTGGCAACGTTATAGACGGCGTTGTCATTACGTTTTCGGATATCAACAGGCTGAAGACCGCTTATGATGAGATCAATAAGTTGAACAAGGGTATCCGGCTCGCGCGTGAGTATGCCGACAATATTATTGATACGGTAAGGGAGTCGCTTCTTATTCTCGATAAAGATTTGAAAGTCCTTTCGGCTAACCGGTCTTTTTATAAAATGTTCAATACCGTCAGCGAACAAACCGTCGGCAGGTTCATATACGAACTTGACAGCAGGAAGTGGGAGATACCCCAACTGCGGGAGCTTCTTGAGCAAATAATTCCCCAACGCAATGTGTTTGAGGATTTTGAGGTTGAATACGATCTTGCGGATGCAGGCAAGAAGCAATTGATTTTGAATGCCCGCCAGATATTTCATGGAGAGAAAGAGACTAGACTCATCCTTCTTGCAATAAGTGTTAAAGTATAAATGAAGAGGTTCCAGAAAATGAAACGTACTAAAAAGGAATCAGAGAAAGCCATCAATAAGAAAGTGAAGAGGACAATCGAGCCCAAAGCCGGAAAACCTGCTGGTAAAAAAGCAGAAGATGTTAACAAACTGGTGGAATTGCTTCAGATTCATCAAATCGAACTTGAGCATCAAAACCAGGAACTTAGAATTGCGCAGGAAGAGCTGGAAGTATCGAGAATTAAATATGTAAACCTCTTCGATTTTTCGCCGATTCCCTACTTTACTCTGGACACGGACGGCGTAATCAGGGAGGTGAATTTAAGCGCCAGTAAAATGTTTGGAGTTGAACGTGGCAAATTAATTGGCAAGAGGTTTACTGCTTATATCCCCCCGGGCGAAGGGGATACGTTCAAATCTTTTATTGACGCTGTTTTTAACTCTCCCGAAAAGCATTCTCTCGAATTGAAGGTGATAAATAAAGATAAACGCGTATGCCACGTTCTACTGGAAGGTTTGGAGTTAAACGATACGCTGGAACAGGGTCGTAAATGCCAGGTTGCGTTAATCGATTTGACGGAATACAAAAAAGTGGAAGATGTTTAAAAGGCGTACTCCGAAGAACTTAAAATACTAAACGCCACCAAAGATAAAATCTTCTCGATCATTGTGCATGATTTGAGAAGCCCTTTCCAGTCTTTGCTGAGCTCTTCGGAAGTCCTTGCAACTCAAATTGAAAGTCTATCGCAAGAAGATATAATATCGCTTAGCAAGGGGTTAAATGATAATTTGATAAATCTTCCTGGTCTGATTGAAGAGTCGATTAGAGAACTCGCCACAACTCCCTTCTCTTAACAAGAAAAGGGCTACAAATAGGTAGTGTTTACAAAAGGCCAAAGCCCATTTTCCCGGAGGGAGGCCGCCTAAAACGCTCATCTCGCTAACTTTTATGAAGCGGCGATAGATGCCGCTTCATCAATTAGCGAATGACTCCATTCCATCAGCCTGCCCAAGCGATGTAGTCCCTTTTTCATTCCTTTGCCTTACTGTGCACTCCTGAACTTCTTCATATCATATAATAGAATTAAAAGTTGCCGTTTATTCATGAATACATAGGATCGTTTTACTTATCAATGGATCGACGATCAATAGCACAATTGACGTTTTTGATGGAGACGGCTTATTGGGAAAGAGAAATTGCTGAATGGATACTCTTAGATATTGAAAGATGTAACTGAAATGAAAGAGAAAAGTTCGGAGCACTCGGAAGATCAACACCACGAGGCGGAAATTGTCCCCGAAACATTTTCAGAGGCTGCCCCCGATTCAATATTCAACAGGTTCTTCCTGGAAGTATCTTCGCTTGCAACATTTACCTTACGCTTTTTCAAGGAAGTGTTTAAACCGCCGTATGAGTTTAATGAGCTGATCAGCCAGTCGTTTCTGATCGGTTACAAGTCTGTTTCCTTGGTGGGTATTACGGCGTTCATAATGGGGCTCGTGCTTACCATCCAGTCAAGACCCACGCTGGCAAAGTTTGGAGCGGAATCGTGGCTCCCTGCGATGGTGGCAGTGTCAATTATACGGGAAATCGGCCCGGCGATAACCGCACTGATCTTCGCCGGAAAGGTTGGATCGGGAATCGGAGCGGAGCTGGCGTCAATGAATGTGACCGAACAAATCGATGCGATGCAGGTTTCAGGCACCAACCCGTTCAAGTTCCTCGTTGTCACGCGTGTACTCGCTGCAACACTGATGCTCCCGCTCCTGGTGGTTTTGGCCGATGCCTTTGGTTTGTTTGGCTCATTTGTCGGCGTGAACGTGCATGGGCATGTGAGCACCTATTTATTCTTTTCGCAGGTGTTTCAGAGTCTTCAATTCCAGGATTTGTTCCCGGCGGTCGTCAAAACGTTTTTCTTCGGATTCGCAGTTGGAATAATAGGAAGTTATAAAGGATATAATTCAAGTGAAGGAACTGAAGGAGTCGGGAAAGCGGCTAATTCAGCAGTGGTGTTCGCGTCGCTGATGATCTTTATTATCGATATGGTAGCGGTGCAAATTACAAGTCTGTTTCAATCCTAGATCGGGCAACGTCACAAATGACAACTGATACGCGCGCCATAGAAATCGGACACGACAACAAACAGGGCGGTCTTGCTGTCGTTGAGATGGAACATGTTAAGAAGTCTTTCGGGAACAATCATGTACTGCGGGATATTAATCTGGTGGTACATAAAGGAGAAAGCCTCGTTATACTTGGGCAATCAGGAACGGGCAAATCGGTACTCATAAAATGCATCGTCGGATTAGTCGACCCCGATGATGGTAAGCTCGTGATACTCGGGCAGGATGTTTCCGAACTCAAGAGTAAGGAGCTTATCGAATTGCGCAAGAAGATAGGCTTCCTTTTTCAAAGTGGTGCCCTCTATGATTCGATGACGGTGAGGGAAAATCTTGAATTCCCGCTTAGGAGACAGATACGTTCAACACCCAAAGAGACAATAGACTCGCTGGTAAAAGAGGCGATGCGAAATGTAGGGCTTGCTGAATCGATCGATATGACGCCATCAGAACTCTCCGGGGGGATGCGTAAAAGGCTTGGATTAGCCCGAACGCTGATTTTAAAACCCGAGATCATGCTCTATGATGAACCTACAACCGGACTTGATCCCATAACATCGAAAGAAATAAGCAGCCTCATCCTGGAGGTGCAGAAAATATATGACACATCTTCCGTAATTATCACGCACGACATTGACTGCGCCAGGCGCACGGCAAACAGGATCATAGTGCTTAAGGATGGAATATGCGCTGCAGAAGGATCGTATGCCGACCTCGCGAAGTCGGAAGACGCGTGGATAAGGTCGTTCTTTGAATAATACATCGGACAAACTGTATGAGCAGATAAGATGAAAAAAGATACCGGTAATAAGATCAAGCTGGGAATATTTATTTCCCTTGGAATAGGGGCGTTCATTCTGGGAATATATTTTATCGGCCAGAGGCAGCAATTATTCAGGAGCACGTTTCACGTAAGCGGAGTGTTCCAGGATGTCGGCGGACTCCAGGAAGGTAATAACGTGCGGCTGTCCGGAATAAATGTGGGGACGGTGGAAAACATCAGTATGGTCAGCGATACTTCCGTCAGAGTAGATATGCTGATTGACGAAAGCACCCGGAAGTTCATAAAGAAAGATGCGGTCGCGAAAATCGGCACTGAGGGACTCATGGGGAATAGGATTGTAATCATAACCCCCGGGACAGGAGGAAAAGCGGAAATTGAAGACAACGATACCGTCAAAACAGTCCAGCCGATCAACCTGGATGAAATTCTGACATCACTGAAAAACACCATCGATAATACATCCAATATCACAAGCGATTTGTCCAGGATTACAGGCAATATACAATCAGGTAAAGGAACGATAGGAAGGCTGTTGATGGATCCCTCCCTGGCGCAAAATGTCGAATCTACGCTGATCAATTTGAACGAAGGTTCAGTCGACCTGAAGCAAGGCCTGTCAGGGCTAAACATTCTCATAGGTGATGCGCAAAGCGGCTTCGCGCAAAATTTCGATTCCACGTTGATTAATTTAAAAGAAAGTTCAGCCAATCTAAGGCAGGGTTCAGTAGGACTAAGAAGTCTTATAGAAGATGCAAGGGGTAGCGTCGGGCAAAATTTCGATTCTACGCTCATTAATTTAAAAGAGGGTACAGCCGGGTTTAAAATACTTATGGATAAGGCGAAAAGAAGCTGGCTGCTATGGGGGTTTTGATATGTAAAGAAGTCTGTCTCCTCCCTTCACTCTGTCTTGGGACATACTTCATCGAGGGGCGAAGTCTATTCAATCCCCCGCTAGTGGGGCCATGTAAGTAAAATCAAAAGGAGGGAATATCCATGATAAAAGGGATCTCGATCGCAATCCTTGCCGGCGGCATTATTCTTCTGATATTAGGCGTCAATGCGTATAACTCGTCCAGCTCGGACATATCCCGGTTCTTCACCGGCTCAGCCACAGATAAGTCCGTATGGCTGTTAGTAGGCGGCGCTGTCACGACCGTTCTTGGGCTGGTGGGTTTTCTGCGTGGGGAAAAAAAAGCCTGAAAGAGGTGTCTTGAGTCTATGCCGGTGCATTGCAGGCTGCCCGGCTGCGTGCAATTGCCGTTGGGTTGTTCTCTTCTCAGTTCAAGTAGACCGACTTAATTCCATGTTTTGATCTCACCGGGTTGGATACCCCGAGGCTTGCGGCATCGTCATCCCCACATATTCAGTAGTCAAGAATTGCCCCTCCATGTGACCAAATGACCGTTTGGCCGTGACAAAGAGATGTAGCTCCTTTTTCATCCCTTGGAGGCATTCTCTGCCGACGCAATCGGGCGTATACTTCAGCTACGATAATTTGGGCCGGATCCGGAAATCCGGAATGCCTCTTAAAAGTGAGCGCGCATCAACTTTCGAGCCACAGGTTTAGCACCGTGATACGTACTCTCTGAAAAGAGATCAGAAGCACAATCGCGGCCTCGAGAAGGCGGTCGGAATATTCGCACGCGTGTACGAAAGTTGAGCAATTAAGGGTGGGATTGAACCTCGAGCTCGAACACGGCAAGCGAGACCCGGCAACGGACATTGTCATAGAAGTACCGGCGGTGACATGCAAAATCGCATGGCACATCCGAAAAAAAGAAAGAGCCATGTCTGATCACAAATGTAAGGTATGGGGGATTATCCTCGCGGGCGGTGAAGGGAAACGCCTTCAGTCGTTCGTCCAGTCGAATTATGGCACCGACGCTCCAAAACAATTTTGTACTTTTACAGGTACACGCTCGATGCTCAGGCACACCATTGACCGCGCAGAAAAGTTCATCAAACCTGAGCAGCTCTTGACTATCGTGAGCAAGGATCATTTTCGATACGTCCAGGATCAGCTCGCCTATCGTCCGCCGGGAGCTGTAATCGTCCAGCCGCTTAATCGTGAGACTGCTCCGGCTATACTATATTCGCTTCTCCATGTTTACCAGCGCGATCCTGAAGCAACGGTGTGCCTGTTCCCTTCGGATCATTTCGTATTGAACGAGCAAAGTTTTGTTGAGCATCTTGAATTCTCCTCCGAGTTTGTAACAAGCAATCCGCAGTCCATCATACTCTTAGGCGTCGATCCGCAAAAGTCTGAAGGCGGATATGGCTGGATTGTCAAAGGTGAACAGATCACCGGCAACGGAACGAAACAAGTGTACCGGGTTTCACGGTTTGTCGAAAAACCCGATAGGTCCACTGCAAACCAGCTTTTCGACAAAGGCAACCTATGGAACACGATGATCTTTGTAGGAAAGGCGAAGACGCTTCTGGCGTTATTCAAAATGTTTATTCCAACCGTGTATCAGGCTTTCTGGAAAATACGGGACGTTCTCGGCTCATCTCTCGAAGCACAAATTATTAAGGAAGTATATTCAAAGCTATCTTCCGTGAATTTTTCATATTCAATTCTCGATAAGAATCCCGTTGGACTTCGTACCGTAAAACTGCAGGGAGCATATTGGAATGATTGGGGAGATGAGGATCGGATCCGGTCGGATATTAAACGCTTCTGTACGGTAAATGTAGCCCCGCATGTTTCTTTACCGTTCGCAATCAGGTCCGACGCACCCGTTGTATGCCTTGAAACGCCGTGATGGCATGCGACATGTCTGCAAACGCGAAAGAGAAAAGGCAGGAAGAAGCATGGACATCGCAGGATGCGTGATCCTGTTCAGTAAGAACCCGGTACATCAAGGAATGTGGCAGCTGATATGGCCACTAGAAGCCGGGCCGAAACCCCGTTGCAAAGCTATTTAACCACAAAGGTCACGAAGAAATGGCGCAAAGAGCACAAAGAAAGAGCGATAAATGCATAGAGTCCTTCGTGTCCTTCGTGAAAAATCTTCGTGCTCTCGTGGTTGGACTTTTCGGCCGCGTCTCTAGGTACCTTCATAAGACAAGACTCGGACAAATGAAACAAGTTTTGTTGCAATCTGCGACGGCAGGAAATCCCCTTGTGAAAATGGAGTCACGTCCCCCTTCCACAGAAACTAGTGGGTTACCTGAAGAGGCGACTTTTGGAGTCTCCTGCGGGACGTACGAACCACCGTATATCAAAGTCGCCTCCCAACCAGGGGAACGGGACAGTGCGCCGTTAGACTATACAGCGAGAGTGATTCCGCGCCGCGACGGCGTCGCGATCCCATTAGAGATCGGCCAAATTCTGTGGCAGCGGGGATCACATTTTCAACGAGAGATTTCCAATCGATAAATAAGTCCACGAAAAATAAATCACGGACATCGAATTCAATTAACTAAAATCATGAGGAAATCAAAATGAGAAAGAGCAGCTCCTTTGCAGTATTAATATTCGTAGTAATTTTTGGCATTGGTTTAGGCTTAGCATTCGCCGCGTATAGTACCTCGGCTAGTACTGTCAGCGTGTTGATTGGAATCGTTTCGTTTGCTATCGCCCTCGTTGTCTCTCTCGCAATCAAGGTTGCGGATCAATGGGAAAAGGTGGTGATATTGCGGCTAGGTAAGTTCCGCGCTCTTAAAGGGCCGGGACTGTTCTTCATTATCCCGGTCTTCGACCAGATAGCTTACTGGATTGACACCCGTGTGATTACCTCTTCTTTCAAAGCAGAGAAGACGCTTACGAAAGATACAGTGCCGGTAGATGTTGAGGCGGTGTTATTCTGGAAAGTTCTGGACCCCCAAAAGGCCGCCCTTGATGTTGCCGACTA
>JAJZVO010000129.1 GCA_021845665.1 Bacteroidota bacterium | reverse complement strand
TAAATGCAACCTCGTTCCGTATGTACGAATAAAGATTCAACTGGGACTGGCCGGGCGGATGATGGGTCTTCTGACCGATTCTCTGATTAAAAGGTTTGGCTAAAATCACAGATGGAATCAAAAATGTCAGACACAAGAACAATGACATTTTATAAATTTTCATTGCTTATCCTCCGAAATTCTCACATTTGATTGTAATAAGGGTCGGGGCGACTTTTGCGAGTACAACCGCTCGGGTGAGCTTCAAAATACACTTGTAAATAACCCTGTCCCCCTGAGCAGACTTACAGGGGACTTTTGATATTAAGATGAAAAGCGGACAGCCTAAAGAGTTCGTACTCCTGTTTCCGATAAAACTATTTGTAACGAAACACGACCGATAAGTTATACTCCGCGGAGGATGCTGCACCATCGGTTTATAGGTCCAATCTCCTACTAACGACTTTCCGTCTTCGTGAAGGAACGATCCATGTCATTTCCAAGGTCACGATAAACCAAAAAGGATTCTTGCTAACGGTGAAGGCCGATACTCCGGTCATCAATAATATAGAAGTTTGGTCTTCTTGCAGCTTCGCCACCTTAGTCCCACAACTACATAATATACGAATATCACGTTTCGCATGCCTCATATAGCTGTCAACTGCGAAGCATCAGATAAGGTTCCTTGCTACCGTTGAGAATCGCGGATAGCTCGGTCCACCATGGTGAGACTGAACTGGATAGGTTGCTGCTGGGACTGAGGGGGTATCCGTGATAGAGCCTTTTCGAGGTCTTCGCTTTACTTTACCGTGAAGATTGGGCTTCCTGAGACGTAACTACCATGGGGCGGGCTCGCGGAGGGTTCTAAAGCATAGTGTCTTTGTCACTGGAATCGCCTAGTGACCTCCGTGAGAACTCTGTGTTTTCCGTGTTTTTGCTTTTCCTTTTCCCAAAACCGGTCCATCGGCCTGTGGCCGCGAGGTGAAAATCGCCCCCGCTGTAATCCGTTACCGCTTCATCAGTATCGGCAGGAAATAGTAAAGCGATTCGAAATGGTCTATGTGGTCGGGTGCCGTGTTTCCGGCAAAACCGTAGATCGCGAAATGGCCCCGGCGCGCGATGCTCAGCTGCTGCATTCCGAGAGGTCCCCATCTCAACACGGGGACTTCCTTTATTCCGAGTTTGTCCAGGATGTAATGTGTCGCCTCGGTCGTACTTACAAACGTGCCCGGAAAAATCTCCGAGTGCGTAATGAGAAACTTCTTCTTCGAGGCCGGACGGGAGGCATCTGCGGCGAGTTCTATGAACGTCTGCAAATCCGTCGAGTCTATTCTGCCCCCTTCTGCCAGCGGACGGCCTTCGGGAATATAGCTTGCGTGAATCCCGTCCTGCAGGAGGACGGCACTCACGCGATTGTAGTTGCCTGAAGTGCCGAGGATCTGTCTCACTGCACCGTATCCGGCGCTCCATCCGCTGAGTATTATCCGGCGCAACCTGACGGCGTGGTGCAAATGCGCCGCAACCTCCGACCTTATCGAGTCGATCAGCGGCGGGAACTTAGTCGTATCACGGAAAGCTCGGCCATATACGCTCGATCCATCGCCGAGCGTGACCGAAGCGGTTATTATGCTTCCGGGATACCGGGTCGCAGCGTATCTCACTACATAGTTCGCACCATGGAAGTGAAAAAGAAGATCGAATCGCCTGTTCCGAACATCCTTCTCCGGTATAAAGACATCTATCTCTTTAGGAAGAAGGCCCTGCAGCTTGAAATCGACCCCGGCGTAATCTCGTTTCAGGATGCGCTTATGAGCGCGTATATATTCTACCATCGGAGATGGATTCTGTCGAGCGACGATCGCGCTGTCCTCGCCCTTCGCCGCAGGCGAATTGACACGATGTTTTGATGAGCCGCTCTGTGCAAACGCTCCCGGGGAGACAGCCACGCAGAAGAAGATTACGGCCAGGAAGGCTGAAGTTGGTTTCATATCCCGAGTCCCGACACCCCTGGAAAAGAGGGGATGGTCGAACTCATTTCGTACCCGATTCACTCTTGACCCAATCCATGATTATGCTTGCCAGTTTCTCCCTTACCGGGGCGAGGTTGTAGTAGTATCCAGCTTTGTCGACGCCGACGTTCTCGCGGTTGGTCAGGAGAATTATCGAGAGTTTATAGTCCGGTACGATTACCACGCTCGTGCCGGTGAATCCGGTATGTCCGTATGAGTCGGGCGGGAAATCACGCACCTGAATCACCTTCGGTTCCATGTCCCATCCGAGTCCGTTCTTGAACTTATCCATAGTGGTAAATTCTTTGACGGTTTGAGCCTTTATGTACCTTTTTCCTCCGTAGGTGCCATCGTTGACCATCAGGTCGACCAGCACCTGCAGGTCCGACGCTGTCGAAAATAATCCTGCATGACCTGCCACTCCGCCGTTGGCGTAGTACGCATTGCCGTCGTTCACTTCGCCCCGCAAGGTGTAGTGCCTCCATCCTTTGAATGAGTCGACTTTCTCGTCGGTCTTGTAGATAAAATTAGGATCTGCGACCATGTGATACTCGAACGGATTTCCCTGCGAAGTTGCGGCAATCTCCGACGGTGAAAAACCGTGCTCCAGCGGATTGAATACGGTATGCTTCAGACCGAGCGGCCCATAGAGCTCCTTCGACAAAAACACGTCGAGCGGTTCACCGGTAACGTGCCGGATAAGGTAACCGAGCATCATGAATCCGAGGTCACTATAGTGCCTGGCTTCGCCCACCTTGTATTTCAGCGGGAGCTTGCAGATGTAATGGTATGTCTCTTCCGGCGTGTGCGCGTGATAGTAAAGAGGCTGCCACTCGTTCAGGCCGGACGTGTGATTGAGCAGCTCGCGGATCGTGATCTTGCTCTTCCCGCCTCCGACGAATCTCTTAAGATACAGGTGGACCGGATCATCGAGATGAATCTTCCCCTGGTCGACCAGCATCATTATCCCGAACGTCGTAGCGAATACTTTCGTCAGCGAGGCTAAATCGAACATGTCGTCCGTAGTCATCGGGTCAGGATTGTTGCGCCGCAGCATACATCCGTTCACGGATATGAATTTCTCGGCGTAGCCATATGCTTTCCTGTAGAGAACGGATCCGTTCTGCGCTATCTCGACGACGGCACCTCCGATATGGTCCAGCATCACCTGCGAGTTAAGCAGACTGTCGATCGAACTTATTGCCGAGGGAGGGAACGTCTTCTCTGCCTTCGAACCGGATCCTCCCCAATTTGAGCGACCAGATGAACTCTGGAACGCGAGGGAAACACTGCTGGCACAAAGAAAGGCGAGCGTGATCCACGGCAAGTTCGGGAGAAGTGTTCGGCGCATGTCGGGCCCTATTAGTTTATTAGATACGGTGTCGTTTCAATGAAATTATCAAATGCGGCGCTGGTATCAAAACAGACTCACTTCAACAGTTTCCATATTCCCGGGTCTTCGTCTCCAATTACCCACGCTGAAAAGCCACGCAGATGGTACTTCTTCATGAGGTCGAGTTTAGCGGCAAAGGAGCGCGCATCTTCGATGTAGAGGTATTCAAAGACGCCGTCGTTATCGAGGACCGCATAATTCACTTCATCCGTGTCGTCCCATACCGCCTTGGCGTTATAACTATCGAGCAGCGCTTCAACCTCACCGTAGCTCAGGGTCTTGGAAGCAGAATGGGCATATTCGCCGGAGACAGTGCTGGGGGGTGCGTCGTAGGCGGTATACCAGTGCTCGGAATATAGCGGGATTCCAAGCGACAGCTTCTGAGGCGGGACATATTTGAGGAAATACTTCACGACTTTCTCGACCCATGGAAGCGCCGCAACTGGCCCGGGCGTCGTGCGACCTGTATGCTGGGAATAAGTCATGACGGAAATGAAGTCCACTATGTTGGCGAGCTTTTTCAAGTCATAACCTTCGCGCCAGTTTTCATATAGCCATGCCAGATACGCCGTTGTACCCGGATCCTGTTCAGGCTTATGGACAACGGCCAGGCTGAGCTCAAACCCATGTTCATGCAACGCCTGGGCTGCCCTTCTGCACATCGCCGTATATAGATTCCTGTCACGCATGTTGAGGTTCTCGAAATCGAACTGGATCCCCGTGTATTTATTCTCCGTGCAGAGATGCACGAGGGTTCTTACCATGCGTCCTACAGCAACGGAATCACTGAGTAGCTTATGGAGCAATTCCTGGTCAAAACCTCTGTTCTTCAAGAGAGGCATAATCTTTACGTTGTGCTCACGTGCCAGGTTGATGACGCGTGGGTCAACGCCTCCCCAAACAGTACCGTTCTCGTCGACGTCGTATGCCTTGGGTGAGACGATAGTTATTTCATTTATGTGGTCTTTAAAACTCTCGAATGCGTTCTGCGTGTTAACATAATAGAACAGGCGCTCTGCTTTCTGAGGAGTCTGCCCGTATCCCCGGCCGACGATAGCTAAAGTCAGGATGAACAAAATACCGGCACGAAAGTGTTTCATGAGAATCTCCTACTCATTTTGGTCCTTATGACGCAATTGCATGACTTAATTCTTCCGCGTACTTCAGAGTATACGAAGCCGGGATATCATTACTCCCTTTTCTCAATCTGCCGGATCCGCAGGCGTGTTGGGATTGTTGATCCGCTCTTGGAGTGGATAAGGGTAGTAGTTCCGAGATC
>JAJZVO010000066.1 GCA_021845665.1 Bacteroidota bacterium | reverse complement strand
AGAGCTTGCAATAAACTTGAGACGAAAGTTCACAGGAGAGCCGGATGCGGGAAATCTGCACGTCCGGTTCGATGAGGGGAGAGGCCGCCACGATGGTCACCCTCGTGCCTCCTCTCCTACTCTACTGTGCCATCTTTTCCAATGCAAGATTCGGGTTTAAAGCGGGACCACCGGTACTACGCTCCTACTTCGCAATTGTCCTGCAAAAATCTCTGAACTCTCTGGGGTTTGCCGTATTTGTCTTCTGGTAAATATTTCGTGTGTGCGTCTTTATTGTGTTGAGTGAAATGAACAGCCTATCCGATATTTGCGAGTTGCTATATTGGTCAAGCAATAATCCGGCAATTTCCTTTTCCCTGTTCGACAATTCGTAAGAAGTCTGAAGATGATCTAAGAAGTCTGCATTATCACCATGTCCATTGTACACAACGAGATAAGCAATCACGTCGTTGAATTCGTTCCTTAATCCCGATATGCTGATCCTCAAACTCATTTTGGTACCATGGCTCGTGTTGCATTCGGCCTCGAGAGATGACGAATAGTTTGCATCCCTCCGTATCTTATCCATCTCCTGGTCGACCATGACGATATTCGCGAAGACCTTCTCGTATCCTGCTCCCACCAGATCCTTTGGAGTGAATCCGTTGAATGAAATCTTTGACTTGTTGAGCCATAATATCTTCTTGTCGGGAGTTATCATCAACGCTTCGGTCGGCAGAAAAGAGGAGCGGTTGGAGAGAAGACTTCGGGCGGAGAGTTTTTCAGGATGGTATTTCTGTATCGCGATTACGATCAGGAACATCGCCAGGTTGCCGGCGTAAGCGAGGAATATTTCCGTCGGGTACTTGAACCATGAAAGGATGGAGTATGGCACGATGACGAAAATGCCGCCCCAGATAAAGTTTACCAGAATGGCGTGAGCGAGCTTCTGTACACGGTAATTCTTCGTTCGCTGGCTGATCATGAACAGGGTTGCGACAAGCGCCAGCACCCCCGATATCTGGTAGGCATGAAATGCTCAGAAGAACCAGCTGCCGGGATTCATGACCGCGCCCCATCCCCACCAGGCATGATAATATCCATCGAATAGGGTATAACCGCTGAACAGGAGAATCATAAGTCCTATGCCGAAGACGTATAGATAGGCAAGAACAAACTTCCGCATCTTCGTCCTGTCTTTCATCAGGGCAAGGATTGTATGATAGCTCAGAGGTGCGATCAGGCCCCAGAGGGCTGTCCTGATCATCGAAAGGCTTGCCACTCCATCGACATCGCGCTGGTTTTGAATTATTACCTGCACCACACCGTATGCGGTAAGGACAAGGAGCAGGATTACAAAACCCCTGATGCCTCTCTCGTTTCAACCTAATAACAAAACATATACTGTCAAGACAACGCAGACCGTCGGCGGGATAACGGCTATGATTGAAGGAAGCACCACTCGCATTTTGCCTTTGATAAGGCAAGATAGTGATAACCGAAACAAAAATCATCCTTCAGGGGTGATGCGGAAACAATGTCGAACAGGGAATTATGAATATAGAAGGTTATTTATGTTGAAAGAAGTTTTGGAAGGTCGTTATGGAGCAAGGGGTTGATGATAGTCGTTTCTCTGAACGTCAGTTTTTCATCGCCGTTGTAGAGGACAAGACCCGGCTGGACGCGTGATCCTGCAGTTTCGCGGAAGCTGCGGATTCCGCGTATGAAGTTATCCGTAAATGTTGCCGCCGATTTGATTTCGATGGGCACAAGTTTTCTTCCATTCCGAACGACAAGGTCCACCTCATTGCCATGTGTATCACGATAGAAGTATAACTCTGGACGCTTACCTTGATTCAACCGGTGTTTAAGTATCTCTACAGCCATGAGGTTCTCGTACAGCGATCCCCGTAACGGATCGCGTGCTGCATGGTGTGGTTCAACAATACCCAACAGGAATGCAGCCAAACCTGTGTCTGTGAAATACACCTTTGGCGATCGAACGACTCGTTTCGAGATGTTCTCAAAATATGGCGGGAGCTCGAAAATCAGATATGACGCTGTCAACGCACTGATCCAGTTCTTGATTGTTGTCGAAGAAACCCCTGTATCGTTTGCAAGCGATGTGTAGTTTACGACCTGTCCGATGCGTCCTGCAAGAAGCGTGATAAACTGCTCGAAGCGGCGAAGGTCTTTTGCGTTCACAAGAGCGCGCACATCTCGCTCGACATACGTTCGAAGATAGGAATTGTAGAAACGCTCGGGCTTGAGTTTTTCTTCATGCACGCGCGGAAACGTACCGTTGACGATCAACGCAAATGCGTCCCACTTCGTTTTGTACTGTTGCAGCTCGTTTAGAGAAAATGGGAGAAGCGTAAGAACAGCCGTTCTTCCTGCCAGCGTCTGGCTCACTGCCGAGTGCAATTCTGGTTGGCGGCTCCCTGTCAGAATAAACTGTCCGCGCCGATTTGTCCGGTCAACAATTCCCTGAATGTATGAGAGAAGCTCCGGAACCCTCTGGATTTCATCAAGGATTGTTCCACTATCTGCTTGAGCGAGAAAGCCGCGTGGGTCGCTAATAGCCCGTGCCCGGACGTCCGGATCTTCGAGAGACCAGTACTGGTTATCCGGAAACTCCATACGAACCAACGTGGTCTTTCCTGATTGCCGGGGTCCGAAGATCGTCACTACGGGGTACTCGCCATAAGCACCGACGAGCTCATTTTTGATGTCGCGCCGAATCACGATTTAAGTTTACGAAATCATTGTGAAAATCTCAAGTTGAACTTCGGATTTTCACAAAAAGGAGCACCATCGGAGTTTGGTCTTACTTAACCAAAATAAAAATAATGATTATCATGACAAAAAATCACCCCTCAGGGGTGATGCGGAAAATGTCGTCAGGATGTATCTATATGATGTAATTTGTGAAGAGCAGGTTGTCGGGCGTCCGTCAACCTTGTTTGTCGGGAGTTCAGCTCCCGAACAACGTAGTCAGGGGAGCGTAAGAAGTTAATCATTAGATTAACGCATTTCGTGAAAAAAGTATTGTAATCAAAATAAAAACACCGGAGAAATGCAGGATGAAACACTCTACCCATTTCAAGTTACTGTTAACTCTGCTCTTTTCCTGTACTACGGCGTTTGCGCAAACCGCCGGCACACTTGATAGCATATTCGGCGGCGGTAACGGATACGTGACAAACTCCGTTTCAGGAGGCGCAGGCCTGGACGATAAGGCATTTTCCATCGCAGTTCAAAGTGATGGAAAAATCGTCATGGGCGGATTTTCCAGGAATACTTCAGGGTACCCGCAGTTTGCAATAGCCCGATACAATACCGATGGAACTCTAGATGGTAGTTTCCGGACGAACGGCAGCGTGAGCAATTTCATCCCAGGAGGCGGCGGGAAGGATGACAGAGCATATTCCATCGCCATCCAGTCCGATGGAAAGATAGTTGCAGGCGGAGCTTCCAACACCGTGTACGCATTCGCAATGACCCGATACAATGAGGATGGGTCACTTGACAGTACATTCGGGGTAAACGGTAGCGCGAGCAATCCCATCTGCGCATGGAGTCCGAGCACAGCCCCTGAGGAGGACAATTGGAGCGACGCGTATGTGCTGATGGGAGACGCAACATACCCCATTTCCGTGCAGTCAGACGGAAAGATAGTGGCTTGCGGATATACGCTGGCTCAGACGTTTCTCCCTCACGGCACCCCCTCGAGCTTCAATTGTGCCGAAGCCATAATCCTACGGTATGTAGGTGCACCAGCAGCGGACAACTCGCTGCCGGTTCAGGCAACAGACTTCGCTGCGAAATCAGATGTCGGCTCGGTAACGCTTTCATGGAAGACACAGTCGGAAGTGAACAACGCTGGATTCAATGTCTTGAGAATGGAGACCGGAGACGGGAGTCAGGAGACTGGACTGGGCGGCTGGGGAGTAATTGCCAGTTACAAGACGGGTAAAGATTTGGTTGGACTCGGCACGAGCAGCGCTGGGCAATCGTACCAGTTCGTCGACAGCAAGGTGAAAAGCGGTGCGACTTACAATTACAAGATCCAGAGCGTCGCAACCGATGGAACGACAA
This sequence comes from Bacteroidota bacterium, assembly GCA_021845665.1. GTDB lineage: Bacteria > Bacteroidota > Ignavibacteria > Kryptoniales > JAKASW01 > JAKASW01. The sequence continues at coordinate 20,368 of JAJZVO010000066.1, read as the reverse complement.
AAGACGTCTCGACACTGACAGGGATCATGGTTGACGTTCCCAAATCCTATGCTCTCTGCCAGAACTATCCCAACCCTTTCAATCCAAGCACCACGATACGATTCGACCTCAAACAGTCTTCGACGGTGACGCTGGAGGTATACAATGTATTGGGTCAAAGAGTGATTGAACAAAATTATGGATCGATGAATGCTGGAAGGTATAATGAGGTGATGAACATGGAAAGGTTTGCGAGCGGGGTGTATTTTTACAGAATAAATGCGGCAGGGAACGATGGACAGAAATTTGTGTCGGTGAAGAAGCTGATGTTGGTTAAGTGAGTGCTCTCCGCGTCTTCGCGGTTTTGTGTCACCGCTAAGGCACGGAGAAATAGAATGGGGAATGGGGCAGGCAATTGCGATTCCGAATTCGGAACCGTAGATTATTGGCGAGTGTTGAATATGACAGAACCCCCAACCCACTGGCGGCAAGTAGAATATCGATGTTGCCCACAAGAACAGAGGATAATCTGAAGTTGTCCGGCGGTCAACTTCATTCACGATGGCGGGGTCACAACCAGAAAAGATCGTAGGAGATAGAATCATGGAACACCGAAAGCTAGGTAAACTCGGATTGGAAGTCTCGGCACTTGGACTCGGCTGCATGGGAATGTCGGAATTCTACGGACCGGGAAATGATGAGGAATCTGCAAAGACAATTCACCGTGCGATAGAACTCGGAGTCACATTCTTTGACACGGCGGATATGTATGGCCCGTTCGTAAACGAAGAGCTTGTCGGGAAAGCTCTGAAGCCGCATCGGAACAAGGTTGCCATCGCGACAAAGTTCGGCAACGTACGCGGACCGAACGGCGAGCGGCTCGGTGTAAGCGGAAAACCGGATTATGTTAGAAAAGCCTGTGAAGCAAGTCTGAAGCGGCTCGGCGTCGAGTCGATCGATTTGTACTACCAGCATCGGGTGGATCCGAATACACCGATTGAAGATACCATAGGAGCTATGGCAAAACTTGTCGAGGAAGGAAAGGTGAGATTCCTCGGAATGTCTGAAGCATCGGCGGCGACATTACGCAGGGCGAACAAAGTCCATCAGATCACCGCTCTACAGACCGAATATTCGCTATGGACACGCGATGTCGAAGACGAGATACTCCGAACGTGCCGCGAGCTCGGGATCGGGTTTGTCCCATACAGCCCTCTCGGAAGGGGATTTCTTACGGGCGCAATAAAGAAGCTCGATGTGCTGGACCAGACGGACTTCAGGCGAAGCAACCCGCGTTTCCAGGGCGATAACATGGAGAAAAATCTGAGAATTGTGTCGGAGATCGAGAAAATCTCCGCCGAGAAGGATTGCACTCCTGCGCAGCTTGCGCTTGCATGGGTCCTGGCTCAGGGAAAGGATATCGTTCCGATTCCAGGCACGAAGCGTGTAAAGTATCTCGAGGAGAATGCAGCCGCGGCGACCGTAAAACTGACGCCTGACGATCTCAAGAGGCTCGACAAGGTGGCCCCGCCTGGAGTCGCGGCAGGAATGCGTTATCCTGAAGCCGGAATGAAGGCGGTGAATATATAGGCGATCGATGACGAGCAAGTGCGGGGGCGATCCGCGCACATGTTCTTTTAGGAGGTCTCTCGGCATAATCTGAAATGCAAAGGAGCACAACATGGAATATCGTGAATTAGGAAAAAATGGTTTGAAGGTATCGGCCCTTGGCCTCGGCTGTATGGGGATGTCACAGTCTTACGGCCAGGGAAATGAAGAGGAGTCAATCGCGACGATTCACACGGCTATAGAACTTGGAGTCACTCTGTTCGACACGGCCGACGTATATGGTGCCGGCGCGAACGAGATTCTTGTCGGCAAGGCGCTAAAGCCCTACAGGAACAGGGTCATGGTTGCGACCAAGTTTGGAAATGTGCGGACAGCCGACGGAACGAGACTCGGGATCAACGGCAGGCCGGAATACGTCCGCCAGGCATGCGAGGCCAGTCTGAAACGCCTTGGCATCGACTCGATCGATCTATATTATCAGCATCGTGTCGACCCGAACACGCCGATCGAGGATACCATCGGTGCGATGTCGCGCCTTGTCGAGGAGGGAAAGATAAGGTTCATCGGGATGTCCGAAGCTTCAGCCAGGACGCTCAGACGAGCGAACAAAGTCCACCATGTGACTGCCCTCCAGAGCGAATATTCACTCTGGACGCGCGATGTCGAAAAGGAAATCCTTCCGGCCTGCCATGAGCTCGGGACCGGCTTCGTCCCCTTCAGCCCGCTCGGAAGAGGATTCCTCACCGGTCGGATCAAAGACACAACTGGCTTCGGCGAGAAAGACTTTCGGAAGGATAACCCAAGGTTTGTGGGCGAGAATTTCAGCAAGAACCTCAAGTTCGTAAAGAGGATAGAGAATCTCGCGGCTGCCAAGAAATGCACTGCAGGCCAGATCGCGCTGGCATGGGTGATGGCACAGGGGAAGGATATCGTTCCCATCCCCGGCACGAAGCGAAGGAAGTACCTCGAAGAGAACGTCGCCGCTGTCGATCTTAAACTGTCGAAGGAAGAACTTGAGCGGATAAACGAGATTGCTCCTCCGGGCGTCGCGGCGGGCGCGAGATATACAGATGAAATGATGAAGGCAGTCGACAGGTAACCACGCCGAAAAACTACCTCCGCAGCCTTCTTGAGAGAATAAAATAGGCGGCGAAGTTAAGTTCGCCGCCTTCCGTTCTGTGCCGGGTGGAAACTAAAGATCTCAGTTTTGAGATGGAAATTGAGATGGGGGTATACTTTTTCGCCTTCTCAAGAAGAACACCAGTACAGCCGCCAACACGAGAATGATCACGATATAAAGGAGCGTGTACGATGGCTTGGAGGCTTCCTTCCACGCCATCAATTCATTCTGAAGTTGGTTGTCCTGGGCCTGTGTCAGAACCCCTTCGTTAACCAGCATCGGAAGCCATTGGGAATTGATGCTTGGGTACCAAACGTGGTTGAGGAAATACCTGAGCCTCGAGACCCTTTCGGTCCCGGAAACTTTCAAATTTCCTCCCTGAGTGTCGAAATAATTGCTCAGGCTGGTTACGAATTCGCTCGCGTTGCTAAACGTGTCGACTGGGATCTTGTTGTCCGTGAATTCTTTGTATAATCCCGCCCACAGAGTGGAATCCGCCTTTCTCCCCCATCGGGAGATCAGTGTGTCGATGTTCGCAACCTCTCGTTCTCTGTCTCTGCTGTTCACGTATAAGGTCGCAAGTCTTGGCCCGAGGCCTTTCCAGTAAGAACCAAATTTATGCTGTTCTTTCAGCATCTGAACGAGATCGTTGCCGGTAAGCTCGGTTGTTTCGAGGAACTTCAGATTCTGTTCTGCGGCCTGGCGGATTGCGCCAACCACATTGTGACGCCGCATCTTTCCGATGAGCATCCCTTTCTGATTTTCCGGAAGAGTCTGGAGGTTCGTCCCGTACTGCATGAACATGCTGTCGACAAGTGCGAATATAGCCGCATCGCGCGCTCTCAACCCCTGGCGCAGCCGGGAAATGATTCTGTTGAGTGAATCTATCATGGTCTTGTTTTTCACGAGCGCGTTTGCCATCACCTCGAGCGAAGCCATCAGCTTCGAGTTCGCGTTCGTAAGACTGTCTATCTTTCCAGACAGCGTCCTTATCTGAAATTCTAGTTCTGAGATCCTGTTGACCTGGGATTCTATTATCCCGAATTTGCTCTGCGTCATCTGAAGATCGACCTGTACGTTGTTGATCTCGTCGTCGTATTTGTGCGGGTACAATGCATTATTGAGCAACGTCGTATCAGCGGCATATTCCTTCTCGAGATCGGCTATGTTGGCATTAATCTCCGCGCACTCCTGTACTGTCTTTGCCTCCCTGATTGCTTCTTTGATCGCTTTGTACTTGGCCTGGAACGACTTCACGATTTCGAAGTCCGACTTAGGCTGGGCAGCGGCACTGCACACAAGTCCGATTAAGAAGACAGCGGCAAGACTGATATTCTGTCGGGATGCCCGTTCAATAAGCCGTTTCATTTTCCACCTTCCTCTCGAATGCCTTCAGCATTTAGATAAACGGGCTTCTCATTTCCGTCAATCAATTCGATGTAGGGCGCTCTTTGATTGAATGCGGGCGATGCCAGACCTTGTTTTGACACTAAGATTTTTTTCTTGAGTACAAGGCCTCCATCCCCCTGGGAGAACACATACACGTTCTTAAATTTTGGAGCGGTGAGATAGTAATGCCCCCTCGTTCCGCAAATGATTCTTATCGAGCGGTCGGCCACATGTACGGAATCCTTGAGCTCGGCATACATCAACGGTTTTATGCTGAAGGAAAGGCTGTAACGATTCACGTGGATTATTCCGTGAGAGTCGGATTTGAGCTCGTCCTCGATCGGCCACGCGAAGTCCGCCGGCTTCAATACCAAAGGCGCGCAACCCGCAGCCAGAACCGCCAGAAACATAAAAAGAATACCATATGATTTCATATCACACTCCTCCAAAAGTTTTCAATCAGTCTAACGAGATTTTCCCTGGTGGAAAAATGTAGAAAAGGGAGCTTTTGAAAGCAAGCGCCTGCGATTCGTTTACTTTTCTACACTTACTCCATCTGACGTTTCAACGTTCATTCTCAATTCATCTCTTGCCGTGTCATGCGTCTCCGTTTACCATTCGGTAGGATCGGTTAGGTTATCCGAGAGTGTGCTACGAATCGCACTGAAAACGCGCGAAGTGAAGCCGAAAACGTTCGGATTCCCCTCAGATCTTCCCGAATCGACCGGAGATGCAGGTGGTACCGACTCACCTTAAAGTCGAGCCACAAATTTCATGGCATAAAAAAACAGGCAGCGCCTCTCCGCACTGCCTGTCGTGTTACGCGCTGTTCCTCTCTAAACTTTTGTTAACGCCGTCGCATTTCGTTTCGACTCGAGATTTGCAAATCTGTTGTCTTTTCAGTGACCGTCTGATTTCCCATGGCCGCATACTCCTGAGGTGTCATGTCTTTCATCTTATAGAGGAACGCCACGATGGACCAGATTTGCTTGTCCGAATGAGTCCAGCCGAATCCCGGCATACCGGTGCTCTTTATGCCGTTCTTCGCGACCCAGAAAAGACGGTTGGCCCCCATGTGTTTCGCTGATCGCATCAGATCAGGTGGATGTGGATACAAGCCTCTCTCGATTGGCGAAGGTGTCACCCCTGGTCCGCCATGACATGTCTGGCACAACTCGTGGTAACGATGATGACCCTTGACGATCATGGCTGAATCGGTCAGCGAAGGGATCGCGATTCCTTCCGAGTGATGTTTGGCCGAGTTGTCACTTGTATGACTGAATATCCAGCGCAAGAAGCCTGGGTCCGGCGACATGGTTGACACATTGTACAATCCTGAACTGACGAATAGGATCATCAGAATTAATTCCGCGAGAAGTGTAGATAGTACTATTCCGATTGGCTTCATTTATTCTCCATTTGTTGTTTGTCGCCGCTGATTGACTGCAGTTAATCATTTAACATCCAGGATTTAGTACAAGTTTCCTTGACATTCTTTTTTTCGAGTATTAGTTTTAGACCGGCAACATAATCAGGGCATAAAGGGCGTGTCGTGCGCAATCTCTTGAGAGCTGCTACTATTGTACTATGTGTACACGCAGTGGCACAAAGTCAGGTTTCGGATAACAGCTCTACCAGTATCGGCAATATCGGGCTTACCATTACGAGCTTCGGTCGTATCGGGAACTCCTTTAACCAGTCGTTCTGGCCGACGCAGCCGTCGTGTGAATATCCGATCATCCCGGTAAGATCCAAGATAGAACACATCTTCAGCGGTGGGCTTTGGATCGGGGGATACAAGAACGGGCAGGGACCTTTCGTCAGCACAGTAACGACGGACTACTACAGCAATCCTTCGGAGTTTACGCAGCCGTTGGACAGCGGCCTGACGGAACGGAGTTCTCTCCTCGAGTCGCGGTATTATTCCCCCTCCGCAGTAAGTCACCAGGATTTTGTATCCAACTACACCGATTCGAACACGATCGATCCGGGTACGGGCCAGGAACTCGTCGGGCATATACCGCTGAACGTTTCGGTTCACCAGGAAAGCTACGCCTGGGAATACCCGAGCGCCAATTTCTTCGTCATCCTCAGCTTCAAGGTGAAAAATACGGGAAGTTCTCCCGTCGACTCGATGTTTGTCGGCTTCGTGAATGATTTCGTTGTAAGAAATACCAACTTCAGGCTTCCAACCGAGGGCACCCCATTCTACAGCGGTACGGGGACCGGTTATGCCGATTCACTCAGACTCGCCTACGCTTTCGATGCGGAACACCTTGCCTCCGACATGCCGACTGATAATTATGTCTCAATAAAACTTCTCGGTGTCGATCCCCTTTCTTCCGTAGTCGGTGCGCAGCCTGCAATCCTGGATTCGCTGAATAGCTACACACATTTTTCGGCGTGGCAATTCAGGCTAGGTACGGGAGACGCGCAGCTGCTATCGCCCTCTACCGACGCGCTCCGGTTCGAAAAGATGGGAACTTCAATCCCCCCCGATTATTACACGAATCCCGCAAATCCGAGCTACCTCGGCAAAGCGGGGAACAGGTACACGCTTCTCTCCGTGGGTCCGTTTACTCTGGCTCCCGATTCGAGCGTTACCGTGGTTTATGCGATAGTCTGCGCTCCTATGAGCCAGACGTCTGATCCGACCGATTATCAGAACAACAGGGTCGCAGCGAGACAGGCGCTCTATGATAACGCTGGCTGGGCGCAGCGCACTTATAACGGCGAGGACAAAAACGGGAACGGAATACTCGACCCGGGTGAAGACCTCGACGGCAATGGAAGAATAACTCGCTACATTTTCCCGAACATACTTCCGCCGCCCCATATTCACATCGAGCCGGGAAACGGTGAGGCAAACATCTATTGGGACGATGTGCCTGAACATGTTATCGATCCATTTCTCAACAGGAAGAATTTCGAAGGGTACAGGCTTTACATGTCGAAGCCCGGATACGATTTCAAAGGAATGCAGGAGCCGTTCCAGGGAATCGCGGACTTCGATTTGGTCGATTCGATCGGACTCGATGCCGGTTTACCTGCCCGGATAATTCCGCCGAAGGTGTTCGCGGGCGATCCGAACCAATACGTCTACAGGTACAAGGTAACAAGCTTGCTCAATGGCTGGCAGTATGCCTTCGGCGTCGAGGCGTACGATAAAGGTAACGCGGCGCTCGGCACTCCGAGCCAACCATCCGTGCGCGCTTTGGCAAAAGTATTTCCGGGAACGCCAGCGGCCGTAGGCGACTCGGCCGCAGTCGGCGTCTTTCCAAACCCGTATTACACGAGAGCGGTGTGGGACGGGCCGGGTGTAAGGGAAAAGAAGATTTACTTCTACAATCTTCCAGCTCGCTGCGAAATCAGGATTTACACAGTGGCCGGAGACATCGTCGCGACGCTTGGGCACGATGCCTCGACTTACACAGGATCCAACATACAATGGTTTCAACACTACGCATCGGATAATACCCAGGTCATGCCGGGCGGGCTGCATGCTTGGAATCTCATAACCGACGCCGATCAGGCGATTGCTACAGGGCTGTATCTTTTCACCGTCAAGGACTTAAATACGGGCGCGATTAAGCGTGGGAGATTTTTGATAATTAAATAGGAACATGGAGAAAAGGAAAACGGAACACGAGATTAGAGTGAAGGAAGATTAACTGAACGTTTTAGTCGCAGCGCTGTTCCATCATCCTTTCATTCCTGCCTCGTGTTCGGTGCAGCCGGTAACCGAAGGTTAGCTGCCGATTTCTCCCCAAAGGAGGCTGACATGATGAAATCTTTATTCCTTGTGCTGCTGTTTGCGGGTTTTGCTGCTGCTCAAACGTATCCGGAAGTTTCACTGGACAGCATGAATTTTATTCCTGCAGATTCGCTGAGAGCTGCTGATTCGCTTCAGGCTGCCGGGGCTGCTCTCAGGGCGAGCCTGACGGACTCACGCTATTTGAACGATACGATCACCGTCACCGGCGTTTTGACAACCGATACGAGGGTCATTCGAAATGTGGGCGGCCATTTCTCCTTCTACATACAGAGTCTGGACGGGGCCGAATGGGGTGGGATGAATATCTACACGGCCGACACTTCTGCGAACGTCCTTAACGCGGGGTTCGGTTCCATCGATAGCGGCTCAGTGATTCAGGTAACCGGCAGGCTTACAAAATACGGAACAGACGTCTGGGGAAATTTTGAATTAATTCCAATTGGAAGTGCCACTGTCCAACCGATTCCTGTTAATATCATGCAGGTGTCGGGGCCACGACCAGCGCCGACCGAAGTCAAAGTGAGCGATCTGGTCACCGGCGAACTCTCTGCGGGCGGCCAGGTGCACTTGTCGACCGGCGCGAAATACAAGAACTCATATGTGATCGTTCGGAATCTCACTGTAAAAACGAGAACTCAAAACAGCAGTTCAGGCCAATGGACTGTAACGCTCCAGGACTCGCTTGGAAATACTATGAGCTTGTACGACCCGTCGATGTATTTTACCGGAAGGTCCTACGGTGCGACCCCGAAATACGTCCCACCTCCGGTCGGATCGAAGATCGATTATGTCAGAGGGATACTGGCGACTTACTCTTCCACCGGGTACGAGATTATTCCTCTTTATCCGGGTGACGTTAAGATAGGCGTTTTCACACCAAGCATTACCGCCACGGGTTTTTCCGGAAGGCGTTCAACTGCATTTCCCCGCCCGACAGATCCTGTCAATGTTAGAATTACTGCGGTGTCGATTAGCCCGGACCCTAATGTCAAGGTCGATTCCGCAGCGGCCTATTATTCCGTCAACAACCGCGCTTACGTCAGGGTCAAGATGACCCCGGATACATCCAACACGTTCTACGCTTCAATTCCACCTCAGGACGACGGATCTTTCGTGGAATATTTCTTCACTGCCTGGCAGGACACTGCTGCATTCATGTCGATGACTCCAGACACTTCCAGGACGGCATTCTTCTACTACGTGAAATCGTCCGGCTACAAAATAAGGGATATCCAATACACTCCATTCAAGGACGGAAACAGCGGCGTGATTGACTTGTCCGTGACAGTGAACGGTATCGTCCAGGCGGACACAAACGATTTCCCGCCTGAAATCGACCACCGCAACCAGGCAACGAAGACACCATATGTTTACATTCAGGACGGCGCAAGTCCGTATAGCGGCATCGTCTTATTTGACTCCGTTGCTTATGGGCTGCATCGCGGCGATAGCGTGTCGGTGACCGGAATTGTCTCGGAGTATTCCGGCATGACCGAGATAACCGTGGATACCGTGAAGGTCATCCAAACAGGTAGACCGACATATGCACCGGTAGTTGTGAAGACAGGAACTGTCGGAGCAAAAGTCAGCGGCGATCCCACAGCCGAGCAGTGGGAGAGCATGCTGATAAAATTCGACACGGTCACGATCAAGAATAATGATCCCGATCCGAGTTACAGCATAACGAGTGCGAACGGAAGCTTCAGGGAATACACTGTCAGTGACGGTTCTGGCGAGTGCCGAGTCGACGACGACGGAAACAATATTTACAGCCCCGATCCTCACGATACGACATACGGTTTCTACATTTTGAAGAAAGGGGGATCGATAGCCAGTCTTACCGGAGTACTCAGGTACGCAAACGGTAACTATAAGCTTGAGCCGAGGACCAATGCGGACTTCGGTACGGTCACAGGGATAATGCGCGAACAGGCAGGTGTCCCGGCAGCTTTTGCGCTCGATCAGAATTTCCCGAACCCGTTCAACCCAATGACCACGATAAGATATTCCGTGCCTAAAGCCGGCGTAGTGACGTTGAAGGTCTACAACATCCTCGGTCAGATGGTGGCGACGCTTGTCAACCAGCATCAGAGCGCGGGGGCATACAAGGTTACCTTCGAAGCGACGAGATTTGCCAGCGGAGTATACTTCTACCGTTTAACGGCCGGAAGCTTCAGCTCCGTGAAAAAGATGATGCTGCTGAAGTAGGAGCTGACTCACCCGCAAACCCCCTCTCTGGCATAGAGAGGGGGACTGTGAGGGCATAATAGTATGGATTATGGCTATATCAAGAAAAGAGCTCGGGAGCTACGGAAGAATCAAACGTCGGCAGAGATTGGCTTATGGGAATTTCTCCGCAACAGGAGCTTTCGCGGGCTGAAGTTTCTGAGACAGCACCCCATTGAGTATGAGGTCGGCGGCAGGAGGTTCTTTTTTATTGCCGATTTCTATTTTGCTGAGAAAAAATTTGTCCTGGAATTTGATGGAAAGGTGCATGACTTCCAGAAAGAGCGCGATCGCGAAAGAGACAGGATGATGAGAACCCTGGGTCTAACAGTCCTTCGCATCAAGAATGAAGAAATCGTCGACATGGGAAAAGTGGCTTTAAAGATTAAGAAAAGTCTGAAACTCTCTTTCTCACCCTCTCTGCAAGCAGAGAGGGTGTCGGGGGGTGAGTAGGTAGCTATGCCGATTTTTCAGGACCATTCCGCGAACTCTCAGAACTCGGGATCTTTTCAGGTTCGCATCCCTAATAAACTATTGCTGCCGGGCATGCTTCTTATTCCGCTTCTTCTCCTCTCCGGATGCACTAAGCATTTCTCCTCGACGAAGTACGGCAATCTGCCGCCGAAGACATATGTCGCGGCATTTCCTTACCGCGACTCTGCGCAGACCGCCGACTTCAATCCGCAGTCGAGCCGGCTCGAAGTGAAATGGTGGGCCACGGACGGTGACGGCCTGGTTACCGGATATATCATCACGTTCGACAGGAAGACCTGGACCTTCACAACCACTAACGACAGTATCTTCGCGCTATCTCTCTTTTCAAAAGATACGAATTACGTTTTCTCCGTTGCGGCGATCGACAACAGCTTCAAGGGGAAGCTTAATGAAGGCGATACCGTTGCCTTTGTCGACAAGAACGGGAACGGTCGCTGGGACAGGGGAGAGAGCTTCGCTGGGCTCGGTGATGCGGTGGATCCTGATCCACCGTCAGTCAAGTTCCCGATCGCCAATACCCCGCCGACCGTCAGCTTTTTCATGAACAGCGGCGAGTTCTCGACAAGGAACGATATCCCCGAGACGACTTTCACCGTCGCCTCTTTCGGCTGGCAAGGTAGTGACATCGATGGAAACAGCACGATAACGAGCTACTATATCGCTCTCAACGATACATCGTCGTCTCAGGATTGGGTCAAACTCCCTGCGCGTTACAGCTTCATTACGATCGAGGCGAGACTCTCCGAAGCGACTAGCGATACATCGACCGTAAGCTGCGACATCTATCCGAATATTTATCCTGCCCTTTCGAAATCGCCTTACGCTTCGGCGCTTCCCAATCTCAAGCTCAATCGCGACAACATACTTTACATAAGGGCGGAGGATATCGCCGGCGCAATCGGCCCGACGGCGCGGATGCCCGACACGACCCACGGCTGGTTCGTGAAGAAGCCGAAGGGCAAGCTGCTGATAATAGACGATTACGGGACGAGAGACAATACGACGTCTTTCTACACCGGCATTTTCGATACGCTTGCAGGCGGATCGTTCCAGGGGAAATTCGATCTCTGGGACATTAAGACCGGATCGCACTACCCTGAACGCGGAGCGCTGGTTCAGCCGTACATCATGCCTACGTTCCAGGAGACGCTCAAGCTTTTCAAATACGTCTTCTGGTACGCCGATGACGATGGTGACTTCGACATGGCCCAGCTTGCCGTGGGCAGCTTCAGGAGCAATGGCGGCAAGGTCTTCATGACGTTCGCACTCCCATCGACATTTGTCTCGGTTACCGACATAAACCAGGCTGTGCGCGACTTCAGCGGCGCTATCGACAGCCTCACTGGAACTTTTCTGGCCGGCCCGACACTTACCAGCCCGATCACGTCAAAAGGATTCGTTCAGCCGGACGTTATGCTCCAGCCTGTACCACCATACGATTCGACAGTCTACCCGGTTCTTGTCCGCGACAGTTATCTCTCGAACAAGACGGATGGCGGACATGCGGTGCAGTACCTCCGTGGATTCTATCCGTCAACCGGTGCTGCGGCAGTCTACAAGGTCGCGCCGTTCGGCATGGATAGCGTACAATCCGTGATCGGCGTAATGAGCGGCGACAAGTCTGCATTTATTCTGGGCGCGCCGCTCTACAGGTTTAACGGGAACTCGACAACGGCTCCAAACACGAGGGCGGGCCGGTTGATATACCGCATCTTCAAAGATTTTGGAGCGTTCTAATGAGAAGCCAAAATCATCCGGATTCTCTCTTCAAACGTATTCCCGGAATTGGGAGAGTCAATCTAAGAACCGGTTCGTGTCCGATGTTCCTATTGATTGCTGCATCCATATTGATTACTCCCTTCATACTACCTGCTGGTTCTGCTCCCCTTGCCCAACAGAAGGGCGTCATCCAGGGAAAAGTCACGGACTCTGTCACCAAAGATGGTCTGGTCGGAGTAAACGTTCTCATTAAGGGTACCTACTACGGTGCGACCACCGACATCGACGGGAATTTTGAGATCAAGAACGTTTCCGCCGGCATCTATACCGTCATATTTCGCCTGATCGGATACAAAGAGGTCGAGCATACGGATGTGAAGGTCGCGGAAGGGAACGCCACCACTATCAATGTCAATCTTGAAGAAACAGCTCTGTCGCTCGGGCAGGAAGTGGTGGTCGTTGGGCATAAGCCGATAATGGATGTCGCCGAGACACAGAGTGCCAAAACTATTTCTTCCGAGGAAATAAGAATCTCGGCGGTGGAAAACGTCAAGGAGGTCGTGTCTCAACAAGTCGGAGTTGTCGCCTCCGACAACGAAATACATATCCGCGGCGGCCGTTCGTATGAGAACGCCTATCTGCTCGACGGTATCTCGATACAGGATCCGCTCGCGGGTACTGGATTCGGCCTGCAGCTGAGTGCGAATTCACTGAGCCAGATGGAGATCATCACCGGCGGCTTCAACGCCGAGTATGGGCAGGCGACAAGCGGCATCGTGAACGTGAAAACGAGAGAGGGAGGCGAAAAGTACGACCTCTTCGTCCAGTACAAAACCGACGACTGGAGGCTTAACAAAAACTCTCTTTCCAATTTCAATTCCGTCGATTATCAGGCGACTATCGGCGGACCCGAGCCGATCACGAAGTACATCCTTCCGGCAATAGGGGTGGATCTTCCGGGTGAGGTAGCACTTTTCGGGAGTTTTGCCGCGGCTTTTACCGACGGACAGGCCTTGTGGGCCCAGCGGTACCAGAACGGACAGGTGGTGACGTTCAGGATCGATCCGCCCTCAGCTCTGAACTCTTCAATATTCTATGGAACGAGGTTTGCGCCTCGCCTTGCAAACAACTGGTACGGGCTCGGAAAGGTTACCTACAAACCGAGCCAGACTTTCAAAATCAGCTACTCATACAACCAGAGTGTCAGCATTAATCAGAACACTCAGTCGCTGCAGACGAACCTCGAATATGTGGAGCCGACTCCCGGCTATCAATATAACTTTCAGAATATACTCGGCAGCGCCAACGTCTACACTCACAAAAGCATAATGAACGCCGTCGACATCACACAAACCCTGAGTACGAAAACATATTACGATTTGAAGTTCGCGCATTTCTTTACTCAGCTTCGAGCGGACGCTAATGGGCTTTACTGGACGCAGTACCAGCAGCCTATAGACGTCGTTACTCTTCCGCCGACATATTACAGCACGGGGAGCGACACGCTCGGCATCATTCCCGGCGACGGTTTCTACGATTTCGGAAACGCGTACACCTGGCACGATCACTACTTCATAAACAACGAAGTCAAGTTCGATATAACTTCCTTTTTCACTGAAAGAAATAGGTTCAAAGCCGGCTTCGATATGAATTTCCAGGAAATGCAGCTGGTGGATATCTACGAGCCGTGGGTCGGCGTGATGGGCTTGAACAACGACATCTATAGAGTCTTTCCTGCAACCGGCTCCGCTTATTCTCAGGAAACGATCACGACGAACGGCATGATACTGAATTTGGGTTTGCGTTTCGATTACTGGTTGCCAGGGAAATACGTAGACGACGCCGTTAAGAACCCGCAGGTGATAACTATTCCTCAGGCGATACGCGACAAGTATTACCGGGACACTTACAACTTCTTCGGAAGGAGATGGAAGGGAAGGATCAGTCCGCGCCTCGGGATATCGCACCCGATATCGGACAACCAGACCCTTTTCATGAACTACGGGCAATTTTCCAAGTGGCCGAGGCCGCAATTCGTTTACGCGAAGCTCGCGCCCAGCACCGCGATGTCGACATACCAGGCCTTCGGCAACCCCAATCTCAATCCCGAGACCACGGTCAGCTACGAGCTCGGTCTGCGCAACCAGTTCACGAACGACGATGTCCTTACGGTCACCGCATACTACAAGGACATTTTCGATTACGTTCAGACCAAGCAGGCTCAGATATATTCCGCGGGATTGGTTGGACAAAATTTCATAACATATGTCAATTCCGATTATGCCAGGACAAGAGGAGTCGAAGTCGAGTACAGGAAGAGAATCGGCAACTGGTTCAACGGCGTGGTGAGTGGATCTTATTCGGTTGCGACCGGTAAATCGAGCTCGGAGGACCAGGGAGTGCTCGCGGTTCAGGGCCTCATTCAGGAAATGATGAACGAAAGCTTCCTTTCGTGGGACAGACCGCTTCAGTTGTCCGCGAACGTGTCTCTGTACAATCAAAAGGAGAACGGGATATTCGGCTTCGGTAAGGGAGTCCTGGATAACTTCAATGCATATTTCAGAGTGTTTTTCGAGTCGGGAAAGAGATATACGCCGTACTATTTCACGGGCACTTACGCATCGAACGGCGAGCCGCTCTATGCTCCGGAAACCAACAACCAGTACAGCGCGATCGGCGCGAACTGGTTCTGGGTGGATTTCAATTTTGAGAAGTATTTCACCGTCGCCGGAATGGACATGACGTTCATGGTTGAGGTCGAGAACCTCCTCAACAATCTTAATTCCGATATCATCAACCCGGTGACTGGCCGTGCGTACCAACTCGGGGATATCACACCGCCGAGCTGGAACAATCCTCTATATCCCGAACTGAATGCGCCAATAGATCCGTACCCTCTCGACCAATCGAGATATCTTACACCGCGGAATATCAGGATCGGAGTGTCGGTGGAGTTATGAGCGGATGGAGCATGGTGCATGGAGCCCGCCGTATGGAACCAGGTGTAATGAGTGAGAGACGGAGGGTGGTCAGGGCAGTAGGAAGAATGTCGCGAAATATGCTTTCTCTTGCAGCGTTTGGGCGTTTGAACTTTGAGAACATCTGAATGAAAAAGAATCTCATAACACTTTTGACAATTCTCTTGACTTCCGGTCTGGCCAGGGCGCAACTGTTTCCGAACCTCGGGGCGCAGCGCGTCGGGATAACGACGGCTGAATTTCTGAAGATCGGTGTCGGGTCGAGAGCGAACGCGATGGCCGAAAGTTACGCTGCGGTCTCGAAAGATCCCTACGCGCTTTTCTATAATCCCGCCGGCATCTCGGAGTTCGACAAGAACCAGGTCGCTGTCTCGCATTCGACCTGGTTTGTAGGCCTGCAGCACGATTTTGTCGCGGGCGTGTACCATCTCGACGGCCAGAACAGTATCGGGGTGTCGGTGATATCGCTCCAGACAGATGACATGCCAGTGACGACGGAATATCAGCCGTACGGTACGGGAGCGTATTTTAAATACGGAGACCTTGCCGTTGGGGCGACCTACGCGCGCAAAATGACCGACAGGTTCAGCTTCGGCGTGACCGTAAAGTACATCGACGAAACTCTTGCCGACCTTTCGATGCACGGTTTGCTCGTCGACCTCGGGACCTACTATTGGACCGGGATAGGTTCCACGAGGTTCGCGGTGTCGGTCACCAATTTCGGTGGCCAGATGGCCCCGAGCGGTTCCGTCCAGCTGGTCGACGGAAGCACCGTCTCCAGTTTCCAGAGCTTCTCGCCTCCGACGATATTCAGGATCGGGTTCGCTTTCGAGCCGTACCAGGATAAGCAGAACACCGTCACTGCTTCCGCGCAGCTCAATCATCCTGCGGACAATTCGGAGAATCTCGCTTTCGGAGCGGAGTATTCCTACAATTTCACGTTCTTTCTCAGGGGAGGATATAAGGTAAACGTGACGGAGCAGAGTTATTCTGCCGGCGCGGGCGTCCGGGCTGACATGAAGTTCGCGCTGGTCGAATTCGATTATGCTTTCACGCCTTACCAGCGTCTCGGTGATGTCCACAGATTCTCAATAGAGATGAGCTTCTGATATGAAAAATGCGATAATCATATTCTTTGCTGCCCTCGTCATCTCGGGCTGCAACGAAAAGTCGAAGATAGTCGACCCGGCCAGCCTTCCGAAGGCTTCGGGCGGCCAGGTCGTCGGCGATACCAGCTATATCCAGATGCAACCGATCTGGACGGGCTTCTCCTCGCCGAAGGGGATTAAGGTCGGTTACGACTACATTCTGTATGTTACCGAGCCAGACAGCAACCGTGTGCAGATGGTCGAGCTGTCGGGGGCCAATGTCGGCCATTCTCAGTATGTGAAGAATCCCGTCGCGATAACCGAAGACAGAAGGTTCAACCTCATCATCGCGTGCGAGTTCGATACGATCGTCGGCACCGGACCAGTGACGGTCGCGGCCATCGCGAAGATAAGGTTATATGATTACAACCACGACATTTCGGCTGCTCCGGTTGAGGTTGTTCACCACGAGAACGTACAGAATCAAATCGTCAGGGATGGAAACGGCGGCCTCATTTCTGGAAGAGAATACACGGGTGTTGCGGTGCTCCCGGACAACAGTTATTACGTCACGCGTCATGGCAACAACAACTCGAGCCCGATCGACCCGGACAACATGGTACTCCATTTCACCAAGAACGATCAGCAGTATTCCAGCGATTACATCGATCTCGTCCCGAGTCTTCTCCCGACAGGCTCAGGTTTCGCGGCGATCGACAGACTGAGCGGGATTACCACTTTCAACACCAAACAGTTCGGCACCGACTTCATCGTGACGCAGGTCGATCCCTCGAACGCGTTCAAAGTGAAATGGTTCACGTTCAATCCCGGAAGTGAGCTTGCGGCACCGACGTGGAGCTCCAGGCTGAGCCTCGACCAGACGAAGTATGCCGGCGGCAATCTCCCCGCTATGCTCTCAAATATTTTCGCATCGCCCCAGGCGGTGATGGTGGATGACAGAAGCAATATTTACGTTGTCGACAGCGGGCTAGACAGCCTGATGAAATTCGACATGACCGGCAAACTGCTTCACGAATCCTTCGGGCCGGTGAAATCCGGGAACGCGCTCCTGAATCCCTCCGGCGTGACTTATTTCAATAAGATCGTCTACATCAGCGATACGGGGCACGACAGGATATTGCGATATGAGTTGTCGACTGACTTCAGATAGTGAATTTGTCCTGAGCGAATAGTAAAGCATGGCCGCCGCCTTACCGGCGGCGGCCGCTGTTTTACTTCAACATCAACCCGTCAGGAATAATGACGGACTTCCGCTCAAGTGTCTGAGTCACTTGAGCTCCAGCCCCGCTCCCCTGCGGGGTTTTCCCGCAAGCGGGATCGCGATTCGATGGATTCCTTCGAATCGGGACTGCCGCAATACCCCCGTCATTTCAGCATCAGCATCTTCATTACTTTCGAGTATGACTGTGTCGTCAGGCGGTAGAAGTAGACACCGCTCGCGAAGCGAGAGCCGTCGAATGTAACTTCATGGATTCCGGCTGTCTCGTTGCCATTGACGAGAGTTTCTACCTTACGACCGAGGATATCGAAAACGGTTATCGTAACGTGAGTCTCTTTCGGTATCTCATACTTGATAACCGTTGTCGGATTGAAGGGGTTGGGGTAGTTGCCCAGCTCTAACTTCAATGGTGCTGAGCTTGTGCTGTCTTTACCCGGGGCTATCTCTTTGTTCTGGGATACCGGCGTCGAAGACGATGCATTCACCGGACCCATTGTAAGCGCAGCTATCAACCCTGCATCGGTCGTGCTGGCAACTTCACTCTTCAACTCCGCCAGTGCTGTCGATGATAAAGTTCCATACGATTGGTTGTACTGGTCGAGGGAGGCGAGTATGATTAGCTGGTCCTTTGCGATTTCGGTACCGGGATGTTGTGCTATCAGTTCGTTCGCCAGGTTCTCGGCATCGGAGAATCTTCCGGCACCAAGATAAACACCGGTAAGGATTTCCTGCGCCATACTGCTTAATTGACTCGCCGAATCTGCCAATGTTTGGAAGGTGCTTATCATGGTTGTATCCTTTGATGCCCTGAACACATTATATAATCGTTCCAGCGCATAGCGCTTCTCGATAATAGAAGCTGTGTCTTTAAGGATACCCTCATATTCGGCGGCAGCTCTTTTCCAGTGCCCGGCGTTCTCATCCCACATTCCCATCTGAACAGGAGTAGCCGCAGTGCTCGTGAAAGCGGTATTGGCCGCGATTGTTGGTGAGCCGCTTGCCGGACATGCATTAGGGGATGTGAGAGAATTTGTATAGTCAAGCGAAGAAGTCCCGTCGGCATAGAAACCGTCGCTGGGAGGATATGCGCCCCACCAGTTATACTCGGCCTCTATGGAACTGTTATTAACGGCGTACAAGTTATCCGTGGCATTGTTGTATATCTGGTTACACGTCCCGTCGTAAGTAACGGGCGGGTTGCCTATCGCATGCCCGAAAACCGGCGAGCTGTAATCGAATGCCCCGATGCCGTAGTTGTTGTCTATTATGATGTTTTCTCCAGCTTGTCCTGAGGATGCGGTACAGTAATCGTAGCAGTAAATTCCGAAGTTGCTGTTGCTGACGGTGTCGAGGTTGACGTGGCCGCTCGAATTGAGGAAGTATATTCCCTGGTAGTGTTTGCTTCCGCCGCGGATCCCATTTGAGTCGGTGTAATCCGACTCTATCACAGGGTCACCCGTCCCATCCGTATTTGCAATTATGGCGTAGTAGTAATTCCCCGTTATTCTGGATGAGAGTATCGACGGGCTCGATCCGCCCTGTATGACTATGCCGTTTCCAGCGCCCAAGTTCTGGACGGTGCAGCCTGTCATGGTTCCCGTGCTGCCGCCCCCGAACCTGACGCCATTCTATGAATCGGACTCGCCGTCGATGGCGGTGTTCTCGATCGTGGGGTTTGAATCCCAGACCTGTATGGCTGCCGCGGTATTGCTATTTCCGCCGTAGAAGGAAGAGTTGTTTATCGTGCAGCCGTTGATCGTGACGCTGGCGGTGTCGATTATAACAGGTGAACTGGCGTAGGAGATCGTGCAGTCTTGCAGATTGCCTGTACTGGAGCCGGCAAATGTAATCCCATCCCAGTTACCCGATGAAGCGGTGAAAACGATAGGCTGAGATGAACTCCCCACGGCGCTCAGACTGCCGTCAACGATTATGGACAGGCCGCTCCCGAATGTTAACGTCGCGCCGGGGTTTACGGTCATCGTTCCTGTAGATTCCACGGTAACGTTGCCTGCGAAAGTCGTCGATCCGAAAGTGGCAGGAACCACCTTATAGAGTTTTCCCTCTCCTGCGGCGATCTCGTCGGTGAAACTCCCGCTACTTCCGACAATCCACATGTCGTGCGAGGAAACATCCGAAATTGCCCAGCTCCCGCTCGGAAGCGAGAAATTGACTGTGACGGCTCTGATCTGCGTGGAATCGGTTCTCGTGTTGACAAGCATGAAGTAGTTGTTCCCGGAAGCGTCGTTGAAAAGGCCTAATTCCACATAGGTCGAATCAGACGGATCACCGGTAGTAATGGAATGTATGACACCGCTTGTGGGCTGACCTTCGTTTATGCTGTATGCGGCGTCCCACTTGAGCTGCGTAAGGACGGGAGCTATCGTGTCGGCTATAGTCTGGTTGAGTGCTGCGATTCCGTTCCACTTGTTTTCATCGTATGAATATCCGAGCGCTCCCTGTTCATACTGTGAGCTCGAATTGATCTCGTTCAAATTCGGATCGACGAGTCCGATGCATTCTATGTCCGATGAAGTGTCTGAAAGGTATTGATAGTAATCTATGCCATTAGCTCCGTGAGCCAGCGCGCACCACGCCTGCGCGGAGACTTCTACCAGATGAGGCTCCCTTGTAGTTCCTTTCCAGCTGCTAGAGTTGATGTGTGCGCGCCAGGTGCCAGACGAGGAGAGGTAACCCAAGTTCGACACTTCTCGGCTGAAAACGTGGATTCCATGCGAGAATAGAGGGAAAATGTGAAAAGTCGGCACTACAATTTGTACTCTTTCGTGA
>JAJZVO010000128.1 GCA_021845665.1 Bacteroidota bacterium | reverse complement strand
AAAATATGGAAACACAACGGATTTTTCACCGTTGAGGTGAAGACAAATTAGGACGGGGTGTAGCACGATGGAACTAAAGCTGGAACGTACGGAAGAGAGGCTTACAGGGAAGACCGGGCTTGTACTTATAGACCGGTTTGGGAAGAAGATCAACCTGGCAAACAGGATAGACCGGGAGTTTGGTGGTCCTGGTTCGAACCGTGGAAAAGCAGCAAGCGAGTATGTGCTGACAGTGACGGCGATGCTGATCGATGGAGCAGTGCATTTGGAGGACATCATCGACTTTGAAGAAGACGAAGCATACAAACAGATGCCCTGAGGAAAGCATTACCCGATGCCGCCTTACGGCATCCCGACATACAATTATCTTGACGGGACGAGCGACGCAATTGGAGATTGGATTCGTCGGCAAGGTGGAACGGTGGGTGAGAAGAAATTGATGAACGTGGCCTCAGAACTGACGAACGCATTGGCCAAAGGGACCGGCTTGACACTCGATGTAGATGCGACGGTGATAGAGGCGGACAAAGGGGATGCACCGTACACATAGAAAGAGATGCGAGGCTATCAGCCGTTACTTGCGGCATGTGTTGAAATAGGGTTGTTTGTAAATAGTCGTTTTCAGCATGGGAACGCGAACACACAAGGTGATCTGGTCACCTTCATAGAGGAATGCAGAAAGCTTATGCCGGCAAGGATAAAGACTGTACGGAGCGACTCAGCCGGTTACAATCATCAAGTCGTTAATCATTGCTTCAAGGAGCATCTGAACTTCACTATCACAGCCGACCATATTCCAGAGGAACAGAAAGATGCCAACGCTGTTATTCACTTTCATGAAAAGCGCGGAGAAATGGAACGAATGATAGGAGAACTGAAGAGCCATTACAACATGGATCACTTCCCCTGTGGACAGTTCTCTGCAAACAGTCTCTACTTCGCCATTGGCATCTTCGCATTCAATCTGGTCCAACTTCTCAAGCAGCATTATTTCGGAAAAGATCGGCGAACGAAAATGCATTAATAATACCGATAACAGGGGTGAGACAATCATTCGAATCTTAAAACCGGTGACAAGTTTTTCTCTGCGCTATAAGTGTTCAATTCCCAGTTTCATACGGCCTGAATTTTCCCGCTCGATCCGATTTGCACATTTCGATGACAGTGTCTTAGCTTTGATTCAAAGAAAGGAGATTCCCGATGCACCTTTTTTACAAAGTGCTCACACTGATTTTCCTCACAACTTCACTTCTGATGGCTCAGGTCGCTCCTACCCCCAACGCCTCAGCCGCAGACTCGAAGATCGAGGAGATATTAAGGACAATCTCTCCCGATTCAGCCATTACGTTCGACCGTACATTAGCGGGCTTCGGAACAAGACACACGATGTCCGACACCACGAGCAACACAAGGGGGATTGGTGCCGCGAGACGCTGGCTCTACTCCAAGTTCGAATCGTTCGCAAGGAACGATTCGGATTTCAAAGTGTATGAGGACCGGTTCCTCCTCAAAGATGTCCCTTTCATACCGAAGCCGACAACTCTCGTGAATGTTTACGGAGTTTTACGGGGCAAGGACGGAGTAAATGGACGATATATTGTCATCTCCGGACACTACGATTCGCGCTGCACGAACCTTTTGAACGATACTTCAGACGCACCGGGCGCGGACGACGACGGAAGCGGAGTGTCTCTCGTGCTCGAGGCCGCGCGCGCCTTCACGTCGACACACTTCAAACCCGACGCCAACATAATCTTCATCTGCTTTGCGGGCGAGGAGGAAGGGTTATACGGCAGCAACCACTTCGCCATGGAGGCACGCAAGAAAGGCATGAACATCATCGCCGACCTCAACAACGACATAGTCGGGTCGATCAGAGGCGGAAACGGCGAGGTCGTGAGCAACATGGTACGGCTCTTTTCACAGGGATACCAGGAATTGAAACTCGGCAAACGGGAAGTCAACGCCGATGTGATCGGTTACTCGAACGACTCCCCCTCGCGGGAACTCGCGAGGTACATCCATACGGCAGGTGACAAATTTCTTCCGATGTTCCACACCACCCTGATTTTCAGGCAAGACAGGTTTCTGCGCGGAGGAGACCACGCGTCTTTCAACAAGTATGGCTATACCGCCGTCCGTTTCACAGAGCCGAACGAGGACTATCATCATCAACACCAGGATGTCCGGACAGTGAAGGAAATGGTGAACGGCAAAGAGAAAGAAGCAGTTTACGGAGATCTGCCGCAGTTTGTCGATTCGGCGTATGTGGGGAGCGTGACGAGGATGAACTCGCTTGCCGCCGCTCTGCTGTCGATTTCACCGCCCGCGCCTTCAAACGACGTGATGCCCGTCGACAAGCTCGAGTACGGCTCACGCTTCCGCTGGGACAACCCTTCTCACGGCAGAGGACTGGCCGGATGGAAGATTTATTACCGCAAAACTTATGAGCCTTTCTGGACCGGCTATGTCTTCGTTAACGATTCACCCGATCGGGTCGTCAATTACGATCTGAAGACGATGACGAAGGACGATTACATATTCGGCATCGCGGCTGTCGGAACGAACGGCATCGAGAGCGTACCCGAAGCGCCCCTCCCCGCCCGATAAGTTTGGCCCGCCGGGAATTTACGGATGTTCCCGGCTGTTTTATTCGTATAGCCCAGTACGAACTCAACGCGCCGACTTTCCAGGTCGGCTGAAGGGATCACATGTCTGATTATAAGGACCTTGAACAATACGGAATAATCGGGAACATGGAAACGTGCGCTCTTGTCGGCGACGACGGATCTATCGACTGGTGCTGTTTCCCGCATCTCGATTCGCCGAGCGTCTTCGCGGGCGTGCTCGATTCAAGAAAAGGAGGACGGTTCGCTATAACTCCTGACTCCGCTTACATATCTAACCAGCAATATGTTACAGACACAAACGTTCTGAGGACGGACTTCCATGCAGACACCGGTGTGGCCACCCTCACCGATTTCATGCCGATTAGATCGGAGCGGACGCCCGGAGAGCATGACCATCAGGTGATCTACAGGAAGCTGGCATGTAAGAAAGGGCTTCTCAAGTTCAAGGTCGACTTCGATCCTCATTTCAATTACGCCCGTGATACTACAAGGATCGTCGAAACGAATTATGGCCTTGAAGCTTCATCTGGAAATCATAGACTCCATCTGCAGGCCTCCACAAAATTCGATATCAAGGAAGGTGGTGCCACTTCCACCATCGAGATGTCGCAAGGACAGGAGATATGGTTTGTGCTCCGGTACGCCAATTTCGCCGAGAAGAGTCAGGGGGAATGCTCAACTGAACTGGACGCCACAGTTGAATACTGGAGCAAGTGGGTTCACGACGCACCTGCCGACACCACGATATTCAACGGACCGTGGAGGGAGCTGATCGTGCGGTCAGGATTGGTACTGAAACTCCTCGCCCACGAACGTGCAGGCGCCATCTGTGCCGCTCCGACGACTTCCCTGCCGGAATCTCTGGGAGGAGAAAGGAACTGGGATTACAGGTACAACTGGATTCGCGATGCCTCATTCACCGTTCAGGCACTTTACAATATCGGCCACTACGAGGAAGCGCGGAGACACCTTCGGTGGTTCGTCGAAATCTGCAGAAAGAACGAAGACCCTTCGAAGATCCAA
Organism: Bacteroidota bacterium; assembly: GCA_021845665.1. Lineage (GTDB taxonomy): Bacteria > Bacteroidota > Ignavibacteria > Kryptoniales > JAKASW01 > JAKASW01. Next base: position 1,076 of record JAJZVO010000128.1, on the reverse strand, counting down.
ATCATGTACGGACTGCACGGCGAAACCGACGTGAGTGAAATCGAGTTAGGCCATCTCGAAGGCTACAAGAAATCCAGACCGGTTCGGGTCGGCAACGGTGCCGCGAAACAGAAGCAGCACGACATTTACGGAGAGCTTATCAACGCCATCTTTGAAACAGGGAGATACGGCGAGGAGATTCCAGAGGAAGAATTCGAGTTTATAACAAGAATTGTAAATTACGTCTGCGAAATATGGGACTCCACGGACACAGGGATTTGGGAAGTCCGCGGCGGGCCGAGACATTTCGTCTACTCCAAGCTAATGTGTTGGGTAGCGCTCGACCGGGGGATCAAGATCGCGGAACACCGTAAATACAACGCGCCCATCGGAAAGTGGAGGGACGCAAGAGAGGAAATAAGGAAAGAGATACTCGAGAAAGGTTATAACGACAAACTAAGAAGCTTCGTGCAATCTTTCGGGTCGGAAGTGCTGGACGCTACGAGTCTCATGATACCAATCATGGGATTTCTTACTTTCGACGATCCACGCGTTCAGGGAACGATAGACTCCACGCTCGCAAAACTGACAACAGACACCGGGCTTGTTTACAGATACATAGGCGAAGACGGACTTTCCGGCAAGGAAGGAGCGTTCCTACTCTGTTCATTCTGGCTCATAAAGGCACTCGCACTCTCCGGACGAACTGATGAAGCAGAGAACATTCTCAACAAGGTCCTCAAGTACGCGGGCAAGACGGGACTCTTTTCGGAGGAGGTAGATCCTGTGACCGGCAAACAGCTCGGCAATCTCCCGCAGGCATTCAGCCACATCGGGCTGATAAACAGCGTGCTCTATCTCGGACATGTGAAAGGGATCTCCCATACCGGACCCGCCCCGACCGGTGCAAAGGAGAGTTCGGACTACAAAGTGTAAGGCGTTTTGCTCCCCTTGGAGACCAGGCTGACTGCTAGAGACGCGGCCGAAAAGTCCAACCAGTAGAGTAGGAGAGGAGGCACGAGGGTGACCATCGTGGCGGCCTCTCCCCTCATCGAACCGGACGTGCAGATTTCCCGCATCCGGCTCTCCTGTGAACT
>JAJZVO010000010.1 GCA_021845665.1 Bacteroidota bacterium | reverse complement strand
GTTCTGTGAAATGAATCTTAAAGAAGAGTGGAGCGCGAAAGTAATCGCAGGAAGAGTCGTGTCCCCGGACACAAACATCGCCATCGGAAGCCTCTGGAAAACCTGCGAAAGAGTCAGATCACCTCCAGGAAAAGTCAGAAACGGCTTATCGAGATCGGCGGAAAAATCTTCCCCGAGCCGCACAAGATCCTGCGGGTAGAGCTGATAGCCCGAACTCGAGACGAGCCGCTTTTGGTTCTCAAAAATCTTCTGGATGTCGTAGACCAGCGGCCGAAAGGCATCGTAATTGACGTGGACTACCGTGCTCCCCATTATCTTTTCAACGTATTCGTTCCCGAGCTCCGCCTGCTTCCTGCTCACAAGTATCTGCCGGATCCTTTCCCATCTCGCGTCGAGCGGTCCATTTATGAAATACCGGTTGAGCTGCCGCCCGAGAACCCTGAAAACCACGAGTCCGTCCACCGTAGGAGCAGGCTTTGAAATAAATCCCCTCTTCTGACCGAAGAAGGCATTTTCTATCGCAGAAGTCGACTCCCCATAGGGAATCTCAAGAGTGTCGTGACGGATGTCGAGGCTCTTCGCGAGCGAATAGATATTTGGAGCACCCTTGCCATGAAGCGCCCAGTAGAAACTCCAGGCGGTCGATTTGTCCGCCGTGAAATAAAACGCATCGACGATATACTTGTAAATCGAAATCTTAAACCCGTGGAGTATCTCCTGCTTGCTTACTTTCGCGAGCGGCATGACCTCTTTCCGGAAGAGCGCGTCTCTCATGAAAACATCCTGCATTTCCTCCTTGACGATCTTTTCTGCCGGCGTGACGGGGAGATTCGAATGGAGCGCTGCCTGCGAAAGGAGCTTCTCCGCGATCATCGAATAGAGAAATTCGCGCTTCGTTTCGGCGAGCAGCGTCGGGTCGTCTTTACCCGGATAGAGGGACATCTCAAACCTGGCACGGAACTCTTCGCCCGTTATAGGCTTGCCGTCTACAAGCGCCAGTGTATCTGGCCCGGTCGGCTTCTGAGCCGCCGGACATGCCGTAGGATATATAATGAAAGCGGCAAGCAGCGACACGCACAAGGAGACAAAAAGCATTTTCCCCTTGTGTCGTTTCATATTCACCTTTCCATGGCACGCAATTACGTTCAATTGCACAGTCCTCTCCATAGTCTGTTCGCTAAGCATCACTTTATCATCATCATTTTGTTGGTTAAAATGCGGGGTCCTGCAGTCAATTTATAGAAATAAACTCCCGATGCCAAATCGCTTCCGTTGAAAATCACATCATGGGTGCCTGAGGCCTGTTCAGAATCGACGAGAGTCATGACGCGTTGGCCCAGAACGTTGTACACGACGAGTCTGACATGGCCTTCACGCGGCAGCGAATAGGTAATTGTAGTCGACGGGTTAAACGGATTCGGGAAGTTCTGCGATAACGAGTAGTGAGTCGGAACTGGTACACTATCGGCGGGCTTCACGGCGGTTATTACCGGATATGTCATATGGATGACCGAATCGCTGAGCACATATACTGCCGAGCCGTAAGGAGGAAGTGTTGCCGAATAATTGACCTGTCCGCCTGAAAACATAACGGAGTCGGATAACTGATTGTAGACATCGTTCATATAATATGTCTTACCGTCCACCGCACCTCCGGGGAATTCGACGTTTGCCGAGCTACCGGAGCCGACCAGCGTGATGTTAACGGTCAACGTGGAGTCGCTGAAGTTTTCCAGCGCTATTCCGCTCTGATCCGGATACGGTCTGGTGTAGCCGTAGACCCACTCGTTTCCGGTGGAGAGCCGGTTGAATTCCTGAGTAGAGAACGCCGGGAATGTTCCCCTGATCCACGCAAGCTTTTCATAATGGGGAGTGAGAAGCGGTTCGCCTGGATAATCCCAGTTGATGATTCCGCGTATTCTCTGATAATAGTCCGACATGCCGAGTCCCCACCCGACTTCCTGACCCGAGTACATTAAAGGTATTCCGGGGACAGTAAAGATGACAGTAGCCATCGGCATTGTCTTCTGATATGAGCCGTAAGTGTAAGCGATGGATTCTTCGTCCTGGTTTTCCATGCAGCGCATGAACAAGGCGTCCGGTCCGGGCTCATATCCCATCGTGATTCCGTTATTCGGGCCATAGTTTGTCACATAAGTATTGAGCGTGGATATGCTCGAGGAGTTGGAAAAATTGAACGACTGGACGGCGTTATGAAGCATGTTCCAGTCGTAGGCGGCGTCAAGACCTCCACCCTGGTCCGCGAAATCGACTTGAGTTCCGACTCCGGTGCCCGCAGTCTCTCCGAGCAGAAAGATATCGGGATCGACATGCTTGAGCAGAGTCCTCGTGGGAGTCCCCATCTCGTTCTCGCCGCCGTTGCCATTGTCCGCGCGGTCGTGCGGTCCCCAGTACGAATCGAACCTGAACCCGTCGACGCCCATGTACTTCACCCACCATTTGTAGACGTTGTCCATGTATGCCCGAGCGTCGACATCCGACCAGTTGTAGTTCAGGAGCTGATCGCTGTAGGACGAATAATACACAAAGCCGTCACTGGTAATCGCTTCGGATATATTGGGATGATAGTTCGGATTTGTGATCAGATGATGCTGGTAGAAATCCCAGTAGAAAGAATTCTTCCCGTATAACCGCGCGTCGTTTACGAAAGGATGGTTGAAGCTGGTATGATTCGGGGTAACATCGAGGATTACTTTCATCCCAAGCTGATGAGCGCGATCGACAAAGTTCTTGAAATCGGCGTTAGTGCCGTATTGAGGAGCCACCTTATAAAAGTCTACGATGTTATACCCGGTACCTGTGCCATTGTCCATAGGCTGGTTGTTCTGCATTACGGGCATTACCCAGATGATATTGAAACCCATTTGCGCGATGTAGTTGAGCTTCAGGGTCGCGGCGTTTATGGTCTGCTGGGGAGTGAATGAATTGAAAAACAACAGGTAGATTCTTCCCATCCTGGCCCACTTTGGATTTGAGGCATACGAAGAATAGCTGATGCTGTCATTCGCGGAAATCGAAAAATACGACTGCATAGTGTCGCTGTAGCCTTCGGGGTCGGTGGCGAGGAGGGAGAACATGTAAATGCCGGGGACAGACGGCTTCGTAATGGTCAGGGTAGATGATGTCTGTCCGTCTACGCCGCTGACGGGAGCCGGATTATCCGGATCTGTTCCCCAGAGAAAGCTCAATTTACCTGTCTCGGCGGAATCGGGATCGGTGCTTCCATTCGCGGAAAGAGTGATCGAGCTCCCGCTTGATGTGAAGCTGATCTCCGCGTTGGGGCTGTGGTTGACGAAATATGTCATGGTAAAGGGAGAAGAAACAATTGTAGCTCCGGTGCTGTCTTTCGTGAACGCGACGAAAGAGTTCGCTCCAGGGACGTATGTTACCGAGTCCTCGAAGGCGCCTCCAGCAGCCGGCACCGACATGGTGTCGGTTGCGTTCTGCACAATCATGACATTGTGGAGCGAGGTATCTTCAACCGTACCGTCGAGAAGGATGGCGGGTTTTCTGGTGACGTATCCGCCGCGGTTTAGGATCTGTATCGCGCCTGCCTGCACAACAAATGAAGTCGAATCGGTGACCTGGTTCCCCGCGAGATTCTTTACGTTGAACACAAACCGCTGCTGACCGTTAGACAAAGGATCCGGCCACCGGAATGAGAGCTGCTCGTCAGAAGGTGTGTAAGCCGAGCCGGGAACGTGGACGGTCGTCGAGTCTATTGTGATATAGAACGAAGAAGTGTCTATCCCGCTGGCGAGAGAAGGATAGACATACGCGGTCAAGACGGGTTGGGCCGTCCCCACAAGGGGCGAACCGGAGTTGGGAAGGAGGTGGTAAACCGTCGGGCTTGTGATGTAGAGGACCGAGTTGTTGTTGTCGGCGCTGTTTTGTATCGGGTTCAGAGGGTCGGCAAGCCAGTTGCTGCCGTTTTCGTTGAATTTGTACTGGTACGCGCCGCTGACGCCGCCGTTTGATTGCGGTCCGCCAACTCTCAGCCGGTAGGTTTTATACCAGACGCTGGTCGCCTGGTTTTTCGTCATTGTAGATGCCGCGCCCGGCGAAATGACACCGTTCGAGTTGGGTCCCCACCCGTTGAATTCGCCGGGAACGTAGACCACAGATGGGTTATCTTGCGGTTTGAAGTAGAATGTTACGTCGACGCTGTCGGACGTTTGCGCCAGCAGAGCCGACGATGTGAGAAGTACAATCAAGGCTGTTCGGTTCAGGACTTTTATCATATAGACATCATTTCCTTTTCGTTTCTACTTCATTTATTTAACGGCGCTCTGCAGTTCGGCCTGCAAAGCGCGCGCGCCCGGGAATTGCGGTTGGAGCGAAAGCGCCCTGTTTATCGCATGAAGTGCCAATGGGAAGTTCTTTTCATTTATGTAGACACCGCTCAGGTCATACCATACCTGGGCATCGTCATCGTTATACTTAAGGCTCGCTGTGAGGTGCGCCCCGGCCTCCTGAATTCTTTTCCTGGAAAGGTCGATGATGCCGAGCCACTTCTCGGTAAACGCGGTAGCCTTGATGTCGTTTCGCTTCAAAAGATACCGGTCCGCGTCGTCGTAGTATCCAGCATGCAACAGCACAGTGATAGCATAGTCGTAGTAATCCAACAAATACGGATACTGTGCGATCATGACGTTCATTACATTGACGAACTGGTTGTATTTATCCTGAATTGCGTAATGTTCCGCGGCCAACTTGTGAACTGTTACCCAGTCGGTGCCATCGACAACGATCCTGTACGCGAGCGAATCGGTATAATTCACTGGATGAAGCAGCTCAGAAAAAGGGACGGCTTTCCCCGGATCGATGTACGGCCAGTCATCTTTAAGGACCTTTATTCTGTACTCTCCGATAACGGAATCCAGATTCGCGAACGGGAAGTTCGCGACTGTAATGCTGTCTTGTTTCCAGTTGCTGAGATCGAGCGGCGTGGTTCTCGGAAGCCACCCGATTTTCTCCATCTCATTGTAGTACAATCTCCCGATCAGCTCCTGACCCTGAAGAGTCGGATGCAGGTGATCGACCATAAGATTGTCGCCGACGATATGGTCCGGGCTCGCGGCATCGAAAGCCGAGTCGACATTCACCACCGGGTCACCGAACTTGTTCCCCAGCGCGACGATTTCGTCATTAAGTGCGGAGGGAGCCCTGAACCTTAACGCATCGAGATCTTTTGCGAACCTGAAGAGAGAATCGGCGGCGCGTGAATTGCCTTTTGCGAGTTCGGCCTTCGCCTCCATGAAAACCGAATCAGCGGGCGGATAGCCGTTCGCCCTGATCGAAACAAAAGGATATTGGTCCTTTAGATTGCACGCCAGCGTTCCAAGGATGACCGGCACATGATTGGCCTTTGCCATCCGCAGGATATCCGTCATGTTCCACTTGAACTGCTCAAGACCTTCCCTGTAAACTTTGGAGCCGAGTGCGATAAATTGATTCTTTGCCATGCGCGCCATCAACGTCCCGGTCTGGGGTCTCTTCTTTCCGAACACACCGACCACTCCGCTAACGATATTCCGCAGCAACTGGAAAGTCCTGAACTGCTCGAGATATATCACGAAGTTGACAATCGTCCTCGATGTTCCGAATGATTCCATCGATCCAACGCCGAGCGCGCCGTAATACTCGTTGTTACCCGCGTAAATCAGGATCAGGTTGGGCTTCTGCTTGAGAATGCCGGGCATCAGATCAAGCATAGTATAACTGTTCACCGCCGTCATTGCACAGTTCACGACCTCTATTCTCGAATCCGGATATTCAAGACTGAGACGCTGCTGGAGATATCTCGAGAAAGATCCGTTCGGCAGGAACGGGTAGCCTGCCGCGGCGCTTTCTCCGAGTACAAATACTCTGAAGGTGTTAGGCTGCTTCACGATATGAAACATATCCACATTGGAATATGGGACATTCTTCATGCCGTAGAAGTACTTGTGAGCAATATCGGGATTGAGGACATAGAGCCCTTTGACCGGGCTTATCCATTGCGTGTAGTCATATCCGTAGTTGAATATCCGAAGACATGCTTCAAGGAGAACAAAGAAAAGTACCGGCACCAGGACCACCACGACATAGAAAGCCCGGTTCACGCGGCCCTTTTCGATCCCATTCTTCTGCATACCGGAAAGAGACACTTTATTTTTGCTCCTTCTTCGTCCGGTTCGCCGCCAGACTCGCGGCGTCGTGAAGAGTGTTCTCTTGATCGACTTTGAGAGAATGACCAACCGCGGGTAAGCCCTTTTTCAGTGGGACCCCGGTTCTGAAGCCCATATAGATGACTCCGCAATTGCGGAGATTGTTGTAATACCTCTGTCCGACAGCTACGACTAGATTACCTTTCACGCTGACCGCGCGAAGCTGATCGGGAGCATTCTCTATCGAATGATAAGATCGCCATGTCGCTCCGTTCCAATGCGCTATACTTCCCCCCTCACCGGCGATGAAGACGTCGTTGGCCGCGTTGCCACGGACGGCGGCTTCATAACGGTTTAGATGCCAGATGAAAGGATCGAAGCGCCAGGTCTTCGAATTCAAACCACTTGCTTCGTATATTCCACTCCCCACAAGGAAGTAAGATTCATTCGGCACAAACCAGACACCGGTCAGGCTTCGTACGAATGGGAAGGTATCGTTGAGTTGAACGGCACTGTCTCCCTTTAAGCTCACGAGACACTCGTCACCTGAGTTGTCCGAAGCGATTGCTATTACTTGTCCGCCTGCTCCCTGTACGTCGCGGAACTGAAGCGAGGTGCCCGTACGAACCGGATCCCATGACTTTCCGCGATCAGGAGAATACGAGATCATGCCGTAGTCACCAACTGCATAGACCCGGGATCCGCGGTCACTTTCCCAAATCTTATTCTCGAACGATCTCGGATATGGATCAGACTGCGAGTACCTGCGTCCGTTCCAGTGTACCATATAGTACATCCCGAACCAGACGTCGTTACTGCGCCTCGCGAAGACCGAATGCACGGGTGAAAAAGTCTTGCGGTTGTTGAAATAGACTGGCACCTGAATGAGAGTCCACTTGGAACCGTTCCAAACCGCAGTGTTGTACCAGTCGAGCGAGTGGCTCTGGGCCGCAGAATCGTGAGGCATGATCCAGCCGACTGCGTACGCGAGCGAGTCATTAACAACGCAGCAGTCAAACAGGGTGCTTCCATCCGCGCCCAGAGTATCCACGGTCCATCGGATATTACCAGACGATGTATCCGGTGGAGGCGCTGAATTGCGGCGCGGCGCCGTCCGCGATGGACTGAAACCGCACAAACCAAAGAAGGTAAGCGCGAAAATCACCAGGCCGGTGCCCATTTCTGCGCTGCGCCGGCGGACCGGGGACGGATTACAGTCATGGTGTCCGTCGTACTTAGAAGCAGAGTCTTCATCATGTTTGCGGACGACGCGGCTCGCAGACGACACAATTACGCTCCTGCCCGGACGCAGACTCCTGCGTCGATTACACCGCCGGGCATCGCGGGCAACTCGCCCGGGTCGATGACTACGGTGGTCAATTCTGCCTCCACTCTCAAATTGCCAAAATCCGTGCAGGCAGGGAGAAGGGTCATCACCGCGTTCGCGAACATTGGGAGAACATTCTCATTCATCAACTCATGCCTGCTTTATTTTCCAAATTGGACCGAACTCGCTCCCATTTAAACCGAAACCGGCGGAGGCAAAGCTCTTTCCCCCGCCGGCTCCAGAGGAGAAGCAATTACTTAAGCAACATCAATTTCATCGTCTTGGTGTATTTCATTCCCGTCTGGTTCAACGGGCGTACGCTTATCCTGTAGAAATACACGCCGCTCGCCAAACTGCTTCCATTGAACTCTACCTGATAATTTCCCGGCTGTTCCACCTTACTCACAAGAGTTGCAACCCTTTCTCCCAACACATCATAGACTTTCAGTGTTACAAATCCGGCATCCGCAATTCGAAACCCGATATTCGTTGCAGGGTTGAATGGGTTCGGATAATTCTGCTCCAGGGAAAATGTCAACGGCACACGGGCCCCGGTCGAAACTCCGAGAAGGACGGACGCTTCAAATGCAACGGTGTCGAACGGTTCCGCACCGTCGTGCAGGAAGTAAAGTGTACCATAGTGGTCTCCCGGCGAGTTGCGCCGGAGATAAATTGTGAATTTCATGCTGTCGCCGGGAGCTATTTCAGCGGCGCCAGGGCTTGCACTGAAAGCGCTGTCGCTCGAAATGACCGCGGAGATCGTTAACGATCCTCCGCCAGTGTTGCGCACAACCAAGCTGTCCGAGAATCCCCTGTTCGACGGGACAGTCCCGAACGTGAGCTTCTTTGCGCCCGCTTCAAAAACCGGTGGATTCATAAGCGCCTGATCGCCGGTATTCGCGACGCTTCCGAAATAACTCTGAGATGCTCCACCGACTTCCGTGAAATCTCCACCCAAATACACTCGTTGATTATAATAAGAAAGTCCGATCGACATTACGCCGCTGTTTAGACCAGGATTCCAGTTTACAGCCGAGCCGCTTGAGATGTTGAGTGCGACCGCGCCATCTGAAGAAGTTCCGCCGATATTCGAAAAGAATCCGCCCGCATATATAGCGTCTCCGCTCGAGGCGATTGAGTAAACAGTACCATCCGCATCGGGATTCCATGCAGTTGCCTCGCCCATTGCAGGATCAAGGGCGGCTATATGGCTTCGCGTGCTCCCGCCGATGTGAGTGAAGCCGCCCCCGGCGTACACTACCCCGCCTGAGACGACAATAGCGTCGACGAAATTGTCGGCAGAGGGATCCCAGTCTGTAACGTCTCCGGTTAGAGGATCGATCGCGGCGATGTTTGGGCGGAGGCTGTCGCCGACAGTATCGAAGAATCCTCCTATATAAACCTCGTTAGCCGTCGGCACAACCGTCTCGACGAGGTTGTCCGGATCTGGGTTCCAGCCCGTCGCAAGTCCGGTATACCTGTCGAGCGCAGCGAGGAAGTTTCTCGGTGCCCCGCCGATGGAAGTAAACCCGCCGCCGACATAGACGACGTTCCCGGAAAGGGCAATGGAGTTGACGCTGCCGTTCGGATCCGGCGCCCATAAGGTCGTTGATCCCGTACTATCGTCGACAGCCGCGATGAACTGTCTCGCCTGGCCGTCGACTGTTTGAAAGCCGCCGCCGATATAAATCACTCCGGCGCCGGGAACAATTGCGGAAACCGAGCCGTCCGGATCAGGATTCCAGGAGGTGAGCGCGCCGGTCGTGGCATTTATCGCGGCGAGGTTGTTTCTCGCCTTGCCGCAGACGGTTGTGAAAGCGCCGCATACATAAATGGAATCACCCTTCGCCGCAAGCGCGTAGACTTTTCCGTCGGCTCCCGGATTCCATGCGGCCGGAGCCCCGGTGCCGAGGTTTATTTCCGCGATTCTGTTGCGCGAGACTCCCCCAACTTTCAGGAAGCTTCCCCCGATGAAGGCATCCGGTCCGACAATCTGAATCGCACTCACATATCCGGAGGGCGATGGATTCCAGTTAGTTGCCTGGCCGGTGGATGTATCTATAGCTGCGAGACCGTTTCTGGACTGGCCCCCGACAGAACTGAACAGCCCGCAGGCATACACAAGGCCGCCGCTGACGTTCAACGTAGTGACATAGCTATTCGGGGATGGATTCCAGTTATCGGCAGATCCTGTATTGACATCCAGGGCGGCAAGGCAGTATCTCGATGCCCCGCCTATGTCTGCGAAGCTTCCGCCTGCATAGATTCTGTTTCCGGAAAGTGCCAGGCAATATACCGTGCCGCTCGGATCTGGATTCCACGCCGTCACAGAACCGGTAGTGTCGTCAAGTTCCGCCAGGAAGCTCCGATGAACAGATCCAATATGCGAGAAGCTGCCGCCGACAAAAACGCTGCCGCCGGAACAAAGGAGTGAAGTCACGGGACCATCCGCGTTCAAGTCCCAGTTTCTCAAAGAAGCGGTCGAACGGTCAAACGCCGCCAGGCTGCTGTCCACGCTTCCGTTGATCTCCGTAAAAATTCCCCCCACATAGACTGAAGTGCCGGAAGCCGCGATGGCCGAGACCTGCCCGTTGGCGTTCCCGATCCATTTCGGGTCGAGAGTGCCGTTTGCAAGCACGTGAGCAAAGTTGGCAATGGAAGTGTAACCGGGAACCGTAAATTGTCCGCCGATAAAGAAGCCGCCTGAGCCATCCGGACAAATCGCCACGACAGTTCCATTCACCCGGAGGGCGGGGATGTAGGATGCGTCCGAATCGATTCCCGCAAAACCACCCGTGACCGGACTAACGTAGGTGAATGAGCCGCCGATGTAAATCGTGTTCCCGAACGGGACGACGGCATCGACCTCTCCGTTGGTAGTAATTGCGCCCGGGGCTGTCGTCTGCGCAGTGGCCGCGCCGCACGAGAGCATCATGAGGATAAAAAGGGACCACAAATTTCTTCGGAGGAGTCTCATTTAAGCAAAAGCATTTTTCTTATTCTTGAATAGCTTCCATCGATAAGCCTGTAAAAATAAACCCCGCTGGGCAGGCCGCCGGCATTGAATGTCACCGAATACCCGCCCGCCTCCTCCCTTCCATCGACGAGCGTCGCGACGGTTCTTCCGAGGACATCATACACCTTAAGCGTGACGTGCCCCGCGGCAGCGAGCCGGTAATCGATTTCTGTCGCCGGGTTGAAAGGGTTGGGAAAGTTTTGTTCCAGCGAGAAACTTTTCGGAAGGCCGTTTTGCCCGCCGTTGACAGAGGTTATTGTCGTATCCAGTTGTACTACTACCATGCTCCAATATAGAAGACTCGGCAATGTGAACGAGACGGTGTTCCCCGACTGCATGAAAGGAATGCTTACAGGAGACCCGCCGTAGAAATCGGGTGAAGCCGTCCAGATATTCCTTATCCTGGTAGTCTCAGAAAAAATAAACCTGATTTCCGAAAGAGTGTCCGGATATGTTTGCGTACCGTACCTGTCGCGCCAGGCCATAGAATTTGCATTGGTAAAGTTGACCAGGTTCAGAATGACAAGATTGCTCTTCGTCGTGACCTGGCTCCAGACTGATCTGCGCGTCGGCTGCGGCGAGAGAGCCAGTGAAATCGATCCAATCTCTGCAGATAGGGGCAAAGAGACCACCGTTTCTTTATCTCTCAGCAAATTCTCATAACCGACCATGAAATCATAATAATAGACAAGGTCACTGCTCAGAGTATCAGTCATAGAAAGCTTTGCGGATGGGAAGTATTCATTCGACAGCATGTGTTCGCCCAGTTCGAGGTGGTCGCCGCCAGCGGCAAATATCACGGCATCGGTAAAGAGCACACCGGGGGTGTTGAAGTAACCGCTCGACAAATTATAATCCATGTACGCGGCAAGAACCGTGCTGAGCCGATTCTGACTGTAGGTGGAGTTGTCGCTTATGATTTTCACGAGATCGCCATATGTGCTATCGGGATCCCACACCTCGGTGTAAAGGAAATCGACGGGGGCCTGGGCGATTTGCTGCTGACCATACTGCTCGACCGCGTTCATGACAAGATCCACGTTCAATTGCGATTTCGCCTGGGAAAGGAAAGATGCAAACGTGTCCGTCAGGTTAACAGGCTGTCCCGCGTAGTTCCAAACCTGTCCCAGATAGCCGAGTTGATCGACATGCCATCCATCGAACGGGATGGCAAGGTAAGCTTTACGTTCCTGTGCGAAGATGTAGTCTCTCCAGTCCTGATTACCCGGGTCCATGACGTAAAGGTTGCTTGCCCAACCGCTCGGCAGCTGGTAGAATTCCGGGGATTGGTGATTCGGGTCCTGGAACAGGCGCCATGAATCGCTTGCGCCGTCCTGGTCCGCATTACCGTAGGCACCGTACAAGAGGTTGTAATTCATCGCCTTCATGCCTTTCTGATGCGCGGCCTCGATGTAGCCCTCCACAGTCGAAAGGTAATTCGTGCGGTTGGCGATATCGTTCCACGACGGGCTTGGGTCTTGAACGGTTCCTGCCAGGGGCTGATTGTGCTCGTACTGCCAGTCATAGAATTGGAGCCCGTTTATGTGGTACCGGTTCAGAACGGAAATCGTGCTGTCGATTTCTTCCTGAGGGAGACTTTGATAGCTCGACAGGAAACCGTATCTCGGGAACTTGCTCCAGTTTGAAGAGACATCGAGTCCGATGTCTGTGTAATCGAGGAGGGTACCGGAATCGTATAGAAATATCCTGGCAATATAGCCGCGGTAGTCGATGCCCGGGACTTGCCAGTTCCAGGAAATGCTGTCGGCGTTTTGGACCGTCAGAGTATCGCTCCCCACGAGGCTGTCGAGATGCTCGTAAGCAATTACGAGTGTCTTACCATTAGCAGGCTGCCGGAAAGCAACCTTAAACTCCGCTGGCTCGAGCGGCGAGTATCGCGCCTTGTCCGTCGAAACAGATGAAAACCACTTTCCCTGATCAACCCCCACATAAGCGGCGGACTGCTGCGCCATCACGGGGAAGCTCCCGAGCAGCAGCAGCGTGAAAAACGCCGCGATAGTAATTGAAGTGTTTTTGTGAGTCGTCGCTTTCATTACAGATTTCAAATTTGCAAAATACGGTCGCAAGGTATTTGTGAAGTGAGACTACCGGCGCCAGCGGAAAAGGATATGGTTGCCGAGATTCTCGCCGTAGAAGTTTTGTGAAATAACATCCTTGTTTGAAGAACAAGCCGTGCAGGTCCGCAGCAAGCGGACCTGCACGATAAGTCAACCGTTCCGTTAGCCCGGCCGGTCAGACTTGGAGGAACATTACTTTAGCAGCATCATTTTCCTGGTGCTGGTGAATCTTCCCGCCTCCAGCCGATAGAAATAGACTCCGCTGGCAAACCTGTCGGCGTTGAAGTTCACCTCATAGGTGCCGGCTCTCTGCATACCGCTGTAAAGTGTCGCCACCTTTTCACCGAGGACATTATATATCGTCAGCGAAACCTGAGCAGCTCTCGGGACCGAATATCGAATCATCGTTGTGGGGTTGAAAGGATTCGGATAATTCTGGTCGAGCGTAAAGGTCTGCGGAATCGGTTTCGGAAGACTTTTCACCGCCGTGAGAACCGTCGTGGTATCGAGATAATTGCCGAAAATGTTCGTGGTGAGTCTGATCGGCGCGGTGCCGGCAGAATCCGGGAGGAGCATCTGATGGTTATCGAAGTTGTCAGTCGTATTCTCCTCGTTCTGCTCGATCCCCGTCGAAGGATAGCCGGGGTGGTAGAACGCGCTGTACATGAACCACACCTTGTTGACGGAGCCTTTCGGGAATGTGAATGTGCCGGAGTAAATCGAATCGCCTGCCTTGAGGTCGCCGTGCGTGCCGTCATCGTAAAGCACAAGCGAATGCATGGAATCCGCCCATGTCTGGCCATACAACCACGACAGAGGCGGCTCACTTCCGCCGAGGACAACGCTGTCAATCGACGGGAAGGGCTTACCAGTGATGGCGTCGATGGCGTGCTCCATGTTCACTGAGAAGATCACAGTCACCGGTGTCTTCAGAACTCCAGTGATACCGTCGAAAAACCTTGTCGGTAAAGTACTGTCTCTCCCGGTAAAGATGAGGGGGTAGTTCGCGCCGTGAGGGCCTTCTTCCCATCCACCGTTCGGAGGAAGGGGAGCCGCAGTCCTTGTGGTTTGAATGAAGTACTTATAACCCGTGGTATCGTTCGGTGTGGAGATCACGTTGACGTTCGCCGAGTAGTAGCCGGGTTCCAGCTGGTTCTCCATCATCTCGGTTCCGGGTCCCCAACCACCGGGGATGACGTCTCCGCGCAGGAAGACTTTGTCGCCGCTGTCGGGCTGGAAGTATCCTGTCTGTTCCATGAACGACATGTTGACGGTGAAAGTAAGATTGGCCTGCACGTCGACAACGCTATCCATATTGAAATAGGTCACCGGGAGCGTTTGTCCACCGGACACCAGCTTGAACCATCGGTTGCCTCCGATATTCGGGCTCGGTACAGTGCTCTCCCAGTTGTCTATTCCGCCGTGGGTCTCAACGAATTTGTACTGCAGGGTGTCATTGACCAGAGAATCTGGCATGTCGATGGTAACCGTGTAGATCGTGTCGCTGGAGTTCTTGGTCATCAAACCGGTGTACCCGCCCCACCCGTTGAATGAACCGCGAACTTCGACACTATCGGTGCTGATATTGAAGAGACCGCTCAGAGCCTGGTATTTCATGTTCATCTGGAACGTAACCGGGTTCTGGGCATACGCCAATGGGACACTCATCAGCATTGCGACAAGCGCGATGCAGAAAGCCTTAGCCTTGTGTCTCATGTTTACCTCCTTTTGGTTGTTAGTTGTACTTGTGAGAATGCTCCGTCGTATGAATCCAGAGTTGCGCGCGGGCGGGATTCTTTCAAATTCAAGAGCTTCATCAGACAAAAGAACTTCAAATTACACTCCGATAGTCAGTGAAAATTCCTGAAGGTTTTTCAGCAGACCGAAATTCTCGTAACCATAATCGAGCTTGAGTCTCAGATTCATTGAGACCTCGTACCTTATGCCGACGCCCAACGTGAGTCCTTCCTGGCTGTTTGGGAGGAAAAGGGATTTATACCCGGCCCGAAGATACAGGAATTTGTGCCATGCGTACTCGGCACCGACATTCATGCTCTGGAGCTCATTGCTCGGGTGGACTGCGTCCACCGCGAGCGTCAGCCGGTTCTCGCGTGAATGGACTACATCCATCGCCAGGCCTACACGGAAGAAAAGAGGAAGGGGGTATGAATTTGTATAGTATTCGGCCGGTATGTTCTTGTTATTACCCGCCATCGAAGGGGAAGGATCGTACGATACCAGAAGGTCCGTCCCTCCCATCGACATATCGGTACCGAAATTGGCGATGTCCATTCCGATTTTCATGTTGTTGAACGGCGTTATATACAGGACGCCCGCATCGAGGGCCCAGCCGGTTGCCGACTCGTGCCAGATGTTTTGCATTATCATTTTCGCGGTTCCTCCGATAGAGAACCTATCTGTTAGATTTCTGGCGTAGGTGAGACCCACAGCCCAGTCGCTCGCGCTCCAGGTCTCCCCCGTCCCGTTGGGTTGCGAGACCGTCGTAACCAGGTCGCTTCCGTAATCGAGCTCTGTCACCGCAAGTCCGATCGCGTCGTCCTGATCGATAGCGACGACTCCTGCAAAATAGTTATAGCTTGTCCCGACCAGGTAGTCTGTGTGTTCGAGGAGGAAAGCGGTCTGGCCGGTTCTGGCGATACCCGAGGGATTCCAATAGAGGGCAGACGGGTCGTTTGCTACCGCGGTAAAAGCTCCCCCCATGCCTACGGCTCGCGGGCCTGCGGCGATCCCGAGGAAAGGGGCCGCGGTTGTGCCGACTTTATTCTGAGAAAATGCCTGTGCCGCGCTTAGCAAAATCACCACGGCTGCAGCTAACGTCTTTAATTTCATTTGCGGCCTCATCTACTTTATGATCGCTATTTTGCCGTACTTTTGACCGACTCCCGGCGCGTCTACCAAGTAGAAGTAAACGCCGAAAGCCACCGACAGGTTATCACTCGTTCTGAGATCCCAATTCACCGCACCGTTAGCTATATCCTGACCGGGGGGCATCGTAAGCTTTCTGATGAGCTGACCTGCGGCGTCGAAAATGTAGATAGTACTGTTGGCGGGCAGATGTATGAACGTAATTTTTCTCGTCCCGCGGCCGCTGTTTATTCCCGGAGGCAGAGGAAGCTCCTGCGTCGTAGCTGCGACGTACGGATTAGGCACCACCCTGATCATACCGAGTTGGTTCTCCGCGAGCGACTTGTTCAACGAATCCGAGTGAGCCTTGAAGGAAAACACATCCCCTTTCCTGAACGGCTTGTCCGTCAGCAAGTTGAAAGTAGCGGTGTTGCTGCTCGGTAGCTGAATCGTAGTATCGCCTTTGAAGCTGACATACCAACCGAAGTTCGGCTTTCCGTTCGTGAAACTCGGGATGATTATGATGACGAGATTTTTCGTCGGAGGAGAAAGGAGGTCATTGACCACCTGGGCATAGGCAAACTTGGCATAGCCTCCCGTCGTGAGATTCTTTATCCTGAAGTTTACGGGCTGGGCCGTCAGTCCATCCGCAGGAACAGCCGTGGAGGTATCGACCCCGACATTCTGGCTGAAGACCAGCTGGTAATCTGAAGGGTCGTAAGTGCTGGGAAGGAGTCCTCCGAGAGTGAAGACGCCTGCTTCGTAAGGATAGGCCTTTGCGAGAGCTGGCGAGTTCCATCCGAATGAGGAATCGGAAGTTGCAAGCTGTGTGCTGTCATTGTTGAATGTCGCCCGCATCCCGTCAAACAAAGGCGGCTGCTCACCCAGCTGATCTATTGGCGCGTTTGCAATCAGAGTATCGCCCGCCGTCACATCGGTAACCGTGTAAGACTGTGTGTCGTGGAGATAGGTGGCGGTCTTCGACTGGTTTTGCGGCGTATAAGACACGGAAGTATCACTGAAAGTAATATTGAAGACATGGCCGTCGATCGTCCTCAAAGCCTGGGGATTCACGATCTGCAAATCCACCGAGCCCGTACCGTAAGTTGGTGTTTCATGATAGATGGAACCGCCGTTTGCAGGCATATAGCCGGCCATCGGTGCCTGCGGGGTAACATAAGCTACATTGACATCGCAATGGGGTACGCCTTCCGCGTCGAGGGTCACGAACTTTGAGCATTCAGCGGGATATATATTCTCAGACGCATTTCCCTTCGTATAGGAAGTAACCGCGTAATAATAGCCTTGTCCGTTCTGTAATCCGCTGTCGACGAAGGTGTGGACCAGCCCGATGTCATTACCGAGATAGTATCGTGGAAGATCCGCAAGCGTTTGCGTCTGAGGAAGGAAGTAACCACGAATGCCGTCTACAAGATCGTATGTTGCTATGGCCTGTCCGCCTCCTTCGGTGAAACCCGGATCGGTAGAGCGGTAAATCTTGTATCCTTCGAATGTATGCTGCTGGGATGTATCCTGGATCGAAGTATCCCTGAAATGCTCAGCGGTGCTGTCCCAGAGGAGAGTCACCTTATGGTCGCCGGGTATTGCTATGAGATGCGGCTTCGGAGGAGCCTTTGTGAAATTGTAATTGTTGTTGTAAATATCCTGAACTATCTGTTTGTTCTGGAAGAGTGTCGAGCTGTCCGCCCCGAACACCAGCGCCATAGAAAATCTTTCCGTATGGAGCGGTGGCATCGGGAAGTAACCGGAAGCAAACGCAAAATTTCCCGCTTCCGGCACGTCAGGGATCACGTCGAAGTAACCTGGTGTCATCAGGTTCCACATTACTTCGCTGTTACTCATGTTCGGCGAGCCTGAAACCGTGAAATAGCTGAAGCTGGTCAGTCCAAGCTGATCTGATTCCTCGACGTCCGTCTGATCGAAGTGAGGTTCGCCGATGTTGTCCGTGGGAATCCCATCGCCCTCATAGTCGTCATATTGCTTGTTCCAGTTTCCGTTCTCATCGCCGGACCAGTGAGCCGCCAGAATCCCAGGGTGCTTGCCGGTGACGGGATCGATGGGAGCATTGTAATTGGGGACCCACGAAGTTACTTCATGGCCGGGACCACTGTCCCTTGCCTTATCTATCATTGTGTTATCGAGTCCTGTTCCCGTCAGGTAGTCCCTGTACGCGAGCGGCCTTATGTCCTGCCTGATCACATTGCCATTCTGGTCTTTGAACACTCTCTCGTAGTCCAATTGATAATTCTCATCGATCAAGCCGTTCAACAGATCATCATGGCCATCGTTCGGGACCTGGGTAAGCGTCTCGCCATCGTATATCCTGTACGGCTTACCCATCGAATAGACCGTCACCGTATCCGTGGAACTCTTGAGAAGAGTGTCAAGGAGAACGATCGATCTAACATATTTGACCACCTGGAATGGAACCGTTCCGGCCTCCGTAATGGTTTCCGTGGTCGGTGTGATGAGTGCGATCTTATCGTTCGGCCAGTTCGGATTTGTGCCCGGATCGTTTATGGAAAGAGTTCGTGTAGCGACATAGGTATTGCTGCCGGAATTAAACTGGAAATCGCCCGACGAGAAGACAGGAGCGCTTGGATCTTCGTTGCTGTTGTTATTATCGATCCCGTCGTATGGATTTCCCGGACTTTCAAGATAAGCGTAACCAACGTAGCCTACGGTGCTACGGACACCGGGGAGGACCTGACTTAGCGGGATGAATCCTCTCGCAGTATTATTATCGTTCGCCAACCAGCTGTAGGCGATGTTGTTGTTTAGATCGAAATATCCGAGGAGATCCTGGCAGGGGGTGTAGTCGCCGTTGTTGGCGTAGGCACCGCTACAGGTTCCGATGATAACACCGAACACGCTCTTGTTGTAGGTGGTTGTACTAATGTTTGTGATATCGTACAGCCAAAACACGACATCCTGCGCTTGGATCTGGGACCACTGCATCCCGCGAACTGCGACGACTATTCCGATTCCTTTTCTTGACGAGTCGGTCGAGTCGGGTATGAACATTTCTCGCGTTCGCTGCTGGACGCTGCTGTCCGAAGCATCGTCCATAACGAAATAGCTCTCTTCGTCCGCGTTGAAAACGCCCTTCCCGAAATATCCGTCCCATAAAGCCTTACCGGTGGCAGGATCCCTCCATGACGGGTGGTCTGGCCAGAAAGGCGGCCAGCTGTTCGGGACCTGGCTCATCGCTACGGTATCCTGGTCGAGGTTGACGTAGCCGGGTTCGGGTTCAAAGCCTTCGAAAGCCCCGGAAGTCGGATCAAGTTTCGCGTCCTGACCGTTCCTCGGTCCTTTCGCGATAGTGACCGAATGTATTGTGTCCGGTTTGTCGGTACCGAAATAGTCCCTGACCGGGAGTTGTACTCCGACCAGTGGCGTGATATCTCCGACGTAGCTGTCCTTTGTTGCCGGATAGGGCCAGTAGCCGCGGAGGTCGTTCGCGTTCAAGCCTGCGATGGATCCGTCGTTGCGAAAAGAGAGTCCAACCCGGTTGCCGTTCTGAATTCCGAAGCGCGTATAGAGCGCGTTTCCCCAATGCGATCTCGCCCACTGGATCAGCTCCGGTGACTGCGCGAACGCCGTCCCGGTGAAGAACAAGACCGCAAGGGCAACAAAGAGTCTTTTCATAATCAAACCTCTGGGCTTTAGAAAGAAATAGTAGTACCGATTTGAATCCTTCTCGGCGACGAATAGAAAGTCGGATTCGTATAATAATCCTGGATTGTGGCAATCCTCTGCGGGGGATTCGAAGCCAGCAGAGATTCTTCATACAGCGATACGTTAGGCAAACCGGTATCGGTATATACCTGCAGCGCATTCATCGTGTCGAAGAGGTTGTCTACTCTCGCGAAGAGAGTGAGGCTTGTTCCGCCGGCAAAGTTGAAAGTCTTGTAGAGCCGCATGTCGACGTTGTAGGTAGCCGGTTTGTAAGCGGAGTTATAAGCCAGTTCGCCGATATCGGATACTGCCATCGGCGTATACGGGGTACCGCTTCCGAAGCTGAAGATGAAGCTTGCTCCCCAGCCTTGCGGATTGAGGTAATCAAGTGTCGCATTGACGGTGTGCGTTTGATCCCAATCCAGAGGTATCAGGTACGTCTGGGGCTGTACTCCGCTGGCTCTCAGGTTCGCGGCCGCATTGGGATCGGACGCATCGCCCTTCGCGATTTGGAATGTATAATTAAGAGTACCGGACCACGAATCGGATAGTCTCTTGTCGATGGTAACGACAATGCCTTTCACGAAACCGAAGTCCGTGTTCACATATTTGCTGTACTCGGCCGAGTTACCGGTGACGAAAATGATTTCGTTAAGCGTTCCCGACAGGTTGCGTATATCGTTGAAGTAGCCAGTAACATCTATCGCCAGATCGTTGGTGAGTTGCTGCTCGACGCCGAGTTCGCCCTTTGTCGTCTCTTCGGGATTCATGTTCGGATTGCCAATTACACCGAGGAATGTGCTCCCGCCCAGCTGCAACTTGTAACCCGGGCTCTGGTACAGTTCGTCGAAGGAAGGCATCTGAAAGAACAAGCCGTAAGAGAAGTGAATGATTCCGCGATCGGTAATCGGGAAGGATACTCCGAGCCGAGGGCTGAACTGGTATTTGTTTGAAGCGGTCTTGTACCAGAAAGCCATTCTTCTCTGTACTGCTATCTGGTGCTGATTGGCAGGAGTCACGCCGTTTCCAAGCGGCGCTACAACACTGTCCTGGTACTGCGGTTCCAGAGGATAGTACACATCGGGGTCCGCCGGATTCGCGAGAACTTGACCGTCCGGATGGAACCAGTCGAACCTGACGCCGAGGTTCACGATAAGAGAGTGATATTCCATTTTGTCCTGCACATATGCAGAAAACTGCTGCGGCCTGTGTAAATACTGCAGGTTGAACGGGCTATCCTGACTCGGGATAACGAGCGGGCCGAGTAAGAAGGGTGAGGTGCCGTCTGTGGCCGGGTCCCTTCCGATATCGGCACTGGATAACGCATGGCTAAGGTCGATGTTGTGCAGATAGAGTTCGTATTGGTTGAATTGTAAACCCGCCTTAATCATGTGGTGGTCCGTTATCTGGCTGGTAATGTCGAACTTCGCGACAAATGTGCCGGAGTTTCTTATGTTGTGCGCCATGTTGATACCGCCGGAAAAAAATGTTGCCTCCGGAGCCTGGTTGAGGATCGGCAGGACGTAATTCTGATTGAAGGGGTCGTTTCTCTGGAAAAGACTTGATAATGAGAAAGCGGACGGGTTGTAGTATTCCCGGTAATCGTGGAAGAAATACGACAGGCCGAGTTTGTAGTAAGTTCTCGAGCTCAGGGTCTGTGTCAGAGTAAGAGTGTTCATGTACCCTTTTGTGAAATTACTGAGCTCGCCGTTCGGCTCGTACTTGCGGACGAATTCGTAATCTTTCCCGATGGAATTATCAAGCATATAGTCATATGAAATGTGCAGTTCCGGTGATGGCTCGTATGTGACTTTCCCCTGCAGATAGGCTTCGAGGTTTGGCGCCATCGGCACGAGCTGGCCGTTTCCTGTCTCCTGGATAGTCCACTTGTACGGGTCCGGATTGGTTGTGTTAGTGACATCGCTGACGTTGAATTTATTGATGCCGAAGAGATCGCCGGCAGTATAGTAGTAGCGGGCATCCGCGTAGAAGAAGAGTTTGTCTTTCACTATCGGACCGCTCAAAGAAGCTTCGAGCCACTGATCATTCAAAGGGTTAACTTTCTGGAGGCCGGCAAAGATATTGGATTGAGAGGTTACGAAATCTCCTGAATATGCCGTGAAGTTGCCGCGCAAGTGATTGCCGCCGGTCTTTGTGACAATATTAACGATGCCGCTCATCGCCTGTCCGTACTGCGCATTGAACGCGCCAGTGACGAGCTGCATTTGTTGAATCGCGTTCTTGTTGACGTTTATCACCGTCCCTCCGTCGTATGGGTCGGTGACGGGGATTCCGTCGATCATGTAGGTGACCTCTCCGCTCCGGCCGCCTCTGAAGTGTCCGGCAACCACACCGGCCTGAAGGTTAAGGACGTCCTGGAAGCTTGTAACCGGAAGCGTTTCTATCTGCCGGCTGTTCACGATAGCCGTCGTCGCGGTCATGTCTTTCTGGACCATCGGGCGAGTGGCCACCACAATCACGGATTTAGTCGTAACGGCGGACTCCGTGAGTTTGAAATGCGCGGTCGTGGTAAGGTCTATCGACACCTGCAGGTTCTTGATCTCCTCGGAGCGATATCCGACTGCGGACGCCTTCAAAGCATAAGTCCCCGGGGCAACGTCCAGTATCACGAACCTGCCGTTCAAATCCGTGGCGGCGCCCATCGATGTTCCCTCGACTATAACAGTGGCGCCGACGAGAGGCTCATTGGTGCTCGCATCCACGACTTCACCGGAAAGTTTACCTGAATCTCCTGCGAAGGCTTTGAACGAGAATAAGAGTATGAAAAAGGCAATGGTGGTTCTTCGCATGCTTTACCTCTTTGAAATCATGGTTAAGCGGATAGCATCAACAAGGGCAGTGTTGGTGTTCCCGTTCATGTTATCGTCGTGGCTGTCGAAGGAGATCGACAATATATGGACTCCAGGCAACAGGCGGACGCGTGTCACATTGCTGTAGCCCCAATCACTCCAGGCCCCTTCACCGCGCTGCGGCATCACGACGGGGCCCTCCGCATGATTGTCCACACAGAGAGTGCGGATCGCACACATGTTGTCCGTGTTTATCGGCCCCTCCCCGTTGGCATATCTGACGTCGACGGCATAAAGTCCGCCCGTATCGATGTCAACCTTGTACTCTGGAGAATCAGGATGCCCAATGTCAAGCCTGACGTAACCTGCACCGGTGCAGCCGGCGAACTCGTGTTCCTCACCGGCGGCATTGCTCTCGGCCTGCACTACTATGGAAGGATTTTCTTTGTCGACAACCAGCGGTGCGCTCAGAAAGGACTCGAGTCCGTTCCTGCCGACTGCCATAACCTGGTATTCGGAATACCCTCCCATCGTCCCGATCTCATATCTATTCAGGCCGGTCGTCACGACTTCTTTCCCGTTTCTGTAAATCGAATAAGAAACGGCGCCGTGGACATAGTGCCACTTCAGTTCTGAGCCGTCGAGCGACACGCCGGGAGTGGCCGGCGAGAACATATCCGGGACAAGATTTATTCCACTTCTTCGGGCTGTTTCACCGCCCATTACAATCACCACAGTGTGTTTGCCGACCAGGTTGCCGGGTATATCATCTCCGGATAGCCGATGCCCGTCGAGAACGAGGCGGCTCATTTTGTTCCCCGATCCCTTAATGGATATGGAAAGAGTAGACTTCCTGTATTTAAGATTGTCGAGTCTGAGCGTTTGGCCGAATCCTGCCGGTACGCACGGCGCGAAGCTGAGCGATTGCCGGTGAAATCTGAGCCCGAAGAGGACACGGTAGACAATCGACAAATCAGCGGCGACGCTCCACAATTGCCTATCGGAATTAATCTGCGTCCCGAGATAATCTCCGGTGCTCGCGACCATGTTCTCCTTATTGGTCAGGAAAAAAGATGCCGCTCTGTAAACCGCGCCGATCGCCATCGAGACCGATGCCATGTTATTCACTTCAGCCGAAGCCCATGCCCAGTAAGATTCCACAAAAGGCCAAACCGCATCATTGTGATACGGAGGGATGTCCGGTATTTGGGGATAGATGCATGTTATGCCGAATTGGGTGACGGGAACGTTGCGGATTACTTCTGCCGCGTGCGCATGACCGGCGATACCGAACAGGACACAAAGGGATTCGCCGAGTGATTCGGAGCGGGGCGACAGAGTCTGATAGTTCCTTCCATACAGATATTGGCCGTAATAGCCTTTCGCCGGCATCCATAGATACTCGTTTATTCCATCCTCGATCCGGCGCGCGGTTTTCAGATAAGGCTCAGGAGATTCACCGAGGGTGCTGGCCATCTTCGCTAAAACCCGGTATGTCTCATACTGCACAGCATTCGTGCCGAGGTCCTCAGACATAAAAATGTCCTTCGGATCCATCCAGCGCGGGTATGTTTGTTCTCTCCAGTCAAGAAATGACGACTCGCCGTGAAACAGCCCGGTAGACGGATCCTCAAGAGTGTGCATGTCATCCATCGCGGAATTTTTCGCGATTTGATATGCCTTCTTCAGCCACGCCTCATCTCCGGTCACCTTGTATACTTCCCATGCCGCCAGGGTCCAGACCATTCTGTCCGACGAAACGGGCCATGAACCGCCCGTGCCAGTGTCCTGAACTATCCTGTCGTTCCGGACTTTCTTCAAAAGACTCGCCTTCGCCGCATCGGGATTTATGATCGCCAGCGAGAGAAAACCGCTGTAGGATATGTCGCGGGTCCAGACCCCCGGCCACATTGCTCCCGCCATGAAAGCGCCGTCGGGTCGGATATCCTCGATCATTTCCTCGAGAGATTCGTTGTAGAGTGCCTCCGAGAGGAGCGAACCGGAAGAGTAACGCGGGTAAGCCGAGATGTTTTCCGCGAGCTTCCAATCCCTGACGCGCGGGAACGAATGTCCGGGATATTGGACTTCATTGAAGAAGATTGCTCCTTTGAATATTCCGGAATTATCGGAATCATGGAGAGCGAATTGCGGTTTGTCCGGAAGGCTCCGGAAGTCCCATGAAAGCGGGAGTGTATTGCCCGCAACGTATACGCCCTTGAAGCCATCCTTGGTAATCTTGTGGTCGTCAAATGTCGTGTAATATCCGAGCTTGTTCATCTCGGTCATCACGGTACGCATGTCCAACCTGATTGCAACCCTCGCGTCTGCTTTTAGATACTCTTTCGCGGCGCTCTGCACCGACGGCATTTCTTCACTCGGGAATTTGCCGAACACAAATGTCTGAGGTTCGGAGGAATTAATTAACAGGAGATGATTCTGACCTGCCGGGGCTTCGTTATCGGCGCCGTTTATGCTGAATTTGATCTGAATCTCTTTCGGAGTTCGGACGCGGTAATTGCTCCGATAAGTCGACTCGATTTCATATGGGGAGAGCGCGGTGGCAACATATTTACCCTGCGTCACCCGCATGGCGGTCACTTCATATCTACCGGTCTTCAGCAGCACACGATCATTCATCCTGCCCGCAGTGAAGAAACCGGCAAGGATAACCAGACCCGCGAGTTTTAGAGCTGCGACGAACTTGTTCGCTGTATCAAAGGCCGACAATAGTTCAATTCCTTTGTGCTTTTTGCAAAACTTCAACAGTCCCGTTGGAAGGGAAAAAGAGACTCGCCAACACGATCACAGTAAGCGAGATGAAAAAATCGATGGCCGCGAAGTTGAGGTACTGCGTCTTTACAAGCCATAAGAGTATTCCGTTCCGGATCTGCCATGGTCCCGACAATTGTTCGAATATCACCCTGAAAGCTCCAGAGGCTATTCCCACCACAACGGCAGACACAGCGGCTACCGATGTCGCGCGCTTCCAAAACACACCGGTCAAAAAGACGGCGACTACTACTGCGGCGAAACAGGCCAGGAGGCTCTGGAGCGGTTCCGACCTCTTCCACCCGATAAGACCCAGTAACGGCATCCACAAAAGCGAGATCAAAACGACGACCATGGTCGAGAGCCTTCCGACGAGAACAAGCTTTCTCTCTTCTGCCTGCGGCTTCTTCCGCCTGTAAATATCCATCGTGAACAATGCCGACGTGCTATTAAAGAGACCCGAAAGCGACGACATGATTGCCGACAAAACTCCGATCAGGACTATTCCCTTCACAAAAGAAGGGAGAGATCCGCCTGCTTGATCTAAGTAGAGGCCGTGCATTCCCAAAAAGACCGCAACGAGGGTGCCGACAGCCAACGTTTTCGCCAGGGCGACAAACGTGATACCCTTCTTCATATCGCGTTTGCTTCTGGCGCTGAACACGTGCTGCAGAACATACTGGTCGGTGAGCCAGAGCCAAAGCGCGACGACCGGGATACCGACCACGATTGCCAACCAGGGAAACGTCGGTGAGCTTCGACTCACATGACCGATCGCAGCCGCGGCTCCGAGCACGTGCATGCCGGCCAACGATGGAGTTATCGCTACCCCTATCACGAGAGCCGCAAACCCGAGAAGCATAAATATAGCCTGCACGATCTGGGTGCTTATCACCGCCGAAAATCCTCCTGCGATCGAATAGATGCCGGAGATCAAAATCGCTGCGGCGATTGCGACGCCGGAGTCCAAATTTGAAAAGTAACCGATCAGGAAAGCTCCGAGAAGCAGGACAAGGGAAAGTCTTACGAGCAAGTATGTCGCGATGAATAGCAGAGACACGTAGGAGCGGACCTTGCCGCCATACATCCTCTCAAGGGAATCGTTGGTCGTGAAGGAATTAAAGAAGGTTAGCGCAGGCCCGGCCCGCCAGCCAAGAAATATCAGCCCCAATATTCCCATCAACTCGAGATCGACTGCCATTGCGGCGGCAAACGGACCCTTTTCGCCCATGATGTGCCCACACAAGACATCTGCCGCGATAAGGGATATCCCGATCGATCCCCAGCGAAGATTTCTTCCCGAGAGGAAGTACCGAAGCGTATCTCCGTCCGCATCTTTCGACGCCGACAGACCGATAACAAGGATACTGAAGAAATATACTATGACGGCGATTCTATCGATTTGAAAAATAAATTCGTGGCCCATTGTTCGAAGGAAGGTGCTCAAAGATTGTGCCGTCCGGCAAATCAACCGGAGCCACGAAATCCGATCAAACCCGACCGTTCTTAAGCGGGTGACAAGTTTCAGTTGTCAGAAACGCAACTAGGAGGGATAACACTTATCAATTCTGATAAGTGAGGACAAAGAAAAACACGGATACAACGGCAGAAAGGAGGCCACCGTAAGCTGCTATTTTTCCAAAGGTCACTTTATTTTCAGAGTTCGGAGCATCCGGGAATAGTTGGATGGCAGAAGTCCGAGTTTTCGGGCCGCGTCGGCATCGGAGGTTGACTGCTTCCTAACGAACAAGACATACTCCCTCATGAACGCTTCCTGTGCCTCCCTGAGAGGCCTGATACTTCCATCAGAGAAGAAATTCTCAGGTTTCAAATGACCGTTCTCATTTATTTCCGGGGTAATCCCGATGGAGGCGTGAACGCTCGCCGCGGTCACGACAGAAAAATCGTTCACCAGAATTCGCTGCACGAAATTCTGAAGTTCACGCACGTTGCCCGGCCAATCGTAATCTACAAGTTCCTTGATCGCTTCCGCGGTCACCTCGGGTTTCGCCCTGTTCATCTCATCCGCAAACAAACCGAGAAAATGTTCAAGGAGGATAGGGATGTCGTCCTTCCTGTCCCTCAGCGGGGGTATCCTCATAGGTACGACGTTTAGCCTGTAATAGAGATCTTCCCTGAACCTCTTTTCCCTGACTTCCGCTTTCAGATCCTTATTGGTAGCCGCGATCACTCTCACGTCCACCTTATTGACCTGAGTTCTCCCTATCTTTTCCAGCTCACCATCCTGTATCACTCTGAGGAGTTTCACCTGTGAAGAGAGCGGGAGCTCGGCGACTTCGTCCAGGAATATTGTACCGTGGTCGGCAAGCTCGAAAAGTCCCGGCTTGTCGGCGTTGGCTCCGGTAAACGCTCCTTTCTGGTATCCGAACAGTTCACTTTCGAGGAGATCGGCTGGTATGCTGCCGCAGTTAATCGGGACGAAATTCTCGAACTTACGGTCGCTGTTGTAGTGTATGTTCGCGGCAACGAGTTCTTTTCCGGTCCCCGATTCTCCCGTAATAAGTATGTTTGCGCCGGTTCGGGCGTATTTGAGGACTTCGTTGGTCATGTTAACTATCGCCTGGGAGGCTCCTACGATCTCCTTGTCCTTTAGTCTTTCCGCTATGTTCTTCATGAGCCGGCTGTCGGACTTCAATTTTCCCCTCTCCAGCTCGCGCTTCTTGAACGCGTTCAGTATGCCGAGAACGAAATCGGTCGGCTGGTAGATGTGTTCCTCGATGTCTATGGGATACTTGGTGCAATACCAGAAGGCGCCCGCCTTGATCAGGTTCGCGGCAAATGAGAAGTCTGAAGCGCTGAGACTCATCTTCGTAACCACGATGATCTGCGGCGGAAGCACCCCTTCCCTCAATCTTGAAATGAGGACATCGCCCATCAGACCGCCCGCGATCTGGTAGTCCATTATGATCACGTCGCAGAAATCCGGGGAAGAACGGAGCAGTTCGATTGCCGACACGCCGTCCGACACGACGTTGACGATCTCGATTTCGTCCTTGAACGGAGCAAGTGTGTTCTTCACACGATCCACATCGAATTGCTCATCTTCGATAAGAAGTACTCTAACCGCTTTCTTAGTCAGCATCATGAAAGGAGGTTTAGTTTTTGATGGTTATGACAAACCGGCATCCGCCGCCGGGTATATTTTCGGCGTACATACTCCAACCGCATTTCGCGGTCACGAGATCGTACGCGATGTAGCAGCCGTACCCGGTATGGCGATCGGCAGATTCCTTAGTCGACACGTTTTCCGCGAAAAGCTTTTGCGTCCCTTTCTCATCCTTGAGAAGGAGCGGCTCTGCGATTCCCCTGCCGTTGTCTGAGACAATGATCCTCGACAATTTGTGCGCCGGATCGTATTCTGTTTTTATTGTTATCGTAATCGGTCCCTCTCCTCCGTGGTCGATGCTGTTCTGTATCAGCGGCTCCACGATCTCCCAGACCACAAACTCGTTCACGTGTACGTTCGGGAGATCTTTACAAAAATCCGTGACGAATTTTGTCTTATTCGAGGGAATCGCGACACGGAGGAACATATTCTTTACAATGAAATCGATGACTCCGTTGATGTCCGTGTTGAAATTAGGTCCGCGAAAGATCTGGATCGGCGGATCGAACCATTTCATATCATATATCACGCGGGAGATAAAATTCGAATATTTCGAAATGCGATACTTGACTTCATCAATATTGTCTGCGGTAAGGAGCTTAAGGTCTTCTTTGATAAATGCCATAACCTTTTCCGCCTTATGGTGGGTATGGTAAATCCGCTTCGTGAAAAGGAATTCCCTCTCGTGCGTAGTCCGCTCCTTGACCAGGCTTTCTCTTTCTTCGAAGAAGAGCTTCTGCGCCTTGTCCCTCTCCCTGATAGTATAGGCAGACACATAATACATCGCGAGGAGTCCGAGGAGTATGAGCGAAGTATAGATGATCGAGGTCTCGTTATAGCTCGAGACGATGGAGCCAGTAATGAAACTGAAATTGGGAGTGTCCTTCATATAAACGGCCCCTTCGAACTCTCCGTGGGGAGAGAAGGGAACGAACACGTTGAAAGTCTGCCGCCCCTGAAGTATTGTGACGATTTCTTCCCTGGCCTTCAGTTCGTGCCTGATCCTGGAATAGAGCCGGATCGCCTCATGGTGCGAAGTCGACGCTGGAGGAATAGGGAGCGCAGGATTCAACAAATAGTTCAGGAGAGCGCCCCCTTCATCGATAGCGTAAATTTTGTTCTTCCGGGAAACGAGTATGCAGATATCTTTAGCGTTTTTCGCCAGAAGTTCCTGGCTCAGCACGATGTTCAGAGCGTCCGTGACGCGAAGCCTCTGCGATGGCGACATCGAGGCACGGAGGTTAACCGCCTCGGTCAGGAGTTCAAGCGAAGTTGTAGTCACGTTGGCCAGCTTCTCGGCAGAATTTCTCTGGTACCAGTTCTGAGTCTTGACCATGAAAGTCCTGAGACTGGCGTTATGGATAAACGACAGGGCTCCCTGGAAGGCAAGCAGGACTACGAAGAGAATCGTGAAATGCCTCAGTTCAAACCTGTATTTTTCCAGCCGGTCAAAGAAACTCACTCGCGGGTCCTGAGGCTCGAGATCTCGTATGGCGTGCACGCACACCCTGCAAGGGTCTCTTTAATTTCTGAAGCGTCTAAAAGCAGAATGGTGAAAATGCTATCTCCTGTAGACATCATAGACTCTAATTGCCTTTGTCGCCTCGGCCAAAGCGGCGTTGGCGCTCAGCTTCCCGCTGATCGCGAGCTTGACGTAGTAGGAGATCATGTCCGAAAACCGCGTATAATCGGCGAGCGATGGACGGTGAACGCCCGAATTCAGCAGACGGATGTAAAATTCCAGATCCGGATTTCTCTTCACGAAATCCCTGTCCTTATAGACGTTTGCGTTTGATGGCAAGTAGCCTCCCTGCTCGAACATAATTTTCTGTATTCTCTTGCGGACCAGGAATTTTATAAAAGTCAGGGCTGCCTCCTTATGCAGCGAGTATTTGGATATCATCAGGTCCCACCCCCCGAGGATCGACACTGCCGGATGCCCCGAGAAATGCGGTACCGGAGCCATCGCCCATTCTTCACCGTCACCTCTCCTGGCAGCGGCATCGCACAATGTCTGGTCAATATCCGGCCAACCTCTCAGGAATATACCGCTGTGTTTCAGGCAATAGTTGAGGCTGGAGGTTTCCCTTAGGTTCGTCACCGCCGGCGGCGAAAGACGATATTTCTGTACCAGGTTGACCAACTTCTCAACTGCTTCTTCGGCTCCTCGCGACTGGAGTTGAAATGCTCCACCGGCGTAGAGTGGATAACCGAGCCCCGCCATCATCTCATCGAGGCTGCACATCAGCCCCTCGTAATTGTCAGCCTGGAATACATAAAACGGATTCGGATGTCCTTTGAATTCCATCCCGAGCTTCTCAAATTCACCCCAGGTTATCGAGCGGTGCAGCTCATCTTCGATCACTTGCGCGTTGGGAAGTTTATCTATCAGATCTTTCCGATAGTACATCAACCCCACATCGACAAACAACGGGATGGCAACGAGCGTGCTGTCGTAGTAGCACGATTTCAGGGCGGATGGGAGAATTGCGGACTTGAGGCTGTCCGGGAAATATGCGCCGAGCGGATCGCACCATTTGGAGAACTTTGCGGTCCATATCTCATCGACTGAGAATACGTCTACCTGGCTGCTCTTGGTCCTGAAGAAGCGGTCGAATAATTCCTTCCTCTGGTTGGTGCTGAACTTCGAGAAGGGAATGTTGATGGTCTCTACATGAATTCTCCCCTTGTACTCCTTATTAAAATCGTTGATGACTTCTCTGTACGCAGGACTGATATCATCTGCAAGACATATCGTTACACCGTTCCCGCCATCGGCCCCCAGCTCCCAGAGCGGCGGGAAGGCGTAGAAAAGCAGAGCTACAAGGATGGCACTAAACAGGATGATGACCGTATGGGTGGATTTGAGAATCCTTTTAAGGAATGCGAGCATCGACTCCTCCAGGTTCGTAAATTGATCCACCAGTTTCAGGACATGCGCTTAAATGCCCAATTCTAGAGGAACACGGTCTGCACGGAAAGGATATGAGCGTGTCGGAAAGTTGTATCAACATTCTATGCGGGCGCGGCCTTCCTCCGTAAATCCGGTAAAAGGGTTCATGTCACTCAGAAGGGGGATAACAGAATCTCTGGTAGGAGCCGCTCGTTCTTGACAGTGAATAACAAATAGCAAGACTTGATCCTTTTGTACTAGTCTAACTCGAAGGGCCTTTGACTGGCCAAATTAACAAGGAACGACTCTGATAATCAAGCCTGTCGGCTCTACGTAAGCTGGCTCTTCTCGTTTTGATAACTCATCTTATCAAAGACACACTCCTCGTAAATGAGCCGGGGCCAAAATATCGACCGATACGCGCAGTATCGGCATCGGTCAACTCAGTCTGATGATATCTTCGGGCATAAGACTTGATGATATACGAACGGTATCAACCTCTAACGGTAAAGGTTCTAAATGGATTCTAACAAACTAAATTACGCGGCTCGCACACTTGTCTTTGTCACGACTCTCCTCCTCACGTCGGCCTGTGCGCGGGCACAGTCACATCGCGGCAACTTCAGCTCATATTCAAGAGATGGCAGCGCCATTACAGTCAAGTCCGGTAAATCGATTCTACGATTCGTTTTTTACAGGCCGAATCTAGTAAGAGTCGAGTATCTTCCGACCAGATCCTCCACGATCAGTAAATTTCATATCGTCATACGCAAACCCGACCGGCAGGTCAATTATTCCGTTATCAACGGCGACTCGACTTTATCAATTGCAACATCTTCACTTCGAATCGCCTGCCGTAAGTTCCCGCTTCGCGTATCCTTCTTCGACAGGTCCGGCAGACTCTTAACGGGCACACCGAAGCCAGGCGGCATTTCGTCGTCGAATGGCACAATGGGAGCAAGCTTTTCAATCACCAGGGACGAACATTTCTACGGAACCGGCGAGCGAGGGATGAGTCTCGACCTTCGCGGGCTGGCGTTCGACAGTTTCAACGAACAGCACGGCGGTTACCCGACGGGCGGCATACCACCGACGATGAACGTGAATATCCCGTTCATCGTATCTTCAAACCACTACGGCATTTATTTCGACGACACATACGAGGGACATTTCGATATCGGCCATTCTGATCCTTGCATACTCGGCTACACTGCGTACGGGGGGAGGCTGTCTTACTACTTCATATATGATTCCACGTATGGCGGCATCCTCCACGACTACACTTGGCTTACGGGAAGAGCTCCGCTTCTACCCAAGTGGGCCTATGGTTACATCCAGTCGAAATTCGGATACAGGGACTCAGCCCAGGCATCACAGATGATCAACAGGATGCGGAGAGATAACATCCCTTGCGACGCAATCGTACTCGACCTGTACTGGTTCAGGGACATGGGAGACCTGTCATGGAACACCGCGGCATGGCCGGATCCCAATCATGTGACTTCAAGTTTTCTCTCCCGGGGATTCAAGACGATTGTCATAACCGAGCCATACATAGTCCGACATTCGAAGAACTTTCAGGTCGCCGAACGAAGCGGATATTTCGCCAAAGACTCCGTCGGAAAGAGCTATCTTCTTGCCCATTTCTGGGCATGCGGCTGCGACGCCGGACTTGTGGACATCACCAATCCCGCTGTTCGTAAGTGGTGGTGGAAAAAGTATCGGCACATTTTTGACACCGGCGTCTCCGGCATATGGACCGATCTCGCCGAGCCGGAGAGAGATTATCCCGAGATGATTTTTTATGACGGACCGGACATGAAAATTCACAACATATACGATTTTCTCTGGGCAAAGACCATCTTTGACAGATACAACCGCTCCTTCCCCAACCGGCGCCTCTTCAACCTCACGAGATCCGGATACGCCGGGATTCAGAGATTCGGAGCAGTGACATGGTCCGGGGATGTCGCGAAGACATTCCACGGTCTGGCAGTGCAGCTGCCGATACTACTAGACATGGGCATGTCAGGAATGGCTTATCACAATTCAGACATCGGAGGTTTTACCGGAGATAGGCCGACCGCGTCTGAACTTTACATCAGGTGGTTGGAGTTCGGTGCGTTCTGCCCGGTGATGAGAGCCCACGGTTATGACGGTCTCGGGGGGACCGAGCCATGGGCATTCGGCGATTCGACAGAAAAAGTCGCCAGAAAAATTATCGACCTCCGGTATTCACTTCTCCCCTATAATTATACAATGGCACACGAGGCATATACGACGGGACTTCCTCTCGCCCGGCCGCTTATGATGTCATATCCGGAAGATCCCAGGGTCGCGAACGAGAGCTCGGCTTACATGTGGGGGGACGATTTCCTGGTCGCGCATGTCGTCAGGAAGGGACAAACGACAAAGAAGTTCTATTTGCCGGATGGCAAATGGGTGGACTACTGGACCGACTCCGTTTACACAGGCGGAGCAACCGTCACAGTTCCCGCCCCGCTCGATCAGGTTCCTCTCTTCGTGAAACTCGGAAGCATAATTCCGATGGAGATGCCGGAGGCCTATGTCGGCCAATATCCCGCCGATACAATCATGCTTTCTATCTATCCCGATCCCGACTTAAGATCGAGCTTCAATCTCTACGAGGACGACGGGAGTACACAGGATTATCAGCACGGAGAATCTTCGGAGACGCCTTTCAAAGCAGAGATGGTGCATGCTCCAAAATCAGAGGAGCTCAAGATTTCGATCGGGGTGTCATCAGGAAATTACAGAGGGAAACCCAGACTCAAGATATACGAGTGTGAGATTCACAGGGTTAAGAAAGAGCCGGCAAGTGTACTTATCGGCAATTCTCCGCTGCAGTCGATCGTATCGCCGAAGGCATGGCAATCGGCGAAGTCGGGTTATCGTTACGACTTGGCCGGGAAGATGCTTTACATAAAAGTCCCGGTAAAGACTGACAGTTCATATTCAATCACCACGCAGCTCTCCGAGTAATCGGAGGGCTGACATTGGGTAGATCAAGCCTAGACGACCGCGTTTTCGCTTTCCTTGTCGAAGAAGTGCGCGCGCGTCGTATCGAAATACATTTTCAGCTCAGTGCCCGGTTTGGGGTTTATGGCCGCGGCTACACGGGCCACTATAGGATTCAGCCCAGACTGGAAATGAAGAAAGACCTCGTTTCCCATCGGCTCGGATATTTCCACCTTGAGATTGCATGAGGAGCGGAGATTCCCTTTTCTTTCCTGTTCGGGGACAATGTGCTCCGGCCTTAGCCCAAAATAAATGTCCTTACCTGCAGCAACCGGCAGTTTCCCTTCCAGCTCTGCCGGAATTTCAATTTTTACTTTTCCGTCCTCCCCTTCAAAATAGAGCCTGTCTTCCATTTTCACGTGCCCTTCGAAGAAGTTCATTGCCGGCGTTTCTATGAATCCCGCGACGAACTTGTTCCTGGGTTTGTTGTAAAGATCGAGAGGGTTTCCTGTCTGCTGGACCCTGCCGTCTTTCATCACCACGATCCTGTCCCCCATCGTCATTGCTTCGACCTGATCGTGCGTAACATATATCATCGTTGCGTCGAGCCGCTTGTGGAGCTTGGAAATCTCCGCACGCATTTGGACGCGCATCTTCGCGTCGAGGTTCGAGAGAGGCTCGTCGAACAAAAAGACCTTCGGCTTCCTCACGATTGCCCTTCCAAGCGCGACCCGCTGACGTTGGCCACCCGGCAGTGCCTTCGGTTTTCGCGAGAGATAATCCCGTATGCCGAGAATATCCGCCGCTTCCGTCACTCTTTCTTCAATTTCCGATTTCGGATAGTTTGTCAATTTAAGGCCGAAAGCCATGTTGTCATGGACACTCATATGCGGATAGAGTGCGTAATTCTGGAAGACCATTGCAATGTCCCTGTCTTTAGGCGGGACATCGTTCATCAGCCGATCGCCGACGTACAGATCCCCGCTCGTTATCTCCTCGAGGCCGGCTATCATTCTTAAAACCGTAGTCTTTCCACATCCAGACGGCCCGACGAGGACCACGAACTCTCTGTCTTCGATCTCAATGCTTACATCCTTTGCCGCGGTGATGCCGTCGTAAATCTTGGTCACGCCGTTCAGTCTGACTCCTGCCACTTTCAGCTCCCTATAATTTTCCGATCCTCGCGGCTATAATTGACGTCGTTTTCAAGCAGGACGCCCCAGCCCGGACCGATTGTCAAATGGATCATTCATTCCCGCGTACGAAGCTTCTTCTTGTTCAGCACATCATGGTAGCTTACGCTCCCATATCCGGCAGTCAGTTCCACAGCTTCTTTCGAGCCGGAGAGATTGAACCCGACGATCGCGACATGCCCGCCGTAGTTTCGTTCGAACACAAAGACCGTCTTCTCGTTGTCCGCAATCAGGGTTTTGTAAGTTCCTGTAGTTCGGATTATTCCTCGGGTTCGCGTCGGCGTTGTAGGCGCGGTCCGGATTCACAATCATCGATTCGAGCCTGTCGGTGTCGTGGCTGTCCACCAGGTTCTGCAGAACGTAGTCGGCGCTATCGGGATACATTTGTCTGATCGCGGCGAGCGTCGAGTCGAATTGGGACAACGTAATCGCCATCTTTTTGTCTATGAAAAACCTCATTACGGCTTTCGCGAATTCAT
This sequence comes from Bacteroidota bacterium, assembly GCA_021845665.1. Lineage (GTDB taxonomy): Bacteria > Bacteroidota > Ignavibacteria > Kryptoniales > JAKASW01 > JAKASW01. Next base: position 58,980 of record JAJZVO010000010.1, on the reverse strand, counting down.
AATTGATCACGCCGTCGAACTTGTCACTTTTCAGCCAAGCCGCGGCATCGTCCCAAATTTCGCCGATGATGAGCGCATTCGGATTGATTCCCTTGACTACCTTTCGCCGGATCGTTGAAGCTCGTAATGTCGAACCAATTATTATAGGGCGATTCCTTCTGATACTCTTCGACGTTCCTGAACGCCCAGAAGTCGGTGCCGACATGATTGAAGACGCCGTCTATGATCTCTCTCATCCCCATAGAGTGGGCTTTCTTTATCAACTTCAGAAATTCTTTATCGGCGGCAGTCCATTTCCACGTCGAAGGATCGTCTGGATTTTCCTCGGACATAATCTTAAGGTCGCCCTTCGGGTCGGGACCGAAGTCGCGGTCTATGTGAGCGTAGTTGGCGGTATTGTATTTGTGGAGGGACGGCGATTCAAACAACGGATTGAAATAAATCGCGTTGATGCCAAGCTTATGGAGGTATGGCAGTTCATCCACCACGCCTTCGAGATCGCCGCCGTATCGACGGTCGAAAACAACATCATAGAAATTACCCGATACCTTTTCCTCCCACGGCTGCAGGTTGTACCAGTCGCTCGTCCAGGGAGAGATGCGCCAGTCGGGATTCGTCACTTCGGCGTCTTTGGCGGTCGGATCGTTCTGCGGAAGGCGTATCCAGCGGTCGAGGCCAGCGCAACTCCGGTTATCGTGACTGCCGCCGCTACCAACGAAGAATTCCAGAACCAAAGCAGGAATTGGGTTTGAGTGAACAGGACCTTGTACGCGTGGAACGACGCCCCGTCCGGAATAAGTTTCAGTGACGTCGATAGCAGCCTGGCTCCCGGCCCAAGCGAGATGCTGAATCCGTTCAATATTGGATAGAGAACCGCTACCGTGAATCCAATCAGAAAGAATTAGAACAACAGATTAAGAATTCTCAATTCCAATTTTCGAATTTTAAATTTGCGACCCATCCGCGCAAGTCCCCCTTCATCCGATAACATGATTGTACAATCGAGAGCACGGCCGCATAACCGTAACGATAAAGATTGAACGCGGCCTTATAGACGTAAGAGACCAATATGTGAGTCTGGTCGGACGGCTCGCCGCCGTTGGACACGAGCCATATGATGTTCACGTTATTGAATGTCCAGATTATGCCGAGGGTTATCGCCGGGATCATTACGGGATTCAGAAGAGGGGCCATCAGGACCAGAACTTTCGCCAGCCCGACGCTCCGTCAATGTCTGCGGCTTCATACAATTCCTGGGGGATGCTTTGCAGCCCGCCGAGCGATATCGTCATCATGAATGGGAACCCGAGCCACACGTTCGTAATAATACAGGCGCTGAACGCGTCCAGGGGTTTGCCCAGCCATCCGACAGGAGACATGTTCAGGAAGAGGGCGATGAAGAGATTAATCGAGCCGTATTCGTAGTTGGACATGCTCCGCCACGTCAGAGTGATGATCACCTGTGGAATCGGCCAAGGGAGTATGAGAAGAGTCCGGATTGCCGCCCTTCCGAAAATCTTCCGGTTGAGTATCAGCGCCAACGACACTCCTATCGTGACACGAAAGAATATGTTGACAAACGTCCAGACCAACGTCTTAAAGAGGACGACGTAGAATATTTTGCCTTTGAACACTTCGGCATACTGCCTCATACCGATTAGATGCCGATCCTTGAAGTGCCTCAGACTCATGTTGGAAAAAGAGAGAACGACGTTATAAAAGAATGGGTAGACGACTACGCCGAACATGACAATTGCTGCCGTTATCATAAGGATGTAAGCGAACGTGTTTGGCGAAAGCCTCTCCGAATCCAAAGGATCGCCTGATAACTCGGTCTCATCGCGTCCCAAACCGCTCTCAGCTCAGGCACTATCGGCATCGTCCTTCCGACCTCCATCTGATATTCCGACATTCGGACAAGCGGATTATCACGGACCGCTGGATCATCATAAAGGTCCTTGCGGGTCGGGATTGCATCAAATTGATTCGTGAATGTCAGCTGGACTTCAGGACTGAGCAGGTATTTCATCAGTTCGACGACTTCCGGCACTTTCCATCGCGGGACCGACGCGTTCATAGAAAAGCCCAACGGCGAAACCATCGGACCGGGCCATATTCCGGTCTGATTGATGAGTGGAATCCTCGCGAGTTCAAAATTGATCCCGGCCTTCTTGTAATCGCCGAAAGACCAGGGTACGTTTATTATCATCGCCGCCTTCCCTTTGCGGCTATCTGAAATCCCGACCTTAGTTCCTCGGTCTCTTTATAAAGAGCCGTTATTCTCAGGCCCGGATGCTTTGCCATATAGTCGCCCGGAGAGACTTCAGGACAAGCTGCTCATCGGGGCGCAGCTGATGCCATATCACGATCTGGTGCGGGGCATCCAAGCCTGAACGCACCGACAACCATCCCGACGTTGTATCTCACTTCCCAGGAATTCCGGAGGCCGAGTTCCCTGGCGCGCTGTACCGGAAAATAATTCTGCGAGATGAATCTGAGCGGGCTATGAAGAGCGAAGGTGATGCCCGGCAGAGTCGTATTATCCGGGACAAACATTGCCGTCGGAATCCTTCGGAGCACATCTTCCAGTGAAATAGATCCACCTCTGAATGAAAGCAACGGCTCCTCCAACTGCGAATGGAACCGGCGTCCCAGCCCGAGGATAACTGCGGGCGAGAGAAGGTTTCTGTTCTTTTAAGGTCTCTCGTATCGCGCAAACGAGAGGTCTGAAGATATAGTTATTGACCTTAACCTGTATTCCTCTCATTACCGACTCAATGTACTCATTCCCAAGTTCGGTCTGTTTCTTGTTTACCAGCATGGTCTTTATCCGGTGTATCCTGTCCGCTGTCGTCGCAGATGTGAAGCTGCTGTTGAGGTTGGCGAGAGCCCAATCGCTGAGATGGAAGTATATCCCGTCGGCACTTAAATGCTCGTCCATTCCATCCGGTGTGTTGAAATAATTCCCGTAGGAATGCTGAAGATAGTTCCAATATGGAGAATACTCCCTGTAACGCATTGCACTTTTCACCCATTCATGGGAAGGCGAGACATGATTGGGCGTAACGTCAAGGATCACCCTGATGCCGATGGCATGCGCTTTCCCGATAAAATCACGGAGGTCAGACATCGTTTCGAATTCGGGGGCGATCTTATAAAAATCCGTGATGTAATATCCGCCTCCCATGGCGTCGATCGGATTCTGATTCCGCATGACGGGCATCAGCCTGATGATATTGTAACCGAGATCATGGATATACTTGAGAGGACGAGGTCATAACCGAATTCTGATATTTTTTCCTGGACGCCGGGAAGCACTTCCATGAAGAAATAGATAGTAAAGAAGGGGATTATGGCGGAAATTGATTCGGATTGTTGGCGGATAAGTCTCTGAGCATAGGTCTGGGACGATAGCTAAGGCGTTTCGCTACCTCTGAGATGCGATTACGGGTTTCGGGAGCGACACCTGGATTATTACCTGGATTATTGTTCAGTACCCTTGAGACGGTACCGATGCCGACACCCGCTTCCCTCGGGATGTCATAAATCGTCACTTTTCTCGCCATGCCCTGACGATTTGCGGAAACGCTTCCAAGCGTAAAAACTGTAACGACTCTGTCAAGTCATTTCTTCGGCCCTTGCATGGAATTCTTCGGAACCCCTTCCGAAATTACAATAGGACAGTCCGCAATGGCCCCGTCACCGTCCGGCCTGCAGTCAGTATTTAACTGCTGCCGTCGCAACTCTCCCCTTATTTGAGAAGAATCATCTCCCGGCTCTGATGATAAGATCCGGCAGTCAGACTGTAGATATAGACTCCGCTCGCTAAGCCGCTTCCATCAAATGACACGTTGTGCACACCTCGAGACTCCTCACCGCTGACAAGAGTCAACACTTCCCTTCCGAGCACATCGTACACTTTCAGTGTCACGAACCTCGGCCCCGGGAGCCTGTAACTTATCGACGTCGACGGGTTGAATGGATTGGGATAGTTCTGATTCAATCCATAACCGGATGGGGCTGCCTGCGAACTTCTGATGCCTGTCACCTCGACACTGTCGACCCGGATAGTGTACGAGCTGTCAGCGATCGCGGAGAGTTTTATGGACAGCACCCCACTTATCTTGTCGTAGTAGAAACCCGTTTCAAGACTTTCAAGAGAATTCCCAGAGACAGCTCGATTCAACGACGCATTTCCAATTTGCACCCCTGCAGGATCATACGCCACCTTGTGGACTTCGCAGATGTACACTCGTCTCGACGGTTTGCCGGCATAGCTTCCTTTGGACTGCCCGATAGATATCTGCATCACGTTTGAGGATGCGCTGCCCGCCGTCACCATCTCATCTTCAAATGTAGTTTCCGAAAAAGATCCCGACTGATAATCGAGTGAAGTCCCGTCATCCTCATACAGAGTGAAACTGTTCGATGCTCCCGGATTCGGATAGATCGCCAGCAGTATGGTGTCCGGCGGAGACTGGCCAACGTATTGCATGACCGGCTGCATCGGAATAATGCTTCCGGCCTTGACGAAGAGAGGGACCTCATCTATCGGAGCAGCAACCATGATGCTTGTGCCTCCATTGTAAACTTTGTCGCTCCAGAAGTCGATCCATTTTCCTTGCGGCAGATAAAACGTTTGAACCGTCTGTCCTGACTGTACGACAGGAGCAACAAGGAAATCGTCCCCCCACATATAGGCTGAGCTCTCATTCGTCACATTCGGGTCGTCCGGATATTCGAGCACGAGGGGACGCGCGAGCGGAACGCCGGTTTCGTAGGACTCATATGCCATCGTATAATTGTACGGAATAAGTGAATAGCGGAGATCTATCATCTTCCTGACGATACTCTCGGTCGAATCTCCGAACGCCCACGGTTCTGTTCCTCCCAGGCCGTCATAACCGTGAGCTCTCATCACGGGACAGAAAGCGCCGAACTCCATCCACCTGGTGTAAAGCTCCGGTGTCGTAGGACTGCTTCCCGTAAATCCGCCGATATCCGAATTGTGATAAGTGATTCCCGACATTCCCATGTTGAGAAGGAGAGGGAGTTGGACCGCGAGGCCCTGGAACGTCTTAGCGACGTCTCCGGACCAGGTGACCGTACCGAACCTCTGTATCCCCGCATATCCGGAGCGAGTCAGGTTGAAAAGTCTCCGGTTTGGAAATGAAACGTTGAACCCGTCGAAAAGCGTCTTCGCCCATAGGAAGTCATAGATGTTGTGCACTTCCATATCCGGTCCCATTTGGAATTGCATGTCGGTATAGTCCCGCTCGGGCTCGCCCAGGTCTGTCCACAGTCCCGAAACGCCGGTGTCGAAGATCTGCCGGTACTTGCCCCACCACCAGCTCTGCGCGGCGGGGTTTGTGATGTCGAGCAGACCGGCGCCACATCCACATGACCACCAATTGCTCATGATATAATTCTGCCCCGACTGATTCTTCGCGAGAAAACCCTGCTGACCGGCAGTCTGGAAGTTAAGCGAATTAGCTGTGATGTACGGCTCGGTGATTACGATCGTCTTGAACCCTTGTGAAAGGAACTGAGCAGTCATCTGGCTCGGGTTCGGCCATGCTACCGTGTTCCAGTCAAGATCGCCCATGTTCGAGAACCAGTAAAGGTCGAGGACAATAGCGTCGCACGGTATTGTGTCGGTCCGGAAAGTCAGGATCGTTTGTTCCGCGGCCTGGTAGTTGCGGTAGCCGTACTTAGATTGGATGTATCCGTACGCCCACTTCGGCAGAAGTGGCGCCCTGCCGGTAAGCCAGGTGTAATCGGACAGGATGCCTGCATAGGTCGGGTCATAGATGAAATAGTAAGAGAGCTCTCCGCCGTACGCGGCGTACTCGAGCAGATCTGATTCGGAGGCGCCGATATCGAAATGCCCCTTGAACGTGTCGTCGAAATAAATCCCGTAATGGTTCGACGAAATCACAAACGGGATATTGACATTCATAGTCGGCGGCATGCCGTCCGTCGGGTAGCCGCCGTGCTGTTCGTTAAAACTGTCGAATCGAAGCCCGCGCAGGTCGAGACTTGTTCCACGCTCTCCAGTTCCGTAGAAGTGCTCGGCCGGTTGTATTGCGAAGCTCGCAAGACGCTGGACACCGTTCGATGCCAGCCCTCCCGATTGAGGCTCGCCGACCAGAAGCCGATTACCCGGATCAAGAAATTTCAGTCTAAGCGGATATTTGCTGCACACGACGTTAAGCCCGGAGGTCGACAATATAATCGTCGAGTCTTCATCAGTGATAGTAACACCGACTTGCTGGTTGGAATCCTGGGCCACAACAATCGATTTTGGAATCAGAGACGAAGGCGACGGCAGGTAGTCGACGCGGACGATATTCGGTTTATAGAAAATGAGCCTGACCGCCGAAGTATCTGCACGAATAGTTACGACGTTCCCATTTGAGGAGTAAGATGTACAATTACCGAAATAGGACTGTGCAGAAAGTGTTCCAACCATCAAGAGACACAAGATGGATACGAATGATAAATTCCGGATTTTCATTTCGATAGACTCTGCCTTGTTTGTACTCGGTCACGGAGGCGACATACAATTGACATGGGAAGTGATCAGCCGACCCGGGTCTCGTCTTCCCCGCCGCTGGAAAACAACCAAAGATAGCCGTTCAATTTATCTTACACAATCTCGACTTCGGATGAAGGAAGGAGTACTCATACGAAGCCCGGGACACAAGAAAGGGCCGTCCCACTTTTGATGGAACAGCCCTAGGAGAACCGGCGCTCCTATTCCCGGCCTTTAGGTCCGGGTTAGAGGATGCTAGGAGTCACTACTTGCTCTTCTCGAGCAGCTTTACTTGCGCGGGTGAGTAGCCGAGCGCCTTGAAGTCCATGATGCCGTTTTTAGAGTGACACGATTTGCATGAGAGCCCGGACTTTTTCACGCCGTGGTTCACGGAAATGTAAGACGTGCCGGGTACCTGCATCGCCATCCATTCGCCGCTCCATTTGAGTCCCATAGCCTCGTACGGTTTCATTCCGGCATCAATTGCCGCTTTCACGTTACCGGTCTTGTTGTACACTTCCCTGTTCGGAGCAAGGAGAAGCGGGAACTGTGCTGTCTGGGGATTATCCTTCAGGAAAGCCATCCCGGGCGCTTGCCACATCTTAAGCTTCTTGTCGAAAAGCATGACCTGTGTCAGTGCTCTCACCGGGAAGATCTTCGCTCCGGGTGTATTCACATTTGAAGTAGTAAAGGCCATCCAGCTTTGCGCGTCTTTCTCTCCTTCCTTGTTCGCCACGCGCCACATGTAATCCGGGTGCCCCATTTGAATAGTGTCAGTGGGAACCCACAGGTTCGGGATAGAGGGAATCTTGTCGTATTTCGAAAGCTCGCTGTACTTTCCGTTGATATCGTCTTTCACAGGCTTGCCCCAATTTTCGTAGACGATGCCGCTCGCCTGAGGGATGTGGCAGGTCTGGCAGGCAAGCTGTTGCGTGTGTTCGTTGAGAACCGCAGCGTTCTTTCCAGCATGTGGGTCTTCACCGTGGCACTTCGTGCAAGCGACAGGAACATTAGGCAGATCATTCGCGACCATGTCCGATTCGTACTGACCCTTCGCAATCTTGTGATGTTCGGTAAGATGGCAGGTAATGCAACGCATACCCGCCGCGGCGTGGACATCGTTCGCCGGCGTATAGGGAGTACCTCTCTTATAGTCATAAGAGAATGCATGCTCATGGCATCTCAAGCAGGCTTCGTTGGTCGGGATTCTCGTTATGCTGAGCGCGGCCTTCATTGACACATCCTCACCCCAGTGCACACCGGTCGAGTCCTTCACCAGAGTTGCGCGCTTCTGCCAGTCGTAGTCTTTCGCGTGGCACACGAGGCAATCGACCGTATTCTCCTCGGCTTCCGTGACGGGGCGACCAGGCATAGGCGGTTTCGAGAGCGAGCCGATATGGCATAGACCGCAGCCTGCCGATTCAACAGTGAACTTGCCGTCGGTGGAAGCCGTCCAGTTGGCTGGGCAGGTCGAGCCTGCCAGCGCACACTCCCTGTTGATCATTCCCCACATCGAGCTGTCCGGGAGTCCCTGTACATTTCTAACCGGTGAGGCCAGGTTCCAGTGAACCGAGTGGACGATGTCGTTAAGTGCGTTCTCGTGGCACATTGCGCAGGTCTGCGCCCCTTGATATCCGTTTTCCTTGATGACTTCATTACCGGGGTGCACCCATTTCTTAAGCAATCCGTGATCCTGTTGTGCGTAGCTACAACTTGCCAGGAGTAAAACAAAAGTGACGATCAATTTGTTGTTCTTCATCTTCCTCTTTCCTTTCTCAAAGGTGCTTATTGTGAGTCGCTCACGATAGTACAGGATACAGGAAGCATGCCGAACTCCGCCGCTAAATCAATGCGAAGGAACAACACACATTCGGGGATGTGGTATTTTGCTGGTGTAGATTGCGGTTTATTTACACTGTCGGGTAATTCAACATACGAAAAGTGTCAGTTATTCGGGAGCCAGAGAGAAGGAAACCTACTGACCGGTGATCGGATTCGTTAGAAACCTGGCCGAAAAGCATAACCACGCGCAGCGCCCTGCGGACAGAGGGCACGGAGGGAACGCAGAGTCCGCAAAGGAAATATGATTGAAAAAAACGGTTCTTTTCTTCGCGGTCTTTGTGTGTTCTTTGCGTCGTTCGCGGTTCAATCTTTTAGCGTGGACTTTTCGGCCGCATCTATAGTATGACGTTTCCGATCTGAAGAACATGAATGAAGCAACCGTTCCAACCAAGCCGAAAAGTCCACCGATCAAAAAGGCAGTCGGAATGTTGGACATATCTGCGATAACTCCGAAAGCCAACGGGCCCAGTACCTGGCCGGCGCTGAGAGAAGTAGTAAATGCTCCGTTAGCGGCACCCATACCGAAAACGCGACCTCTTTCGGTCCTGATTGCAATGGCTGACGCACGCGCGACTGAGCTGAACGAGCCCATGCATATTGTCAGGATGGAAAACATCACAGAGTGACGCGGAGGAGAGGAATGCCTGTTTCGGGCTAGCAATGGATGGTCTTCTCGGGAAAGAGCAAGGAGGTGAGAGGTCCGATGTCTTACTCTTCCGAATCAAGAACGAGGCGAAGTACGGAGAGAATTTCGCCAGGGACATAGGGCTTCTGAACGAAATAACTCGCGCCAGCTTCTGACAGCCGGGACCTTACGTCCGGGTCGATGAAGCCGCTAGCGACTATGACTTTAGCTCTCGGGTTAATAGACCTTATCCGTATGAACACCTGGTCGCCGCCAAGTTTCGGCAGGCCGAGATCGGTGATAACTGCGCGAATCGTTTCCCGGCGGCTCTCAAACAGCTCAAGTCCTTCCTGACCGTCCTTTGCGGTCAGGACCGAATATCCTCGCGGGACGAGCACATCGAGGAGCATCTGGAGGAGCATTTCTTCGTCTTCAATCACGAGTATCGTTTCAGATCCCCCGGGATATGTCACGGCACCTTTTTCAGTTCTGTTTTCACTTTCCAGCGGCGCCGAAGGAAGATAGACTTCAAATGTCGATCCCTTTCCCGGCTCACTTTCAAGATTGATGAAGCCGCCGTGATTTTGAAGTATAGAATACACCATAGCCAGTCCGAGTCCTGTCCCTTTGCCAGGTCCCTTCGTTGTGAAGAAAGGGTCGAAGACTTTGCGTCTTGTTTCCTCATCCATACCGATGCCTGTGTCGGTTATCCTGACGGCAACGTAATCTTGATCGACCGCTGCCGGGAACTTAGAAGCGACATGAACTCTTTCGGCAGTCGAAGAGGAAACGGACAAAGTTCCCCCCTGCGGCATGGCATCCCTGGCGTTGATACAGAGATTCATGAACACCTGGTGAAGCTGCGTGGAATCGCCGACAACGCCGGGGATGCGCTCGTCAAGATCCGTACTGATGATAATAGTCTTAGGAAAAGTCTCTGTCAAAAAGGATATCGTGTCATGGATGATTTCGTTGACCGAGACTGGCTTGAAGACGGTTTCGGTCTTCCTGGCAAAAGTCAGGAGTTGTCTTACGAGGGAGGCTCCCCTCTCTGATGCCTTTTCTATGGACTCGATGCTTCTTGCCGCACTTTCCTTGTCGAGTCCACTTTCCCTGAGAAGCGTCGAGTACCCCATGATGACGCCGAGAAGGTTATTGAAGTCATGTGCAATACCTCCTGCCAGAGTGCCGAGGCTGTCGAGTTTCTGGGCCTGCATCAGCTGGCGCTCCAGCTCACTACGTTTCGACTCTATCTGGCGGAGTTCCTCTTCCGCTTTTTTGCGCGACGTGATATCGCGGATGACTCCTACAGATCCTTCTGTACCGCCATTGCTGTAAGGAGTCGCGTCGAGTTCCCCGTAGAAGATGGCCCCGTCTTTTCGTTTGAACTTCAGTTCGAGGTTCTTGGTGGAATGTCCGTCCTTTCTGTTCATGATGAAGATACCGAGTGCCCGCTCGACGTCCTCTTCGGCCAGGAACCGGATAAATTCCCTTCCGGCCATTTCCGACGGGCCGAATCCGAACGTCCGTTCACTCGAGGGAGAGACATAAAGGATGACACCGTTCGAGGCGGCGACGAAGACAGTATCGGTCAACTGTTCCATGATCGACCTGAATCTCTTTTCGCTTTCTCTCACGGCTTTTTCGGCAGCCTTCCGCTCGGTAATATCCTGCAGGTACCCGTGCCATGTTATGCCGCCGTCGCCGTCGCGCACCGGCATGGACCTCCCCTCGATCCAGACTTCCCCCTTGACAGGATGAAGATACCGAAATTCGGCGTGCCACATTGACATCGCGCGGGCGGATTTGGCGATCGTCTCATTTATATGCCGAACGTCGTCGGGATGGAAGTGTGCGAATACCGGCGACAGATCCCGGGCTACTTCTTCCTGGGAATAACCGTAGAGGTCCTTGATCGCAGCGCTTGCAAACGGCATGCAGGCAGTGCCATCCGGCCGCAAGCGAAACGAATGGATGAGTCCCGGAGCCGTCTCCGCGACCATGGCGATCCTGTCGCGCTCTTCCGATAACGCCTTTTCGTTCCCTCGTCTTTCCTCATCCACTGCCATTGCATCCAGTGCAAACGATATGTCAAGCCCCATTTCCTCGAGAAGCCTGATTACCTCCGGCATGAAGATGTCGGTTTCATAGGCATAGATCGTCAGAACGCCGACGACCTCACCTTTGAGACGAAATGGCACTGCCGCCGCCGCGTTCAGTTTATACACAAGGAGAACTTCTTTCCAATGTTTTGTCTCAAGCATGCCAGGCACGTCGCTGCTTGTTACGACACTGTTTCCCTTTATGGCCGTACTCAGAAGGCCATCACGGTACTGGGGCGACTCAATATCGATCACGGAATACGGACGGTCGGGGATTCCAGACCCCTTCCATTCATTCAGCTCCAGGCGATGATATTCCTTGTTATACAGACCGACGGCAGCGAGGGGGAATTCGCCGAACTGCAGCGCAAGCTCACAGATCGAGGCAAAGAGATCCTTACGCCCTTTAACTCGGACGATGGTCTGGTTTATCTGGCTGAGTGCTGCATAAAGCCGGGTTAGATACCTGATCCTGTCCTTTGCCAGTTTCGCTTCTGTGATGTCTTGAAAAGTCCCTCGCAGCTCGATGACTTTACCGTTTTCCTTTATCGGATGCCCTATCGTCCTGACCCACTTGCGCTGCCCGTCGGCAGCCCTCAATTCAAGCTCCAGGTCGTAGGATTCTCCGTTCTCGATGGCTTCTCTTACCGCGGACTCAATGCGTTCTCTATGAATTCCCTCATAGAAACTCAAACCCAACTGAGCATTTGTCTCCATGCCCGGTTCCAATCCATGGATCCTCGCGGTCTCCTCAGTCCACTTCCCTTTAAGATCATCCGTGCGGAATTCCCAGGCTCCTATGTTTGCTATCCTGCTCATCTCATCGAGAAGGAAACTCTTGTCCATGATGGATTGCTCGACGAGCTTGCGATCGGTGATATCTTCAATCGAGCCGTCGTAGTAGAGCGTGTTCCCTTCCTGATCCCTGACGGCTCTCGCACTTTCCCTGAGGTAAATAATGCTGCCATCTTTTCGTGTCCACCCTGATTCCAGCCCGAGGACGTTACCTTCAGACTCAACACGTGAAATGAAATCCTCCCGGGAGTAACCCGGTCCGAATCCTTCAACCTGCAAATCTCTTCTCTGTAAATTCTCGAGGCTTTCATAACCAAGCATTTGCAGAAGCGCCCTGTTTGCCAAAAGGACTCTTCCATCCGGAGTGGTTCTGTAAAGCCCGATCGTAGCGTTTTCGAACACCGACCTGTATCTCTCTTCGCTTTCGAGGAGAGCCCGTTCCGTTTCCGCGCGCCTGTCTTCTGCTTTGAATTTCGCGAGGCCGAGTGCAATATTCTCCCCTATTGCTTCGAGAAAATGGAGATCGTTTTCTTCAAATGCTCCATCCCCAGCCGCGGCGAGGATCAATACTCCCGCAATTTTTTTTTCTGACGCAAAGGGCACTGCCGACGCAGAACGCAGGTTCCGCCTGGCGGCCTCATCCGGCCAATGAGACAGCAGCTCGTCATTTTGAAGGGCACGACTGATTACAACTTTGCCCGACGTTAACGCCCGGCTCTGCAGGGACAGCTGAAATTCGCGAGAATCAAGGGAGAGAGATTGATACGGCGGGGCGTCATACCCGGCCTCATTCCAGGCGGCGAGCGTCATGTTTTTTCCAGCATCGTCGAGCAGACCGACGGAGGCATGAGTGAAACTTCCAGTACCGGTTGCCGCCTCGCAAATCCGCCGGAAAAAAGAATCACGGTCCTCAGCATGAAGGATCACACTGTTGATTCGGCTAAGTGTTCCATATATGTCGGTTAGACGATTCAATTCCTTCGACGCGCTCATCCGGCAGCTGACATTTCGTATGAGAGAAACGTAAGTGCCGTCCTCGAGCGCGTGCACTGCCAGATCCACATTAAGGTTCGAGCCATCCTTCCGCGTAATAACCATGTCGCGGCCCTGGCCGTCATGCGCTCTTCCTCGGTCGGGGTCGGCGACTACGTTTGAGTCACGCGACGGGATCAAATCGGAAAACGGAAGCTGGAGCATCTCATCGCGGGTGTATCCGAATATGCGACACGCGGCAGCGTTGACATTCCTGCATCTACCGGTCGAGTCTGTTATAATGATTCCATCGATGGATTTCTCGAACAGTGTGCGACCGATTTCTGCAGAAAGGGACGACTGCGTCTGAGATCTAAGAAAATTTCTGAACTTGCTCATGGAATCACGGGAAACGACGGAGTTCCGTTTGTCTTTGTTTGTCCTCTAATGAGAAAGCACGCCGACTTTGTAAGCGGAGGCGTACAATTTCCCAGAGGCTGCAGCTATGGAATAGGGATATCCTCGACCAGAACGGACAATTACCACTAGCGGAAATTCGGCTATCAAATGCCTTTCCCGCGCTCCATGAAAGGTGCTTCTCCAACTTGCCAATACCCTCTCCGTGTATCCATCAGGCCAACGGTTTGGTAATCCCAAATAACTGGACGACTGTGAACAATATGGCCAATTGAGGGAACTTTTCCAAAGTAGGGGATCTTTGCGGGAGGTCTTAGCCCCAACAAAAAGAAAGCCGGGAGGAAAGAATCTTTTCCATTCCCGGCAGATTGATTTCGACAGACGAATTCTTGAATACGGGTGCTATCTCATTCTTCGGCGGGCCCAGACGGGTCTGCCGCTGTCGTCCCGCAGAGTTATCGTCTTCCCGTCATACTTTACTTCCGCGGCGGCAATAAAATCATTGCCGTTGAATTGCATTTGGGAACCTGTAATTTCGACTGCCCCGCCCGCCTTGAAAGAGATGCCCTGCTGGTCGAGATAGAACGCGGGTCCGATGTGAACGGGGATCGTTCCGCTGCTGTCCTTCACGGTGAGCTGGATCATCTGGAAATTACCTCCTCTGCCGGTAAGGGTGTCGACGCTCCGGACAGTCCCGCTAATAGTCGTAAGCGTTGATGGATCATAAAACATGCGGCGCTGTCCCATTCCCTGGCCGAACGCAGAAACTGCGATCAGCGTTAGCGCTGAAAACGCGAGAAGATTTTTCATACCTAGTGCTCCCTTCTTTTGTTTTGATAACGCATCTGTACACGCGGCCATCGGCATGCCTGAATGATATGCTTTTTGTTAGATGCTCAAATCTTCAAAAGGGTTAACTCTACCGTGTAGAACGGGCTCCTATTTTTTCCAGAATCCGGCCAGTTCACCAGTGGAAAAGATCGGCATAAGGTTCTTCATGTTTGCGAGCGAGCGCTCATGGCCTTCCTTTGAAGAAGAAGACACCGCATCGGAGACTACGACGGGAAAGAATCCCCTGTTGCTCGCGGCACGCGCGCTCGATTCGATCCCCATCTCGGTCGATATTCCAGTGAACACGATTGTTGTAATCCCAGCGTTCCTCAACATAAGCTCGAAGTTCGTGCCGATGAAAATATCCGCGGTGTTCTTATTCATCACGATGTCCTGGTTTTCAGGGTGAACGGCGAGGTCATACGCATCGGGTGTCCGATTGAGACTCCATTGTCTCCGACTCATCATGAATTTTCTTGCTGGAGATTCGAATCTTTCCGGAAGCGGGGTAATCTTCGTGAAGAGGACCGGGATATCTTTTGATCTTGCGGCGGGAGCCAGTTCATGAACATTCTTGAGAAATTCATCCTTGTTGAAAATCGCATCCACAAGCATCTTCTGGATGTCCCACAGAACCAAGATTGATTTTTGGGGTAGAAGGAATTCAGAAATTTCATCGATGTTGCTCATTGGGGTTTCTCCTCTAATTGTGCTTTTCATAAAATAGACGCTGAGTGCACCATTAAGTCACACGTTTTTCCTCGAAGGATACGTGAAGAGAATATGATTCACAAGCCAGGTCACAGCGGCCAAGAGGAACGGTTGTCCAGCAAACAGCAAACCGCGATTTGCGGATGACGGTAACGGGGAACAAACGCGCTATTTGGATACAGAAGGGGGAGCCTGGGTGCTCCCCCTCGTTGTTTCAAGAATCAAGGAGACCGCATCCGGAAGCGGACGCAGGTTGATCGCCGATATTATCTCCGGCCCGATCTCTCGTTTCGCCGCCGATGGTTGGCACTCTTTCGAGAAGGATAATCGCCAGCGGCAGGCCGGTTTTCAACTTTGTGAGGCACAGTATCAACGGTGCGTTTCTTGAAGTCGCCCAACTCTTTCAGCGTGATATCGCCGCGATACTTGAAAAGTATCTGCTGGAAGAATTTCTTCTCTTCCTCAGTGGCCACAAGCGACACGGCCTCTCCCTTCTGGCCGGCGCGGGCCGTCCTTCCGACCCGGTGGGTGTAGGATTCCACATCCTTCGGAATTTCAAAATTATAGACATGCGAGACATCGTCGATGTGCAGTCCGCGAGCGGCTACGTCTGTCGCGACGAGGACCGTAAATTTTTCCCGGCGGAAATCGTCGGTTACTTTTTCCCTTTGCGGCTGCGACATATTGCCGTTCAGCGCGCGCGCCTGTATGCCCATTGCCGTCAGCTTCTTGGATACTTTGACCGTTATATGCTTGCGGTTGCAGAACACAATCGCCAGATGGCGCTCCTGGTCGAGCAAATCCGCCAGAAGATCGAGCTTCTTGTCCGGCGAGACCCTGTAGTATACCTGCCGCAGGTAGATCGGTTTCACTGTCGCCTCAAACCTCACGTTCTTCGGGTTGCGCAGATACTTTGACGCAAGCTTCTCAATTTCTTTCGGTACCGTCGCGCTGAATAGAAGTGTCTGGTGTTCCGCGGGTAGTTTTGCCGCGATGCGTTCGACATCTCTAATGAATCCCATGTCGAGCATACGGTCCGCTTCATCGCAGACGAAATATTTTATCGAATCGAGCCTCACCGCGTTCCTATTCATTAGATCTATGAGCCGTCCCGGTGTGGCGACGATGATGTTAGCCTGTCTGAGCTTCGAGGCCTGGACGTTTATCGATACTCCACCGTAGACGGCGACTATGCCGAGGTGTTTTCCTACGGAGTATTTTATAAATTCTCCCGTGACTTGCGTTGCGAGTTCCCGCGTCGGTACAAGTATCAGCGCCTTCAAGCCGTCGCGACGATTCAGCTGTTCGATTATCGGTATCGCGAAGCTAAGCGTTTTTCCCGAGCCTGTCTCAGATTGCGCGAGGACATCTCTTCCACCGGTAATTGCCGGTATTATTTGTTCCTGAACCGGTGTTGCAACCGTGATTCCCTGTGCTTCGAGTAATTTCGTTATCTCATCACTGAGCACAAAAGACTGTGATTTCATTAAGACCTTTCATTTAATATGTGACAATAAAATATATGGGAATCAGTTGCTGAGAAGGATTACGGGCTTTCTGTTGTCAGAAGTATCCTTAGAAGAAGACCAAATCCCGGCTTCTGAACACCGTCGCCCGTTCTTCTATACAGGTAGGGAGAAGATGTTGCTTTCTTGGGATTAATATAACACGTAAGGGGAAGAAGTCACAGACAATTCGACACGTTCTTCGAAGTCCAGGTGAAATACGCGTATTTGTGCCGACTGAGCCCCCTCAGGCGGTCTGTAGTCCCGTTCGTATTGCGCTCAAACCTCGTCTCCATCCGAAATCGAGACCGGGAGGAATGCTCACCTGCCGGTTTCGGGATGCCAAATGAATCAAGCGGTCACTCACCTTTTGTCTGCGCAGAGACTTTTCCCGAGAGAGTCCTGTAAACGAAAGTGAAGTAACCGACGACGAGTATCATGCCGATTATCCACCAGACTAGTCCGATTTGCAGCCCGTAAGTACTTGCTGAAGCCGTGTAGGCGGTCATATTATATGCCGGATTTGTGGTAGAGATGATCAGGTTCGGAAAAAGGGTACCCGCCATTGATGCGAGAATACCGGCTATGAATACAACTGAACCAAGGAAGGGTCGAACATCATTTGTTCCTTTGAGGGCCGTCGGGATATAAAAGAAACCCGCCAAGGAGACGAGAAGAAGGAAGAGAGGCCACACTCTACCGGCTAGCGGCGCGAAGAATGCAGGTTGGACGGTCGGAGTAAGAGCGAACGTGACCACTGCGAGCGCGAATACGGTCCACCACAGACGTTTTGCGAGAGCGATACTCCGCCCGCGCACTGCGCCGTCCGTCTTCCACACCAGGAAAAGCGTACCGTGCAGCGCAAGGACACCAAGCGCGAAGAGGCCGGCAACGACGGTGTAGTAATCAAGGATGCCGATCGACGGACGAATAAGCATGTCGGTGAAAAGCGGGATAGCGAAGTAGCCTTCGGCATTCAGCGGGACGCCGCGGATAATGTTACCGAAAGCGGCACCGAGAATTATGACTATCAGAATCGAAGCGAACCTGAATGTCCAGTCCCAGAATTCGTGCCACAATTTGTACGGCTCATGAGAGCGGAGCTCGATAGAAAGGCCGCGGAGGATGAGAAGCCAGAGGAGGATGACAAGGGGCATATAGAAGCCGCTGAAACCGGCGGCGTACGCACGCGGAAAAGCGAAGAAGAGAGTACCGCCCGCGGCCAGGAGCCAGACTTCATTACCATCCCACACAGGCCCTACCGCACTTAGAACCTGGCGCCGCTCGGCGTCGGTCTTTGCGACTAGACCATAGACGATACCTGCACCGAAATCGAAACCGTCGAGAATGACATATACGATCAACATGGCTGAGAGCAGTGAATACCATAGGGCCTGCATGAGATCAAACCTTCCCTTCCGCGTAGACAGGACCGCGCGCGATTTCGCGACCCACGAGATAGAGGAAAACGACCCCTATCACGAAATAGAGACCTACGAACCCGATTGTAGTAAAAACCACATCACCCGTGTTTACCATCGGGGAGGCAGCGGCAGAGGTCCTAAGCAAGTTATAGACTATCCACGGCTGCCTGCCAAGTTCGGTAGTAAGCCATCCCGCCGTAGTTGCAATATAAGGGAAAGGGAAAGCAAGCATGAGGAGCCAGAGGACGGCTCTCGTGTTGTCGAGACGTTTCAGATAAATGAGAAGAGCACTTATCGCCATGAGTGCAAGTATGATTGTGCCGAGACCGACCATGATATGATAGGCATAGTAAAGAAGAGGGATATTATCCGGCCAGTTTTCCTGCGGGAACGCATCGAGGCCTTTGACAGTAGCGTTGAAAGATCCGTACGCGAGGAAGCTAAGCATCCCCGGCACTGCGATCGGGTTTTCGAGTGTCTGTTCCTTAACATTCGGCTGCCCAATGATGGCAAGAGGAGCCATGCTACCGCTCTTGAAGACTCCTTCAAGTGCGGCGAGAGCCGTCGGCTGATAGTCGGCCACGAGCTTTCCATTCTGGTCGCCGGTCGGGAATATCTGTAGGACGCTCGCAATCAGGGCGGTTATGACGCCTACCTTAAGGAAGAGACTTGACTCCTCATCGTATTTTCCGATGAGTTTCCAAAGGGCACCGACAGATGCGACGACCGTTGAAGCTGTTATCACCGATGCACTCATGTTGTGTGCATATTCCCAAACGGCCCACGGGTTCAGAACAAATTGCCAGAAGCTCGCCAACTGGAGTGTGCCGTTCGCACCGACAGTATAGCCGAGGGGGTGCTGCATAAAAGCATTGGTGGCAATTATGAAATAGCCCGACAGCCAACTCCCAGCACACAAGCCCGCTGCAACAACGAAATGGCTGCGTCTCCCGAGTTTTTTTTCGCCGAAAAGGAAGAGGCCGAGGAGCGACGATTCAAGGAAGAAGGCGAAGACTCCCTCCATCGCGAGAGTCTGACCGATCACGCCTCCCGCGAAATTTGAAAATCCCGCCCAGTTTGTCCCGAACTGAAACTCCATCGGGATGCCGGTGACAACGCCGACCGCGAAGTTAATCGCGAAGATCCGCGCCCAGAACCTTGCTGCCCTGTTCCATTTGTCATTGTCTGTTCTGAGGTAGCGCCATTTCATGAACACTATGATCAGCGCCAAACCCATCGTCAATTGTGGAAACAAGTAGTGGTAGGTTACTGTGAATGCAAACTGCAGACGATCCCAAAGCATGACATAATCCCTTCTAACAGTATCAATGTACTCTCCACCCGTTTTTCAATCAAGGTGGTACAACCTTCCCAATCGATCCGGAGATCAAATCTGCCATTTGAGTAACAGGCTCGTGCGGGTTGTGAGCCTTAAGGGGAGAAGCTATGGACAACAGAAAAGAGCGCGGCGCATGGGGGATTTTTCGTGGAGTCTGTTTGCCGCAGGCATTCGTCTCCTCCGCGCGCCGCGCTCGAAAGTCTCTTAGTATTTTACGTCCATTGTTTTGGGATGGCCGGCGACCTTTGAGATTTTAAGGACCCATGCATATTGACACGGCGGATGTTCTTGGAATCCTTTCGGGACATCGGCTTCGAACCCTTCGCCGACTTTCTTCCATTTCAGCGGAGTATCGTTATAACCGAGAAGAGTCAGTTTCGCATCGTTCGCGGGACAGATGTTGTCCATCCAAATCCTGGACGGCGGAGTGTTTTCACCTTTGTCGGCGAGGTAAATGGCGTAGGTGGTGCCGTCATCCAGCTGGGTGAGGCAGACCTTCCCCTGTTTGTACGGGGCCACAGGATGAGTGTCATAGATCGCCTGGCTGTTCACCTTCATCCAGTCGCCGATACCTTTGAGCCGCTCGTATGCCGTCGGGGACCACTGGCCCTGTCCGTTCGGGCCGATATCGAGGAGGAGGTTTCCGCCCTTGGAGACTATCCCGACGAGGATGTCGATGAGCTTGCGGACAGATTTGTAATCGTCATGAGCCTTGTAGGACCAGCTGGTACCCATCGTCATGCAGGTCTCCCAGGGGTACGGCAGAGGCTTTGACGGAACGGTATTTTCAGGAGTCAGGTAATCCTGGTACGGGCCGGTCACGTCGCGATCCACGACGATCAGCCAGGGCTGCTTCTTCCTGGCATTTTTCACGATGAGGGGCATATTTATATCCTGGCTCTGCGGGTACACGGGATAGTTTGCCGCCAGCTTCTCTTCGTCGATGGTCCGCTGTGATTTCGTTCTCACCCAGCCGGCATCGAGCCACAGAATATCGATGCGGCCGAAGTTGCTCATCAACTCATTTATCTGAGTCTGAGTATAGTTTACAAATTCCTGCCAGCGATGGGGGTGGCGTCTGATGTTGTAGTTCGGGTTTCTATCCGGCGTCGCGAAGTTCGGCCACCAGTAGTAGGGGCAATGCCAGTCCGCTTTCGAGAAATAAGCTCCGATCATGAAGCCGTCTTTTCTGAAAGTATTAAAAATCACTTTCGCGACATTCGCGCGCGGGTTTGTGTGGAACGGACACTCAGGACTCGTGACCTTGAAGTTTGTCGTCTTCGTATTGAACATACAGAAGCCGTCGTGGTGCTTTGTCGTAAAGACCACGTACCTCATGCCAGCGTACTTCGCCGCCTTGGCCCACTTCCCGGGATGGAAATGATGAGGATCGAAAGTCTTGATGAGGTTGTCATATTGTTTTACGTAATCGCAGTAGTTCGAATCCTTTCTCACCTCCCACGGTTCGTCCTCGGAACATATCGACCACGATTCGACGATTCCCCACTCGCTGTAGATTCCCCAGTGCATGAGGAGACCGAATTTCCTGTCGTGCCATCTATGCAGGTTATTGAGGACGGCGGTGTCCGTCTCCGGGTAATATTTCTGCTGATTGGTTTGGGCCATCGAGACGCCGGAGGCCATCAGCAGGAAGACAAGAGCTGCCAACGTGTTTTTCATTCTATTCTCCTTTTACAATCCAATTCGATCGAGTTATTCCTAATTCGCGAAGAGCTCATCCGTGAAGATCCACGCCTTTGCGCCCGCGCCGGGATGCCAGGGGGGGCAGACTCCGATGTTTTTGGCGACGACCCTGAAATATCTTACATCCTCGGGCCTGATGGTTATGACAAAATCCTTCTTGACACTTGCCGGGTTCCTCTCTGAGACGTCGTTCCTCAGGATACCGACGCTCGTGAAGTTCTTCCCGTCCTTCGAGACGAAGAACTGGACATACTCCGGCATGAAGATGTAAGAGCTGGTAGACTGAAGAAAACCCGCTCCCAACTCCGAGATCTTTTTTTTCTTTCCCATATCGACGGTCGCGTCGAGGTCGGTCCCCTTGAAGCCCTGCCAGAGTCCGTCCTTGAAATTGAGAGTCCCGCGTATCCCGTCGACGAGTCCGCCGGGTCCCCCGGCCGTATACTCGGGCGAATACGGATTTGCGAGGGTAACATGAGATCCAAGCGCCTTATCTATCATGAAAGAAAGGACTACAGGGTTTCCGGCAAGCCGCCCAATCATTTCGGCCTGCGCAATGAATGTGCCGGTAGTATCCATAGAGACAGGTTTGTCGTACGGATGCGAGTCCGACATTGTCAGCGTGTCCCCGATGGTATATCGAAGGACGATTCCAGACTGTGTCGGTTTTAGAGAAACCACGAACGCTTTCTCCGCTTTCTCAAACTCCGTCCTGTATGTCATCGCTTTTTGTTCGAGCCCGTAATCGACGCCGAGATAAGCAAGCCTGCCGTATTGGACCTGGAGGCGCCGATGGAAGTTGCCATAGTTCTTGTTTTGCGGATTCGTCCAGGCGTCTTCGGCAATTGCCTGGAGGCGGGGGAACATTTTAGAGTCGACCTTCTGCTGCGGGACATGCTCGCTCCACATGCTCGCCTCGGTACCAAGCACACGCTCCTGCTGAGCCGGTGACAGTCCAGGCGGCATCGGGTCGAAAGAGTATACGGAATCGAGGCTGAGATCCTCCGCGTCTCTGCTGAGATAAGTGTATTCGCCGGGCGATACGATGGTATAATCTCCATCCCGAACGGCCTTGATCGCGCCGTCTATTCCCTGCCAGGATTCGACCACGGCACCGGGAAGAGGTCCGCCGCCTTCGAGTATCTCGTTCCAGCCGATGATCTGTCTCCCTTTCGATTCAAGAAATTTCTGGATCTTGCGGATGAAGTAGCTCTGAAGTTCATCGGTGTTTTTCAGACCCTTTTGCTTCATCAAATTCTGACACCCCGTATTCTGTTCCCATTCGATCTTCGGAACTTCATCTCCTCCGATATGTATGTAATGCGACGGGAAAAGCTTGATCACCTCGGACAATACATTTTCAAGGAAAGTGAAAGTAGACTTCTTCGCGGGATCATATATATTCTGGTAGACACCCCATTGAGTGCCGACCTGGAACGGACCTGGGACGCAGGCATTTTCCGGATATGCCGCGAGCGAAGCCTGGCAGTGACCGGGCATCTCTATTTCGGGGACCACCGTGATGAAGCGGCTCGCTGCATACGCGACAATCTCCCTGATCTCCTTCTGTGTGTAGAAACCTCCATATCTTTCCCCGTTTCCTTCGTTTCGCCAGGCACCGACGGAAGTAAGCTTCGGATACTTCCTGATCTGTATCCTCCATCCCTGGTCGTCAGTAAGATGCCAGTGGAAGACATTGAACTTGTAATACGCGAGCAGATCGATATAACGCTTTATGAAAGCCGGCGTCATGAAATGCCGGGCGCAGTCGAGATTGAGACCGCGCCAGGCAAATCTCGGATAGTCGACTATTCTGCACGAATGGATCTTGTATGTACCGTTAACGGCGGAATCGGGTAATGGGATCATCTGAAGGATCGTCTGCAAACCTCTAAAGAGTCCCTCACGAGTCCCGGCGCTGAGGACTACATGCTCGCGGGATACATCGAGCGAGTAAGCTTCGGGGCCATGCCCCCGGAACGCCCTGTCCAGGTTGAGGACGATCAGGTTGCTGCCTGCGGCTTGAGTGCGATAGATTCGCAAACGCAGGTGCGTGAAGAACACGAGCTGCTTCCTCAGATATGCACCGAGCCTGTCGAGGTTTCCTGGACAAAAGATGGAAGTCGTACGCGACAACGAGAAGGAGCCGTTACCGTAAACGATAGAGTTCGGCTCGGGTACGACATCGATCAGCGGATGGGCGAAGGCCGATGCGTTCAAGGAAAGGAGCGAGACGATGAGAGGTATGATTAGTCGTTTCATCTTGTTCCACTTTGGATGGAGAGAAAGAAGAAGGGACTTTCGTTCCAGGACAACATGTAATGGTTTCACATTTTTCCTGCAGCAAGGCTGCGATTATAAAGGTTCAGAGCATCTCGTCGATGAACTCAACCGGGTGTTCTACACGGCGTGACAGCTCGTCGTGGATTTGTTCGCGGCAGGAAGTGCCGCTTGCGAGAATTCTCAGAGAAGCATTCGACCGGATGCTCTTCTCAATTTGGCGTGCGAGATCCCTGCCGATATTTTTGCTGATGTCGTAGAATTCTTTCTTATAGCCGAAGCTACCGGCCATACCGCAGCATTCCACATCCGAAGTTTTCACACTCAGACCGAGTTTTCTGAAGAATCGCGTCGCGGCATCACCCGCGCCAATCGTCTTCAATTGACAGTGTGCATGGTAGAAAATTTCCGGTTGTGTAGCACCCGTCTTAATCTTTTGCTCCAGACGCCGTATAAACTGAGGGTTTCGTTCTGCGGACGAATTAAGCCACTCCAACGGATCGAACGTGTGCGCCCTGAGTACCGAGGAAACGTCTGGCGAGTCGAGCAGCTTCGCGTAGTCGAGCCGGAACATGCCGAGCACGCTCGGTTCCGCGACTAATATGTCCGCGCCGCCGTCGATCAGTCTTTTCAGGTAAACCGCAAGCCTGGCCGCGCTCCTTCTCGCCGATTCAAGAAGGCCCTGCGATAGGGCGCTTCGCCCGTCTTCCATGACATTGCTCAGGGTTACAGGAAAACCAAGTTTCTCGAACACGCGGATGGTGGCCATGCCAACCTGGACATTTTGATAATTTGTAAAGACGTCGGCAAACAATACCAGCTTCCGCGCATTTGGATCTGTCGCCGCCAGCGGCGCATTTTTCTTCCGGTATTTGTCATATTCGCGCGCCAAAGTCACCTTCGCGAAAGGCGGCACGCTCCTGCGCCGGTCGACGCCGGCGAATTTCTCGAGCAGCGCCCGGCTTGGAGAGAGACTGTTAATCCAGTTCGAGAGTGCCGGCGCAAGAGAAGCAACCTTCGCCATCGAAGAGAAATTTCCGAAGAATCTTTTCTCAAGCGACGGGCCTCCCTCGCTCTTCATCAGCCTGTTCTTGATGACGGAGTTCAGGCGAGGGATGTCTATTCTCACAGGACAATTAGGCACGCACCTGGTGCAGCCGGTGCAGAGCTCAGCGAATCGCCCTTCCGCAAGACTTCCGGATGTACCGACAGTCCAAGCTCCACCGATCCCGCCCGTATAACACTCGCCGCCGAACGCATGGCCGCCGACGGCCTGGAACGTAGCGCAGACGTTCATGCATGCGCTGCACCTCACGCAGTAGAGGGCCTCTTTTAAATCGGGGTCTTCTCTCATTTTCATTCGGCCGTTGTCGAGGAGGACGAGATGGAATTCCCTCCTCGTATCTTTCCGGCCGTTCAGATTAAGTACCGGCAGATCGAGAGGCGGCTCGAGTATGTTCGTGTAAGACGAGAGCGGCTGCCCGGTTCCGCTCGCTGCAAGGAGCTCGATGAAGGTCCCGAAATCCTTCCTGCTTGGAATTATTTTTTCAATTCCGGCGATCGCGATGTGAACGGCGGGGAGCTGAGTCGTCAGGCGTATGTTACCTTCGCTCTCGACCAGGAGTATCGTACCCTCGTCTGCCGAAACCAGGTTAGCGCCGGTAATGCCGATTTCGGCGGCAAGGAATTTCTCTCTGAGAATGTCCCGGGCAAATTCTGTCAGCTGTTCGCCGGTATCGAGCGGCTTCGCGGTTTCGAAGTGTTCCTTGAACAGCTTCGATATCCGCTCCCTGCTCCTGTGTATCGCCGGGGCCACAATGTGCGAAGGCTGCTCTTTCGAAACCTGGAGAATGAATTCCGCGAGATCGGTCTCCGCGACCTCGATACCTGCGTCCTGCAACACGTGATTAAGGCCAATCTCCTCCGATGTGATGGATTTTGCCTTCACCACAAGTTTGGCATCGAACGATCTGCATACATTTCTTACATAGCTCGTTGCTTCTTCTTTGGTTCGTGCGAGGAAGACCTTTCCGCCGCGGGCCTCGACAGACCTGGTAAGTCTTTCGATCAGTTCGGGCAGTTTTTGAATCGAGCTCTCTTTGATTTCTCTTGCGCGGTCTTTCAGATCCTCGTAATCATCGAGTTTTCCGACTGCGGTGTACCTGTTCGTATTGAACGTCTGAGTGTTCAGGCGGAGCGCGTCGCTTTCAATTCGCAGAGCCATGCCGATCGCTTTCCGAAGCGATTCCTTCATGGATTTGTTCGCCACTTCCCTCGGATGGATATCGTTCAATAACCTCTCGCTCATTTTTTCACACCAGCACAATGATATGGAGTTTTCCGGGGCCGTGGACGCCACGGACTAGGGGACCCATGTCCGCGGTGGCACTCGGGCCGGTGATGATAGAGAAACTCCGGTGCAGACCTTTGCCTTCGAGAATCTCTTCCGAGAACACATCGCGCGGCCTCGGGACTATTGCCTTCGCGTTGAGTACAGCGATATGTTTTCGCGTGAGGCTGCTGGCTGGACCGGTGAGCTCGCGTCCGATCGAGACGCAGATCGACCCTGTGCTCGCGATGCCGCAGAAGGCGTCCGTCACGCCGGTTCTAATCGTCTTCATTTCATCGACCGACGGCTCGGTCAGGACTCTTTGGTTTTGCCCGAACCGGTAAAAGAGCCGGGGATCGACATCTTCAGCACAGGCGAAGAATATCGGTCCATCGCCTGCGATGCGCAACAGCGCTTCATTCAACGCTTCGGGATCACGCTTAACTGTTTCCACTGCAGCGGTAGTCCCTGCGGCGTTGGCGAGAAATTGCCCGATCAGATCGGTTTCAGACATCACATACCAGTACGATTAGACATAATCATATTGTCTGCCCGTTCATCTAACGAAGGCTGCGGCGACGCCGCCATCGACGTTCAGCACGTTGCCTGTCGATTTGTTGAGGAGGCCGCTGACGAAAGCATAGCAGGCATTGGCGATATCATCAGGATTTATGATCTCGTTTAGGATAGTCCGTTTAGCGTAGAATGCGGGAAGCTCCTCGACCTTGACGCCGTAAGCTTTCGCGCGTCCTTCGGCCCAGGCGCCGCTCCAGATCTTGCTGTCTGTAATCACCGCATCGGGGTTCACGACATTGACACGGATCTTGTCTTTCCCGAGCTCGGCGGCATTTAGCCTGCTGAGGTGGAGTTGTGCCGCTTTTGCGGAACCGTACGCGGCATTGTTCGGCCCGCTTACGAGCGCGTTCTTGCTGACGATGTTCAAAACATCACCGCCGAAGTTCTGCTTGCGCATAACCTCGACGCCTTTTTGGGTGACGAGAAATTGTCCCTTAACCATCACATCGTACTGCAGATCCCAATCCTTCTCGGTATGATCTTCCATCGGTTTCGAAATTGAAAGGCCAGCGCAGTTCACGACGATATCGACGCCGCCGAAGGCAAGTGCAGCATCATCGAACAGACCCGTAATATCTTCGCCTCTGGTGACGTCGAGCTTTCCGGCGATGAACGCATCGTTTCCGTACTTCTTCGCGAACTCGCTCTTCGCGCCTTCCAGTCTTTCGCGGTCGTTGTCGCAAATTACTACGCAGGCGCTTTCATCGGCAAACTTTTTCGCGATCGCCTTCCCGATCCCGCCGGCGCTTCCCGTGATAAGGGCGACTCTTCCGCTCAGCGCTTTCGGCTTCGACCGTCTGGCAAGTTTGGCCTCTTCGAGCAGCCAGTACTCGATGTTGAAAGCCTCCTGCCTCGTCAGCGCCACATATTTCGAGATCGCCTCTGCACCCTTCATCACATTGATGGCATTTATGTAGAATTCGGCGGCTACCCTTGCGGTCTGTTTGTCCTTTGCGAAGGTGAACATACCGATGCCGGGATAGAGGATCACCACCGGGTTCGGATCGCGGAGCGCGGGACTGTCTGGATGTTTGCACTCGTTATAATAATCTGAGTACATCTTCTGGTACGCCTCGAACTGCGGCTCCACCATTTCCTTCACCGCCTCCACGTCGCTGACGTCGTCGGTTGGTTTCAGGTCAAGGACGAGCGGGCTTATCTTCGTTCGGAGAAAATGATCGGGGCAGCTCGTGCCCATCTTTGCCAGCCTGTTAAGGTCTTTGGAGTTAACGAATTCGAGGACTCTTTCCTCGTCGGTAAAATGCCCGACCATGCGGGCGTGCGAAGAACAGTATCCGCGTAGTATAGGCGCAAGGAGCGCAGCTTTCTTCGACCTCTGCTCCTTTGCGGGGGACTTCACGATCGCGCCCCCGAAGATTGCCTGCTGCTTGTAAATCTTTTCGTCGACATATTCCGCGCACATCTCGATGACTTCGAGAGTATTCGTATAGCACTCGTACGAAGTATCGCCCCAGGTGAAGAGTCCGTGAGAGGCGAGTATCATTCCGCGCATGCCGGGATTTTCGTCGACATGCTGTCTCAGTTTCAACGCAAGATCGAAACCCGGGCGCTGCCATTCCACCCATCCTACGGTTCCCCCGAAGAGTTCTCTCGTGATTCGCCTGCCATCTCTTGAAGCGGCAATAGCTATCGTCGCATCTGGGTGAAGGTGATCGATGTTCCTGAAGGGGAGGAAGCCATGGAGCGGTGTGTCGATCGAAGGCGCCTTCGAGTTGAGATCGAAGATGCAGTGGTTGAACAGCTCGACCATTTCGTCCTCGTGATCGCGTCCCCGGTACACATTCCTAAGATTTCTGAGCCGATCCACATACAGTGCTGCCAGGCCGCTCCTGGTCATGGTACCCAGGTCACCGCCCGAACCTTTCACCCACATGACTTCTGATTCTTTCCCGGTGAGGGGATCGATCGCCGAGGCTTTGCAGGATGTGTTCCCGCCTCCGTAATTAGTAAGTCTCAGATCCGCCCCCAGCAGGTTTGAGCGGTAAACGAGTAAGCCTACTTCATCACCCTTGAACTCTGAAGCTTTCGAATCGTTCCATAGATAACTCACATGTTTGAATCTTTTTTTCTTGTCAGACATGATATTTTGCCTCTCAAAGATCTTTTTTCATATTCCATATCGTCAATAAAAGAATCACAAAACAAATACAGGGTGCCAGTCAAACTTTGACCGGTTTCCTGTTGAAGAAGGTAAGCAGCGCGCCCCCCAAAACGAGGACTGCTCCCCACCAGATGTTCATGTGCAAACCGCGCAGTGCGATATCGAGATCGATTGGAAAGATCAAGTAATAGAGACCGGCAGCCAACACGAGCACACCGATTACGATCAACACCCAGCCTACGAAATACCAGATCGGCTTCATTTGAGTCGCGCCATCGATCATTTCAGTTTTCTCCTTTCGAGATTACCAGAACACGATATTAAGAATGATGAAGATGACGGTAGTGATGGATGCCCAGAAGATCGGTTTCTTGAGGAGCGGCACTTGCTCGACCTCATCATCTCTTGTCAATCCGCGGACGAGGCCGACCAGCTCAGCCTCGGGACGTTTCTCGGTGAAAAAGCTTACACCAACTGCAATCCCGGAGCTGATGAGCCAGGCCCACAAGGCGCGCCAGAAGTTGGCGGCCATGGCGCTCGCTTCGCCTCCGGGAGCGATTGCACCGGGAGTGATCCATCTGAGTTCGAGCGCCATAAACATGGCAAAGGATACGAGCGTGCCGATAAGCATTCCCCAGAACGCGCCGTCCGGTGAGATCCACTTCACGAACATGCCGAGAAGTATCACTGCAACTGCGGGTGCGAGTATCCAGGATGCAATCGCCTGGAGATAATCGATTATGGTCGGCATGCTTCTCGCCCAGTAAGCCCCAACGATGCTGAGCAGGATTCCGACGACAGTCGCGACGCGTCCCATCCATATCAAATGTTTTTCGGAAGCTTTCTTGTTGATCACCGACTGGTAGATATCGTAGGTCCAGACTGTATTGAACGCGCTCATGTTGCCTGCTTGTCCCGCCATGAACATCGCTATGAGCGCGGTGACACCCACGCCGACGAGTCCGGGAGGAAAGAACCGCATCATCAGGAGCGGGATGACGGAGTCGTAATTGATTTTCCCGCCGGTATGAAGGAGTGTGAACCCGCTGTGAGGGTCGCGCATGAGGGCGAGTCCGACCATGCCGCTACCTACCACAACAAATCCGAGGAGTATCTTGAAGTACGAGCTGATAATCGGCGCCATCCTTGCAGAACGGACATCCCTCGCCGAAAAAGCGCGCTGGATGATGAGGAAATCCGTCGTCCAGTATCCGAACGAAATTCCGAAACCGAGACCGAAGATGAGTGCGGGCCATCCGAGCTTCATCGGGTTATCGGCCGCGCTCGCGGTGATCGACCAGAGGTGAGTATAGACCTGCGGAAGGCTGGTGAACGCTCTAGTCGGGCCGCCGAGGTCGATAATTCCGAGGATCGGGAGGAGCAATATGCCTCCCCAGATAAGGAAGAACTGAATGATCTCGGTAAATATCGCGGATAGAAGTCCGCTCAGAGTGATATAGAGAGCGACGAATCCGGCCGACAGCCAGATGCTGAGATCCCAGTTCCATCCGAGGAATGTTTTCAGCACGAGGGCAAGCGCGTAGAGCGAGATTCCAGATGATAACACAGTCATTACCGCGAACGATATCGCATTCAAGACGCGGGTCTTTTCATCGTACCTTTCCTTCAGATATCCGGGGGTTGACTTAATCCGGCCGTTGTAATAGAAACGCATCATGAAGACACCGAGGAAAAGAATGGCCGGGATGGCACCGATCAGGTAGAAGTGAAGTGCGAAGAGTCCGTACTCAGCTCCCTGTCCGGCGTAGCCGACCACTTCAAGGGCGCCCATGTTTGCCGACATGAAAGCGACTCCGGCCACGAGCGCGCTGTTCCTTCGCCCGGCGAGGAAATAGTCGTTGTCGGTCTTCGTAAATTTTTTCAGATAGAACCCGACCCAGACGACAAATCCGAGATAGACCAGTAGTATCGCCCAATCGAACACGGTCATCGAGATAGTGTGCATGCAGATTCCCTTTATTAGTTAGAAGTTAAAAGGAGCACTCTTGTACGCTTCATCCCATTTACGAGTATTCTCGGGAAGATATTCTTTCAATTGAAAGGAGTTACCGACTATTTTCCTTGCCATCTCGAGCGAACCGACCCGGCCGACGGCCAAAGCCTGAGTCAAAGCATTGCCGACAATGGTCGCCTCCACCGGACCCGCAGCGACGGGGAGCCCGGTGGCATCGGCAGCGAAGCGATTCAACATTTCGTTTTGCGAACCGCCTCCCACGACATGCAACCTCGCGATCTTTCTCCCGGTCACCGAGGCAAGTTTGCCCAACGCGGATTTATATTTGAATGCCAGGCTTTCAAATATGCTTCGGACCAATTCACCCATTGTCTGCGGACAAGCCTGACCGGTCTTCCTGCAAAACGAAACTATGGCCTGGTACATGTCCGGAGGATTCAGGAAGATATCATCGGCCGGGTCGAACACACATTTGAATTCCTGGGCTTCGGAAGCGGCGGAAAGAAGTTCCTCATACGCATAATGCCTTCCCGTCGATTCCCATCTCCTCATGACTTCCTGGAGGAACCACATGCCTGTGATGTTCTGCAGGAAAGTTATCTTCCCGCCGACACCGCCTTCGTTGGTGAAGTTGTTCGCGAGGGATTCCCCGTTGATAATCGGTTCATCGTTTTCGATGCCGATAAGCGACCACGTCCCTGAACTGAGATACGCCCAGTCGGTCCCTGACGCAGGAATCGCCGCCACGGCGCTTGCGGTGTCATGACTTCCGACAGCAATCACATCGATATTGTTCAAACCGACTTCCGCCAGAATGTCGGAACGCACCTTTCCGATGATGGTCGCGGGCATAATTATCGGGCGCATGAGCCGCTGAGGGATCCCGAGAGCCGCGAATATGGCCTCATCGAAATTTCTCGACCCGGCATTGAGAAGCTGGGAAGTCGAGGCGATCGTGTATTCAGAAACCTGTCTGCCCGTTAGGAAGTAATTGAATATATCGGGCATAAACAGGAGGCTTTCGAAATCACGCAGGCAACTTTCCCGCTCTTCGATCGCGCTGTACAACTGGAAGATAGAATTGATCTGCATCATCTGAATGCCGGTCCTGGCATAGATTTCATGGCGGGGAATTTTCGAAAAGACTTTCTGCATCATGCCGTTCGTGCGGGAATCCCTGTATGTGAAAGGGAGGTCGATTGATCCATCACTCTTCCTGACGAGACCGAAGTCGACGCCCCATGTATTGACGCCGATAGATACAATGTCGCCATGGCCCTTTTCGGCGGTGAGTTTCAACGCCATCTTCAGCTGCTGAAACAGTTCCGGCACATCCCAGTGTAAATGGCCTGAAATTTCTACCGGTGTATTCGGGAACCTGTGAACTTCTTCGAGGGCAATTCGTTCGCCGTCAAGCGTTGCGACGAATGCGCGTCCGCTTTCCGCGCCAAGATCCACCGCAAGAAATTTAGCCGGGCAAACCTTGTCAAGGTTTTGATCAGCGTTTACCATAGAGCGGGCCGAAATTATCGCAGGCACGGAAATCGGCTCCTTCGAGATCTTCTGTCCCAAAGGCGCTCCACGCGCTCGGCCTGTATACCCGATCGCGCGAAACGTTGTGCATGTTCACCGGGATGCGGAGCATCGACGCGAGAGTAATGAGCTTGTCGCCGATGTGACCGTAGCTTATTGCACCGTGATTCGCTCCCCAGTTAGCCATCACCGAATAGACATCCTTGAACGCACCGCTCCCTGTCAGGTTTGGCACGAACCATGTGGTAGGCCACGTCGGGTTAGTTCTCCTGTCGAGTATCGAGTTCACCTTTTCGGGAAGTTCGACCGTGACCCCTTCCGCGATCTGAAGGACGGGGCCCATACCTTTTATGAGGTTAATGCGAGACATAGTTACCGGCATTCCTCCCTCAGTGAGGAACTGAGATGAGAATCCGCCGCCGCGGAAGTATTCCCTGTCAGCTGGGCACCACTTCGTCGCCTTCAGACATTCGAGCGCCTCGTCGGAGGATATTTCCCAGAATGGCTTCATCGCGGGTTTACCTCTCAGCCTCTGCCGCCCGGTCGCGTCCAGCGCAGACGACCCTGAGTTGATGAGGTGTATGATGCCGTCAGCAGCTCTACCCTTCATGACATGGCCCGAGACCCGCCTGACTGCGGCAGGACTCCAGTAGGTCCTGACATCGGAAAACATCTGGGCCGTGTCGGAGACCAGGTGACCGAACACCATGGCCGCACCGTTAAGGCTATCGTTTTCAGTGGCGACGGTATAGGGTTCGCGTATCCCGTTCCAATCGAAGGAAGAATTAAGGATCGCCTCGAGAAAATCCCCGTTCGTGAAATGGTCGGTCCACTGTCTCTGTCCCTGGAAACCGGCCACGAGGGCGTTATGTCCAATGGCCTCCTCTCCGAAGCCGAGCTCGGCAAGTCTTTCGTTACCGACCATGAGATCCCTTGCGATGAGTGCCATCTTCACGACGGTTTCCCACTCATAATCTTTCCTCGCCCTCGAAGCGCGGTTCTTCGACGAGTTTATGTCCTCTCCCTCTTCGCAAAGACTCTTCGTCCAGTCGAAAGCTCTTTTGTATTCCACGGGGTCGAAAATTCCTTCTTCGATCCTTCGAATGAATTCCGACATATCGACGGATTCGTCTCTCATCCCGAGATAATCGCCGAAGAAGTCGTGGTTGACGATAGATCCCGCGATTCCCATGGAGACAGATCCGAAGGAGAGATAAGATTTGCCCCGCATTTCCGCGACCGCGAGACCGGCTTTCGCGAATCGGAGGAGTTTCTCCCTGACATCTGCGGGTATTTCGGTGTCGGACTTGTCCTGAACGTCCCTTCCGTAAATCCCGAAGGCAGGGAGACCTTTTTGCGAATAGCCTGCGAGCGCCGCGGCAAGATAGACGGCGCCGGGTCTTTCTGTGCCATTGAACCCCCAGACAGCCTTTGGAATAAGCGGATCGGTGTCCATCACCTCGGTGCCGTAGCACCAGCAAGGCGTGACGGTGAGAGATACCCCGACACCTTCGCGTGCAAACTTCTCAGCCGCATCAGCCGACTCGGCAACGCCGCCGATGCAAGTATCTGCGATAACACATTCAACAGGAAGACCGTTTGAGTGGCGCAGGTTTGCGGTAAGGAAGCTCGCGGCGTTCTTCGCCATTTGCATCGTCTGGTTCTCAAGCGATTCGCGGACTCCTTTCCTCCTTCCGTCTATGACGGGACGGATTCCGATCTTCGGCATACTTCCCCGCAGACGCCTCGCGGGGTGATTCGTACGGATAGTTTGTTTGCTCATTGGGCTTCCTTTTCTGTTCTATTGCCGGTTAGTCCACTATTCCAGGGAAAGATCTTTTCTTGCTCCAAATTTCTCGCGCAGCGTAATGAGGCTGCCGACCTGCTCTTTCGCGAGAGTATTTACTCTGCCGAGCTGGTGGGCGACGAATTGTATCATCGCGGCCTGCTCAAGGGTTTCCATCTTGTCGTATGCATCCACGACGCTGTACCCGACCGTCAGAGCGCCATGGTTCGCCAGAAGAAACGCATCATGGTCCTTCAGGTGTTTGGAAATCTGGTCGTACAGGTCGCTGTGTCCGGGCGTTCCGTAATCGACGATCGGGACGATGCCGAGCCTGATGATAACTTCCGGGAGAACCATCTTGTCGAGTGGGATTCCCGCTACGGCGAAGCCCGTCGCGTAAGGGGGGTGCGCATGACAAACGCTCATCACGTCGGGCCTGTCCCTGTAGATCTTCAGATGGAAATCGGATTCCGACGAGGGTTTTTTATCACCTTTTACCAATCCACCTTCCATGTCTATGACGATGAGATCGCCGGGGTTCATGAATCCTTTGCTGGTGCGGGTCGGAGTAATGAGTACGTTCCCGTCGTCGAGACGCGCGCTCATGTTTCCGTCATTCGCCGCGGCATAGCCTCTGTTGTAGATACGCCTGCCGACTTCAACCAGCTCTTCTCTCAATCGTTGGACATCCTGTTTCACTATCTGACTCCTGTTAAAGGTTTACGCCCGTATTCCACCGCAGGCTTATTCAATTCCTGACATCCAGATATTTGGCCGGAAGCTGGAACAGCCCGAAGTCCGCAAGAGTGGGATTCAGTCTCGACCTTTCGATAATCAGCCGGACCCGATCTGTGGTGACCGGGCTGAAACGGAGAAGTCTCTTGTAGCCGACGGTAGTTCCACCGGTAAGCTTCTGCCACTCGCTTCCGTTCCAATAGTCGATCCGGAACTTTCCGATCCTTTGCCCAACGGTGATTTGTTCCTGAAGCATAGCTACGTCGAAGGTCTCTTTCTGCGGAAGTTGGAACAGCATCGAAGCCGTGTCGACGCCTTCGGGTCCTTTCCAGTACTTTCCGTTGCCGAACAGCGCCGACGCATTCCGTCTGTCTGGTCCGCCGTTGATTGAGACCTTCGCATCCTTTGCGAAATTATTCTTGAAAGTTTCCGAAAGCACTTTGTGCAACCCCGTAATCGACCTTATGTCGTACCGGGAAATCAAACCTTTCTTATCCGGCGGGACGTTCAACAAGAGGACGGAATTCCTTCCCACAGAGCTGAAGTAAATGTTTACGAGATCCGCGACTGACTTCACCGAAGTGTCTTCCGAGGCATGATAGAACCAGCCCGGTCGTATTGAGACGTCGGTTTCTGCCGGATACCAGAAGAGGCCCTTCGCATCGTGGAGCATCTCTCTGCTGCCGAGGACCTTTCCCATATAATTGTGCGGCATGAATACCTGGTCCACGGGATGAAGAGAGTGTTTGATTGTCGCGGGAGTAAGTGAACTCAGATCGATCGGGAGGACATCCCATTCCGTCTTTCTACCGACACCGGATTCGGTGCCAACCCACCTGATATCGGGACCCATGATTGCAATAAGGGCGTTCGGCTGGAGCTTGCGTACCAGCTTGTAGTATGCGTGCCAGTCGTATACTTGCTTCTTAGGATAATTGGGTGCGATTCCGCCGTCGAACCAGACTTCGGTGATCGGGCCATAGTTCGTGAGGAGTTCCCTCAGTTGATTTTCATAATACGTGTTGTATGCCGGCGTGCCGTAACTCGGTGCTTCCTGGTCCCACGGAGAGAGATACAGCCCGACTTTGAGTCCATACTTCCTGCAGGCGTTCACGAACTCGCGCACGACATCCCCCTTTCCGTTCTTCCAAGGGCTGTACTTCACGCTGTACTTCGTGTACTCGCTTGGCCAGAGGCAGAAGCCGTCTTCATGTTTCGCCGTGAGAATTGCCATTTTCGCGCCTGCTTCCTTGAGAACGCGGGCCCACTGGTCGCAGTTGAGTTCGGTGGGATCGAAGAGTTTCGGGCTGGCGGTCTTTTTGGCCCATTCGACTCCGGCGAAAGTATTCATCCCGAAATGAATGAACGCGTTGAATTCCATCTTCTGCCACGCAAACTGTTGAGGAGAGGGGACGACATGGGCGGCTTTAGCGACAATTTCCGCTTTGGTATCGTTCGGTCCGATCAGGGCGTAATTTTTCGCATGCTGAGCTAAGGCGCGGCCTTGGAAAGAGAGGAGGGATGCGAGGAGAAACAGAGAGGGTATCGGCTTTTTCATGTTGGATTTCCAATTTGACGGGGGGAAAATGCGTGCTGAAGTGTGAAATTCACGCTAACGAGTCGGCAGTGATCAGATCGAAGCATTGATGCGCTCCTCCGCGCGGTAAAAATGTTAAACGTATAACATATTTTCGGATTATCGGTCGATCAACTGCCAGTATAATAACAAGATGATTTAATGTAAAGGATTTTCTTCGATGAATTTTGGAAAAGGACAACGCATCGGATAGTCAAGCTGTTTTGAGAGCTACGCGCCTGCCAATGCGCGGCGACATCCGATTCCTATCCGCACGATGTGCACGCTATCCGAGGCCACTAAAGCATTCATGCTATCTTCGCGCATGATTCCCTGATCACCAGCTCAGGCTTCAGGAAAATGTTCTGCCTGACCTTCTGCCTCGGATTCTCGATCTTTGTAATCAATATCTTCGTCGCGTTTCTCCCCAGTTCCTCTACAGGCTGCTGGACATGCGTGATACCGGGTATAAAAATCTCGCTCCCGGGTATCTCATCGTATGCTACAAGAGAAATATCGCCTGGTATTTTCAATCCCAGAG
The DNA here is from genome assembly GCA_021845665.1 of Bacteroidota bacterium. GTDB lineage: Bacteria > Bacteroidota > Ignavibacteria > Kryptoniales > JAKASW01 > JAKASW01. The sequence goes on along the minus strand of JAJZVO010000010.1, from coordinate 22,728 downwards.
ATGCAATCGCCTTGATTGCGCCGATGGTCATCAGACTGTTGAAAGAGAAAATGACCGTCGGGGGGTCAAGGTCCTTCAGAAGCCGCGTGACCGTTTCGAATGCCCTCTCTTCCATAAACTCGCAGTTATGAACATAGCGGGGAGATATTCCGATCCTGTTTTTTTTCATCGCATCCGAAAAGCCGCGGTACCTCTCGATATCGGGAAAGAGCATACCGGGACCCCGAAGGATGGCGATCTTGCGGTGCCCGTTGGCGATGAGATACTCAGTCAGCCCGACAGCTCCTTCGTAATGGTCCGTAGCGACGAAGTCGATATCGATTCCGTCATACACTCTGTCGACAAGGACGGTGTTCACCTTCGCCTTCATGAGATACTTCACCGACGCTTCCGAGTGGGGCACGATCAGGATACCGTCGACGCGGTGTGCCAGGAAGGTCCTTACAAGTTTCATTTCGTCTTCTGGATCCTCGTCGGTATTGCAAAGAAGCGTCGTATACCCGAATCGTCTTGCGTACTCTTCAACGGACCTGAACCAGCTATTGAAGAAAGTATTCTTTATATCGGGCATGACTATGCCGATCGTGTTAGTACGTCTTTTCACAAGAGAGCGTGCGACCTGGCTCGGCTGGTATCCGAGTTCCTCCATAACGCGCTTGACCTTCTTGATCGTCTTAGCGCTAACCTTCTCAGGTTTATTGAGGACTCTAGACACGGTCATCACCGATACTTTCGCTCTTCTTGCAACGTCGTGGATTGTTGCCATATGATTCTGCCCAACAGTGGTTACAGTGAAATGGAACGGGTCCTTCCTATTCGATTCGTGTAGAGGAAGGAGCCGGTATCAATCTCGCCATTGCGCCATTGTTTTCCAACTATTTCAGGGCGCCGGTCAGCAGCCGGATTGAGCGTGGTCTGATTCTCTATTCGCTTATATGGATGATGGAGCGGCAATTCATGATGAAGGGTGCGCCAACTACTTCAACGTTGACGCGAGTTATTTCGGAACAAGAACCAACGAACACCCAGCGAGGCCTCTCGAGTGCGGACGGCAGCAAAAACATGAAGCATTCTGGAGGCAAAACGACTTGACAGTTGAAGTACAACGTGATAGTAATCACCGTTTTCCCGGCCGAACAATAAACCACTCACCGAATGAGGTTTGCACGAGGCATCAGGTAATAACTATTGGATGAATTTCCTCCAGCGATTGCATATCCGGGGTGACCGGGTTTGCCTCAAATGCTCGTTCCCGCCAAGAGCATTACGCCGGCAAGGATACGGTCGCTTCACGATGCGAACGCGGCAGAGTCCGTCGGGAAACTCCCGGGTGTATCTCTTATCCGGGAGGGGATCAGGCAAGGGAGGTAGCGACACGTACTTGCACCGAAATGACGATCGACGGCGTTCAGATGCTTGCGAACGTTACCCCGAGCAACCCGAGCGATTTGAATTCGTGGTACAATTCGGGCGACCTCGGCATGGACCTAATCATGATATCAGCGAGCATGCTGAGCGTGATCGAGGTGACGAAAGCGATCACCCCGGACATGGTTGCAGCCGTTCTCGGAGAAGTTGTCAACTTCATCCTCAGGGAAGCGCAGACCGTAAAGCCGCAGAGTCATCTGCAGGCACAGGGCGGGTACGACAATCTGAAAGGCATCTATGACGAACACATATTTGCCGGCACAGCAGAGGAAAGATTTTTCGACAGCGGGTTCGGGATCTTCGCCGAAGTGGACGTGGAGAGGCAAAGCCTTTCGGCAAACGACCCGGGTGCAAACTTCAACATTAAGACAAAGAATTTCAGACAGCCGAACAGAACATGTCTTTTCGGAGTAACGCTGACCGATCAGCCCGACAAGATCACCAACATCGAGATCGGTTACGATCTCGGAGGGTTTTCCGCGCGAGTATCTATGCTTTACAAGAGCAAAATATTCGGAGCAGCGAATTTCTGGCCTGAGCTTAGGTCGAACACTGCACAGTACCTTCGATGGGACGCGTCCGCAAAGCAAAACCTGCCATGGTACAGGCTCCAGGCCTATCTCGATCTTTACAGCTTAAACGAAACCCGCGACATTCAAATAAATCAGGGAGCAAACTATCCGACTGCAGAGGATTTTTCCGGGATGACAGCGGATCTAAGGTTGAGGCTTCGGCTACAGACGGCATCGGGTGCTGACCGGAGTATTCTCCTTAGAGGCCGACCCCAGGGAAGCATCCATAGAAACCGACGCCTCTCAAAACAGGTCTCGGTGATATGGATTGAACTTATCTGGATGCGCCGTAGGTAGCCGTCCGATTCATCGGATAGACACTTCTTAGAGAGCCTCCTAGAGTTGGGGCACACTTAGAAGAGCGAGTAGATGAACGGAGCCAACGCAGTACCTTGCGTAAGGACAATGAAGACGGCGAGGAGGATTAGAATCGTCAGAATAGGACCGAGCCACCATTTCTTGCGAACCCTCATAAACGACCACAATTCACCGAAGATTGAAAACCGGCCGGTGTACTTTCTGATTGTTTTCGCAGCCCTGGATTTCTTTTTGGAATTACTCACGGATAGCTCCTTCATGTAATGTCAATCCAACTCAAAATTCTCTTCGACTCTATCTTCCACGGGATTTTCCAAATCGCTCTTGTCAATGAGAAAGCTGCCGATCACAAGGCTATCCATCCCGGTCCTCAAAAAGCACTTCCAGGCATCTCCCGGGGTGCATACGATAGGTTCACCGCGAACGTTGAAGGAGGTGTTGATGATTACCGGGCAGCCTGTTTGCCTGTCGAACTCGGAGATCAGGTCGTAGAAGAGAGGGTTTTGCGCGAGAGAGACGGTTTGGAGTCTTGCGGAACCGTCGAGGTGCGTTACGGCCGGTATCACCCTTTTGTCCGGTCGGACGTTTGCGACGAACAGCATGAATGGAGCAGGCCGGTCGAACTCGAAGTAATCTTTCATGCGGTCCTCGGTGACGGCCGGGGCGAAGGGACGGAAACTCTCACGAAATTTAATTTTCAAATTGACGACGGATTGATTCTTAGGATTGCGTGCATCCGCGAGGATGCTCCTGTTACCGAGCGCGCGCGGGCCGAACTCCATCCTTCCTTGAAACCAGCCGACAACTTTTTGATCGGCGATTCTTCCGGCAGTTTCCCTGAGGAGCTCTTCGCGTCCGAGCTTCGCGAACGACACTTTCTTTTCGCGGAGAAGAGTCTCGATCTGTTCATCCGGGAACTCCGGGCCGAGGAAGACATGGTTCATCTCGTAGGATCTTGGATTGCCGAGGATCGTGTTGTATGCGTAAAAGGCGGCTCCTACGGCGCCCCCGGCGTCGCCGGCTGCAGGCTGCACAAATACATTCTCGAAAGAAGTCGCGGAGAGAATCCTGCTGTTGGAAACGCAGTTCAGCGCCACGCCGCCTGCCGTGCAGAGGTTCTTCGCCTTAGTCTCACTTTCGATATGGCGTGCCATGCCAACGACAATTTCATCGGTCACTTTTTGGAGGGAGGCCGCGACATCTTTGTGAAACTGCGTCAGTTCAGATTCAGGCTCGCGGGCGGGTTGACCGAACAGGCTGTCGAATCTCGATCCGGTCATGCGGAGTCCATACTCGTACGTGAAGTAACGCATGTTGAGACGGAAGCTTCCATCGGCGACGACCCGGACGAGATTTTCCATGATCGTCTGGTAGAATCGGGGCTCGCCATAAGGAGCCAGCCCCATCACCTTGTACTCGGCGCTGTTCACTTTGAAGCCCAGATAATAGGTAAAGGCCGAATAGAGGAGCCCGAGCGAGTGGGGGAAGGAAATACTCTTGAGCAGCTTGATGTCTGTACCATGTCCCAGCCCGTACGTGGTGGTCTCCCATTCGCCGACGCCGTCGGTGGTCAATATTGCAGAATCTTCAAAAGGTGAAACGAGGAAGGCGCTTGCCGCATGGGCAATGTGATGTTCGGCGAAAAGGATTTCGCCGTCGTAGTCCAGGTCATTGCGAATAGTCTGCGGTATCCAGAGCTTCTTGCGTATCCAGACCGGCATCGCCTTCAGGAAAGAGAAGAGTCCCTTCGGCCACGTGGCAATGTAGGTCTGGAGAAGGCGGTCGAATTTTATGAACGGCTTGTCATAGAAAACGACGTAGTCCAGGTCTTCCGCTTGAATTCCAGCGGAGTTCAGACAATATTCGATTGCCTTTGCGGGGAATTCCTGATCGTGCTTCTTACGGGAGAAGCGCTCTTCCTGTGCTGCAGCGACGAGTCTGCCGTCCACGACCAACGCCGCCGCGGCATCGTGGTAGAAGCATGAAATTCCGAGTATATTCATGTGATGGCGTCAGAACTGGTGGCGCGCCTGATCGGCACCGTGGATGACCGGTTCCTTCTCTTTCCAAAACGAACGGGATGGATCGGTACGATGAGCCAGAAGGTCTTTGCGGAGGATTCGTACTATCAACGACATTGCACCGATGATCAGGATATAAAATACGGTCAGGAGAATTGCCGCATTCACAGCACCGAGAAAACGGCCCAACGACATCCACCATGTGTAAAGTAGGTGCGCCGCTTTCTTTATAAGGTTCATCGGATTCTCCTCTCCACGAGCTAATATATCCAATTTGCGGAATGAAATCCAAAGTACCGACGTGAACTCCATTGCACCCGGGTTCGTTATGCATAAGGTTCACTTTGAGATATGCCCGATTCCAGATTTATAGATGTAGAAACCGTATGTTTCTTGGTATTTCCCCCACTAACAACTAAGGACCCGAATGAAGAACGAAAAATCCGAGGCCTCAAAACTTACCATGCGGAAGAAGGCAGTGTTCTTCCTGATTACCGTATCAATTCCCGTAGTATTCCTAGTCGCTCTCGAGATCGCCCTCAGAATCTTCGGATATGGTGTCAGCATGTCTCTTTTCAAGAAGCATGTGGTCTGGGGAAAGACGTACTACCAGATGAACCCGGACGTGAAGTACCGCTACTTCGGCACTTCGCAATTTCAGCCACCGACGACGCCGACTTTTTTCCAGGTGCCGAAGCCGAAAGGGGTGTACCGGATTTTCTGCCTGGGCGAGTCGACAACTTCAGGTTATCCGTTCTATTTCAATGGAGCCTTCCCCGCCTACTTGCAGACGAGGCTTGATCTTCTGTTTCCGCACAGGAAAATCGAGGTCATCAACCTCGGCATAGTTGCAACAAACAGCTACACCGCGCTGGACATAACGAGGGAGCTCGCCCAATATCAGCCCAACCTGATCATCTATTACGGGGGACACAACGAATTCTACGGTGCGCTCGGCGTAGCATCCAACCTCTCGGTCGGTTCATACCGGTCGATAACGGAACTTTACCTCGAGCTGGTGCGATTAAGGACGTTTCAGCTTGTTCGCAATGTGATCCATGGAATAGTGGGACTTTTCGTTCAGCAGAACATGGACTACGCCCGCGGGACGGAAATGCAGCAAGTGGCACAGGGCCGGCTCGTGCCGTACGAGAGTCCGATGTACAAGGCCACTTACCGGATTTTCAAAGATAACCTTGAGGCCATGAAGAGATACTGCCGGTCGAAAGGCATACCCATCATAATGGGAACGCAGGTATCCGACCTGCGCGATCAACCTCCGTTCGTATCGGGAAACACGCGGGGGATTTCACCAAAGGCAATCGCGGCATTCCATGTCCTCTTCAGGGACGGGGTCTCACTGCAATCGGAGGGGAAGTGGGATTCCGCGTCAACCGATTACCGAAAGGCTATTGCGCTCAACCCGCTTTACGCGGATGTGCATTACCGGCTGGCACAATGTCTCGATACTACCGGTTCAAAGCTTGAAGCGCTGCGACAGTATACGATTGCGAGGAATTACGACGAGCTCCGCTTCAGGACGGACAGCAACTTCAACGACCTCATCCGTTCGATGAGCAACGACAAGTACTGTTATGTGGCGGATGTCGTCAAGGCGTTCAAGGCCGCATCTCCCGATTCGCTCATCGGCCACAACCTGATCTTCGAGCATCTCCATCCCAATTCGAGGGGAGCGTTTCTCATCGCCAAATGCTACGCGGACGTCATGAGCCGTGCGGGTCTCCTGGCTCCGCGAAAAGAGTGGGAGGATGCCGACACCGTGAGTGAGGCGGAGATATGGCACGACCGGCTGGTGACAACGATAGACGATGACATGGCAAAGGCATCGGTTGCCTGGCTAACATCCGGATGGCCATTCAAAGACAAGGAGCCCTCTCTGCGGCAGGTTCCACGAACCGATACGCTCGAATGGATCTCGGAGGAGGCTGTTGCGGGCAAAGTAACATGGATCGGCGCGCATGCTGAGGCGATCAATTACTTCGAGCGGCGAGGCAACTGGAGCGAGGTGGCAGATATTTACAGATCGCTGCTTTCACTGTCACCGCTGGATTTGCAGCTTCATTCCGATCTCGCGCAGGCTTACATGAAAGAGAACGACTATCCTCTCGCCGCCGGGACGATGCTCGCTTCGGCCGAGATATATCCCGATTATCAGACATACAAGACGTTAGGCGACCTCATGATGAGGCTCTCGATGCCCGACAGCGCGGCGGCGTTCTACCGGAAGATGAAGGATTACGCTACGACCAGCGAGGAGAAGCTGCGAAGCGGGTTGGTACTGAGTTACGCCTATGCCCGCGCGGGCCGGTTCCGTTATGCCGAGGCAGAGTTGGATGAGCTGCTGCAGGAGAATCCGAATTTCACGATGGCCCGCAGGCTTCTCGAAGACATCAAGTCGATGGAAGGCAAACCGAAGGCCGGCGAGTAGCTGACCTGTCTTGACAGTGAAATCGCAGAAGCACGAAGGATGAAAGGCACAGGCGGGAGTATGAAATCACGACCTGTGCTCTCGCCGGGACGGGGGTCAAACCAGGCCGCGGAGCGAATCAGAGCGAAAATGAATTCCTTACGAATTCTTCAAATTTCTTGTCAATATCCGACGACGGCAAAAGGATTTCACGTGTACTGTTGAGGTGTTTCATCATAGCTTCTTCCGCTGCGACCGGGTTACCGTTCAAGAGAGCCTGTACGATTTCTTTATGCTCTTTGACGGTGGTGTCAATTCTTCCCGGCTTGTGCCCCGAGATGAATCTGATGCGATGGATCTGTCCCATCAGGTTGTTGATTATCCGATGAGCTCTCTTGTTGCCAGCGGCCTGGAGAATCAGACCATGGAGTCTGGTGTCGGCCTCGAAAGAGAGCACGCTGTCCTTTAGTTTCACCGCCGTATCGAGCTGCTTTCGGATATCTTTGAGTTCCTTTATATGCTCGGGGGAAAGCTTCGTTGCGGCAGACCGAGCTGCGGCAGTCTCGAGAGCGAGTCGGATTTCGAGGACCTCCTCGATATCCTTGTCGGTTAGCTCTGAAACGAAGACTCCCCTGTTCGGCACTACCCTGACAAGGTCTTCCTGTTCCAGCCTGCGAAGCATTTCCCTAACGGGCGTGCGGCTCACTCCGAGCCGATCGGCAAGTTCGTCTTCCCTGATAGCCTGGCCGGGCCTCAACCTGTGAGATATGATGTCGGCTCTCAGCGACTGATATATCTTCTCCTTGGAGATTTGGCCGGAGTTCGAATCTTCAGGCGAATTTTTTTTCATACGAAACCTTTCCTCCAGTTTTCACCTTAGTGCGGAAACATCGGCACGCTCTCTATCCACGGGCAGAATTCGCCCGAAATTCTCAAGCAATAACTCTCATAAAAGTTTACCATGGTTGCAAATCATATGCAAAGGGCAAAGCGCGTCAAGGATAGTTCTAAACAGGATTATGGAAGGAAGGAATAGCGCAGCTCGCAAGCTTAGAGCTTGCGAACCGTAATTGAAACGCTATTGATGGAGAGAATCAAGCGAGGGAAGGATTTGCGCGAAGGGATTCAACAGGAAATAACCGGCATGGACAGGGATGATGGGCAATCCAAGGGGATCAGTGAGTCGCCGGCCATAGGTCCTTGAGATAGATGACGGCCAGGGCTCAAAATGGAGAAGGTATATTCAATTCAGCTGCGAGCGCGGAGAGTTCTTTGGTTACCGATGCATCTATGGCAATTCCATCATTGGCTCTCTTTTGCCTCGTCCTGAATTTCCTTTCGCCGGGCAGGTGGATCTCGTCGACACCCGGCCTCTTCTTCGAGGACTTCAAGTCTGCGGTCATGACATTGACTCTTTCGATGAAATCAGTTTTCCGCATGAACGCTTCGACGTTGATGGCAATAAGCATATGGCCGACGTTTGCGGGATGATTCATATCTTTGTACATAGAGTTGACACGTCTTCCGAATCCGCCTCCGGTAAGTACTCCGGAAAGGATATCCACCATGAGGGCGAGAGCATAGCCCTTCGGGCCTGCCATGGTCAGCACCGCGCCGTCGAGCGCCTTCTGCGCATCTGTCGTCGGATTACCGTCGGGATCGAGAGCCCAGTCAGGAGGGATGGGCGTGCCGGTGCGTGCAGCCGCAACGATCTTTCCGCGTGCCACGATACTGGTAGACGTGTCTATTATTACCGGGTTGGCGGTTCCGGTCGGGACAGCCATGGCAATCGGGTTTGTCCCGAAGTAGGCTTCATAGCTTCCCCACGGGGGGAGTGCAGGTTCGGCGTTAGTGAACGCGAGTCCGACGAAGCCGGATCTCGCGGCCACCGCGCAAAAATAGCCGGCAGCACCGAAATGTTGGCTGTTTACGACGCCAACGGCACCGACGCCGCACTCCTTTGCCATTTTGACGGCTTCATTTATTGCCTTCATACCCGCAACCTGTCCCAGTCCGTTCCTGGCATCCAGCACGCCGGCGGCAGACATGTTCCTGTGGAACTCCATTTTTGCCTTGCCATCAATCAGGCCGAGAGAGATTCTCTTGAGGTAAATGGGGAGCCGTGAGACACCATGTGTATCGATGCCGAGAAGGTTTGCCTCGACAAGACTGTCGGCAAGGACTGCTGCATCGGCTTCGGCGACTCCGGATTTCTCCGCCAGAGCTTTCACAAATGTCGTCAGCTCTACGGCACTAATAGTTTTCTTTGTATCTGTTTTAACGCTTTGGTTATCCATTTATCAATTCACCATTGTCTGTGGTTCTTTTTACTCTTATCGTCAAATATCTGCGAGCGTGCTTTCCGCCGCTACTTCTCCACCGGCAAAACGGCTCACTTAAATTACTCAGGTAACGACACCGAAGCGAGCCCAGAATGCGCGCCGGAATACCGACGGAACTTTCTCAGATGTGTAAAAGCTTCAACAGGCTGATCATCCGGCACGCATTGAATCGCATGCCATATACATGCCGGAGTGACCATCTGTCTTACAAGTTTACGCGCTTCTATAGAGCTTTGTTAGTACGAACTCCTTATGCCTCAGCACTTCGGCGGCGGTCAGCCTACCTGAAAGAGTCCTGAGCAGCATATCCATCAGGGCGTCCCCCGCCTGGTCCAGGGTCTGCTCAAGGGTCAGGACTTTTTCGACAGAGACGTCTATATGTTCCGACATCGTCGCAGCAGTGTTCGGATTTGCCGTCAGCTTGATTACCGGCACGACCGGATTACCTATGATATTACCCTGACCCGTCGGGAAGAGGTGAGCGATTGCACCGCCGGCTGCAAAGAGAGTGACTGCTTCCGCGGCTGCAGACGAAGTGTCCATGAAGTGCAGGCCTTTCCCATGCGGTGCTTCCGCAGGTGAGAGGACTCCATCGACTTTCAGCTTGCCGATCTTCTGGATGTTCCCCATCGCCTTCTCTTCTATCGTAGTGAGGCCGCCGGCAATATTGCCTTGAGTCGGCTGCGAGCCGAGAAGATCGGATCCCTGGGCTTCTATCATGGCGTTGTAATCGTTGAAAATGTCCAGGAACTTCTTTCTGAGTTCCGGATTTTTCATCCTATCGGCGACAATCTGCTCGCCGCCGGTAAGCTCGGAAGTCTCACCGAACATGACTGTGCCGCCTGCGGCAACGAGTCTTTCGAAAACCTTTCCGACAGTCGGGTTTGCGCCAAGTCCGGAAGTCGTATCGGATTCGCCGCACTTTGTGCTGATCACGGCATCCGCAACGTCGATCTCCTCTCTCTTAAGCTCGGACACCTTCTGAACCAGACCTTTTGCCGCACGAGACGCCTTCTCGATCGTCTTCAGGTCTCCCGATTTCTCGATTGAAAACACCTCGACGGGTTTCCCGGTCTTTGCTATTCCTTCCGCGACCTTATCGGCCCATTTCGGCTCAATACAAATTACCACGGCAGCGGCGACGTTCGGGTTCCTACCGGTACCTATCATGGTATCGAAGAAAAGCTCAAGGTCCGCCCCGAATTGCAGCCTTCCATAAGCGTGCGGGAGTGGAAGTGTACCGTTGACGAGGGATGCAACTCCTTCAGCCGCAGAATTTGATAGATCGTCGACCGGAATTATGGCAACGTGATTTCTTGCAGCAACCGAACCGTTTTCACGGCGATATCCAAGGAATTTATATTTTGACATTTTGCCACCTATTGCTTCTTACATTATGTACATGTGCATGCTGACCGGCTTTTATCGTTTGCTTCGCCTTCCCTATTACTACACCATACTTCACGACATCCTCCCCTTCCTTGATGTCTTTCAGGGCCACCTTGTGACCGAGGGGAACCGGATCTTTGGATTCAAGCGATATCACTTTGCCTGTCTCAAGGCAGGAGCCCGCTATCTTCTCTCCGGCTTTGATATCCACTACTGCGACGCCCACACTGTCGTGTTCGTCGTGTACAAGAAATTGTGGTTTCATTGTTTTGCCTTTGCTGGTTTGTTTGAATTCATCTTTACTGCATTGATGGAAACTATCGAGCCGCAGACATGATGTCATCGAAAAAAGTCGGCGGCTCTTCACTAAGTCTGACTAACAAATGGAAACTCGAGGCCTCTATTCACCTGTAGTCCATCGCTTCTCCTAACTTGTCGGTCACATCGAACTCAAGGACTTTGTGGTTGTACAAATCCGAATATTTCAAGAAGAGCGAGTGAAGGGGTTTCCCGTCAAGCTCAATTGATTTTACGTAGATATTCTTAGTTGAGAAATTCTGCGCGATTATAGTAAATGTATTCTTGCCCGGAGCCGTCAGATGTAGAGTGACCTTCGGGAAGAACGACCTACCGACGGCATACTCTCCGGAAGCTGGGCAGACGGGGTAAAAGCCGAGTGTCGTGAAGATATACCACGCAGACATCTGCCCGCAGTCGTCGTTGCCGGTAATACCATCCGGCGTATCGCGGTAGTTCTTCTCCACTACGTTCGTAAGAATCGTATCTGCATTCCAGGGCTGGTCGACCCAATCGTAGAGAGAAGGATAATGATAATGATTTTCTGGCTCATTGTCATAAGCATAGTGGCCGCCACTGAAATTCTCGTCGAGCTTCGAAATAAAACTATTCCTGCCCATAAGTTTGATCAGCCCCGGCACATCCTGCATGACGCAGAAGAGATAGGTCCACTTGCTTCCTTCGGTGAATGCGGCATACTTCTTAGGATTCCCTGAGTAGAAGGAGCCATCTGAGAGACGCGGTGTCATGAAGCCGGTCTTCGGGTCAAAGAGATTCCTGTAATTCTTCGAGCGCTTCATAAAGAAGCGATACTCCTTCTCCTTGCCGATCCCTTTTGCGACTTGTGCCACGCAATAATCTTCGAGTGCGAACTCGAGCGTTGAGGATACCGATTCATTTGTTTTGTCTGCAGGGACGTAGCCGAGCTTCTTGTAATAAGTCAAACCTTCACGCGCCTCATAGGATGTCCATGGTGCTCGGTCCGCCCATCTTTTGTGCGCATCGCCTTCAGGCGGGGTCATCGCATCCTTGTAAATAGCGTTCCAGGCTTCCTTGAGATTGTAGTTCCTGAATCCTCTAGCGAAAGCATCGGCGATGATGGCATCGCCGGGAGTGCCGATCATGATGTTAGTATAACTCGGGTTCGGCCATTTAGGAATCCAGCCACCCTCCTTGTACATATTCAGCATCGATTGGATCATCGGAGAAACGGCCTTGGGATATATCAATGTGAGAAGAGGATGCAGGGCACGGAATGTATCCCACATCGAATAATCCTCAAACAGGACTCCCTTGTGAATCTTTCCGTCCAAGGCACTATAGTAACGACCTCCTTCGTAGAATTTCCTCGGAAAGAGTAGCGAATGATACATTGCGGTATAGAAGATAGCTTGCCGGGTCGGTGTGGCCCCATGTCCTTTCCGTCGTAGACATTCATCCGGTCGGGATTATATCCGATGATCTCGCAGCGATCCGGTGAAATGTGGACCCATTCTTCGTCACCCGGGATTCGGCTCATTTCCACGTAGAGACGGGGCGTCGGACCTTTTGGATATGTAATCCTGAAGAAACCGCACCTGGTAGTTGCGGTGATCTCGGTACGTATTGAAGCGCCGCCGCTGTCCCCCATCTCAACGGAATAGTAAAAAGGCTTCCCGATTTCAGTTCCCTGAACAATCGCCATTGCTCTGTCGTCGCGGCGGACTTTAGGAGAGCCGATCTCTGGCATGACAGTCAGGAAGCCGTAATCGCTCATCCAGATCGTCGGCTGGTGCGTTCCCATGAACCCTTTGATATACCTGTCTTCATAGCGGAACGGAAGCTGGCTTATGAAATTCAGTTGTGTCATCGGAGTCCAGTCCGTCATGGCGTGCGTTGGCGCGACCCACGGACAGACCCCGCCGTAGTTCTTCACTCCTTTCGGCCCGGTCGTTCCGATGAAGGTATTGACCATGCCGGCCGGATCGAAGGGGTTGGCTGCGAGCGCGGCAGAAGAGGTCATGATGATAGCAAGCAATAACAATTGCTTCATAATTCCTATTCCGCCGACCAGCTTAACGTGACATCCTCTACCTCACTCAAAGAAGATCAACGTGCCCCATCTCACCACTGCCAACTTGTGATATTTCGGATCACTCTTCCATCACCACTGCGGCCGACTGCGGCGGGATGCGCAGTATTCCAGAAGTGGGAACGGCGTCCGGATGGCCGGGAGTCGCGACGACAAGTTTTCCGTGATGCGGAAGCTCGACCATAGCCGTGATCGGTCTGCTGTTCCCCAGATTGACGACGACCACCGCACGCTTGCCTGTTGAGGTGACGAAGACAGAATACTTACAGGAACCGTCGGCTTTTACATTCGCGCCCATCGTGTCGCGGAACGTAGCATCCCACAGATAAGCCTTGTATTTGGTGCGCAGGGCGTCGATCTCCTTTCCATAGGCCAGCGTAAGAGGAAAGTCGGTCAGGTGACCTTTGAAATAGTACGGTTCATACTCGATGACATACCTGTCGAGAAGACAAAGGTTGAGCATGTCGCGATCGTTAAAGCCGGTCACGGCGACCATGATAGGAGCATGTGGCGCGATGTAACGCTGGACGGGCGTCGAACCGGCATTGATGCGCGTATACGTGAAAGGGTAATACTGGGTAAGCCAGTCCTGCGGCCCTTCCCCTGCGAAAAGGAAATCCCGTCCGGAGATGCTGTCGGCAGCGGCGCGAAGGTTTCTTCCCATCGGCATGTCTCCGGCATATATGAAGCCCGGAGGGTTGTAACCATGACCTGAAGCGAAGCTGTACTTCACGGGCCCATGATGGCACACCTCGTCATAAAGCCAGCCGGATGCGCCGAGCGACAGGAGTTTGTCGAACTGACCGACCGCGATCTTCCGGTAGGCCGGATCCAGAAAATCCATGACGTATCGGCGATGATTGTTTATTCCCGCCAGCTGGACCGGCGTATAGTAACTGTAGCCTCCCTGTTGATAAGGGATTCCGTAAGGGTCCGTCGCGGCATACTTGTAAAGCTCGGTCTTCGTCCATTCGGTCGTCATGTCGGCCCAGTTCAATTTTCCGAACAGGATAATGTGGACACCCATCGCCTGTATTTTCCTTATCGCGTCGCGAAGCTGCTGCGCCGTACCGAGGTGCGGATCCGTCGACATCTCCGGATCGTGACCGTCCTGGCCTCCGGTATTCCATCCGACAAGTTGTATCGCGGCGACGCCGTTCTCGGCACATTCTTTCCCGTAGGACACAAGGCTATCGTAAGGGACGCGCCAATCCTGTACCGGAGAATCGATCTGAAGTTGCTGCCACGCGCTTACCTTGTTCAGCCACGCCGGCAGGTGTGGTTTCTTGTACCACGTCTTTCTCCATTTTTTGTACAAGTCGACGCCCGCGTGCCAGTCACCGCTGTAACAGCGGACTGCGACTGGAGCGAGCTCAAATGTCGAGTTCGGGTGCTCGAAGATGAAGTGACAGGTCCTGAACTCGAGATGAACCGGTACACCGTGAGGCGTCGACTTCCCATCGAGAGATTTTCCCGCGATGTAATCGGTTTGCGGAACAGCATTGTTGATTTCAGAAAGGAGGCCCGGATGCTGTTCGAACGTATATTGTATCAGGTAAGGCTGATTTGGATTCTCCATCTCAACGTAGACGCCTTTCGTCCTCGCCTGGATCAGGCAAAACAGACTGCGGTACGAATCGAACGTCTTGGTCGGATAGAAATCTCCCCAGTATCCTTTTGCATTTATGAAGTCCGGATAAATCTGTGCCGACTGCAGATTATCATACCAGGCGGTTCTCACACTGACATACGATTTGGGTGAAGGAGGATTGAAGTCGCCGAAATAGGGATAATCCAGGGTCTGTATCATCAACTTAGAGTCATTTACTACCTTCCCGCCGAAAGTGAGCACGCCGTTATCAAGTTTGACGGTGGCGGTGAAAGTTATCGGCAGCACTCCGCCGTGCTGGCTGAGGAGGTTCTTCCATTCGATTACGATTTCATGCTCCGAAACCTTGTCCACTTTGACGGCCCGCTGCTTTTGCCCGAGTATGAAGTTGTCCTGACGGTCGGGTAGAGGCACGAGCATTCTGAAAGAGATCCCGAGGTCGGGCCGCCGCTCGATGGCCCAATGCGGGTCCTTACTGACCAGCCTCGTAAGCGTGCCTGTTTCCGAGTTAAACGCGACGAGAAGTTTACTGTCCTGCAGGACAATTTCACGCGCCATGACGGATTGTCCGGCCGACATTATGATCATGCAGACGAGGAGTATTGTCCGGATGAAGGAGCCGAGAGCTCTCTTATTTTTGTTCATGCTATCCCTGTCCAATTTCAGTTATGAATAAGTTGTGGTTTAAACGATTTAACATTTTTCAGCGGTCGGCCATTGTCCGATTGAGTTTTATCTTCGCGCTCACGTTTCTATTTGAGAAGCATCATCTCTTTTGTCGCCGTGAAACCGCCGGCAAACAGGACGCAGAAATAGACGCCGCTCACGAACCGGGCCGCGTCGAAGTTCACCTCGTAATTCCCAGCGCCTTGCCTCCCGTCGACAAGAGTCTCGATCTCCTGACCGAGGACGTTGTAGATTTTCAGAGCGACGAATTGCGAAGAGGGGAGAGTGTATTTTATGATCGTCGATGGATTGAACGGATTGGGATAATTCTGACTCAGGGAGAATTTAGTCGGCAGGCCGGCTGGCGGAGTATTGATTGCCAGGATGCGGCCGGGTGTAACGAAGAGCTGCGGCTGTGTATAGGCGCCTTGTCCGCTGTCGTTGACAGCCTCAACTCGCCAGTAATACTTGGTGCTCAGGCTCAGTCTACTGCTGTTCACGAGGCTTCTCAGCGCAAAGGTTGTGTCGGTTATGCCGGCGGAATCTATTGAGGCAGACGCGAAAGCGTTGTCGGTGGAAATCTGAAGCTCATAAGACACAGATCCGGGCACCGATTGCCAGACGAGCGATGTATCGCTCATCGTGAGCGTATCGCCGGAAGCAGGCGACACAGGCGCCGGTACTGAAGGAGTGCCGAGGGGATACGACGGCGGGGCATCTGCGGCAGCAGCCGCCCAGCTGCTATCCGCTGTAGATGACAGATTGTAATCCAGCGTCCCACCGTTTGAGATGTCGGAGAATTCTATCCAGGGCTTATTCCAGGTCTTCCCGTTTACCGACAGACCGGTAATATACATGGAGTAGTCTCCCGCGCCATTTCCCGTAATTGTAACATCACCACCTTTAAGGTGGAGCACGACCTTCGGGAAGAGCGGGCTCGAGAGGACAAGCACATCGGAGCCGGGAAGTTCCGGGTACATGCCGAGTGCCCCCCAGATGTACCACGACGACATCTCGCCGAGGTCATCGTTCCCGGGATATCCATTTGGATTAGCTGAATAGAGCGAAAGCATGGCGGAGCGTACTATCCTCTGCGTTGAGAATGGCTGACCGATAAAATCATAGATATACGGAGTTTCCAGCGATGGTTCATTTCCCAACCAGGCGGACGTCGTATTCTGACCGGCATTCAGGACGGAGAAAAAGTCGTTGAGACGGCGCACCGCCACCGCAGGTCCGCCCATCATGTCCGCAAGTGTCTTTAGATTAAACGGGACTATCCAGACATATTGCGCCGCACTGCCTTCGACATACGCCTGATCGTTGTCGTAGTTCGTGTTGTTGTCGACAAAGCCAGGCGCCCAGGAACCGTCAGTGCGCCGCATCTGGATATAACCGGTTGCAGGGTTATAGAGATTACGCCAGTACTGGGCGTGTTTCAGAAGGAGTGCGCTGTCGGTTGAATCGCCAAGCGAAGCTGCGAACTGCGAGACAGCGAAGTCGTCCGTATTATATTCCAAAGTCATCGAGACGTTGCCGTATCCGCCGTTCTGATTCTCCGGGACGTAACAAAGTGAAAGGTACTGGCTCAGGGCGTTTCGCTCGTAAGTATTCGTTCTGGGAGCATACACCGATGGATCGGTGGCGGCTTTTACAAGTCCCTGCAGCGCGGCGGTAGTATCAAACTCTCTCGCACCAAAGGCGTAGAATCCGGCGATGATCGGAGCCGCCGGGTCTCCCATCATCACGCCGGTGTCGTAATTCGGCACGCCCCATCTCGGGAAGGCGCCCCCCTGTTGGTAGTCCCTAAGAAGCGATTGCGCCATGTTGCTCGCGTGCTTGGGAGCGATCATGGCGAGGAACTGACATTCACTCCGGTAAATGTCCCAGCCGGAGAAATTCGCGTATTGAACCCGCGCGTTGGTCGTCGAATGTACGTTGCCGTCGTAGCCCATATATTGTCCGTTGACATCCGAACAGGTGCTCGGGAAAAGAAGGGCATGGTACAACATGGAATAGAACGTCTGCAAATCCTGGGTAGATGCGCCGGTGACCTGGATCCTGCTGAGCCATGAATTCCATGTGCTGCTATCTGCCGATACAACACCATTAAAGCCCGTGGAAGTCGCGACGGTGTTCGGAAGTTCGGCTTCGAGGTTAGCCTTCGCGTTGGCGACGCTGACATACGAGATGGACACGCGAACTAGGACCGCTCTGCCTGCGGTTGTATCGAAAGTCACGTATGCACCGGATGCGCTTCCCTGACCGGTTGAATCTCCTGCAGTGAGAACGCTCCCGCTCCAGGTGCTGAAGGAAGAAAAAGGCTGGCTGAAGAGCGAATAGAAATAGATCGCTGTCCCGCCTCCCGCGGTCGCTCCGCAGAAAAGCTTGCAGGTCACGGATCCGCTGATGCTTTGGGCAGCCGAGTCGATCTGAATCGAAGATGCGCTTGCGCCGTTCACTGCGCTCGCGGCGTTAATCATCATGGTCTCTGCGCTTCCTGAAGGATAGGTGAACCTTCCGAATCCGCACCTCGTGGTCGCGGCGAGTTCTATCTTTATGCCGTTGTCCAACATAACCGAGTAATAGCCAGGCTTGGCGCTCTCGTTGCTGTGCGAAAAAGAAGTTGCGAAAGCCGAGCGGCTCGATGGCGGCGTCGATGGGATCTGTCCGAGAAGCGGCATGAACCCGAAGTCCTCTCCGTACTGGCAGCCTGCTCCGCTCACGTGATCGAGGCTGAAATCCCAAATTTGTGTGTTATTGTACGAGTATCCTCCCTTGTTAAGGCCGGTCTCCGGGCTCCACTGGAGCATGCCGAAAGGCATATCGGCACCCGGAAAGGTATTTGCGAAGTTCGTTGTGCCACAGAAGGGATTGACGTATTGTACGAAGTTCTGGCTTCTCGCGTTCGAAGGCACAAGACAGCTTATAGCCAGAGCCAAGCCTGCCGGTTTAATCATCCAACTTTTGTTCATCTTCTTTTCTAAATCCTCCCGGCTGATTCTTCTTTAAGCGGAAATAAGTTCTTCTTCTCTTTCCCTGAAATAGGTCGCGGTTTGGCGGACCAGCTTGTCGAGTGCTTTCTTGTCGGGATTACCGTACATCGCGGGGTACGGATCGCCGCCGGGACCGAGCGGTTCCGGAGTTACATAGCAGCCTGCCCGGTTGTATCCAATGACGTAAAGCGCCATGATAATGGTGTCGAGATCCATCGCACCTTCGCCGAGAGCGCACCTGTTGCTATCCGCCATGTGGAGATTGGTCAGCTGATCGCCCGCTGCCAAAATGGCTTCGCCGATGTGCGTTTCTTCCGTGTGCATGTGGTACACGTCGCCGTTTATATGGCCGATCCCTGGATGGCTGACGGCCTTTATGTATTTCTTGGCGTCCGCGATGGTGTGGTTGAAGCTCACTTCCGCCGAGCGAATCGGCTCGATGGCGGCTTTGATTTTGTACTTTTGAAAAGTATCCGCTACAAGTCTCAGCGACTCGACGCTGCGTTCGAATTCAGTGTCGTCATATTTTTGCGGCCGTCCGACCGCGCCCGGCACGACGAGGATGTAGCATCCTCCGATCTCTTTTGTGAACTCCAACTCGCGCCTGAGATAATCTACTGCAGCCTGGCGATGGATCGCCCGGTTGCTTGAAAGGTCGTTGTCAGGCGAGAACATGCCGCACACTCCCGATACGTAGAGTCCGTGATCCGAAAGCACCTTCTTCGTTTCCGCCACCCGGTAGCCGAGGTCGGGGCCGTAATGGTTTCCGTGCAGCTCGATAAACCCGAACCCGTTCTTCTCGAGCCTCGCGGCCGAATCCGCGAGCGGTTCGATGCCGAATCCCCAGTTGCTCCAGGATAGGTTAAGCCGGGTGTTGAGTTTTTCCGGATGATTTGTCTTTATCTCCTGAAACGCGGAACGAATCCTCTCGTTTTTCAATTCGAAGTTCTGCTTCTTCATTTCGACTCCTGGATTAAGAGACTCTAAATCCTAAATGCTAGACTATAAAAGAATGAGAATCACAAAAACCAAAACAGCCTTGTAAGGCTAAAGCCACGGCCTGGGACATTTACACTTAGTGTTTCGGATTTGCCTTACACTGTCTTCGGCATATCGAGATTATTCGGGCCGAAATGCTTGAGCATAACCATCGGCTGAAATTTGCTGTGATTCGAGATGGCCACTCCCGATTTAGCCGCAGCTTCGCTCACGAAATACTCGTCATTGCTCGCCTGACCGAAGCGAAGCATTACCGACGCCTCGGCGTCGTAGACACCGAACTTGCCGTGTCCCTGTATGATGATGCATCCGTAGGCCGCTCCGTCCTTGACGGTTACGGTATGTCCCGGCTGTATCGTCAGCTCCTTTGCGGCGATGTAATCGTTCGCATAGATTACCCACTTCTCCGTATGTCTCTCGTCGGAATGCGGGCAGACAAGCGGCTTTCTGAAATTATGTCTCCTGTAATAAGGATCGACGTTCTTCTCCCAATCCATCAGGCTCATCACGTAGTCAATGTCGTGTTTCATGTCCGGCGGACAATTTTCGACGAGAAATTCATAAGGATAGACCTCGTTAGACGATATGTTCTCGTAGACGGAATTTACGTCACTGTTCCACTGCGGCTCGTAGGTCAGGTAAGATCCGGGCGCGTGAAGCACCCCGGGCGGAGTGAACCAGCCCGTTCCCAGCTCGATACGATATGCGCGGGACAGCTCTGTGATGCGGTTATCTCCCCTCTCGTACATCAGGAGCCGCTCTCTCACCATTTCTTTTGTCACGTCGGGGTCGAATCCGAAATACGTGGCAGGCAGCTCGCCCGGGTAGTTGTTCATCTCCGGCGGGAAATAATAAGCTTCCGGCTTGCCCAATCTTCCGACAACCGCGGCAGCTTCGAAGCTCAGATGCAGATGCAGGAACAGCGGCGCGAGGAAATCGAAGAACTTCGAATACATAGGCCAGCCGCCATATTTCTTCATAAGCTCCGGCCCGACGAGCTTGTCTTTCAATTCAGTCACGGCGTCCTTCAAAAGGAATTTCTCCGACAGCCTCTCGCTGAACGGAAGAATATAGCTCATACCTTCGTCGGCAGGTGCAAGTTCGCCGTTCATCGCCGGGATAACGGACGAGAACCACCTCTCTTTGATGGATCCGCGCTTCGTACCGAGCGCATAATAGTCATCCGGATGAAGTCTTAACCGTCTTCCCGCCTTGCTGAACCGGCGAGGCACAAATGTCGGGATAAGGCGAAAGATGCCTTTCCCCCGGTCGAATGTCTCTTGAATCCTATTCATTTCGTCTTTGCCGTTTTTAGAAATTTATTCACATTCTCCTTCGTCACGAGCTGGAAGGGAATGTAGTTCAGATGCTGTACTTTTTCACCTCTAATGATGTCGTAAGCGAGCTTAACCGCGATGCTCCCCTGGGCCTCGGCGTCCTGGTACACTGTCGCGACCATTTTCCCGTCGGCGACATCCTGCAGCGCCTCCGGCAACGCATCGGTTCCGATCACAAAAATCTTTCTCTTTATTCCCGAGCCTTCGATCGCGCCGAGTGCACCCATCGCCATCTCATCGTTTTCGGAAATGACGGCGTTGATGGTACGACCGGTTGAGAGCCAGTTCTCCATGAGATTCATTGCCTGCGCCCTGTCCCAGTTCGCAGTCTGCTCGGCGATTATTTTGATGTGCGGATACTTCGCGAGAACCATTTTGATACCCTTCGTTCGCTGGACCTCCGCGGAGTGGCCGTAGGGACCCTGGATCAATACAACATTTCCCTTCCCTTTCAGAAGCTTCGCGATATACTCCGCCTGCATCATGCCCGCGACGCTGTCCGGAGAGCCGACATAGGCATTAGCCTCATTGAGATTCGACACCACGGCGTTCACCACAACGATGGGAACGTGGTGCTTAACTGCTATGTCAACTGCCGGTGCTGAGCCGTACTCATCTTCAGGGTTGAGTATTATCGCATTGACTCCACGGTTTACGAAATTCTCTATCTGTCCGATTTGCTTTTCGGACTGGCCCTGGCCATCGAGCTCGATTAGGTTCACATTCAGCTTCTTCGCCTCGGCTCTTATCGCGTTCTGAAGCCTGATGACGAACTGATTGGACAGGTCCTGATAAGACACGCCGATAGTAATCTGGCCATTGGCCTTCGGTTTCCCGCCGCAACCTGCCAGTGATGTCGCGATGAATATGCCCATAAGAAGGGCAGCCAGCCTGCCGAACTTTATTCTATTTGTAGTCACTGTATCAATCCTTTCTTCAGAATCAGATTTGCGTAACGGGCCATCTCTCCGGTGGCAACGATCGCGTAAGCTTTCTTCGAACGCTCGTAAAACGCGTAACGCTCCATAAACTCGAAACCTCCGAATTGCGGCTCATGCTTCCGTATGACTTCCTCATAAAGCGGCCATATGCAGGGTTCATACTTGTCCCCGGACACTACCGACATCAAAGCAACCGGGCGTTCGACGAATGTGTCCAACGGAAGGAACTCCAGGATCGCGTCAAGAAGCGGCGATGCGGGATGCCCGTCAGACCGGACGAGACGCTGGGCATGACTTGCAGCGGGGAAATTTCCGTCAGCGATGACAATCTCGTCCCCATGCCCCATCTCCATAAGAATTTTCAGAAGTTCGGGCGGAAGTATTTTTGGAATTCCTTTCAGCATTCGGTTACAGGCACCGCGACATTACCACACATTGATCACTTGAAGACCGGGGCGAAGATTTTGAAACGGCCCGGGGGTCGGATTTGATTCCCCGCGACTGTGCCCGAAATAATCTTCGTCGATTCTGACCGGCTTCCCGTCTGGCGTTTGGTAAGGAAGTCCGGGGATCGAAGCGAGGCCGAGTAATTGCGACGTCACGATCTTACGCTTACGCTCTACCTTCCAGGTTTTGTCATATTTGATTTGAAGAAACAGGCCGTACGTTTTCTTTATCAAACGGATCAGCGGATTGAAACCGGGCTCGATGACAGGATCCTTCTCACAGGAACACGGCTTTGCGCCGTCAAGAAAGACATTGCCTTCCATTTGCATCGGCAATTCTACGCTGTCATACTTGCCCAAGTCGGCCGCGCCGACGAAAAGGTTGTTATAATACTTGTCGTTTCCCATGGGATTATTGTGAAAACCCGCTATTTGGGTAGAATGAGCTTTCAGGTAAGGTGTCTCACGCGGGTCAAAACCGAGCACCCGGATGGCGCCGGCGAATAAATTATGAACGTAGGCGCCCCCCTGCGAACGGTCCATGAGCGACACTTTTGAAAGGAAGATATTGTTGTCGACGAGGAACGGGCCATGATCGACTTCCACCAACATGTCGGGGCCGAAATTGTCGTCGAAGAGATTTCTCGACACATGGGTACCTTGCGCCATCCAGTCCAGCCAGATTCCAAGGCATGTCCTGTAGATATGATTGTGTGTAATCTGCACGTCGACGGCACCATGGAACTTTATGCCCGCCCTCTCGGCGCCCATAAGCCATTCCCTGGAACAGATGTCATAAATAGTATTTCCTGTGATCGTGCTAAATACCTCGCCCATGCTTCCGACAATGCCGGCCTGCTAGAACGGA
>JAJZVO010000065.1 GCA_021845665.1 Bacteroidota bacterium | reverse complement strand
TTCCGATCTGGTCAGCGACTACAAGTATGAGATTCCGGTAGAAGCCGGACGTTCCAGGCTCGTCCTCGTTAATCTTAAAGACGGCAAGATAATCGTTGACACCAAAGGAAAGCCGATCGTCAGAATGAAATAGCCATTTCTCATGCGAGGTTGAATTCGATATCGCCGAGAAGCCGATGCTCGGTGGCGGTCGGTAAGTCAGGCAGGTTCTCAAAGCTTGTATTTATCCGAGCTGATTGTTAAGTAGTTATGATTCGTCGGGAGCTCCGGGGGAAAGCTCGGCTGTTTCCTCGCGAGAGCCTTCGTTAACCTGAAGTCAGTCGCAGGAGGGCTTTTGGAATGATGAAGACAAGTTACATGTTGAGATTTCGGGTCCCGCTCAGATTGTCCCACCTCTCTTTATGGCTGGAATTTTCTCGATTTCTCACCGGATGTTGTATCACGTTATTGACGATCGGCGCCGCATTTGGTCAGTCGGCCAGCCTTTCTGATTCCCTGCATATTAACAGCGAAGGCTATTTCGCGATGCAGGGACTCAGCGTCATGGCGTACAATGATTTCTATCCTGAAGGGCATCAGGGCGGGATTACCATAGTGCAGTTCGACCAGCGGGTCGCGGCAAACGGAGACGTCCGCATCGATCCGACTCCCGGCCAGTGGTCCCCGGTACCGAAGATGGGATCGCGCATCGTGGACCGCAAGGCTGGACTGATCAAGGTAACACTCTGGTATCCTGACTCGAGCCAGGATGGCAAAGGCTTCAATCCGCTCGTTTATCCAAAACTAAATTTCAAATACACCGTCGAGACGAAGGCAGTCGGATCCAGCGTTGAGGTCACGGTGAATCTCGACAAGCCTCTCCCGGAGAAATGGTCCAACCGGGTAGGCTTCAACATGGAACTCTTTCCAGGAAGCTATTTCGGAAAGTACTATCTCATGGACGGGCAATCGGGTGTCTTCCCAAGACAGGAAGACAGCCCTGTGTATCGCAACGCCCAGGGCAAGCTCGAGGTGAAACCGATGGCTGTCGGAAAGGATCTGATCGTTTCGCCGGGAGATCCGAGGACCGAAATAAAATTTCTAAGCATGAAAGGAAATATCGAGCTGATAGACGGCCGCGGACTTTACAACAACGGGTGGTTTGTAATACGTTCGACAATTCCCGCGGGCGAGTCAAGAAACGTCGTTAAGTGGTTGATCAGCCCGAAGACAGACACGAGTTGGAGGTATATGCCTGTCGTCCAGGTGTCTCAGGTTGGTTATGCACCTTCACAGGACAAATTCGCGGTAATCGAACTCGACAAACTTACAGACAGGTACAGCCCAATTCAACTTGTGAGAGTAACGCCCGATTCCGAGATCTTCGTTAAGACTGATTACCATCCGGTTCCCTGGGGAGATTTCCTTAGGTACAAATATCTCAGATTCGATTTCACGGGCGTGACTACTCCAGGAATCTACATGGTCAGATATGGAAAAGAGGAATCGAACGAGTTTCAAATAGCGGCAAACGTATTTACCCATAATGTCTGGCAGCCGACGCTTGAATATTTTCTCGCCGAACAGATGTGCCACATGAAAGTCGAAGACAGGTACAGGGTATGGCACGGACTCTGTCACATGGACGATGCCACGATGGCACCCGTCAATAAAGATCACTTCGACGGATATTTCCAGGGACCGTCCACGCTCTGTAAATGGAAATCCGGTCAACATGTACCGGGTCTCAACATCGGAGGATGGCACGACGCCGGCGATTACGATCTCAGGGTAGAATCACAGGCGGGAACGGTTTACAAGCTTGGCCTCATGTACGAACTTTTCCACGATAATATAGACCAGACTTCAATCAACGAAACGACCAGGCTCACGCAGATTCACGTTCCCGACGGCAAGCCGGACATACTCGAGCAGATGGAACACGGACTCCTTGCGATAGTTGCTGGATACACCGAGTGTGGCATCCACTTCAGGGGAATCCAGGAAGCCACGCTTCACCAGTACACCTTGTTGGGAGACGGGATAAATGCAACGGACAACCTGGTCTATAGACCCGGCGCGACAGATCCTATTCTACATCGACCGCTGAAGCCTGATGATAGAATGGTCTTCACCCAGAACGACCCGAAGCGCGAGCTTTTTGTTGCCGCCGCTCTCGCCGAATCGTACAGGGTGATGAAGAGTTTTGACCGTCCCCTTGCGGAAAAGAGCCTCGCCCTTGCGGAGAGAGTGTTCAGAGAAGATGCTTATGCTCCGGTCCCTTACAAAATAAATGCAGCAGCGGAGCTGTATCTGGCGACGGGGGAAAATGAGTATAGGGACTTCCTTCTTGCCAATGTGGACACTATCTGCGAAAATGTTATTCCGTACAGCATTGAACTGGGAGCAATTACTTCCAGGCTCAACAGCAGAGAGTTCACCGCGAAAGTGGAACGGGCAGTAGAAGCGACCGTAGCCAAAGTCAACCACATCATGGAGCGGAATCCATACGGTGTTCCGTACAAACCGTACATATGGGGGGCAGGCTGGCAGATACAGGAATTCGGAGTCGATATGCTGTTCCTGCATCTCGGTTTTCCGAAGCTTGTCAGCGCCCAGTATGCGTGGAACGCGCTCGACTTCGTTCTCGGCTGCCATCCGGGGAGCAACACCGCTTCCTTTGTTTCGGGAGTCGGTGTGAATTCCATGACCGTGGCGTATGGTGCAAACAGGGCAGATTGGTCATATATACCGGGAGGTGTGGCAAGCGGCACCGCTCTCATCAGGCCCGACCTGCCGGAGTTGAAAGTCTGGCCGTACTTCTGGCAGCAGGGTGAATATGTCATGGGCGGTGGAGCGACAAACTTCATGCTCCTTGCCATGGCAGCGGATAATCTATTGAACAAATAGAGAAATCGTGAAGCCGATGAAGCGGGCATGGAGATGCGTCTCTTTCCTGACAGAAGGGAGAGGGGATTTGGAGGAGCTATTGCTGCCGCTAGTCTTTTTCTATTAGAGAAGGGTCAGTGAAAAGTGAACGCGCGATTTGACGCTGCTTCATTTCCTGTTTCGTCCCTATGAAAAACGATTTACAAGGAGTTATGACGATGGGAGAAAGAGTCTACCGAGGAAAGAGAACACGCGGATTCGCGCTTACGATCTGGGCCTTGATTTCTGTTTGGGGCGCAACAGGAAATATCGCATGGTGTCAAAATAAATTTCCTTTCGGCTCCATGAAATTCACCGGGGAGACCAACGTCGGCAACGTTATGTTGCCGGGCTTTGCCGTCTACGACGCCGCAACCCAGACCTACCGCGTGACCGGAAGCGGCAACAACATGTGGTCCAATGAGGACGATTTCTTCTACATCTGGAAGAAGGCGAGAGGCGATTTCAGGGTGGAGACTGAAGTCGCCTGGATCTGCAAAGGGAAAATGGAAGACCGGAAGGCTGCCTGGGTCATCAGGGCCGGGCTCGCCAAAGACGATCCATACGTCGACGCGGTCGATCATGGCCGCGGACTTATCTGCCTGCAATACAGACTCGTCAAAGGGGGCACGACACTCGAAGTGAGATCGCCGGTCTGGGCTCCCGTGAGACCTGATGGGGCAAGGAACTGGAACCCCCACACGTGGATGATACTCGAACGCGACGGAAACCAGTTTACAATGTGGGTCGTCCAGAATGGGAAGAAGTACACCGTCGGGACTGTAACGGTAAATTTGCCTGAGAATGTGTACGCGGGCCTCGGCGTCTGTTCACACGACTCAACCATTTCCGAAACCGCCGTCTTTTCACATCTGACATTCAAAGAAATCGGAGTAATACCAATGGAACAGCGAGCAGTGGAAAGCACGCTCGAGACGATCGCGATAGGTACGGGAATAAGGACGACCGTCTACAGGGCGAAAGGACTGTTCGAGGCTCCTAACTGGAGCCGCGATGGCAAGTCGCTCTACTTCAACATGGATGGAAAGATCTATACGATTCCCGTCAGCGGCGAAACGCCGAAACTCATTAACACTGGATTTGCCGACAAGTGCAACAACGACCACGGTCTATCTCCGGACGGCAGGGAGCTTGCCATAAGTGACCAGAGCAAGGACGGCCAGTCGCGCATCTATATCCTGCCGAGCGGAGGAGGGACCCCGAGGCTTATCACGGAACTCGGACCATCGTATTGGCATGGCTGGTCTCCCGACGGGAGGACGCTCGCTTACTGTGCTGAGCGCGGAGGAAACTTCGACATCTACACAATTTCCGTGCACGGTGGAAAGGAGACGCGACTGACCACCGCTGCAGGCCTCTATGACGGACCCGATTACTCGCCCGATGGCAATTGCATCTATTTCAATTCCGATAGAACCGGCCAGATGAAAATCTGGCGCATGAATGCGGACGGATCAGACCAGGTGCAATTCACACCCGACGATGACTACAACGATTGGTTTGCCCACCCATCACCCGACGGGAAGTGGATCGTTTTCCTTTCCTACGACAAGAGCGTGAAGGGCCACCCGCCCGACAAGGATGTTGTGCTGAGATTAATGTCCACCACCGGCGGCGTACCAAACATTCTCACGACACTTTTCGGCGGACAGGGAACAATCAACGTCCCTTCGTGGTCTCCTGACAGCAAATACGTCGCCTTCGTTAGCTACAGGCTCGTTAAGCCGTAGTGCATGCGAACGGAAACATCCATGATGGAATAAGGGAGAGTTATTCTTATCTTACGGAAAATGGCAAGGCCCATGGAAAAGCCTCACGCGCTTTTTCTCTGAATCATTTAAATGACTAATCGGCTTTGAAGATTGAGAGCGCAGGAATATGAAAGTGTTATTTATCGGCGGAACGGGAAACATAAGCACTTCGGTGAGCAAGCTTTGTGTTGAAAAGGGGATCGACCTTTACCTTCTCAACCGCGGAACAAAAGGTGTCAGGATAAAGGGGACCAGGACGCTGGTCGGGGATGTATCCAAACCGGGTGAACTGTCGCGCGCGTTGAAAGGCCATAAATGGGATGCAGTCGTAAATTGGATCGCCTTCACACGGGAGGATGTCGAAAGAGACATTGAACTCTTTCGCGGAAAAACGGGGCAGTATGTGTTCATAAGCTCTGCTTCCGCTTACCAGAAGCCGCCGACATTTCCGATTATCACTGAGTCGACTCCTTTATACAATCCGCACTGGGAATATTCACGAAACAAGATCGCGTGTGAAGAAAAACTCAATCACGCCTACCGCGACGAAGATTTCCCGATGACCGTGGTCCGTCCATCATTTACCTATGACACCGTCATACCGCTTGCCATTGGAGGATGGAACGAGTACACGGCCGTCGACCGGATGAAGAAGAGGAAGAAGATTATCGTCCATGGAGACGGAACCTCGTTATGGACGATTACTCACGCTGAAGATTTCGCAAAGGGATTCGTCGGCCTTCTCGGACATCAACAGGCGATAGGTCAGCCGTTCACCATCACTTCCGACGAAGTGCTGACCTGGGACCAGATATACCGGACGGTGGCGGAGGCCGCAGGCGCGGAAGCGAACATCGTACACATCGCGACCGACTTTCTCGTGAAGTTCGATAAGTCGTTCGAGGGTTCCCTCTTAGGTGACAAATCGCATTGCGCAATCTTCGATAACTCCAAGATCAAGGCTTTTGTGCCAGAATTCAAAGCGACGATACCTCTTAAAGAGGGCGTGAAGAAAACGCTGGCATGGTTCGACGCTGACCCGAAGAGGAAGGTGATCCTGGAAAGTACGAATAAGATGATGGACCGCATTATTGAGGTATACGAGAGGGTGAAGTGAAAAAGGTTCCGGACAGCACGATGAAGACACTTCGGCCATCTATTCAAAACCCGCGGAAGCTAAAACTAGTGATGGTGAAAAGAACTCCTTCTTTTCTTAAAGATGTTCTCTGATCGACTCGGGGCACAGGACTTCCGGGATATGAACATGCGAATTGGAGTGGAACCCATTACGGAAATCGGTCATGTTTGACAATACCGCCGCTGCTGGCTAATTTAGATTGAACTTTTTTGTAACAGCCTCCAAGGGAGAGAGGAAGAGGTAAATATTGGGACTGTGTCGTTCTAATGCGGATGGAAGTCAACCTACCAGCGATGCAATAAACCAACCAAGGGAGAAGCCATGTACGTGAACCTGAAGAAACTGCTTGTCAAGCTTTCTTTATTTCTGATAATCGTGTCTCCGATGTCTGCCGCCGTTGCGAAAGTGAAAGAGCCGGAGGTGATGAAGGGACTAAAGACGAACAAGAAAGTAATTATCGCCGAAATGAAACAGCAATTGAAAGACGAGCTGGAACATTTTGGCGCGCCGACGATCGACCACAAGTACGGCGGCTATTTTACCGACATGAACTACAAATGGCAGCTCAAAGGGCCGCAGAACAAAATGATCGTCACACAGGCACGGCTTGTCTGGGCCAACGCTAATGCTTCCATGTACTATCATCAGAAAGAACCATATTACAAATACGCCAGACACGGCTTGAAATTCCTCGAGAACGTCATGTGGGATAAGAAGTACGGCGGCTTCTATGATATAGTGAACAGGGAAGGAAAGCCGCTCGGACGGAACGGCGAATATATCAAAACTGCTTACGGTAACGCTTTCGGAATATACGGTCTTGCGGGCTACTACAAGGCCTTCGGAGATACTGCCGCGCTTAACCTTGCCATCAAGACATATAAATGGATGGACGAGCACAGCTACGACCCGAAATACGGCGGATACTTCCAATACATGTCGAGGGAAGGCGTCCCTTACAAGAACGGTTTCCACGGTACGCCCCCAAAAGATCAGAACTCCATGATACATATTATGGAAGCGTTCACGGCGCTCTATGGGGTGTGGCCAAATCCGGAACTGCGTGTGCGCCTCGACTCCCTGTTCCATAATGTGAGGGACATAGCGATTGGGAACCATCCGTGGCTGACACTCTTCTTCGAACGGAACTGGACCCCGATCTCGTACCGCGATTCGAACAACTATCTCAGGACGGCACATTTCGAAGAAGATCATATCTCGTTCGGTCACAATGTCGAGACAGCCTGGCTCCTCCTTCAGACGTCGAAAGCCCTTGGTTTGAAGAACGAAGCCAGGACGCTCAGGATCGCAAAATGGATGGACGACTTCGCGCTCGAAAACGGCTGGGACAAGAAGCTGGGCGGCATTTACGACGGCGGATATATTTTCCAGGGAGAGCATCACGTAACCATCATAATGCCTACGAAGCAGTGGTGGAGTCAGGTCGAGGCCCTCAACTCCTTCCTGATGATGTCCGAGCTCTATCCTCATAGTAAGATGGATTATTACATGAAGTTCTGCGAGCAATGGAACTACGTAAAAAAATATCTGCTCGATCACAAGTACGGCGGCTGGTATTGGGGCGGCATCGACAAAGCTCCTCAAAACATAAAGGGACCCAAGGCGACAATATGGAAGGTGGACTACCACACTACCAGGGGCCTTATAAACTGTATCCGTAGATTGGAAGGAAAGCTGTGAGGAAGGAATTCTTGCATGCCATTTGAAGATCTCAAGCGGGCCGGAATCAAAGACGGCGACAGAATCCTGGAACAGATTTCGGCGTTCATTGGGAAGGATCTGCTGGACAAGTGGTATCCTCTCTCGGTCGATAGGCAGTACGGTGGCTATTTCACCGACATTTCATACGACTGGAAAATTCTGCCGGAACAGCACAAGATGATCGTCACCCAGGCCCGGTATGTCTGGACGGCTTCAAAAGCCGCCCGCATGTTCGGTAAAGACGTCTATGCCGAAGCCGCAATGCACGGTTACGATTTCCTGAGAAACTCCATGTGGGACCAGAAGAACGGAGGATTCTGCCAGATGCGGGACCGACGCGGACAGGTATGCGACTTCCTCGGCTTCTTTGACGAGAAACGAACCTATGGGAACGCATTCGCTGTCTACGGCCTCGCTGCCCTGTACGAGCTGACGCATGACGGGAAGGTACTCGATTTCGCCCGCGAGGGATTCAAATGGATAGAGGCACATGCATTTGACCCGAAACAGAAAGGCTACTTTCAGTTCCTGGCGCCCGATGGAAATCCGTACAACGGATCGAGCAGTTATAAGACGAAGGCTTATGATGAAGTCGAACTGGGTTATAAAGATCAAAATTCTTCGATACACCTTCTCGAAGCATACACCGAGCTCTACAAGGTCTGGCCGGATCCGGAATTGAAGAAGCGGTTGACCGACCTTCTTATCCTCGTCCGGGACGTCATAACGACGGAGAAGGGACATATGAACCTCTTTTTCCACAACGATTGGACGCCGCTCTCGTTCAGGAATGCGCCCAAAGAAATCCGGGAGAAGAACTACAGGCTGGATCATGTCTCTTTCGGCCACGATTACGAGACAGGGTTCCTGATGCTGGAGGCGTCGCGTGTTCTCGGCATGGAGGACGACACCGCAACGCTTTCCACCGCGAAGAGGATGGTGGACCATGCCGTCGAGAACGGGTGGGACAAAGAGAACGGCGGCTTCTTCGATGCCGGTTATTACTTCGCCGGCGAAAGCAAGTGTACCATAATACAGGCGACGAAGAATTGGTGGGCCCAGGCCGAAGCTCTGAACGTACTTCTCCTCATGTCCAGGATCTTTCCTGAAAGCAAAATCTACCCGGAGTATTTCGTCAGACAATGGCAATATGTCGATAGATTTCTACTCGATCACGAACATGGAGATTGGTTCGAGGGAGGTCTCGACAAGGAGCCGCAATTCAAGACAGGGCCGAAAGGTCACATCTGGAAGTGCAACTACCACACTGGCCGGGCAATGATGAACTGTATGAAGATGCTCGCAGAGGACAGCTCCACTCTCATGAAGGAGGAGAGATTCAGGAAGCTGAAAGAAGAATCCGATGAATTCATATCTCACTGGCAGAATACAGCCAAAGAGATCTCCTGATCTTTGCTTCCGCCGGTAAAGCCGTGCCGCGCGGACTCATCCTTCGAAGCCGCCGCTCAACCTCATTTTGTGGATGGGCGGTGGTCTACTTCAAACTAAACGCGCCGACCGGTTTATTCTAAATAATAATTCAATGGAGAAATGATGAAGAGGCTACCTATACTGCTGCTGCCGCTCCTCAGTCTGTTCCTCGTTCAGTGTGCAAGCGAAAGCAAATTCGAATATTTCGTGAGGGCTAAAAAAGATAAACTTATGGAAGGGAACAAAGTCCTGCGTTTTGTCTCCTACGACATTCCGAACCTCACATATATTGAAGACTACGACGCCTTCAGAGCCCAGAGCCCGTGGAGATTACCGGACACCTATGAAATCAGAGATGCGCTGAGGACGATTAAGATGGACGGTGGAAAGGTGGCGCGCATCTACACCTTCTCGGTGAAGCAGGCGGGAATGTCTAGCCACATCCCCCGCGCAGTGGAAGGACCTGGCGAATTCAACGAAAAGGCTTTCAGGACGTTCGATAAGGTTCTGCAAATCGCAAACCAGGAGGGCGTGAGGCTGATCGTTCCGCTCATCGACAACTGGTGGTGGTGGGGAGGAGCAGCCGCGTACGCCGCATTTCGCGATAAGCAGCCGAAGGATTTCTGGACCGATCCTCAGATCATACATGACTTCGAGAAGACGATCAAATTTGTCCTCAACAGGAAGAACACTTACACCGGCGTGAGATACAAGAACGACAAAGCCATTCTTGGCTGGGAGACCGGTAACGAGCTTCAGGCGCCTCAATCCTGGCAGGATACGATCGCTGCCTATATCAGAAGCATTGACAAGAATCATCTTATCATAGAATGCACTAATCATAAGCTCCTTACCGATAAGGAAGTCGCGGACACTAACTTCGATGTACTGACTACCCACTTTTACACCGATCTGAAGACGGCAGTCCACGACGTGAAACTGGACAGGGAGATGACAAAAGGGAAGAAACCGTACTACGTGGGCGAGTTCGGTTTGCGCAATCCGCAAAACACGAAGGCTTTCCTCGATACCGTCATAGACAACGGCATATCGGGAATAATGATATGGAGTCTGAGGTTCCATTCCAGGGACGGAGGCTTCTATCAGCACGGTCTGGCTTATCACTTCCCCGGCTTCGCCAGCGATTCTGCTATCGATGGAAAACAGGTCGTCGCCTGGATGAGAGCGGCCGCTTACAGGATAAATGGCGAACCTGAACCACCGCTTCCGGTCCCGGACCCGCCTCACCTGCTGGACATCAACAATGTCTACGAAATATCATGGCAGGGCTCTGCCGGTGCGTCTTCGTATGAAATTCAGAGAAAATCCGACGAGTCAAAAGTCTGGAGGCCTATCGCCGACAGCGTCAGCGATGCCGATGTTGTCTTCAGACCGCTATACGACGACACCACCGCCCAGCTCGGTAAGAGTTATTACTACAGGGTTATCGCGCAGAACAGCTCGGGTCAATCGGGCCCGTCGAATGTCGTCGGACCGGTTGAGGTGAAATATAAGATGCTCGTCGACGAACTCGCGGATACTTCGCATATTTGTGAAATGTCCGACAGCCTGAAGTTTGCATCGCTCAGGACGGCAGTTCTGGCTAAGTACGACTACAGCAGGCTGGACGGAGCGAGGGGTGCGTATGTCATTTATAAAGTGCCTGAGAATATCGACTCGATCGCGGTGGAGGCATTCTTTACCAAGGGCCAATGCGGCATGACCTTCTACGCTTCTGACTCGCTGAGCACGTTTACGAAGGTCGCAGCGAAGCTTCAGACTTTCCCGCCGTATACCAATTTTTATCATTTCTATACGCCGGCAATGTACACGTGCTCGGAGTTCCCTGCAAACAGCAAGTACCTGAAGATCCAATTTGACGGAGACTCAGAGCTGAGCAGGGTTGAGATTATTTATGACAGGATACCCGAACCGAATCCCGAAATCGTGACACTCGCACAGGAGAAGTGACAGCAGGCATTTCCGATATCAGCGATATACTTTCAAAAATCTGAGGGCATGAAAATGAAAGCCATTATCATACTATTCGCTTTCTCGTCGGTCGTCCGGGCACAGGTTCACTCTTCCGGTTACCTTGTAATGCCTGCATTGTTTTCAGACAACATGGTACTCCAACAGAAATCGGATGTCCCGGTCTGGGGAAAGGCGCTGCCGGGAGAAAAAGTCGTGGTCAAGGCTGGCTGGGGAGCGGCGGCCAGGACAATCGTCAGCCCGGACAGCAACTGGGAGGTGCATCTGAAGACTGTCAAGGCCGGAGGACCCTTCGAGATGCGAGTTATGGTGGGTGATTCCGCTCTCGTTTACAGGAACGTGATGCTTGGAGAAGTCTGGCTCTGCTCCGGCCAGTCGAACATGGAGATCCCGATGGAAGGATGGCCGCCACAGTACCCGATCAGAAATTCCACGGAAGAAATACGAGACGCGAATTATCCGGATATACGTCTGTTCCACGTTGCACGGGATTTTTCAGCCAATCCTCAATTCAACTGCGTCGGAACCTGGACCGAGTGCAATCCTACGACCGTCGCCTCGTTCAGCGCCGTCGGCTATTTCTTCGGAAGAGACCTCTATGAGAAATTACACGTCCCGATCGGTCTCATAATGTCCGTCTGGGGTGGGACGAAAATACAGCCCTGGATCAGCGCCGGGTATCTTTCAGAGCTTCCTGAGTATAAGACGATTGCTCAGAAGATCGAACACGGTGCCGGTCTGGTCGCTGCGCAGAAAGAGTGGATACATTCTCATCCTGTCATCAATACAGCGACAAGAAACCCTGACAGCATGTATGTCGGGTTGAACTTTGGCGACGCGAGCTTGTCCGAGAAGAATTACAACGATTCATCATGGAAGACGATGAAACTCCCTGTATACTGGCAGATGACATCGGCCGGAATGTTCAACGGAGCCGTCTGGTTCAGGAAGAACATACAAATTCCGAAAAGCTGGGTCGGTTCGACGCTGGTTCTCCATCTCGGACCGATCGACGACATGGACGAGACATGGGTGAACGGTACGAAGGTCGGCGGGTATCTGACGACCGGCTACTATGCCTATCCCCGCGTCTACGACGTACCGTCGGACATAGTAACCGATAGTTCTTTAACGATAGCGGTCCGAGTTCTCGACATCGGCGGTTTCGGAGGGATTTGGGGCGACGGTGTGAAGATGGAGATTAATCCGAAGTCCGATTCGACACAGACGATCCCGTTGTCCGGTGAATGGAAATATATGCCGGTCGCGGAATTCACGAACTCGAAATTCTATGTGTACGGATCAGACGGAGAGTTTTACAGCAGACCGAAACTCCCGTTCAGGTTCGATTACGACTCGCCGACGGTTCTCTTTAACGGCATGATTGCCCCGCTCAAACCTTACCATATCAGGGGAGTCATTTGGTACCAGGGTGAATCCAACTCCGGCACTCCAAGCGACTACAACAACTACAAATACCTGTTCCCTTTGTTGATAAAGAACTGGCGCGCCGATTGGAAGGATGGGAACCTCCCGTTCTACTGGGTACAGATCGCGCCGTTCAACTATGGTCCGACGGCCAAATCCTACGTTGTGCGCGACGCGCAGCGCCGGACGCTTACGGTTCCTAATACCGGCATGGCAGTCACACTCGATATCGGCACGGTCGATAATATTCATCCACCGGACAAGCAGGACGTGGGACATCGTCTTGCTCTCTGGGCACTCGACAGAACCTACGGCAAACGGCTTGTCTATTCCGGTCCACTTTACAGATCGATGAGAGTAAAAGGCGACAAAGCCATCATTACTTTTCGGGATGCAGATGGCGGGCTGGTATACAAGCCTCTTAACGGGAAATCGAACTTAATCATTGCCGGAAAAGACAGCAGCTTTGTGGATGCAGATGTGAAAATCGTCGGAGGAACTCTCATCGTTTACAGTCCCAGGGTGAAGCACCCCGTTGCGGTCAGATACGCCTGGGGGAATACCGAGCAAGCGACACTCTTCAACAAGGCGGGACTTCCCGCTTCGACATTCAGAACGGATAACTGGCCGCAGTGAGTGTTCTGACCGGCACATGAACTTTATTACCGCCCGCCGGATCCAAAGAGTAACAGAACCGGCGGGTCGACTTTCTCGATCTTTGACTTATATTGTTTTTCGGTGAACATTCCCACGGTCCTTTCAATTGCCATAATTTGAGACGACAGACATTAACTCAGTCCGGAGGGAACAATGCGACTAATAGCTCGAATTAGCATGCTCTTTGTCATCACCTTCTTCTCTTTGAATCTTTTTGCCCAGGACGCAGTCACCCGGCCACCGGCAATTCCTCTGATGGTAACCGACCCGTATTTCAGCGTCTGGTCGTTTGCCAATAATCCTGCCGAAGATTACACGCGGCACTGGACGGGGAACACGATGGGAATCTGTCTCATGATTAAGATAGACGGCAAGTCCTATCGCGTCGTCGGAAGCAACGAGCAGTCGCTTCCGGTTCTCCATCTGAAACGAACAATCGTGGGTCCAACTCAAACCGCCTACGTCTTCGACCAGGCGGGAATAGAGCTTCAGCTTATCTTCACGACGCCGCTACTGCCGGATTCCCTCGACCTCATATCGGAGGACGCTTCATATATAACCTGGAGAGTTCATTCTATAGATGGCCGGAAGCATGATGTCTCCCTCTATTTCGACGGCGACGCTGAGTTCTGCCTCGAGAATCCGAACGAGAAAGTGGTCTGGGGGCGGTTGAAGCTTCCCGGGATAGACGTAATGCAGATGGGTTCCCAAAGACAGGATGTCCTGGGAAGCCGTGGTGACAGGGTTCAAATAAACTGGGGCTACGTTTATTTCTGTTCGCCGAAAGATCAGGATGCCGAGAGCGTGATTGCACCTGCAAACTCGGCCCGTGACGCGTTCATGAGAAAGAGCAAACTCCCTTCGTACGACGACTTTGACATGCCGGTCCAGGGGAATGACGGTTGGCCGGTAGCCGCTTATGTCTTCGACCTCGGCGACGTAGGCACGCAGGTCCGGCAGAGATTCGTGATGGTGGCTTACAACGAGGTCTATTCGATAGACTTTTTCCGCAGAGAGCTCCCCGCGTACTGGAAGCGAAACGGAAGGACAATCGCCGAGATGATAACCGGGCGCGTGGACGAGTACGGGAAGCTGATGGACGAATGCCGGACTTTCGACAGCCATCTTGTCGCAGCACTGGCAGAAAAAGGAGGGAAGGCTTATGCGTCCATCTGTGCTCTCGCCTACCGCCAGGTGTTTGGAGCCACGAAGCTTGTGGCAGATGCCGATGGTACCCCGATGCTCTTCACGAAAGAGAACTCGAGCAACGGATGCATCAGCACCGTGGATGTGATCTACCCGACCGCACCATTCTTCATGTACCTTAACTGCACGCTGCTCAAAGCTATACTGACCCCGGTGTTCAAGTACGCGGAGATGCCGAGATGGAAGTTCCCGTTTGCGCCGCACGATCTCGGGACTTATCCCGATGCAAATGGCCAGGTCTACGGCGGCGGAGAGAAGAGCGCAGTGGACCAGATGCCCGTCGAAGAATCCGGGAACATGATCATACTGACCTACGCCCTTTGCAGGGAAGACCACGACGCGAGTTACGCCGAGAAGTACTGGCCCTGCCTGCAGAAGTGGGCGGATTATCTGAAAAAGGAAGGGCTCGATCCGGCTAACCAGCTCTGTACCGACGACTTCACCGGCCACTTGGCACATAACGCGAACCTGTCGGTGAAAGCTATCGTCGCACTCGGCTGCTTCTCGAAGATCTGCGAGATGGCGGGCAAACCGGTGGAGGCGAAGGAGTTCGGAACGCTCGCGAAAGAGTATGCAAAGAAATGGGCAGTGATGGATATCGACGGCGACCATTACAAGCTGGCGTTCGACAAGCCAGGTACCTGGAGCGAGAAGTATAATATGGTTTGGGACAAAATATTCGACCTGGAATTGTTTTCGCCCGATGTCTACAAAAGAGAACTCGCCTTCTACAAAATAAAAATGAACAAGTACGGCCTGCCGCTCGACTCGCGCGCAGCGTTCACCAAACCCGAGTGGATGACATGGGTAGCGACGATGTACCCCGACCGGGACGATTTCGAATTGTATATGCACAAGATTGTGGAGTACCTGAACAATACTCCCGACAGAGTCCCATTCAGCGACTTGTTTGATACCAAAACCGCGAGGCAGGTCATGTTCCAGGCAAGAAGTGTCGTAGGTGGAATGTACATAAAGATGCTCAGCAAATAGGAGGGATTCTCAATGTCACGCAGGTTAGTTGTTGTATTAGCTTTCTTTTCCCTCTTCGCTCCGAGAGGATTTGCTCAGAACACCGCTTCGGAAAACGCCTGCGAAGTCAGGACGGAAAACGGAAGCGTAAGCATCTACTACGGGGGAAAGCCTAGACTGATCGGCGGATTGCCGGTCCTTCAGTCCGGTAATTCATCAATAACCAGCGTCTCGCAGTCGAATGGCAATATAAAATTCGAGACATCCTCAAAGCCGATAGATGTTAGCATCGTGTCCGGAAAGAGCGGAGATGTTGTTTCGCTTTTCCTCTCTCCAAACGGCAACGAGTCGGACAGCGGGGACAATTTTGTGGGACTTTTCTTCAAGGACGTCCCCGGTTTCCATAAAGGAGTCTCTCTCTGGAGATACGGTCCGTATTACTGCTGGTCGATGCCGGTAAAGATCGACAGCGTCGGCCAGCTTGAAAAATGGGATGTACAGTTCTTCTACTGGAAATACTCTGATGGCATCTACGGTGCTGCTATACCGCTTTCCGGCCGCGGTTACAGGACGACTCTCGGTCAGAATGGCGGAAGGTTGGGCTGTGAATCGGTCAGCTACTACGACGGCGTGAAAGAGGAGAACATACCGCAGATGGCGATCGGTTTCGGGAAGAATCCGTACAAACTCTTCGCAGATATTTATAAGTATGGACTTAGGTCGATAGGCAAGAGCCAGGACTTCATTACGAACAAGACCTACCCCAAGATATTCGACGGCATCGGCTGGTGTTCATGGAACGCATCGGTTTACGGTACCAAACTCAACGAACATCTCCTTCTCGGTGCGGCGAAGAGTTTCGCAGATGGCGTTTTCCCGGTGAAGTGGTTCCTCGTCGATGATGGATGGTTCAACGATACGAAAGGAGAATTGAATTCATTTGTCCCGGACACTTCGAAATTTCCGAAGGGTTTCAAACCGGTAATCGACAAACTGAAAAGCGAGTATCATATTGATTACGTCGGGGTCTGGCACACTCTCGATGGGTATTGGAACGGCATTAATCCCGATTCTCCCCTCGGGAGAGAATTCAAAGACTATTTATTCGCCTGGCCAAGTGACGCGAAATCCGCTGCGGACAAACATTATTTCATCTCTCCCAACTCAAAAGGGATCACGAAGTTCTTTGACGACTTTCACAAATATCTCGCAGGCCAGGGATTCTCATTTGTGAAAGTGGACAACCAGCTTGTCACACAGGCTATGTCTCCGGGCAACTTCCCGATATTCAAGGGAGCGGAAGAGATACACGATGCGCTCAACGCTTCCGTGGCAAAGTACTTTCACGATGCGATGATCAACTGCATGGACATGACTCCGGATGCGTACCTCAACTTCGGATCGACCGCGGTCGCGCGCACCGAGGACGACTACTGGCCCGAATACGATACGTCCCACGCGAGAAACTACTGGTTCCAGCGCGCAGGCCAGCATGTTCTGCAGGAAGTCTATAACTCCATATATTTCTCGCAGATGGTTTATCCGGACTACGATATGTTCGAATCGATAAACCCTGCCGCGCCGATTTACGCCATTGCGCATGCGATCAACGACGGGCCCACATACATCACCGACAAAGTTGGCGAACACAACTTCTCCGTTTTACGCCCGCTTGTATACAGCGACGGCACGCTCCTTCGCCCGGATAAAGCTCTTCTCCCTACAGAAGATTGCCTCTTCAATGTCGATGCGCCTAAGCCGTTCAAGGCTTTCTCTATGGACGGGAAGGTCGGCCTCCTTGGAGTATGGAACTGCGTAGACTCGAGCAAGGTCTCGGGAACAATGAAGCCTTCGGATGTCGACGGAATTGAAGGCAACAGATTTGCCGTGTATGAGTATTTCAGTAAATCACTCGTTATCGCGGACAAAAACCAGTCGATCCGATTCTCACTCCCGGGATATGGCTGCAAGCTCTACTATGTCGTTCCCCTTGAAGATGGGAATGCAGTCATAGGCTTGGTCGACAAATACAATGCTCCGGCCGCGGTTATCGAATCGAGGATCACGGCGCATGAGATTCGAGCCGTCCTCCATGAAGGAGGAAAGTTCGCGGCGGTTGTCGCGAACATGCCCGCAAGTGTACGAGTCGATGGAAGAAAATCGGCATTCACGTATGACGATCATCTCGTTACCGTACAAATCCCGGTTTCATTGCAATCTGGTCGTGTAAATATTGAGATAAAGTTGTAGCTTCTGTTAGCGTAGCAAGAGTCTTTAGCGAGGCTTAGTCAGGGAACATCGGGCAGATATTCTGGTGCGCTGTTCGTCTTAGGATCGAAAGGTGAACAGCTCCACCATAACCTATCTGGCCCCGGAGTTCATGCTTCAAGTTCCATATTCGCGAGGATAATATGAGTTCAGTCAGAATCTTCAATGAAAAAGGAATACCCAACATTCCATGGGAGGAAAGACCTTCAGGGTACAGCAAGCCGGTCTGGCGTTATTCCGGGAATCCGGTAATACCACGTGACCTCCTTCCGGCTTCCAACAGCATATTCAACAGCGCGGTGGTTGCGCGGGACGGTGGATTTGCCGGAGTATTCCGATGTGACAACTGGGCGAGGCAAATGCGATTGCATCGGGGCTTCAGCAAAGATGGCCTCAAATGGAACATCGACCCGGAACCACTGATGTTCGAATGTGAAGACGAGGAGATAGGGAATTTCGTATACGGCTATGACCCGAGGGTCGTATGGATAGAAGACAGGTATTACGTGACGTGGTGCAACTATTATCATGGGCCGACGATCGGTATCGGGTGGACGAGAGATTTTCAGACATTCCATCAGCTGGAAAATGCTTTACTCCCCTATAATCGGAATGGAGTTCTCTTTCCGAGAAAGATTAACGGCAATTATGTCCTGCTCTCGAGGCCGTCCGACAGAGGACACACTCCATTCGGCGACATATTTCTAAGCGAAAGCCCCGACATGACTTACTGGGGAAAACACAGGTTCGTGATGGGAACGGTCGGAGATTCGTGGCAGTACACGAAGATCGGAAGCGGACCGATACCGATCGAGACTTCCGAAGGCTGGCTTCTTATTTATCATGGCGTCCTGCAGTCGTGCAATGGTTTCGTCTACAGCATGGGCGCGGTTCTCCTTGATCTCGGCAAACCCTGGAAGGTGGTGGCACGGGCTCAGCCGTACCTTCTTTCACCGCAGACACAGTACGAGTGTGTCGGCGATGTTCCGAACGTCGTGTTCCCGTGTGCCATGCTGTGCGATTCCCCCACAGGGAGACTTGCCATCTATTACGGTGCCGCCGACACCGTGACGGGGCTTGCCTTCGCCAGGGTCGATGAATTGGTGGATTTCATCAGGGGTCATCCGCAAGGATAAATCGAGGGTGGCATAGTTAGAAGAATATTTCGGCCAGGGACGGTGTGAGTTGTGGTCCGGTTGTTCTACAGATATCTGCTGCCTACTGTGCCATGCCAGATTCCGAAGGTTCCGTAGCCAGCAAAACGTGCCCCGGTTGGTAATAATGGTCCGACTATTCTATAATTAAGCGTTCAGGGCTGTTTAGATCCCCAGTTCTTCGCGTCTCGCGGAGACGTGTCGTGCATGCAAAAGAAAAGGGCTCAGGTATGCAATTCGGCTATTTCGATGACGAAAAGCACGAGTATGTAATTATGCGCCCGGATACTCGAAGATCGTGGAGCAACTACCTCGGCTCCACCGACTGCGGCGCTATGATTGCCAACAACGCCTGTGGCTACAGCTTCTTCCCCTCCGCCGTACAGGGGCGCTTCATCAGGTGGCGGCCTAACAACATCCCGATGGACCAGCCCGGATGGTACTTCTACATTAGCGCCCCCAACTCGGGTGAATTTTGGTCCGCGTCATGGCGGCCTGTCGGCAAGCCGCCCGGTGATGAGGAGTACTCATCCGTCGTGATCGAGAGAAGATTCAGGGGAAAGAGTTTTAGGATGGAAATTGTTAATCCGGACGGGATTGAACGGGGAACCCACGAAATGACGATAAACGGGAGACAGGTTGCGGGAAATTTGATTCCTCCGAATATCATGGCGGACGTTAATATCGTGCATGTCGTGATGGGAAAATGAGAAAACGACGGAACATTTCGCAGCAGTCAATCAATGCAAAGGAGCTGTTATGACCACGGAAAGTCAAAAGCTGTCGTTCTGGGAAAAAGGAGGCTATGGATGCGGCGATTTCGCATCTGTTCTGTTCTGGCAAACTATCATGGTATATCTTCTGTTCTTTTACACGGATGTGTTCGGGCTGACGGCAGCGGCGGCAGGCACGATGACCGCCATATCGAGAGTACTCGATGCATTTTTCGATGTCGGGATTGGTATGACAGCGGATAGGACGAAAACCCGCTGGGGCAAATTCAGGCCTTACCTGATCTGGATGGCTCTTCCCCTGGCGATTGCTGCGGTGCTTGCATTCTCGACCCCGAACTTCTCCGCCACCGGCAAAATTATCTATGCATACGCGACGTTTATCGCATTCATGTTCTTTTATTCGGCCATCAATATTCCGTACACATCCCTGCTCGGCGTCATAAGCGGCGAGCCGGACGAGAGGACGAGTGCATCATCGTTCAAATTTGTCGGCGCTTACACTGCGGGGATAGTTGTTTCGGCAACCGCACTCCCGCTTGCCGAATATTTCGGAGGGGGAAGCAGCGCAAAAGGATGGCAGACCACAATGTCGCTTTACGCGGTTGTCGCTATCATTTTCTTCGTCATAACGTTCCTCTCGACGCATGAACGCATACAGCCGATTGCCAGGGAAAAGGCTTCGATCAGGAATGATCTGAAAGACGTCGCCGGGAACACGCCCTGGATTATCTTATTTGTGGTGACGATCCTTTTAATACTATTTGTCTGCATCAGGCTCAGTATAACCGTTCACTATTTCAAATATTATATTGGAACACAGGAGTTCACTATTTTCGGGACTTCCCACAAGTATGACTTCGAGTGGCTGGTTTCGGCGTTCAATGTAGTCGGCCAGGCCGCGTCGCTTGTCGGTGTGGTCCTCGTCCCATGGTTCTCGCGAAAGCTTGGGAGAAAGAATGCGGCGATCGCCCTTTTCGTGGGAGCCATCGTGTTGACCTCGCTATTTGTCTTCCTCCGTCCCGGCGATCTCTTCTGGATTTTTCTGCTTCAGATCCTCAGCTCAATCGCCGGAGGTCCTCTTTCTCCGCTCCTTTGGGCAATGTACGCCGATACCGCCGATTACTCCGAATGGAAGACCGGGAGACGAGCCACCGGGCTTGTCTATTCCGCGTCGATCATGTCGAACAAACTGGGATGGGCCGTCGGGACGATTTTTGCCGGGTGGATACTTTCCATGACGGGCTTCCGGGCCAACGTCATGCAAAATGCAGAAGTCCTCGCCGGCTTGAAGTCTATGATGAGTATTATACCGGCGGTCCCTGGCGTAATTGCCCTAATACTTCTTATCTTCTTCTATAAACTGGACGAACCCGCAATGGAGAGAATCAAGTCGGAAATCGGTGCGCGACGAGAAGCTGCGGGATTAACCACTAATTGAGAATTCAAAATGCAGTACGGTGAGTTCGACGACAAGAACAGAGAATATATAATCACCCGTCCCGATACGCCGAAACCGTGGAGCAATTACCTTGGTTCCACAGAGTACGGCGCTATCATTACCAACAATGCCGGCGGCTACAGCTTCTATAAATCCGGCGGCATGGGGAGATTCGTGCGGTTCAGGTTCAACTCGATTCCTGCCGATCAACCGGGAAGATACATTTATATACACGATCATGGAGCCAGAGACTTCTGGTCGGCGTCATGGCAACCCGTCGGAAAACCTCTCGGCAAGTTCAAGTCAGTCTGCCGGCATGGCACAGCCTACAGCGTCATCGAGTCCCAATACAGCGGTATCAGATCGGCAGTGACATACTTCGTACCGCTCGGCCGTACATTCGAAATATGGAAAGTCAAGATTACGAATGCTTCCAAGAAGAAACGGAACCTGAGCGTCTTCAGTTATCTCGAGTACGCCGGGAATTGGAACGCGATAGACGACCTTTTGAACATTCAATATGTACAATACACGACCAGGATGAGCTTTGTCGACGGCATCATAGATCATGGTACGAATGTCAACATTCCGCCGGAGCCCGAGAATTTCAAGGAGAAAGACCAGGCACGTCATACTTTTCAGGCAATATGCGGCGCGAAAGTTGTCGGCTTCGATACCGATCGTGAAGCGTTCCTCGGTCCGTACAGGACTTACGCGAACCCTATCGCCGTAGCCAGCGGAAAATGTTCGGACACCCTTGCGTACGGCGACAATCCATGCGGAGTCCTGCAGGTGAAGTTGACGCTCTCCCCGGGGCAGTCAAAAGAGCTTCTTGTCATAGCCGGGATCGGAAGCGCAGAGCAGGAGGGGAAGGAAGCGGTGAAGGAATTCGGCGATCTCTCCAGGGCCGGCGAAGAGCTCGAAAAACTGAAGTCGTTCTGGCACGAAAGGATCGAGACGTTCTCCGCACATACTCCCGACCCCGAGCTGAACGCCACGGTAGACACGTGGGGCATATACAACGCGCTGGTGACTTACGCATGGTCGCGCTCGGCCAGTCTTATCTACTCCGGCATCGACCGCGACGGACTCGGCTACCGTGACACCATGCAGGACCTTCTAGGCGTAATGCACGCGATCCCTTCCGAGGCGAAGAAGCGTCTTGAACTCATGATCACCGGGCAGGTCTCCACC
The DNA here is from genome assembly GCA_021845665.1 of Bacteroidota bacterium. GTDB lineage: Bacteria > Bacteroidota > Ignavibacteria > Kryptoniales > JAKASW01 > JAKASW01. The sequence continues at coordinate 3,234 of JAJZVO010000065.1, read as the reverse complement.
GGTGGGGCGATGCCGGTGATACTTCCGTTCAGTCATACCCCCGGGAAGGAGACGGCCCCGACCGAAGATGAGTATCGCTCGGACGATGCACTCTGGATGTTCGACGCTATTCCCGCTTATGTCAATGAAACGGGGGATCTCGAGTTCTATCACAAAGTACTCCCGTTCGCGGACAAAGGTGAAGACACGGTCTTCGGACACATGAAGAGAGCGCTCCAGTTCAACCTGTCGAGAACGGGCGCGCATGGGCTCCCGACCGGGTTGCAGGCCGACTGGAACGACACGCTTCGATTCGGTAGGAAGGGTGAATCGATTTTTGTTGCGATGCAGCTGCGACACGCGCTCAAAGTCTACATCGACGTCGCGGTTCTCCTCCGAAGGGCGGACGAGTCGTCCTGGGCCAAGCTCACGATCGAGCGGCTTAGCAGTAATATCAAACGTTATTCATGGGACGGCGAATGGTTCATGCGCGGGTACAGGAACGACGGCCTCAAGTTCGGTTCAAAAGAGTCTAAGGAGGGGCAGATCTTTCTGAATCCACAAACGTGGTCAGTGATATCGGGGCTCGCGACGAAAGAGCAAGCCGAGACCGCGATGGAGAAAGTACACGAGCGCCTTGCATCGAAATACGGTCTCGCCCTGTGCGACCCACCTTTCGCAAAGACGGACCATAAGATTGTAAGGGCGACTTTTTTCAACCCCGGGCTGAAAGAAAATGCCGGCATCTTCGTCCACACACAGGCGTGGGCCGTCATGGCAGAGGCGATCCTCGGTCACGGAAACCGCGCGTACGAGTATCTCCGAGCTTACCTACCCGCAGCGTACAATACGAAGGCCGAAGAAAGGGAAATAGAGCCGTACGTCGTCTGCCAGTCGACACATGGAAAGCAGAGCCCGAAACACGGAGTCTCCCGAATACCCTGGCTCTCCGGGTCGGCGAGCTGGACTTATCACGCGATTACCCAGTATATACTCGGCGTCAAACCTGAAGCTGGCGGAATTCGCATAGAGCCATGCGTACCATCAAAATGGAAATCCTTCTCGGTACGACGGCTATTCCGGGAAAAGGTGCTCGATATTGAGTTCGAAAATACCGGCGGTGTGGAAAAAGGGATCAAGAAGATACTGGTGAACGGCCAACCGGTCGAAGGGAATCTCATACCGTTTTCCAGACTTGAACAGGAGAACAAAATTCAGGTTGTAATGGGCTGAGCAATTGCAACGCCGGCAATTGAGCAGGCACGTCGGATGTCAAGAGCTGATATTTTGACTGCCTGATTTAACCTTCAATCTTACTTCCGTATTCGGCAGGCTCGGCAATCTTTCGTGGAAGAACGGGAAGACATTCAACGTGAATCTTATCAGCCTGATTGGAGCAAATGGCTGCAAGAGCATCCTTCTGGTGGCGGGCCCCGACTATGCATATGATCTCACTCCGCTAAACTATGCACCTGTTAACGCCGAAGGATAGCGTATGTCGTCCATCCTTATCCTCACAAGCGGACCCCTCGGTATGAACCGAAGTGGGATGAAGACTTCGGCTTTGCCGCGGAGGAATATCCGATTGTCGCGACAGAGCCGGGATTCACGCTTGGACAAGGTGGGATGGAGGACAACGGCAATTACGGTAGATCTCTAGTCAGCTACATGGAAAGCAAGCACATTAGCTGGGTTTGGTGGGTGTCCGATCCTCTCTGGCGGCCGGCAATGCTCAAATCGTGGAAAACATTCGAACCGGCGGTGCGCGAGATCAATCAACCGATGGATTTGGTTTCGTTGAAAGAGTAGGTTGTCCGGAGCCCCCGGAGCCGGGATGTTAACTGAATCTGTTCGAACACGAATGGCGGACGCTCTTTAATAATCGTCGGAATGTGATTACAATGAACGAGTGCCGGGTCGTGATGGGCTTTTTTTGAGTGAATCAATAAGCATTTGGCCATTTCTTTAATGTAAGGAGAATTTATGAAGAAGTATCTTCTACTGTTTTCAATCCTCGTTCCGCTGTTGGCGATAACAAATGTAAGTGTGGCTCAAAGGGGAACACCCGACAGGTCGGTAGTACATCGCAGCTGGTGGAACGAACGGTTTCCGGGTTACCCCCCTAATAAAAACACTACTCTCCCGCTCATACGAGTCGTGGGGAACAGGTTCGTCAATTCTCTCGGCGATACGGTCTTGTTCAAGGGACTTGCGATCGCCGATCCGACGAAGATTTTGGACGACGGCCACTGGAATAAGAGTCTGTTTATCGAGATAAGGAAACTTGGCGCGATGATAGTGAGGATTCCTGTCCATCCCGTTGCCTGGCGTGGAGAGACTCCGGCTAAATATCTCAAGCTACTCGATCAAGCAGTCGACTGGTGCAGCGAAGAAAGTCTTTATGTCGATATAGACTGGCACTCGATCGGAAACCTCGAAGAGGGGCTGTTCCAGGACCCGATGTACGAAACGTCTCTGACGGAAACATATAATTTCTGGAGAACGATAGCCATGCACTTCGCCGGCAACAATACAGTCGCGTTCTCCGAAATCTTCAACGAGCCGACCGACTTTCGTGGAAAGCTCGGTAACCTCTCATGGGAAAAATGGAAAAAGATCAACGAGAATATTATTCATCTCATCAGGGCATACCACAACAAAAGCATCCCTCTTGTCGCGGGTTTCGATTGGGCATATGACCTTACACCGCTCCGGTACGATCCGATCAACGCGCGCGGGACAGCTTATGTGGTTCATCCTTATCCGCACAAGAGAACTCCCCCTTATGTCCCGAAATGGGAAGAAGATTGGGGCTTCGCCGCCGACAAGTATCCTGTAGTGGCGACCGAACTCGGTTTCACGCTCCCGGATACGACAGCCGATTTAGCGTATGGAAGAACCATTATGAAGTATTTCGCCGAGAAACATGTCAGCTGGATATGGTGGGTATTCGATCCCAATTGGGGACCGCCGATGTTTACGTCGTGGAGGACTTACCATCTTACTTTGGGCGGCAGGTTCTTCGAAGAAGCCGTTCATAACGAGATACCCGGGTTGGACTCCGCCTTGTCGCACTGACAATTGAAGATTGTGACCGCCGGATTGTTCCGGCAGGACATACCGGCGGTTGCCCGCGGGTGTGCGACAAAAATATAACGCACCATCGGCATCCATTAAAAATGGACGCCTGTGAAGGTGCCCGAAACCCCGAATGGGGTTTTGAGACTTTTTGAGCCGTTCATTTTAATGAATGGC
>JAJZVO010000127.1 GCA_021845665.1 Bacteroidota bacterium | reverse complement strand
AACTACAGCTCATCCCCCCGGAGCGGCTCACGAAAGAGTACAAATTGTAGTGCCGACTTTTCACCTTTTCCCTCTATTCTCGCATGGAATCCACGTTTTCAGCCGAGAAGTGTCGAACTTGGGTTAATCATTGAATGGATAAGATGAGGAAGAAAAAAAAGCGGGACACCCGAAAAATTCTCAAGTGTCCCGCTTCGCTCCACTACGAACTTGCGGCTCGCTCCGGACCTGCCGCTAATCGGCCAGCATTCGCTCCACAGCTGCCTTCACAAATTCCCTGAACAACGGATGAGACTTCGTCGCCCGGGATTTCAACTCGGGGTGGAACTGGCACCCGACGAACCATGGATGTTCGGGTACTTCCACCATCTCGACAAGCTCATTATCCGGAGAGAGTCCGCTGAATTTCATCCCTTCATCCGCGAGCTTCCGGCGGAACTTATTATTGACTTCGAAGCGATGCCGGTGACGTTCGCTTATTACCTCGGTCCCGTATGCCTGAAAAGCCTTGGTCCCTTTCTGGAGCATACATATATAGGCTCCGAGCCTCATCGTTCCGCCTTTTTCCTTCACGTTCTTCTGTCCCTGCATAATATCTATGACGTTATGCGAGGTCTTCTTGAACTCCGTCGAGTTCGCGTCCTTCCATCCGACGACGTTCCGAGCGTACTCGATGATCGCCGTCTGCATGCCGAGGCAGATGCCGAAGTAAGGGAGTTTGTTGACGCGCGCGTATTCAATTGCCCTGATCATCCCTTCGATTCCGCGCTCGCCGAATCCGCCCGGCACGAGAAGCCCGTCCACATCCGAAAGATGCGCCTCGGCGCCTTCCTTCTCGACGTCTTCAGCTGCAACCCATTTCAACTCGACCTTCGCGTTGTTTTCAGCACCGGCGTGGACGAACGATTCTCTTATGCTCTTGTATGCATCGAGCAATTCGGTGTATTTGCCGCAAACACCGATCCTGACCGTATGCTGCGGGTTCTTTATGCGCTGAACCAGCTCTTCCCAATCCGAGAGGTTGGGTTCTTTGGCCTGGAGGTTCAGTTTCTGCAAGACTATCTGGTCAAGGTGCTGCTTTCGAAGTATGAGCGGCATTTCGTAAATCGTCTCGACATCCCGTCCTTCGATAACCGAGTCGGGCTCGATGTTCGTGAACATCGCGATCTTTTCTTTCAGGTCGCGGGTAATACGTTTTGAAGTCCTGCAGATCAATATCTCCGGCTGAACCCCGATCTCAAGGAGATTCTTCACGCTATGCTGCGTAGGCTTCGTCTTAATCTCGCCGGCTGCCTCAATGTAGGGTACAAGCGTCACATGAATGTTAAGCGCATTCTTCCTGCCGACCTTGAGCATGAACTGTCTCATCGCTTCGAGGAAGGGAAGTCCCTCGATATCGCCGACAGTTCCGCCGATCTCCGTGATGACCACGTCGTAATTTCCGTTCTCGTATGCCGCGGAGAAACGCCGGCGGATTTCATCCGTGATATGAGGAACCACCTGCACGCAAGCTCCGAGATAATCGCCGCGTCTTTCTTTGCTGATGACCTCGTAATAAATCTGCCCGGTGGTCGTGTTGCTCGCGCGAGTCGTCGTGACGTCGAGGAAGCGTTCGTAGTGTCCCAGGTCCAGGTCCGCTTCAGCACCATCGTCGGTCACGTAAACTTCGCCGTGTTGGAATGGGTTCATCGTGCCGGCATCCACATTTATGTACGGGTCGAACTTCTGCATCGCGACCCTGAGTCCGCGGGATTTCAAAAGAAGGCCGAGCGATGCCGCCGCTATCCCTTTTCCAAGCGACGATACCACCCCGCCGGTCACAAAAATATACTTTACACTATGCCTTGCCAATTCCAGTCCTTTTTTCTTTTGAGGTTATGTTCATCATGTATTCTTCTACCGCCGCAACGTCCGAAGGGACATCGACCGAAATCGTGTCTTGCTCGACTACTGCGACTCTCATGCTATGCCCATTTTCGAGTACTCGAAGCTGTTCCAGCTTCTCTGCCGACTCGAGCGGCGTCTCGGTCAGCTTTGTCAGTTTCTTGAGAAACTCTCGCCTGTAAACGTATATTCCCAGATGTTTCAGAAATTCGTGATGCCCAAGATACTCGCTTCGGTCGACCCCTCTAAGGCAGGGGACTACCGATCTCGTAAAATAGAGCGCGTCTCCGTTTCTTGCGAGAACGACCTTCACGACGTTCTCGGATTCGAGAAGTGCCGGATCATTTATCCTGACTGCGGCTGTGGACATGACGCTCTTTGGGGACCTCGTGAGCGCAGAGACGACCGCGTCTATCGTCGCTGGCGAGATTACCGGCTCGTCCCCCTGGATGTTCGCGATGATGTCGGCTTTCACCTTTCTCGCGGCCTCAGCGCAGCGGTCGGTGCCGCTCCTGAGAGACGAGGAAGTCATAATATACTTACCGCCGAAATTCCCGACGACATCGGCGATCCGCTTGTCGTCGGTGGCGACATAGACCTCGTCGACTCTTCTCGCTTCACTTACTCTCTCATAGACGTGCTGTATCATGGGTTTGCCGGCAATTAGAGCGACCGGCTTCCCGGGAAAACGTGTCGACGCGTACCGCGCCGGAATGAAAGCGACCGTTCTCAATGAGCGTCCAGGCATCGTTCTCTTTTATCTGTCGATCACTTTCGGGACCTTGAAAAATTGCTCCGTATGAGACGGCGCGTTCTTCAAGGCGTTCTCAGTGGAAAGCGATTCCTTCGCCTTGTCTTCGCGCAAAACGTTCTGCAGTTCGATTACGTGTGAAAGAGGCTCGACGTTTGAAGTGTCGAGTTCGTTCAGCTTTTCCATGAACGAAAGTATCTCGTTGAATTGTCTGGTAAAATCAGCCTTCTCATCCTCTGTGAAGTTGAGCTTCGCCAGTTTTGCGATATGCTCAACGTCTTTCATCGTCACTGCCATTATCTAATCTCCTTGGGGTGCGCATCATACCGCGGGGCGCACTCGACAATTTTTGTATGAACAGACCAAATTAATTCGCAACTCTCTTCTTCTCATGATCCTGTAGCTTTCCAACTTTATCAATGGGACGATCTGGACCCCTTTCCGCACTGCGAGCGCGAAAGCCCTGCGTTTAAAGGGGAGTAGATTCCCGTCCCTCGTTCGCGTTCCTTCGGCGAAGAGGATCACACTCTCGCCACGCGAAATCCCTTCCGCCGCCTTGTCAAGACTATGCCCCGCCTCGGTCGGACTCTTCCTATCGATCATTATGTTGGCACGTGCGATTACCCACCCGAAAACGGGAATGTGCGATATCCCTTTCTTCGCCATGAACCTGATGTGTCTGATTCTCCCGACGACTGCCGAAACGATGTCGAACAGGCTCGCGTGGTCAGTGACATGTATGTATGGTCTCGATTTATCCCGCTTTTCCAGGCCAATGGCTTTCACTTTTATGCCTGTGGCTACGAAGATTGCCTTTGCCAACCAATATGCGATGAAGAAGGATGCTTTGCTTTTACCGTCGAAGGAAATCCAATCGAAGTAGATTGAGCCGAGGATAATCGTCATGATGAACGCGATGACGGCATCGAGAAGAAATCTCATCCGGCGGTCCCTTCCGTCGCCTTCCCTGTAACACGAGCACCTTCTTCGAGTGCGGACTTTATCCTCGCCCCGATAGATGGGTGATTGAAGAATATCTTCTCGATCCAGGCGGGAGGATTTTCCGGCGTCATGTTCAGCTTACCAAGCTTCCTCATAGATTCGGCAAATTCGTTCCTCATCCCCGTCGTCTCCAGCGCAAACATATCCGCTTCGTGCTCGATCCTGCGCGAATAGAAATTCCCGAGCGGCATCGCGATTATGCCGAACAGGGTAACCAGCAGTGCAAGAAAAGGTATGGTCGCAAGACTATACGCGGGTTGCCCAAGGGCCGCAGTATATGCCGAGTATATCCTGGCCATCACGAAAAATCCCACGAGGCCGGCGATACCGCTCGCGATAATACCTTTCATTACGTGGTGCCTGACGAGATGTCCCAGCTCGTGAGACATCACTACCTCGATCTCTTCGTCCGAGAAATTTTCCAGTAGAGTGTCGCTTATTATGATCTTCCGCGTTTTGCCGAGACCGGTAAGTGCCGCATTGGCTTTCTTCGTCTCCTGGCTCAAGTTGAACGAGAAGACGCCGCTCATCCTATATCCGAATTTCTCTACAAGTGCCCTCAGACGAGTGTCAAGATTCTCATTTTCTATCGGCCTTAACTTATAAAAGATCGGCAATATCAAAGTTGGAAACAGCTGGGCTACGAGAATCTGGAAAAGGAAGAAGAACAATGCAAAGAGGAGCCACCACATATCAGGAAAGTGAACGACCAGAAAGTAAAAGGCGGTTAGAATAATGAGCCCCAGGACGGCTCCTACAAGGGCCGCCTTCAATTTCCGCGAAAACCACTTTCCAAAATTCTGGTTGGATAGGTCGAATCTATGTTCGAGGACAAACTCACCGTAGTAATCCAACGGGAATTTGACGATCGACAGGAGTATGCCGACCGCGAATACGAAAATGATGAAGCTCATATATATGTTTGGGGCGACATTTGCCAGGACTATGAAAGGCGCGACTGCCCCGGTGAAAGCAAGAACCGACAGGTATATAATCGAAAGGACTTCGCCGGTTACCGAAATAGTGATTTTCTTCTTCAGGTAAGAATTAGATTGAGCGGGATTATCAAGAGACAGTTGGGGTGTAAAGTAGAAAAATTCTCGCTTCGAGAAATAGACTCCGCTTTGCACTTGATAAAATAAAGAGGGGAGGGGATAAAACCAAATTTGGTCATCGCCCCTGTGAAAAACCGGAACGGCCACTTGTTGCACGGACCCTTTGCCATTTTTTCGATCCTCATCGGTTCTAATCCCCGACCAAGACGAGGCGCAATGCGAGGCCGGCTGAAGACC
>JAJZVO010000009.1 GCA_021845665.1 Bacteroidota bacterium | reverse complement strand
AGCGGCCTTACACGCGAGCGCGTAAACTGATGGACCGAGGACTGGACGAAGCTCGTGCTTGGCAATCTGCAACCGTACGTACGGTGGTGTGAGAGGACGGCGGGTGGAATCCCGCCTCCTACTCGATTCTTAGGGTTAGCAAAGATTTCACTTTATTTGCTTGACATAGTCGGGCAGATATTATTAATTAATAATACCAATGAGACGATATAGCTTATATTTCTAAAGAAACAGATCTATTTTCTAAATATAGTTAAGAGAGATTGGAGAGATGAGGAAATGAAATTGGTAGAGGTGATAGTCGATAGAGGAGCAATCGGGGACCTAAGGGACGCTTTACGCGACTTGGGGGTCAGAACGCTTAGAATCGGTGAAGTTGGAGAAAAGCAGGAGCACTTCATTCGCGGCATCAGCGGACAAGCTACTGAGTCGGAATCATCGGGACATCCGCGTGCTAAGGTTAGCGTCGCCGTACCGGACGACATCGCAGATGGAGTGGCAGCGATGCTTCTATCCGCGGGAGAAGGTGGAGAAGCCAGAACCACAAACGAGTCTTCGATATCCATCGAGCACGTCGTCAGACTGGAAGCGGCGGGTTTCTTCGATTTAGCTGAGGAGCATAGATGAGAAACCACGTATGGCTTTCGGCGCTGCTTTTTGCGATCATCTTCACTGCGACGGCCGCATCAGCAGCCGATTCAGCGTCAACCCAGTCCTTTTCGTGGAGTGGCCTGGTTGACGTCTACTATAGCAAGAACTTCAACAGCCCTTCAAACCAATTGAACCAGTTCAGGAATTTCGATATCTACGAAAATCAGTTCAGCCTCAATCTTGCAAAGCTGACTTTACAGGAAACGGCCAAACCTGTCGGATTCCGCCTAGACCTGGGATTCGGGACAGCTAACGATGTGGTACAAGGCCTTTTGAATCCATTGACCGGGGCTACATCACCGATGACGAGTACATTGGACCTGGTGGAACAGGCTTATATCGAAACGGTGTTGCCTGTCGGGTCGGGATTAACGGTAGACGTCGGAAAGTTCGTGACCCTCATGGGCAATGAGGTCATAGAGTCGAACGGCAACTGGAATTACAGCCGCTCGTTCTCGTTCGCCTACGCGATCCCGTATTATCACGAGGGGATAAGAGCCACTTACTCATTCACGGGTAATTTTACCGCCGCCGTTTATTTGGTGAACGACTGGAATTCGGTTGTAAGTATCAACAGGTCAAAGACTGTTGCCCTAGGACTTACTTATTCGCCCACATCTACCACCACACTTGTTGTGAATGGCATGAGCGGGTTCGAACAGCCTCTGGGTGCAGAATACGGAAAGACGAATCTCGCGGAGATCATCCTTTCGCAGTCGCTCGATGACAATCTGTCACTAGCGGCCGACGGGGTCTTCGGGGAAGAGCGAATCGGCGGTGTGCTGGGAACATGGAAGGGCATCGCGCTTTACGCGAAATACAATCTCACCTCGAAATCGGATCTCGCCCTACGCGGCGAAGTCTACTACGACCCGCTCGGCTACACAACCGGCCTGACAATACCCAGGGCCACTTTGAAGGAAGTCACTCTGACATACGAATACCGTCCTTGGAGTCCGCTGATCGTCCGGATCGAAGGACGGGACGACTTTGCGAACGGCAACGCGTTCCTTTCGGCAAGCTCAATATCTGCCACAGATTTTACAAGGACGTCTCAACCGACGATCCTTGTGGGTCTCATTTCGACATTTTGAAAACTACTAGTGCCATTCCAACCAATTTTACCAAACAACGTGCAGGTAAAATTATTGTTGGAATGAGCATCCCGCCCGCTTTTGGCGGGACCAAGTTAGCAAATGATAGTTGGATGGGCACTAGCGACACGTTAACGGCTATTTAAATCATTGAGGAGAATAACATGGCAGACGAGAAGACAACTATGAAGAAGACGCTGGGACTGACCGGCGTTACCGTCAATGCGATGGCGCTGATTGCGCCTGGTGCGTTTCTTTGGATCACTTACCAGCTTCAGGCTTCAAATACCGGAGGCGCGACCGATATGTGGAGCGGTATCCTTGCGGCGTTGATCGTCGCATTTCTAACGGCATACTCCTTTTCTCAGATGGCGCGGCGTTATCCGGATGCCGGGGCAGGAGGCTCCTATTATTTCGCAGAGCGGGCCTTCCTCGACCGCGAGAAAGCGTCTCACAAACGTTTTGCCAGGCTCGCGAAATTCGTGACCGGCTGGGCCGCCCATCTTTATTATTGGGTCTATCCCGGTGTCATGGTGGCGATGATGGCAACACTTGTTACATATATATGCGGCGAATTCAATGTGCCCCTCTCAGTCCCGGTGCAGATCCTGATAGCTGTATCCTTCGCGCTCTTCGTGGGCTTCATCGCGGTGCGGGGGATAACTGGGTCGACTAATGTTGCAATTGCAATAAACGTCGTCCAACTGGTTTCGCTCATCGGGTTTAGCGTTTTGGCGATACTATTTCGTGTCGAGAATCCGCTGCATGCCACCCACTGGGCATATCCGTCCGCCTCATCTATCCTGATTCCTCATAATCTTTCGGCTATGCTCTTTCAATCCACGATAGCAATCCTGATACTGGTCGGCTTTGAATCTTCCACCTCTCTGGCTGGGGAAGCGATCAACCCGAAACGCGACATCCCGCGTGGCGTCATACTTTCTCTCGTCATACAGGGATTGTTCGCATACCTGTTCGAGTATTTTGCGGCAAACTATGCAGTGAGCAACAAGTTGGTCTACGTCGGATCAAATGGTACGAAACTAACCGGGATGGCCGCCGCGGCCGCCTCAGGCGCCCCGATCGGAGATCTGACGAAGTTGATCGGCAACGCGATGCTTGGAGGGAACGGATTCGCCCTTATGATAGTCGTCGCTTTAACCGTCGGCCTCGCGGTACTAGGAACCACGCTTGCTGCAATCAACACCGGCGTGCGGGTGAGCTTCGCGATTGCCCAGGACAAGGAGATGCCGGGTGTTCTCGGTGCGCTCCATCCGAGACACGCTACTCCGCATGTCGGCGTCTGGCTCCTCGTTATCGTCTCCGCCGTTATCGGCAGCATCGGCGTTCTCAGTGTAACGGCGCTTACGGGCATAACCCTCGTCTCCAACATTGGGACATTCGCCCTGTACGGCCTGATATGTTTCTTCACGTTCGTCACCTTCGCCGGCCGTTCAGAATTCCATGGCGTAAAACATGCAATCGTCCCGATAATCGGCCTCCTCGGGAATATCGCAATGCTTATCGCGGTAGTTCTCATCGGGCTCGGTACTCCAGGAGTCTCGCAGGATGCGACAAAGATGGCCCTATACATTACCGGCGGTTGGACGCTCGTCAGTGTGGGCTATTTGGTATTGAACAGCCGGAAGGCCGGCAGGGCAATTTTGCCTTCGGTCGCTTCTGTGGAGCAACTGTCGGGTGCAAACAAGTAGCTGAATCAACAGTGGACGGAAAATGAGAGAGGGCGTAGAGATGCCCGCTCTCTTTCCGTCCCCCGATTGTCCTGAGAATATTTTCGTGCCGTCAACCGAAGGAAGCGACATATTGTCTTACAGTTTGAGCCATGTCGGGAAAGTGCGCCCCGATAATCAAGATGCGGTAATGCTCTGTGATCCGGCGACCGGTCCGGCTTCTGGCTATGTGTACGGCATTGCGGACGGGATGGGAGGCTTCGCTCACGGCGGTATTGCGAGCACGCTTGCATTGCAGACGTTCTTTGACACTTATTACGCGGCGAATGGAGTATCTCCGCTACAGAGGTTCCGTGTCGCCATTCAGAATGCCAATCTGAGCGTGTACCAGACCGCGCACGTTCTCGGTGCTGGGAGGATGGGAACGACGCTCACTGCAGTCGGTGTTATCGGGTGTAGTCTTTATGTCGGGCATGTCGGAGATTCGCGCGCCTACCTTGTCAGAGAAGGAAGGACAAGATGTCTGACAAACGACCACACTCGTGTCGCCGAGCTAGTGCGGATGAAGGTGCTGTCTCCAACCAAACTTCGAACACACAGCCAGCGGTCTGTATTGAACAGGTGCCTCGGCCTCGAGCTTTTTGTTCAGCCTGATGTTTTCAAGATTCAGGTGCAGGACGGCGACAAGGTTATACTCTGCACGGACGGCGTCTGGTCCGTTATCCAGGATGAAGAATTCGGTGAACTCGCGAATTTGTCGCGTGATCTCGAAGATCTCTGCCACCGAGTCTTTCTGACGGCCATGGACCGGGACAGCGATGATAATTTATCCATTGTCGCGCTCCATTTCAGGCGCCTTGTCGCGGGAAAAACAACAGCCGCGCCTGGCAGCGATATGTCGCTCTCCCGATTTTTCCGGAAGTTGAAGCGTTAGGAATTCGAAAAGAGTGTGGCATGTAGCAGTAAGTTCGATGAGACGGATATCAAAGATATGTCTGTACGGTTGTGACTGTAGAAAGCTGCTTTCTCCCAAGCTTTCCGCGGAGGACACAGAGGGAGGTTTGGCGGACGGGATGGACGTCCACCTTTCTCTCTCTGTGATTCTCTTCGGAAGCGGCTTGTGAATGTCCGGGTGAGGCGGTCTGCCGGAGAAATGGAGTTCACGAAATGACTGATGACCGGGCACGTAAATACGATTATGGATTCTTCGAAAAGGAGGTTCAAGAAATTGAAGAAGGAATTCTACGGCAGTATATCCTTTCAATTCGTTGCATTTGAGCGAATTCTTGAGTAGAATTATTGGATTCAAAGAAATTTATCGGGAGTATGGTGCGTCTCGCGCTTATCATTCCAACGAAATTTATCAAATACCACAATGTCGGGTTCCTGAATGCTGCAGATAGGTGACCAGTTCGATCACTTTCAGATTCGGGCTCATATTGCCAGGGGTGGCATGAGCGATATTTACCGTGCTTACGACCTGCTTGCCGGAAGGGAAATTGTCCTGAAGGTTCCCGACGTCATGTCCATCGGGGATCCGGCACAGTATGAGAGATTTCAGCGTGAGCTGGAAGTAATGCGCACGCTGAGTCATCCGGCGATTCAACGAGGCCTCGGCTCAGGTACCTACAACAATACGCCGTATCTTGTCACCGAGCTGGTGGACGGCGAGTCGATGCGCGACCTGATACGAAAGTCTGCGCCGCTTCCTCAGGAGGAAGCAGTGGGACTCATCAGGAAGATTGCCGATGGACTGGCTCATTGCCACGATCACGGAATTATACACAGGGACCTGAAGCCGGAGAACATCCTCATTACATCGGATGGTCAGCCGGTAATCCTGGATTTTGGATTAGCGCTGACAAAGGCCGCCCACCGCGTAACCTATGCTAATCTGAGCAGCGCTGCGGGCACTCCGGATTACATGGCGCCGGAACAGATCGAGGGCCACCGGGGCGATCAGCGGACCGATATCTATGCTGTCGGAACGATGCTCTACGAACTTCTTGCAGGTGCGCCTCCGTTTACCGGGGACAATAACCTGGCTGTGATGGCACAGCATCTCAAGGGAGCGATCCCGCGCCTGGACCGCGTACAGCCGGGAGTATCGCCGCAATTGGCCGCGGTGGCGGCGAAGTGTCTCGAGCGCGAGCCTGAAGAACGCTATGCGAACCTTCACGAATTCATGAACGACATTGATAACCCGGGTGCTGTCGATCTTTCAATACTCGATCGAAAACCTTCAGGTGGGTCCCGGACTCCTTTCTGGAAGTCGTCCGGGTTCAAAGCCGTCGCTTCCGGCATCCTGCTTCTCGCTGCAATCATCGCTATCGCATTAGTCCTTCAGGCAATTCACAAATGACAGATCTTATAAAAAACATAGATGCAGACAAACTCCTCGGACTAGTCAAGGATAAGGGGGTCAGATACATTGACCTTCAATTCACAGACGTGGGGGGTGCGGTGAAGAATGTGACCATCCCGACGTCAGAGCTTGCTTCCACGTTAAACCATGGGATTTGGTTTGATGGTTCTTCAATCGAGGGTTTTGCGCGGATTGCCGAGAGCGACATGTATCTCGTGCCGGACGTGTCGACATTTGCGTTGCTGCCGTGGCTTTCGGGTGAGGAGACCACCGCGAGACTGATTTGCAACGTGTACACTCCGGACGGTCAGCCTTTTGTCGGCGATCCACGCGCGCAGCTCGGACGCGTCGTCGCGGAGGCCGACAAAATGGGATACGTCTACAATACCGGGCCTGAACTCGAGTTCTTTCTCCTGAAACCTTCGGCGGAAGGTGGACTGGTCCCTCCGCGGCCGCAGGACATGTCGGGCTATTTCGATCAACCTGCCGACATGGTGGCGACAGGGCTGTGGCGACAGGTGACAGGAGCGCTGACGTCGTTCGGTATAGATGCCGAAGCAATGCATCACGAGGTCGCCACCGGTCAGCATGAGATAGATTTCAGATATTCGGACGCGCTTAAGACTGCCGACAACGCAGTAACATTCCGGGTCCTCGTGAAGATCATGGCACAGCAGAAGGGATTGTACGCGACATTCATGCCGAAGCCCATTCGCGGTATAAGCGGGAGCGGTATGCATGTCCATCAGAGTCTGACATATAAAGCGAACGGGAAGAACGCTTTTTCCGATCCCGGCGACTCGCACGGGCTTTCAAAGGTGGCGAAACATTTCATTGCCGGGCAGCTGGCCCATGCGCGCGGAATGTGTGCCATCTTAGCGCCGCTCGTGAACTCCTACAAGAGATTAGTGTCCGGATACGAAGCGCCCGTCTACGTCAGCTGGGGAAGGATTAACCGTTCCGCGCTGATCAGGATCCCGAGGGCTCATACCCATGAGTCTACGAGATTGGAATTGCGATGTCCTGATCCGAGCTGCAATCCTTATCTCGCTTTCGCAGTGATGCTCGCCGCGGGTCTCGACGGTATAAGAAGGGAGCTCCAAGTGCCCGACGCGACGGAAGAGAACGTGTATCTAATGGCCGATTCCCAACACGGTTCGTCCCTGAACCTGCTGCCGGGCTCACTCGACGAAGCGATCGATGAGCTTGAGAAGGACATCGTGGTTCGAGACGCACTCGGCGCTCATATTTTCGACCGCTTCATAAGTGCAAAGCGGCTCGAGTGGGAAGACTACAGGATGGAAGTGACTCCCTGGGAACTTCAGAAATATCTTCCTACGTACTAGGGCGACGCTGGAAACCGATGCTCTATAAATGTGGTCGGAACAATCCATCAAAAATTCTTATCGTCAAGCGATGCAATAGGAGATTAGGGAAGCTGATTGTCAGAGAGCGGACGATCCTTTGAAGCGCCGGCTATGGTTGCCCGATTCGGGGGGCTAATTTTGGCCCGTCTCGTAACGAAGGGATGACGATTGGCGTCTGGGGAGTCTCCCGTTGCGGGGGAAGTGGGTCATTTGTTTACAGAATAGTGACGCAGCTTCCGAGTACGGACAGTCGTGCGGAAGTGGGATTTTGGGAAGCAGGATTAAAAAACTTTCACAAATGACTTGACAATAGGAGCCTCCGGCAGTAGATTATGCTCGGTTAAGTTACCGTTTAAGTCAACGGTTAACTGTTCGCGCCGTTTAGTTTACGTGGCTGGTTTCGCTCAAAATTGAATTCGCTGCAGATTGGGCCAATGGTCTCCCCCAGATAGCATCAACCAACGATGGGGAGGATTGCGATTGCGTGTCTGTCTTTTTGTCCCGGATACTCGCCCAGCCCGTCTGCATGTCACCGAAATTCCACTTGACCGACGTTTGCCGGAGGTCATTAGAAAGGAGGAAGTACGTACATCCGTTTTGGTATGAGTTTAAGGTGAGCGATGATGCTTCTTAAATTACGACTTCTTCTTATCGCTTTGCTGCTATCTTCCCCGTCGATCTCTCAAGGTGCGCAGGATCCATCAGCCCCTCAAGGATCTCGTTCCTTTCTTCTTACGGCAATCAATCCCGCAAACATTTCACGACCTCAGGAAATCATCTCCGTGGACCTTGTAAAAGTAAAGGCGAAACATCCTTCTTTCAACCGGAGAGCGTTTGCCGTCACTTGTGCCGGAAGGATGTTACCGTCTCAATTTGATATGGATCCCATCCTGGGGCGGTCGGGTCGAATACTTGTACTCGTTTCGTTCGCGCCGAAGGAAAAAAAGACACTTGAAGTAACATGGGTGCCGGATACCGTGATCACCCATAATTTTCCAAAACTCACTCAGGCTGTTCTCGGGACAAAGGTCGGATACAAGAAGTTGGAAGGATACTATACGGGAGGCAGGTTCGTCGATGTCGATTCGACTACAGTGCCGCGTGATCATTTTGCGCACGACGCTTTGTATAGGATTGAAGGGCCGGGATGGGAATCAGACAAGATAGTCTACAGGTATTATCTCGATTCGAGAAACAGGGATGATATATTCGGGAAGAAGAAAGACGAATTAGTACTTCAGAAACTGGGTGTGAACGACCTGGTGTCGAACAGCATGGAGTCATATACTAAGATGCTCGATTGGGGAATGGACATATTCAAGGTGGGGGAATCTCTCGGCATTGGTTCCATAGCGATGTGGCACGACTCGAAGGCGATGACGGTGAGTAATGTCCGAAAGGTGAAGTGCTATATCGCGGAGGACGGTCCGATACTTTCGGGGATCTATACGAAGTATCTGGGGTGGAAAGTCGGTAAAGACGAATACGATTTATATTCACATTTATCCATATCGGGAGGGAGCAGGCTGACAAAAGTTGATTTGACGCTCAGAGGGAATCAGGCGGATTTGTGCACCGGTCTTGCGAAACATGAGGACTGCGATTTCATGCGTTCGTCTTCCGCGCCGGGTGGAACGTGGGCATACATAGCAATATATGGTAAGCAAAGTCTCTCCGGCGACAATCTCGGGATAGCCGTTTTTTACAGAACGGCAGACCGTGTGAGTGTCACGGAAGACTCGTTGAGCAGGATAGTGGTCCTTCGCCCGCAGGATGGGCGACTGACATATTATTTCGGAGCTGCATGGCAGCAGGAACCGGGCGGAATCAAGAACGAGAAGGATTTCAGGGCATACCTTGAACAGACGCTCGTGAGACTCGACGACCCGATTGAAGTAGAACTATGAATTTTTATGTGATTCAACAAACCAGTAGTTGTAGGAGAAAGAAATGACAAGACTCTCATTTCGCAATTTAGTTGAAATGGTTTGTACTCTCGTGGTGATGCTGGTGATGAGTGCAGGTTTTGCCAATGCCCAGACCCGCAGCCGAATCCAGGGCACCGTTACCGATGCTAAGACTGGCGAGCCTTTGCCCGGCGTGAACGTCTTCGTGGTCGGAACCAACCTTGGCGCAGTTACCGATCTCGATGGAAAGTACTTCGTTGTCAACGTGCCAGTGGGTACGTATGACGTGAAGGCGTCCATGATTGGGTACAGCCCGATGCTCGTGAAGGGTGTTTTGGTGTCTCTCGATAGAGTGGCAACCGTTGATTTTGCATTGAAGGCATCGGCGATAACAACCAGCGAGGTGGTCGTTACAGCCCAGAGGAATCAACTGCACCAGGAGGTGTCGTCAACTCAGATGGTTTCCACCGCACATGAAATTATGAGCACTGCGGGGGTGCGGGAAATAAACACGTTCCTTGCGAAGCTTCCCGGAGTATCAACGACCGACAACGGCTTCGTCACTATCAGAGGCGGCACAGCCGACCAGGTTGGTACACTCGTTAACGGCCTGTCGTATGACAATGCGGCGGTCGGAAACGCGGAGACGAGCGTCCCGCTCAGCGCCATCGAGCAGGTGTCGGTCCTGTCCGGCGGTTATAACGCCGAATATGGAAACTTCAGGTCGGGTTTGATAAACATAACGACGAAGTCCGGTACCCCAAATGCGTACCACGGCACGTTTAATATATCCGCCGATCAGGCCCACATGCGCCGGTTCGGGCAGTCGCTTTATGATCCTAACAACGCTTTCCTGGCGCCGTACCTTGACCCGGTCGTAGCATTCACAGGTACTCAAGCCGGCGGATGGGATCAATATCAGCAGAATCAGCACGCGAGTTTCGACGGTTGGATCGCGGAAGCTCAGAAATACAATCAAGGGAAGGCTCCCGGTCAGCAGGCCTCGCCGCTTGAGCTGTATCTCATGTCATCTTGGATGACGATGACAGTGCCGGACTATCAGGGCATACAGCAACAGATTGAAGCCAATCCGGCCATACTCGGAGGCATGACGGTAGCTCAGGCCGACTCGATGATGGGCGCAACCAAGAGCGCTTTCGCCAAGCATGCGAACAGTGAGGGAGGAAGCGATTACAATCTCGACGGCGGTTTCGGTGGACCGATTCCGTTTGTAAGCAAGGCCCTTGGCGGTGCTACCTTTTACATTTCCAACAACACGAGGCGGTCCAACTACATGGAACCCGTGACGCTCAACAGCGACTTCTCCTCTACTTCGTTGTTGACCATGAAGTCGACCCCATCAAGCACTATGACTATAACATTTAACGGCTTGTGGAAGCGTGAAATCGGAGTGAGTCCCATAAGGCCAGCATCGGGCGATGAGCCTAACGTCGGCGGGCGTGGCGGGTTCATGCAGCAGGATAACCTCCATTGGGTATTCGACAACGCCGGACTCAGCGGTGATCATTACAATTACCTTTACGATCCGGCTTATTTCCCGATCCTTAACCAGACAACGCTCCTTACCGGTGTCACGCTGAATCAGATGATATCTCAGAGTACTTATTACGATGTTACCCTCAGCAGACTGGCGATCGGCGATTACTCACCTACTGGCGACAACAGAGACACAACGATGATTACCCAGATCGGTCCGTTTAATCTCGATGAGTCTCCTTACGGAAAACTCCAGTTTGCGCCGAAGCACAGCGTGAACGGCTACACTTTCCCGAGTTATGACACGCCGATCGGAATGTCGATTTTCAGGTTCAGGGGCAAGGAGGGCGATTTACACGACAACTCGAAGACATATCAGTACCAGTTTAAGTTTGACCTGTCGTCGCAAATCGGGGATCACAACTTTGTCAAGACTGGTTTTGAATACAATTCGATCATCCTGGATCATAATTTCTGGGAGGAGTGGAACACCAACGCATACAACACTTATGAGTTCAACTATCACCGCACTCCAAGCCAATCCGGACTCTACGTTCAAGACCAGATCAACTACCAGGGGATTGTTGCCAACCTTGGCGTCCGCCTCGACTATTATTTCGGAGGAGGAGGAGTCTGGCCGAGCCAGCCGTTCGTATCGGTGTACCAGCCACAGGCCGTCGATTCCACGCTCTATTCCTACCTGAACTCCGGCAGATCCTACATCTGGAGCATCTGGGACCAGTACAACGCGACTCATCCGGGCTTCTTACAGAAGATCAAAAATTTCCTGACGCTCAGCCCAAGGATTGGAATCTCATTCCCGATAACCGAACTCTCCAAGTTCTATTTCAACTACGGTCAATTCAGGTCCAATCCTCCTTACTACTCGATGTATGAATTCACATACAGATATACTAAGAACGGATTGTATCAGATGTCGAACCCGAACCTGGAGCCTCCATTGACGACTTCTTACGAGTTGGGTGTCGAATATGAATTAGCTCCCAGCACGCTGTTAAGGGTTTCCGGTTACTACAAGGACATCTTCGGCCAGCAGGGAACGGTATATTATCAGACAATAGGCTCGTCGCTCGGTTTGGATTACCAGGGGTACTCTAATAACCAATACCAGAGTATCCAGGGAGTCGAAATCAATCTTTCTAAGAACGATAATTCCTGGCTTACCGGATGGATCAATTTCAATTACGCGCTCAGCAAAGTTGGAAACACGGGAATCGAAACGTACTACGATATACCTGTTGCCAGTCAGGCAAATCTTTACCAGAACAACGAGCAGCCGACTCTGCCGCGGCCTAAATTCAACGCGGATGTCACCTTCAGGTCACCCGCGCATTGGGGACCGCAGATCGGCGGACTCGATATATTCGGAAGGTGGAGCCTATCGTTTTTCGGAACCTGGGAGGCGGGCGACTATTTCACCTGGAATCCGCTCGGAGATCCGTATCTCACCGACAATTTGCAATGGCCGGCTTACTACAGGCTGGACATGAAATTGACGAAAAATTTCAAGGTTGCCGGGCTCGATGTGGCTGCTTACCTGAACGTCACGAACGTACTCAATCTGAAGGTCAACGAGATGGGTAATCTGTACGCCTTCTCCGGCGATCTTGCCGGTTCGCCGGGGCCGGGACAGGCGGGAGAAACATTCAACGGTTCGGACGAGGCTTACTACCTCGCATCGCTCCACCTGCCGATGTACAACTCGGCTTTGTACGACCAGCTTCGTGCGAAGTACCCC
The DNA here is from genome assembly GCA_021845665.1 of Bacteroidota bacterium. Classification (GTDB taxonomy): domain Bacteria; phylum Bacteroidota; class Ignavibacteria; order Kryptoniales; family JAKASW01; genus JAKASW01. Next base: position 85,615 of record JAJZVO010000009.1, on the reverse strand, counting down.
GGTTACTTCATTCCGGGACATGATCAGATCGGCGATCTGAGATCGGCAAGTAAGCCCTATATCAATAATCCCGATTACGCGGACCTATTCTTGTACAGCCAGCCTCGCGATATTTGGCTCGGCATACAGGTTAACTTTTAAAGTTTAGCGAATGGAGATTCTCATGAGATTTCTTAGAGAAAAGACAATGTCCAGGCTCGCCAGTGTCGTGTGCTTGAGTACCGTGCTTCTGGTTTTCTCCGGTTCGGTAAGCATAGCGCAGACTCAGTCTCCTGAACTGCAGTCGACAACCATCAGGCTTGGCCACCTCTGGCTCGGTATGCCTGCCAACGGGGGAAAGATGAATTTCAATCCTGCAGGCGGCTTCTTTCCGAACGATTACAGCATTGCTGCGGACAGGGCACAATATGCCCAGGCTTTCACGGGAGCAGGTATATTCCTGACGGCGACGCATTGGTTTAATCCACTGACAGATTCCCTCGAGAACGTTGCGGTGTACTCGTTCGTCACAGACTCCTTGCCGGTCGGCAAGGTCACCGTTCCATTGACGAATTACCTCCGCTACAATTATCCCGCTCTTCAAACGGGGCCTATACAAGGAGGTGCTTCACTTTTCGGAATATATGATCCCTCGTATCCTGGATTCAAAAACCACACCTACGACGAGGTTGCGAGCGTCGTCGACTCTACAATACTAGGGGTCGAATGCGACCGGACGGTGTATGCATGGTCTCAGAACTACAACGACAACTACGTCATCACCGACCTTGTATTTACTAACGTCGGCGGCGATACGCTGGACAGTCTATACATCAATATGCAGGAGACCGGTGCCAACATGGTATATTCCAACGGCAGCAACCCCGCGGGAACCTTCGATCCGACGATGGTATGGCAACATTATTATGGCGGCGAACCAGGTGACACGGCGCGCGTTTTCTATGAATACAGCGCGGACAACCCTCGCACCTCCGGTGACGATATGGGCGCCCCTCAGGTTTCTCAGAATGGACGTCTCCTCGATCCAAACATGCAATACTTTGCCATCCTTCACGCGTCGAAGGAACCGTATATAGACTCGACACAGGATGTCGATGACCCGCTCGAACCCAAGGTGACCTACATGGGCGTCGCTACCGCCATCCCATTCACGCAGACCAGCGACATTTACGGCAACAAGAATTTCTATGCGATCAGAGGTGCCTTCTCGGCACTCAATCCTGAGCCCGGTGAATATCCCGGCACCTATCACGAGATCAACACCGATCAACTTGGGACTGCAGACTACACGAACAACCCTGCCGGTCAATACGAGGGGATTTCATATCGGAGCTGCAGCTTCGGTCCCTACACTTTCTATCCCGGACAGAAAATACACATTGTTTACGCAAGCGGCTTTGCGGGTATCGGTTACAAGCTTGGCGCAAAGATCGGGAGTGAGTGGCTGAATGGCACCTTGACAGATCCGCCGAATGCCTCCCAGATTCCCGGCTGGAATGCACGGACCGGATTGTTCCCGAGCAATTTCCAGTTCCCCTCAGGCGCGACGAATGTCGACATGGCGAAAGACAGATGGCTCAGCCTGGGGATCGATTCGGTAATGCTAAGTGCCTATAGGGCGCAATGGAATTACGAACACGATTACAATATCCCTCAGGCGCCTCCTCCTCCGCAAACCGCAAACATTACCGTGACCAGCGGAGCGATTAAAATTCAGTGGTCCGATCCGGGGGCGGAGGCGATGCCGAACTTTGACGGATACAGAATCATGAGAAGGATTTCAGACTTCGACACTGTTTCTTACGTGCCCATATACAATTCGGATTCCACCGATATCGCCACGACGCATACGTTCTACGATTCGATCTCGTATTACGGGTCACAGGTGTTCTACTACATCCAATCGAAAGCGAGGATTCCTCTCAACGATATGAACGCAGACCCAAGTACCCGCGGTCAGATGATGTACAGCGAGAGGGCTCTGTTCCCGAACATTTATTATGTGACTCCGTCTAACTTCCCCCAGAACGATCTATCCAAAATCAGGATCGTTCCCAATCCTTATAACATACGTGACCCGCTTCTCCTTGGCACAAACCCCGGATTGGGTCTCAGCTCCACTCAAGGAAGAGGGATAACGTTCTATAATTTGCCGGCAAGATGCACGATCAAGATATTCACCGAAAACGGCGACCTTGTGATATCTCACGATCATGGTGCATCCGGTAATGGACTAGGCAGCTGGTCATGGGACATGCTGAGCAAAAACCAGCAGGCTGTGTACAGCGGAGTCTACATCGCGGTTTTCCAGACGCCCGACGGCGGTATGTCTTATCAGAAATTCCTAATCGTGCAGTGACCAGGGAAAGGAATTGATAAAATGAATCATAATAGATTTTTGCTCGCATTGCTTGTGATCCTCGGCTTGTCGGGCTCTGCGTTCGCGCAAGTGGGCCTGAGCAAAGTCGGACAGAGCACGATGGACTTTCAACTTGTAAGCATATCGCCAGTGGCCAGCGCCATGGGTGAGGCTTACACCGCAGTCGGCAAAGGCGCCGACGCAATCTTCTATAATCCGGCAGGCATGGCTGAGATGAATACACAATTCAATGTGGCCCTCGACTATACACAGTGGATTGCCGACATAAACTACTACGCCGGAGCGGTCGCCTGGAACCTGAATAATTACGGCGCGGTCGGTCTGAGCTTCCTCTCGGTCGACTACGGGACGATTTACGGAACCAGCATAAACCCACTTGGAGGTTACATCGACAACGGCCCCGTATCGAATGTGGGAGCTTATTCGCTGGGACTCTCTTACGCCAAGTTCATTAATACGCAGTTCCTGGTCGGCGGAAATATGAGATTCGTCGGACAGAACCTCGGTGAGAACACTTTCTACAACGGTGTCTCGATCAAGAACAATGCAACCAAACTCGCCTTCGACCTCGGCGTGAAGTACTATACTCTCTGGAACGATTTCAGATTTGGGATGGTCATCAGGAACTTCTCTTCGGACATCACCCGCGAGGTCTATGCCGAACAACTCCCGTTGACGTTCACAATGGGTGCCGCGATCGACCTTCTCGACTTTTTCAGGAAGAGCAAGGAAAAGTCCACCTCGCTTACTTACGCGATGGACTTCATTCACTCGAACAGCCACTCCGAGGAACTCGATATGGGACTTCAATACAAATTCCTCGGCATGCTCTCGCTCAGAGGCGGTTACCAGACCAACCGGGATCTGCAATCCTGGTCCGCGGGCGTCGGAGTCAACACCACGCTGGCGGGGAACGAGCTCGAGGTGAATTATTCCTATTCGCAAATGCAGATATTCAACGGTGTGAACCGGTTCTCGGTGCTCATGTCATTCTGACGATTGCGCAAATGAAACGACTGCGAAAAACTCTCCACATCTTTGTGCTGATCGCTTCGGTTCTGGCGGCGGCCGGGGCATTCGCGTCACCGAAGAATGGCAATTCCTCCTCCGTCGTGACTGAGAACACTGTACCGTGGTCGGTTCGTATGAGTAACGCCGTCCTCACGCGACTTCCGAATTACCTTACATGCGATAGTACGATGTCTTGGAACTATGAGGAAGGTGTTCTCCTCCATGCCATATGGAAAGTTTGGGAGAAAACCGGAAACCGGAAGTACTTCGAGTATGTGAAGAAAAGCATAGACTTTTACGTGACAGCACACGGAGCCATCAAAACTTACGACTTCGATAAGTTCAGGCTCGACGACATTACGCCGGGCAGAGTCGTCCTGGATCTGTACGGTTCGACGAAGGAGAAAAGATATAAGGAGTCTGCCTATCTGTTAAGGAGGCAACTCAGTGAGCAGCCTCGTAACAAATCCGGCGGATTCTGGCATAAGAAGATCTATCCAAACCAGATGTGGCTCGACGGCGCATACATGGCGGCACCTTTCTATGCAAAATTTGCGGAGATGTTTCACCAACCGTCCGACTACAACGACATCGCGAGACAGTTTATTCTGATGGCCGATCATAACCGCGATCCAAGGACGGGATTATTCTATCACGCCTGGGATGCTTCGAAGAAACAGAAATGGGCAAACCCGAAGACCGGCGACTCGCCTACGTTCTGGGGCAGGTCGATGGGCTGGTACATGATGGGACTCGTGGACGTTCTCGCCTACTTCCCGAAAGACAACCCTCGCCGTGAAGAGCTGATCCGGATTTTCAGAGGCCTCGCCTCATCGTTGTTGAAGTATCGGGATGAGCGTACTAAATTATGGTATCAGGTTGTCGATAAGGCGGGCGCGAAAGGAAATTATCTTGAATCATCTGCCTCCGCGATGTTTGCGTATGCGTTCGCGAAAGGTGCAAGAAAAGGCTATCTCAGCGGAAGGTATTTAAGGGCTGCCGAAGCGGCGTTCGCCGGACTGGTGAAATATGATGTGAGGGTCGATTCGTCGGGCAATCCTATTTTGATGAATACTTGTGGCGGCACCGGATTGGGCGGGCATCCTTACCGAAACGGGTCGTATGATTACTATGTTTCCGTGCCGAGAGATGACAACGATTTCAAGGGAGTGGGTCCGTTCATTCTGGCGGCTCTGGAAATTGAGACTTCCCGCTCGCGATAGGCGTGGAGACTCGACACTGAGTGAGCGAAGGCTTTTAGCAATATGAATAGAATAAAGAATATCTCATTTGTGATGGCGATCGTAGGGCTGTTCGCCTTCATCGTCGGCTGGAGTGCGTCTGACGCGTCCAAAACCGGCAAGCTGAAGGTCGTTTGCCTGGACTGCTACCACAATAACGAGTGGAAAAAGACCAAGGGCGGCAAAGAGATCCGCTTCCACTATATCTGGGAAGATACGGCGAACACTGGTTACTCGAAACTGGGCGGAATAATTAAAAGGCTCGGTGCGAAAATTACAGAGTCGCGAGTGACCCCGAGCAGGAACGTCTTGGACAGTGCGAGCATCTACATAATAGTCGACCCCGACACTCCGGAGGAAACGAATCATCCTCATTACATTACCGATCCGGAGATCAGTTCAATAGTGTCGTGGGTGAAAAGAGGTGGAGTCCTCGCCCTATTTGCCAACGATAGCGGAAATTGTGAGTTCAAGCATCTCAACCGCCTTGCCTCGAACTTCGGACTTCACTTCAACGAAGACAGCAGGAACGACGTCATCGGAATGGATTTTCAAGTCGGTGCGTTCTCCAATCTTCCGAAGATCCAGATGTTCGAAGGAGTACACAAGATTTATCTTAAAGAGATCAGCACGCTTGCGATAACGAAGCCGGCAAAGGCCGACCTTATCAACCGTGGTGACATTATTATGGCATCTGCGCATGTCGGCAAAGGGTTTGTCTTCGCCGTCGGAGATCCTTGGTTTTATAACGAATACATAGACGATCACAAGTTGCCGAGGAGCTTCGACAACTATGATGCGGCACGGAGCCTGTTCATGTGGCTGCTTTCAAAATCAAGTTCTTTAAAGAGAGATTGAATTTTGATCAAGCTTTTGTGCCGGTGATCCATCGATTATCCTGAAATGATGAAAGAAAGCGAACACGAAAATGAAGAGCGTATTAGACGATTACCGTTTTTTCGATCCTGAAGAGAGCATAAGGAAGACTGCATACGAATTGTATCTTAACGTGAAGGACCTTCCTATTCTGAGTCCGCACGGGCATGTCGAGGCGAAGATGCTTGCGGACAATCAGCCGTTTCCTGATCCGACTGAGCTCATCATAATTCCGGACCATTATATCTATCGAATGCTTTATTCGCAGGGCATCTCTCTCGAATCGTTGGGTATCCCGACCGTCGATGGAACTCTGGTCGAGAAGGACCACAGGAAGATATGGCAAATATTCGGGGATAATTTTTATCTATTTGCGGGCACGCCGACGGGAGTTTGGCTTACTCACGAGCTTGTCGAAGTGTTCGGGATATCCGAAGCCTTGGACTCGCGAAACGCGATGGAAATTTACGACCAGATGGTCGAGAAGCTGAAGACCAAAGAGTTTCTGCCGAGGACTCTCTTCGAGAAGTTCAATATAGAAGTCCTTACGACGACCGATTCTCCGTCCGATCCGTTGGAGTCACACAAGAAGATCAAAGAGTCGGGATGGAAGAAGCGAGTGATCCCCTGTTTCAGGCCGGATGCGGCCGTCAATATCAATTCCACAAAATGGAAAGCGGAAATAGCTGGCATCGGTAAAGTGACCGGTATCGATGTTCATGACTACAAGACGTACATAAAGGCGCTTGAGAACAGGCGGGAGTATTTCAAGACCTACGGCGCAGTGTCGACGGACCAGGGAGTAGAAACCCCATACGCGCACAGGTTGTCTCAAATCGAAGCCGATGCGATTTTCCAGCGGGCACTCAAAGGAGAGTCGACGGATAAAGATGCCGCGGCGTTCACGGCGAACATGCTGATGGAAATGGCTCGCATGAGTGTCGAGGACGGTCTCGTGATGCAGATACATGCAGGCGCCCTTCGGAATCACAACCGGCAGGTCTTCGACAGGTTCGGACTCGACAAGGGTGGCGACATACCGATTCAGACCGAGTATACCCGGAACATGCAGGAATTTCTAAACGAGTTTGGAAACAATCCGAAGTTCAAGACGGTCCTCTTCACTCTCGATGAGACTACATATTCTCGCGAGCTCGCTCCAATTGCTGGTCACTATCCCGCTGTGAGGCTAGGTGCTTCCTGGTGGTTCCACGACAGTATTCAGGGAATGACCAGGTACAGGCAAAATGTTACAGAGACTGCCGGGATATACAATACGGTGGGATTCACCGACGATACACGCGCGTTCCTTTCAATTCCGGCAAGGCACGATCTGGCGAGGAGGATGGACTCGAATTTTCTTGCGGGTCTGGTTGCCAGATACATCGTATCAAAGGAGGAAGCGAAATCGATGGGGAAGGCGCTTGCTTATGACCTGGTCAAGAAGGCCTATAACCTTTGAATGGGATGCCGAATCAGCGAGTTTGTAGTCGTAAGTGTATGAAATCATGCCGAAGTATGCTAATTTTTTGCATAGTAACCGGTCAAGTTACATTTTAACCCAACAAGGAGTGGGATTTTGAACAGGAAGCCGCACGTTACGCTGAGCGATATCGCGAAGCAGCTCAACGTGTCGAAAGTCACCGTTTCTAAAGCACTTAGAGGACATCCCGATATTTCGAGGGAGACTACCAAGCTCGTCAAGAAAGTAGCCGAAGAATTGGGGTACACCCCTAACTTCGCCGCGAGAAATCTTTCCTCCCGGAAGTCGAACACTATCGGTGTCGTAGTTCCAAAGATTGCTCACTTCTTTTTCAGCTCACTGATAGAGTCGATCTACGATCAGGCGTTCTATAATAATTTTGACATAGCCCTGACAGTATCTCAGGAAAACGTGGAGAGAGAAAGAAAGCATATCGAGACTCTGATGGCTATGAGAGTTGACGGGCTCATAATCTCGATCACGCAACAGACGAAAGACAAAACCATTTTTGAGAAAGTGGTCAGCCGCGACGTGCCGCTTGTTTTTATGGATAGGGTCATGCCTGTTGATGGAACGAGCCAGGTGACTGTCGATGACAAAGGTGGAGCCATCAAAGCCATTGAGCTTGCGATAGATAATGGGTATACCAAGATCGCACACATAGGCGGGTTCACTGAGATTAATATTGGGAGGCGAAGATACGAGGGGTACGTTGAAGCTATGAAGCGACGCGGTCTCGAGATAGATCCTGACTGGGTTGTCCACGGAGGTTTCGGAGAGGACGACGGTTATCAGGGATTTATGAAATTATACAAAAGCGGTAGAATGCCGGAGTTCATCTTCGCCGTGACATACCCTGTTGCCCTCGGGGTCTACGCAGCCGCCGCAGAGGTGGGGGTAAGGATTCCGGATGATCTGGATATTATCTGCTTCGGCAGCGCCAGCATAAATAAGTTTCTCAAGCCTGCCCTCAGCTATGTGGACCAGCCTACCGCCACGCTCGGGAAGGTGGCGGTGGATCTCATCATCGAACATATCGGCGAGTCTGATGAGTACCTCCCCAAGCATATCGAAGTGCCGACGGAGCTTGTCATGCGGGATACGTGCTTGCGGAAAAAGAACGCGGTAATTTCTTCCGCGAAGTGACCCATGATGGGGACTCTCCGGTCCCATGAAGTTCTCCGCGGCCATGGCTTGGTTTTGAACATTTCACAGAGAAACACAGAGCATCACAGAGATACAATGAGAGTAATTCTTCCCTCTGTGGATCTCTGTGAACTCTTTAGCATCTGTCTGGCAGGCAACGGCAAACGTAGACTTTGACAAATCATTGCCGATCTCTCAATGTTTTCGTTCATCCGTGACGGCGTGTCACTTCTGTGTTCACCCGCATCGATTTGAAATTTGTATTTGTTATCTTAAGTGCATTATGAGAATGGGAAGCGCAGTTACTTCATTGCGAGGGGGAGAACCCGCCGTCAAATCAAGAACTGCGCGTCCCGATATTTGTCAATAAATCTCGACAGGTAAATTCAGATGTCAAGGGAAGAAATTGTAAAGAAAGTAATTGACGGAGGAGCCGTCGCCGTAATTCGGCTGGCCGATCCCGGCAAGTTGATTAAAGTGGCGGAAGCTATTTATGCTGGCGGTGTTGCCGGCATCGAAATAACCATGACAGTGCCGAACGCCATCAAGGTCATAGATGAGGCGAACAGGGAAATAGGCAGCTACATGAATATCGGCGTCGGCTCCGTGCTGAATGCTGAAACGGCACAGAAGGCGATCGATTCCGGCGCGAGATACGTGGTCAGCCCGATATTCAAGAAGGAGATCGTGGATGTCGCACACAGAGGCGACGTACCTGCCATGCCCGGAGCGTTCACGCCAACGGAGATTCAGACCGCGTATGAAGCCGGTGCAGATATCGTGAAGATATTCCCTGCCGATGTAGTGGGCATGGCTTTCTTCAGAGGCGTCCTCGCACCGATGCCGCACCTAAAAATGATGCCGACCGGTGGTGTAACTCTAACCAACGCCGGCGAATGGCTTAAGTCGGGGGCGTGCGCGGTGGGTGTCGGCTCGGCCCTTCTCGACAAGAAAGCAATCAACTCCGGCAAGTACCATGTTTTGACTGAGAATGCAAAGACTTTGATGGAAAGCATCATAAGAGCCAGGCAGGAGATGAAGGTTTCATGAAGTTTACATCTACGTTGTTGAGCTGTATCTTTTTATTTTCACGAGCTTCAAGGTAGCTAACATGTCTGAGAAAGTCGTTACAATGGGAGAGATAATGCTCCGGCTTTCTACTCCCGGATATTCGAGGTTTGTTCAGTCGGCGCAATTCGACATCAATTACGGCGGAGGCGAGGCGAATGTGGCGGTGTCGCTTGCCAACTACGGTCTCGAAAGTTATTTCATCTCGAAGCTCCCGAAGCATGAAATAGGACAATTCGCAGTAAACAGCCTGCGTCGATTCGGAGTGCGGACGGAATACATAGTCCGCGGAGGCGAAAGGTTGGGAATCTATTTCCTTGAGACGGGCGCAAGCCAGAGAGCTTCCAAGGTGATTTACGATAGATCGAATTCCGCGGTCACGGAGCTGGGAAAGGATGAACTCGATTGGGGGAAAGTGTTTTCTGGTGCGAAGTGGTTTCATTGGACGGGGATTACGCCCGCGCTCGGCCCTAAAGTGCAGGAAACTCTCATGACAGCCTGCGAGGCTGCCAAAAAGAGTGGCGCGATCATCAGCGCGGACCTGAACTACCGCGCCAAGCTCTGGACCACCAAAGAAGCCCAGGCCGTAATGATTCCGTTGATGGAATATGTCGACGTCTGCATTGCAAACGAAGAAGACGCGGAGAAGAGCCTCGGCTTACACGCAGCATCGACGAATGTCGATAGCGCGGAGCTTGACGAGCGCGGGTACTTCGATCTGGCAAGGAAGCTGAAGGAAAAGTTCGGCTTCAAGTCGGTCGCGATTACGCTTCGCGAGAGCTATTCCGCTTCGAGGAACGGGTGGAGCGCCGTCCTACACGATGAGGCGGACTGCAGGGAGCCTTACCGGTCCAAGCGATACGACGTACAAATTGTGGACAGGGTAGGGGGCGGAGATTCATTCGCCGGCGGACTGATATACGGTCTCGTTAAGAACAAAAATACCAGGGATGCGCTCGAATTCGCCGTGGCGGCTTCGTGTCTCAAGCAGACCATACCGGGAGATTTCAATCTGGTGACGGCGGATGAGGTCGAGAAACTCGCAAAGGGGAGCGGATCCGGCAGGGTCGAGAGATAACATCTCACCTTTCCAAGGCCCATTCTCGAAAGGTCAAAACATTTCAGACATGATCCCTTTAAGGCGCTTGGTTCTATTTCTGTCGGTCTTCCTGATCGTTGACGGCCTCGCTTGTCGGGCCTTATCACAGGATGCGCCTGCTTTGGAGAGAGGGCCCTGGGTCCCCGATGTTGGGCAGGGCGAATATCGCAACCCGATTATCTTTGCGGATTACTCCGACCCGGATGTATGCAGAAAGGGGAGAACTTATTACCTCGTCGCCTCAAGCTTCACTCAGATTCCGGGACTTCCGATACTCGAATCGAAAGACCTTGTCAACTGGAAGATCGTCGGTCATGCCCTGAAGAGGCTGCCGCCGTACCATCATTACGAATCCGTTCATCCGGGCGACGGCGTCTGGGCTCCCGCAATTCGTTTTCACGACGGCAAGTTCTTCGTTTATTACCCCGACCCCGACTATGGAATGTTCCTGGTGACGGCGGCGAACCCACGCGGGCCATGGTCAAAACCGGTCCTTGTGATGGGTGGAAAGGGACTCGAAGATCCGTGCCCGTTCTGGGACTCTGACGGGAAGGCTTACCTCATTCACGCTTTTGCCGGGAGCCGCGCCGGGATAAAAAGCGTGTTGGTACTTAACCTCATGAATAGCGGGGGAACAAGAGTTGTCGACAACGGCGCCATAGTCTATGACGGTCACGGAGTTGATCCGACAATCGAGGGCCCGAAGCTATACAAGCGCAAAGGGTATTATTATATTTTCGCTCCCGCAGGCGGAGTGACTGACGGCTGGCAGGTAGTCCTTAGATCGAAGAATATCTATGGACCTTATGAACGGAGAGTAGTGCTTCACCAGGGAAACACTTCCGTCAATGGGCCGCACCAGGGTGCCTGGGTCGAGACGCCGGGCGGACAATCGTGGTTCATACATTTTCAAGACAGAGGTGCCTACGGACGCGTTGATTACCTTGAGCCGATGAGGTGGAACAATGGCTGGCCGGAAATAGGGAAGGTGCGGCCCGGCAACACCATAGGTGAACCGGTCCTCAGATATCGGCGGCCACATGTGGGTAAGAATTTTCCCGTTGAAGTTCCGCAGACTTCGGACGAGTTCAACGAAGAGAGCATCGGGTTGCAGTGGCAATGGCAGGCAAATCCCCAACCTACCTGGGCCTTCCCCGCAGGGAATCTTGGCTTTCTCCGGCTTTATGCTATCCCGGACTGCTCTAAGAATTTCTGGACGGTTCCCAATATCCTCTCGCAGAAATTCCCTGCTGAGATCTTCACCGCGACGGCAAAGCTTACGTTTGCTCCTTTGTCGTTGGGGGACAGGGCGGGCCTCATCGTACTAGGTTCGAGTTATGCGAGTCTCTCACTCGAGAGGGAAGAAAACGGGCTTTACATGGTCTATGCTGTCTGCGAACACGCGGACAGGGGCAAGCCCGAAACGTTGGCTCGACTCGGCGTAGCGCCGGACTCGACAGTTTATCTCCGAGTATCGGTTTCCTGCGGTGCGGTTTGTCGGTTCAGCTACAGTTATGACGGCCGATACTTCATCGAAGTGCCCGGGACGTTTACCGCGAAGCCAGGTCGCTGGATTGGTGCCAAGCTTGGAATATTCTGCGTTGGCAAGAAAAAATTCGATGATTCCGGTTATGCTGACTTCGACTGGTTCAGGGTACGGTGAAAATCCGCGAACAGACCCTTCCGGTTTCATCTGGAGGGAAGCTGCGAGCGAAATCTATCAAGATATTTCGCGTCGTTCAACAACATAAGAACAAAAGCCGCTGAGGAGTAATAATGGAGAAGTTAAGCATTGCGCTAGCTTTGGCCGGAATGATGGGAATATCCGCGTTTGTAATGAACAGCAAGGTAAAAGGGACCATCGTGTGTTTCGGCGATTCGATCACGCATGGGGCCAAGGTCAACGGGAACAGCTGGGTATACCTTCTTTCAAAGGAACACGAGGGAGCCGACTTCGTGAATGAGGGAAGGAATGGCAGGAAGACAGCTGACAGGGAGGAGATACTTCCGGTCTTAAGGAGCTACAAGAATGCCGACATGTTCCTGATTTTCCTCGGTGTAAATGATCTGAAGGACGGCAACGACAGCATGGTCGCGAATTGTATCAAGAATGTGAAATGGATGATAAGTAAGATTCGAGAAGTTGCCCCGGGAGCAAGGGTAGTAATACTTTCGCCAAGCGAAATCAACGTCAAGTCAATGTCGCCTCTCAACATCAGGAAAAAGTACAACTGGAACACTGAGATGTCACTCATCGCTCTCGACAGAGGTTACAGGCAAGTGGCCAGAGAAGACTCTGTGGGTTTTATCTCGTTGCTCAGAGTTGTTTCCCCCGCAAACTATGCAGACGGACTTCATCCGAATGAGGCAGGGCAACAGCAAATAGCGAATGCCATCTGGAAAGGGCTGAATGACCTGCCGAAGTAGGAAAGTTAGTCAGATACCGCAAAGAAAGTGCTTGACATTTACATGCAGTGAGTGTAAACTAAGGCGTCATTAAGTTATCGGTTAAGTTATCGTTCAAGTGAACGATAATTTGAAAATTTGAATGTAATTTGAGTGAATTTCAAGTGGTCCTGCGCCGCTCACTTTTGGTCATTTCCACCCTGAAATGCGTTCCCAAAATTCCTCGGGTGCCATCTTACTCAAATTACAGCCTCGTCGGAGCCGTTTGATCATCAAAGTTGCGATACGGTAGTTTCTGTCGCTTTTGTGTGCTCCATTTCTCAAACCGTCACCCAAGCAGGAGGCGAGCATCTGAGTTGAGATTTCTTGTTACTGTTTCTTCTGGATTTGGAAAATCGATCGGTGTCAGGCTGGCCCTTTCGAAAGGCAATCTACCATCCTGGTCTTTGCATTCTCCCTCGATTGCACGGCGCGGTCTCCGCGGGGTATCTCTCAAGGTACTCCCGGAGGCCCACGGTTTTTTCGCCTATCCGCATTCGAGTGAGTTCTCTTTTCGGGAAACGATCTAATGCTCGTCATGTCGCGCATTACACCCGATTACATCACCGTCCCTTCGAGACAGTCCGTCGGCTTGTCTCTTCTATTCCCATGTCTCAAGTCTGCCGTGATGTGCGGCGGTGTAACCCGGGGTAAACGATGAGTCTGATGATCAGTAATTCATGGGAACGCCGATTCCGGCCGGCGTCAAGATACTTGCGGTCGTCCAATCGGCGCGCGAATTTCGCCATGGCTTTGATTTCCTTACTTCTCCTCTTGGTTGCGACTGGAACGGCGTTCCCATTTAATTCCCATTACATAGTTGTCGCCAAGGATGGCAGCGGTGACTTCAAGACGATTACCGAGGCGATAAGCTCGCTACCGATGTTCAATTACCAGCGAGTGGTTATCTACATAAAGAACGGAGTCTATGATGAGAAGATCAGGGTATCTCAGGACTACGTGACTCTGCGCGGTGAGAGCCGGGACAGTACCATCATCGAATATAACCAGTTGAGGACCGACTGGATTGCCCACGAAGACACGATCGGTCCGGCAGTCGTGAACATTCACGCCGATGATATCGTGCTCGAAAATCTGACGGTGAGGAATACGCAGCCCAAGGTAGGTCCACACGCATTCGCGGTGTATGATCGTGGCACAAGGACTGTTTTCGTAAATTGCAACCTCCTAAGCAAGGGTGGAGACACCGTGTCGCCCTGGGCCTACAAGACGGGCATGTATTACTTCTCGAACTGCAAATTTGAAGGGGCCGTCGATTGCGTGTGTCCGAGAGGATGGTGCTTCGTGAGGAATTCTAAATTCTACGAGCTCAAGAAAGGCTCGACTGCGATATGGCACGCGGGTGGGTACAACATCAATCAGAAATTTGTCATTGTGAACTCTACCTTTAACGGCGTGAAGGGTTTCCATCTGGGCAGGCATCATTACGAAGCTCAGTTCTATCTCCTCGGTTGCACCTTCTCGCGCAACATGGCCGATACTCCGATCTACCGCGTTACGTACAAAGACTCCACAAAGGACAGGCCGTTCAATTGGGGAGAGCGAGATTACTATTATGATTGTCGAAGGAATGGCGGAAATTACAGGTGGTTTGCCGATAATCTTTCAAGCGCGGCCGGGTCGCCTTCTCCTTCCACGATTACACCCGAATGGACATTTGACAAGAAATGGAATCCCGAATCTACTCGAGAGCCTCGAATTATCAAGTATGAGATCCACGGCGATTACGTTCTCTTCTTCTTCAAAGAGCCGATCACGGTCATCGGTGCTCCAGTACTCGTCTCCAGGGATGGGAAGAATCTTCAATACGCGTCGGGCGCGGGTTCGGATACGTTGCGATTTGTGTCCAAGAGCGGCGGCATCACCACTTCAGATCTAAGGGGCCTGGTCCTGACAGGCGGCGGACAACTTTTCGGGACTACCGCCGAGGTCCATCAACTAAATGTAAATCTCAATTTACACATATAGGAACCCGTGATGAGAATCCAAAGGACATCGATACTGAAAGAAGCGGCATTACTGGTGATGCTGTTCGCCGCAATGGCGTGCGCGCAGGATACCACTGTACCCGGCGGATTTCCGAGAGATACTTCGTACACATCGTACAGCGCGGCGGTCAAGATATATAAGAAGTTCAAGAACGTGAAACTTGCTACTCCGAGTTTGCCGGCGGGAGTTGTAGAGAAGAAGAATATCGTGTACACGATTTACGGTACAAGAAAGATGTATCTCGACGTCTTCATGCCGGCGCCTGAAGGGAACGTCAGGTATCCCGGCGTATTGATAATCCATGGGGGCGGGTGGATATCCGGGGAGCGTTCCATGCTTGTCCCGATGGCGGAGCAACTTGCGGCATTCGGTTATGTGACGGTCACTGTGCAATACAGGCTTCAACCTGAGGCTTTGTTCCCGGCAGGAGTTTATGATCTGAAGGCGGCGATACGCTGGATGCGCGCGAAGGGCGCTGAGTATGGCATCGATACCTCGCGCATCGCTGCTTACGGATGTTCTGCCGGCGGAGAGCTCGCCGCATTCCTCGGGACTACCGGCGATATGAAAAAGTTCGAAGGTCATGGTGCCTATCTCGGGCACTCGACGCGAGTTCAGGCAGTGGTCGATGTCGACGGGCTTCTCGGTTTTATGAACATCAACTCAACCAAGTACGACAACAATCCGAAGAAGCCTTCCGCCGCGCACCGCTGGTTCGGCGGCTCGTACAAAGAGATCCCCCAGGTGTGGCGAGAGGCGTCGCCGATTACTTATGTAGGCAGATCGACGCCTCCCATAATTTTCATCAACAGTTCGATGAAGCATTACCATGCGGGCCGGGATGAAATGATAACGAAGCTGAAGCATCTCGGAATCTTCTACGAGGTGCGGACTCTTCCCGGCACCCCGCACACATTCTGGCTTTTCCATCCCTGGTTCGATAAGACATTGTCATATACCGTGAAGTTTCTAGATAAGGTGTTCAAGCGCAAGTCCTCGGTAAAGTAGGGATTGGATGAGAGGATTTCCGAAGCTGATGATCTTTTCTTTGTTATCGGGCAAGCGCCGTTTGGCCGATGGCCGTGAGTATTCCTGCGGTCGTTTAAGGGTTCTTAAATGGATTAATCGGTACGAGTTCGGGAAATCCGGCCGACTGAACATCGTTGACCGGAACATGTTACATAAAACCATCAAGGAGGAATCATGAAAAATGCGAAAACAGCCCTCAGGATGCTCGCTCTGACGGTCCTTGTTCTGTCAGCCGGCGCGGGTGTTGTCCACGGGCAAACGATCGGTGAGTATCGATCCAACTCGCCTGTAGCAACCGGGCCCTGGAATTGGAGCAACGCGGGTACCTGGCAGGTATATGGCTCTACGGGTTGGGCAACTGCTACAACGCCCCCGACAAGCAGCGCGCCGAAGATCATTATCCAGTCGACCGATTCGGTTTATGTCAATGCGGCGACCACGTTGACAGATACAGTCTACAACCAGGGAATCTTAACGGGCGGATCGAATCTTACATTCGGCAACGGCGGAGTGTACCAACATGCCGAAAACGGGGGAGCGATTCCGACCGCGACATGGGGCACAGGGTCGACCTGCCTCGTAACGGGTGCGACATCGAATGGCCCTTCAAATGCCAACCAGAACTTCTACAATTTTACCTGGAATTGCCCCGGTCAGTCCACCGGGCTCAATCTGGGTTGGAGCGGAAATATAATTAGCGGGAACCTGACCGTGCTGTCGACCGCAACTTCACAGTTCCGCATGACGAACAACGGCGCGAACAGCGGAAACCCTATTACCATCAAAATTCTCGGCAATGTCATCGTCAATGGCGGGCAGTTGACTCCAACGGGATCGGGTTCGACTCAAAGTTACACGATAATTGACAGCGGGAACATTTACCTGATGTCGGGTAAACTCTACGCCAGCGGCGGCAGCGGCGGCGTGGTGACATGGAACTGCTACGGTGACACTTTCTCAGTCGCCAATAGTACCACGCTTCAGACTTCAAACAATTCCTCGAAGTGGGTCTTTGCGAAGCAGGGTGTTCAGTCTTTTGTCAATGGCGGTACTCAGAAGTATACGGGAGGTATTACTTTTGAAGTCGATACGAACGCCACGTTGAACCTCGGTACGAGCGTCATCGGAGGAAGTTCGGTAGCTTTTGCTTTAGACAGTGCCGCTACCGTGATGACGGCCCAATCCACCGGCTTGAATGGCAACCTTACAAACGGCGGTGCTAACAAATTTAGTCCGTATGGTGATTTCGTTTACAACGGTACCTCCGCTCAGGTGACCGGATCGCTGCTTCCGGATTCAGTCGGAGGCCTGACCATAGACAATGCATCCGGCGTTACGCTGTCCAAGTCGATCAGTGTACTGGATACTCTTGCACTTACGAACGGAAATCTTTTACTCGACACCAACACAGTGATGGCCGCCGGGGTGTCCGGTGCTTCTTCGTCCAGCTTCGCCGTTACGGACAGTGCAAAGAGCTCATTCATGGTACCGAACGTCGGTACGACGCAAGTTCTTTTCCCTGTTGGCACCACTTTGGAAGGTTACTCTCCTGTGTGGATGACTAATGCCGGCACAGTGGATACTTTTGCAGTTTCGGCTACGGCAGACTCGTCGGCTGCGGCCGGAGGAGGCCGTGTCAATGTGAAATGGAACATCTCGGAGACAAACGCTGGTGACGGCGATCTCGGCTTGACATTCGGTTGGACCGGAAAGGCTGAGAACTCCACCTTTGCTGCCAACAGCCTTAGCTTCGCACAGATTTACAACTTGAGCGGTACGACATTGGTACAGGCCGGGACGGGCTCGTACTCAAGTCAACTGACGACATCGCCCTATACTCTTGGCCGCAGCGGAATCAAGACTCTCGGATATTTCGGTGTCGGCAAGTTTGTCGTCAACCTGAACGCACAACTTGGTGACTACGGCTCCGTGACGAGCGGCGCGTGGAGCTCGCTCTCTACCTGGAAGCGGTGGAACGGATCCGCATGGGCCATTACTCCGGCGGTTGTTCCGAACGGCGAAGTGAACGTCTTCGTCAACAAAGGAGACACCGTCATTGTCGATGGCGCGGATTCTGTCGGCGGTAACCTTGTAGTCTACGGCTTCCTGAAGGATACGACAGGCCTGAAGACTGCAGGTGCCACGGTGGTATTCGACAGCGGAAGCACGTTCCAGCTTGCATACGACGGCGCTCCAAAGGGAGGAAGCGTTGCCGGAATTCCTACTGCGAACTGGGCAAAAGGTTCGACCTGTCTTATCACCGGAAAGGACGGGGTAATTTCTTCGACCTCCGGATATAATGCTAGCCAGAACTTTTACAACCTGACACTCGACGCCGGGTACACTGCAAATCTAAACCTAAGTATGGGTGGAAATACGATTTATGGTAACCTGGTAATAAACAACCCAAGCAATGAACGGATTTACTTGACCGCGCCTGGTTCTTCGCCCAAGACTATTAACATAATGGGCAATATTATTCTTACTGCCGGCCAGTTCAGTTCTAACGGTTCCGGAAGTTCCGGCGTAATAAATGTCAATAGTTACGGCAACATTATCGTGAGCAACGCGAACTTCAGCATCTCAAGAGGATCCGGGCCGGTCGTTACCTGGAATGCCTACGGCGATACCCTTTCAATGGTGAACTCGACTACGCAAACTTCGGGCTCCAACGATGTGTTTGTGTTCGCTAATAGCAATGGAAAGCAGTACATCAACTTCCAGAACGTGTCGTTCGGCGGCGGCAGCCTCCCGGCTGTAGTCGACACGGGCGCAACGCTTGTGATGGGCACGAACTCATGGGGCGGAGACGCAATCTTCGCGGCCGATTCCGGTGCCACGATTATGTCTGGTGATACCACCGGCCTTGACGGGAACATCACGACAACAGGAACGGTGGCTCTCAGTTCGGGTGCCTCTTTTGTCTTCAACGGCACCATACCGCAGAGTACGGGCCTGCATCTCCCCACGACAGTTCAAAACATTACCATCGACAATGCGGATACCGTAACGCTTTCCCAGGCGACTACCATCAACGGTAACCTTAATTTGATGGCCGGTGTCTTCAATAACACGATCGCGTTCACTCTGGGACCGAACGGTAAAGTCTTGAACAACGGTGGAAAGCTTCTGGTGGCGCTGACTGCAGTCAATTCGGGCGTCTCAAATGTTCCCAAGCAGTTCGCCCTCGATCAGAACTATCCGAACCCGTTCAATCCGTCGACGCAAATAAAGTACGATCTGCCGAAAGCTGCTTTCGTGACACTGCGGGTGTACAACGTTCTCGGACAGGAAGTAGCTACGCTTGTCAACGAACACCAGAGCGCCGGATACTACAATCTAAGCTTCAACATGGATCGCTTTGCGAGCGGAGTCTACTTCTATATTCTCAGGGCGGGAAGCTTCGTGTCGGCAAAGAAAATGATGTTGATTAAGTAAGCGGAACGGGAGTTCAAATATTAATGTGACGCTCTGCCGGGGAAACCCGGCAGAGCAGTTGCAAACGAAATAGAGGCAATCGAGTCTTTGTGACTTCCGTAACAGATTAAACAATGGAGGAAAATATATGATCAAGAGACTAAACGATATTGTGCCGTCGAGAACTGGTGGTGGTCACAGGTCCCCTGCCGGGTCAGTTATCCCGGCCTTATTGATGGTGTGCGGCATTCTCATCGGGGCCAATCAGGCATTTGCGCAATTCACCACGAACGGTACCGGCGGCGGAGCATGGACATCCCCAAGCACGTGGGCCGGCGGACAGGTCCCTCCTGCGAACGGCAGCGTGACGATCGCTACGGGCGATTCCGTGTCGACAAGCTTGAGCAACGTCGTACAGTGCGGCGGCCTCACCATGCAACCGGGTTCAAAGCTGAATGTGATCGGATATGGAATTCAGATGACCGGTGACTTTTCGATAGCTTCGGGCGCCCTCTACATCAACAACACCGATTCGGCCAAGGCGTGGCCGGCGGGCGCTTCGAGTTACACCATCGATCCGAACAGCACATTCGAGCTCGGGAGCGGAGGCAATCCGACTCTAGGCTGGGCTCTATCGGACTCGACATTCGGGAATGTGATCATCGATCCAAACACTTCCGGACTCAGCTGCGGAGCAAATTTGACTATCAAAGGTAACCTCATCATTAATGCCGGCCAGGGAAAGGTATTCCGCGGAATCGCAGCCGGAAATAGTGCTACGAAGTTCGTCCATACTGTAATGGGAAATGTTACGGTCATGTCGGGCAACTGGTCAGCCGTGGACATGGGCGTGAGCGCCACCGTTCCCCTTTCATGCACCTGGAACGTAGACGGCAATGTCACAGTTGGATATGACTCCGCAGCCCTGACTAAGACTGCGAGGTTCTCCCCCATAACGAGCGAAGACGACCTCGGTGCAACCGGCATCTTCAACGTAATGGGCAACTTATCGATCATCAACGGCGGCAGACTCGCGGCCGGAAGTAATTCGGGAAGCAACCAGAGCATCAATCAAATCGCCGAAGTGAATGTTTACGGAAATCTGACATTCGATTCCACGGCGACGTTTGCAGTTAACTCGACAGGCAATTTCATCATTAATTTCAAAGGCACGAAGCCCCAGACGGTCACACTGGGCGATAATGTGTCCTTCAACCACAGCGGACCTCCGTTATGTACCCTTTGGGATACCGTGGCTACTGGTGCAAACGTGACATTCACTGGCGGACACATTTGGAGATCTCAGATGCAAGGTGCAGGCAACGGCGGAGGCGCTTTCGTCGTAAACGGCACATTCAATATCGACGGCGCTGATACGATAGAAGGAGTTCAGAAGTTCATCGTGAACCCCGGCGCAACGTTAGGGATAGGAAGTACCGACGGCATAGTGGCTGCGGATGCAGCGATACCGGACTCCGGTAATATTCAGAACGATTCTGCCCGCGTGTTCAGCAGTGAAGCCAACTACGTCTACAACGGCACATCCGCACAGGTCACCGGGTCAGGTCTGCCGGCGACCGTGAACAATCTGACGATCGACAACAACGCGGGTGTGACGCTTTCTCAGGGTACAACCATCAACGGTACCCTTTATCTGGTGGCCGGCACATTCGACAACACGATACCGTTCACCTTGGGACCAAACGGGAAGGTCTCCGTCACGGGCGGAAAGCTGAAGGTCCCGACTGCCGTCGTTTCAATGCCGACTGTTCCCACAAAGATTACGATCGGGAATTATCCGAATCCCTTCAATCCGACTACGCAGATTCAGTTCTCAGTGACGAAGAACGCTCATGTCGCGCTGTCAATTTATGACGAACTCGGACAGAAGGTGGCAACCCTTGTAGATGGAAACCTGGCTCCCGGAGTCTATAACAAAGTCTTCAACGGTGCCAGGTACGCGAGCGGTGTCTATTTTGCCAGATTAACAGAAGGTAGTCACATAGTGATCGCCAAGATGCTGATGATTAAGTAGCACCGACACGCGAAAGCGTGAATTAGTTAAAGAGGACTCTGTCGGGCACAGTCCGTCTTCGGAGTCGGCGGCGGAGTCCTCTTCTTTTCACAGAGAATTATTAAAGGTCTTACAAGAAAAAGATCGGTGGACAGATGTCGATGAAAAATCTGAAAAGCTTCCTGCCTGTTGTGGCGCTTTTCCTTTTCTCAACGAGTTCCATTTCTTTGGCCTTCGGAAGGGACAGCTTCAAAGAAATCGGATCCGAAGTTCGGAAATACACCTCGAACCTCCCTTTCAGGATGCCTGAGATCAAGTTACCGGAGATACCGAGCGTGTCGTTCAACATCGAGAAGTTCGGTGCCGTAGGCAACGGCAAGGTTATGAATACTGAAGCCTTCAGAAAGACGATAGATGCTTGCTCAAAGGCGGGAGGCGGAACAGTAATCGTTCCTCCGGGTCTCTGGCTGACGGGTCCCATAGAATTACGAAGCAATATCGATTTTCATGTGAGCCGGGGGGCCCTGATCGTTTTCAGCAAGAACCACGCAGATTATCCGATTATCAAATCTCCGACCAGAGGTTTTGTGGTAGCTTCGCCCTTGTACGGATTCGACCTGCACGACGTCGCGATCACCGGCGACGGTGTCCTCGACGGTGAGGGAGTGACCTGGAGGCCGGTAAAGAAATCGAAAGTCACTGCAGCCATGTGGAAAGGTTTCGTGAAGTCCGGCGGGGTGGTTACGAACGACGGGAAAATCTGGTGGCCGACCAAGGAAGCCGCCGATGGTGAACAGTATCTGAAGAATCTTTTTAAGACAAAAAAGAAGAGCGAACTCACTGCGGCCGATTTTCTCCCGGCGCGAGATTATATGAGGCCGATTCTCTTTATGCTCAGCAGGTGCCGCAATGTGCTCATCAGCGGGATAACGCTCACGAACTCGCCTAAATTCGCGATGTACCCCGATCGTTGCGAGGGTGTTGTGATCCGTCACGTCAAGGTGAACAATGAGTATTGGGCTCAGAACGGAGACGGGATCGACATTGCATCGTCAAAGAACGTACTTTTGTACAAGTCCACGGTAACGGCAGGTGACGACGGGATCTGCATGAAGTCGAGCCGCGACAAATCCGGGAATACCGCATTGAAGAATATCGTGATAGCCGATTGCATAGTCTATCACGCTCATGGTGGATTCGTTATCGGAAGCAATACCGACGGCGGAATGGCAGATGTCTCCGTCAGAAACTGCGACTATATAGGCACCGATATCGGTTTGAGATTCAAGAGTTCGAGAGGCAGAGGAGGCATCGTCAGAAATATTTTCGTCAGCAACATCTTCATGAAAGATATTGTTCACCAGGCAATTCTGTTTACCACCTACTATGAGGGTTTTGGAAAAGGTGAAGGACCGCAGCCCGTCAATGCATTGACTCCGATCTTCGAGGATTTTCACATCGACAGCATTTATTGCGAAGGTGCCAGGGAAGCCATCCGGATCGACGGTCTGCCTGAGATGCCCGTGAAGAATGTGACCATTTTGAATTCGGTTATCTCCGCACAAGCCGGATTCATGTCCGACAACGCTTCCGCCATTTCACTTAAGAACGTGACGATTCTGCCTGAGAAAGGCGACATATACGAGATCAACAATACAAAAGGTCTGACTATTGACAATGGGTTCTGTCCTCGGGGGACTGATGTATTCATGAATGTTGCCGGGAAAGAGACAAATGGGATAAAAATCTTAAACACCGATTTGAAATCGGCCAAAACACCGGTCCAGTACGGAGCCGATGTCCAACGTGACGCGGTTACTCAAAAATAACAGTCAAAGGGACAGACGATGACTTTTCAGAAAGATATTTCAAATGGGAATGGTAGGAAATCTTTTGTTGCCGCAATATCATTCCTGCTTGCCGTCATTATGATCTCGCTAGGAAGCAGACCCGCATCTGCGGGCAACAGAGAGGAGGCGGCTCGCGGTTGGAACCTTGCGCCACAAATTCTCAAACGAATTGTCCCGCCGAAATTATCCGACCGGAATTATGTTGTCACCGACTACGGCGCAGTCTCCGGCGGTAAGATTCTCTGCACCGAAGCATTCGCTAAAGCGATCGACGCGTGCAGCAAGGCCGGAGGCGGCCACGTGATCGTCCCCAAAGGGGTATTCCTCACCGGGGCGATTCATCTGAAGAACAATGTGGACCTACACATTTCGGAAGGCGCGGTTGTCAGGTTCAGCACGAACCCTCAGGACTATCTTCCACTCGTGCATGCCAGGTGGCAGGGAATCACGTTGATGAATTACTCGCCGCTCATTTACGCCTACGGCCGGGAAAACATTGCACTGACTGGAAAGGGATTGCTTGATGGGCAGGCCGACGGCCAGCACTGGTGGCCATGGAAGAAACTTAGCAACGAGCCGAACAGCTGGCCGCTTCTGGAAAAGTACAACGACGAAAAGGCCCCGCTGAAAGACAGGGTGTTCGGACCCGGTCACTATCTTCGCCCGACATTTGTCGAATTCTACAGGTGTAAGAATGTCCTGATAAAGGATGTCCATCTGGAAAACTCACCGTTCTGGTTCCTTCATCCCGTGCTTTGCACGAACGTCACGATCGACGGAGTTGAAACAAACGCCAGCGGCCCGAACACTGACGGTTGCGATCCTGAGTCTTGCACCGATGTCGTGGTTCAGCACTGCGTTTTCAACACCGGTGACGATTGCATCGCCATCAAATCGGGAAGGAATAACGACGGGCGCAGAGTCGATGTCCCGGCGAAGGACATGATAATACGCGACTGCACGATGAGAGACGGCCACGGCGGGGTCTCGATAGGAAGCGAAATCACGGGCGGGGCTGAAGATATATTCATCGAGAATTGCAACATGAGTAGTCCGGACCTCGACCAGGCCTTGCGACTGAAGTCGAACAAAAAGAGAGGCGGCGTCATTCAGAATATTTATGCCAGAAATATCAAAGTGGGGCAGGTAAAGGTCTCGATCCTCAGGGTCAATCTGAATTATGATCCACCTGAAGCAAAGGGGTACAGTTATTATCCTGTGGTCAGGAACGTCTTCGTCGATAACCTGACTTCTCAGAAGAGCGAGTATGGGCTGTTCCTGACCGGGCTGCCGCAGTCCAAGATACAGAATATCGTTCTTAATGACTGCAAGCTGGACGGTGTGAAGAAGGGGAACAACGTTAGCTACGCAACCGGGCTTAAGTTCAGAAATGTCACAATAAATGGGAAACCAATGAAATGAATGATTCCGCAATGTCAGGGGATTCTGTCGTCAGGTATGCTATGTCTAAACTAATGCATGCTATAGTTCTGCTCTTTCTTGCATCTGCGTCAGCTGCCGCACAGACCGCGGTTTATGTATCACCTGACGGCAGCGATTCCAACCCTGGTACGATCAGTTTGCCGTATCAGACCATCGCTAAGGCGATGACTGTTGCATCCGTGGGCACGACGATATATTTGAGAGGCGGCACCTATTTGTTGAACGCAACTCTTGGAGCTGGCGCCAGCGGAGCGGCTGGCAACTACATTAAGCTGTGGGCCTACCCTGAGGAAAAGCCGATACTCGATTTTTCCGGTGAGAGTTATTCCTCTTCCTCGCGGGGAATCGAGCTTAAGAGGAACTACTGGTATTTGAAGGGGCTTACGATCAGGAACGCGGGCGACAACGGAATTTTTATTTCGGGATCGCACAATATCGTCGAGAACTGCAGCGTGTCATACTGCAAGGATACCGGCATTCAGGTAAGCAACGGAGGGAGCTATAATTACATCCATAATTGCGATGCGTTCGACAATAACGATCCTGCCACCGGCGGACAAAACGCCGATGGAATCGATGTAAAGCTCAACGGCGGTCCTGGAAATGTGCTTCGTGGATGCCGCGTGTACGACAATGCGGACGACGGTTACGACTGTTATGGCACGCCTAACCGTGTGGTCTTCGACAGCTGCTGGGCTTTCCACAATGGCTACAACCTTTGGAATATCTCTGGCTTTACCGGGAATGGCAACGGGTTCAAACTTGGCGGTGCGGATTCAGTCGGCCCTCACATCGTAACTAACTGCGTCTCGTTTGATAACACCGTCAAGGGATTCGATCAGAACAACAACATGGCAGGTATCGTCCTGTACAATTGTACGGCCTACAGAAACGGGACTTACAACTTTTCTTTCCCGGAGACTCCGAAGGTTGGGGTCGACACTTTAATGAATGATCTTTCTTTTGATGCGGTCCAGGGCGATGCGAGAATTGTTGCCGGTGCGGTGCAGGATTCGAACAGCTGGCAGGCGCACAACGTTACTGCCGGAGATTTTTTGAGCCTCGACACATCACTCGCACGCCTTCCAAGGTTAGCTGACGGTTCTCTCCCATCTACAACGCTATTCAGGCTTGCGCCAGGAAGTGCGCTAATCGATGCCGGCATTGATGTCGGATTTCTTTTCACCGGAAAAGCTCCGGACGTCGGCGCATTCGAAAGCGGTACAGGTCCTGTAGTCCTCTCTACCAACGGGACCGGCGGCGGAGATTGGAACAGCACAGCCACATGGGCCGGCGGCGTCGTCCCGGACACTTCAGACTACGTCGTCATCCTGGCCGGCGACTCTGTGGCAATTTCAACGGGAGATACTGCGCGTTGCGGCGACCTGAACATCCTATCTACGGGAAAGCTCAACGATTTGGGTCCGGTGATCGTTAAAGGAATGCTCTCTCTCCTACCCAACGCCTGGTATTACAACAGCAATTCAAAAGTGCCTTCTTTCCCGGTTGCGAGTTCGTACGATATTAGTGTGGAAGGGAACTATGTCCACACCAGCAACGCGGGCAGTACACTCGGTTCTCCCGGTTACGATTCTACATTCGGCAATGTGATTGTGCTGAAGAGTGGAACGACATGCGGCGCGAATCTAACCATCAACGGGAACCTGATCGTTAACACGGGAGGTGCAAGCAGCAACTTCCGCGCAACGAATGCGAGCGTTAACAGGAGCCTTACTCAGACGGTGAAGGGAAATGTGTCCGTCATTTCAGGACAATGGGCATGCGTGGACGGGGGGAACGATCTCACCGGAATATGGAACATTGCGGGTAACGCGACCGTAGGCGATTCATCGACGTCATCGGGAACGGCGCGCATGGGACCTTTCTCCAGCGCGAGCAATACGCACCGCCTCGGTGTTTTCAATATTGCAGGCAATCTGCATTTTGTTAACGGAGCGAAGCTGCAAGCTGGCAGCAGCACCAGTTCGACTTCAACGACTGAAACAGGCATAATTAACCTGACAGGAAGCCTGACAATAGACAGCACGGTAGTATTCGGGACAAACTCCTTAGGCGTGTTTGCACTGAACTTTGTGGGATCGTCGGCACGGGTCGTGACTTTACATGCGCCTTTCGCAATGTCATCGTCCCAGATGCAGCCGGTTATCAACGATACGATTTCAGCCGGCGCATCGGTGATGTTCGCTCAAACCGGGAAATCGTGGAAGATCGGCGGTCCCGGATCTTTCGTTGTGAACGGGTCACTGTCGCTACCGCAAGGAGATACTCTGAGAGGCGGCCAGAACTTTTACTTGAATGCCGGTTCTCTTCTCGGAATGGGAAGCCCTGCTGGACTCGACAGCGCCGGGAACATTCAGGTAACGGGGGGAAGAGTTTTCAGCTCCAGAGCGAACTATGTGTTCAACGGCACGACTCCGCAGGTCACGGGAAATTGGATGCCGGACACTGTGAACAAGCTGACGACAGTGAACTTGACCAGATTGACATTGACGAAGACTCTTGTAGTCACGGGGATGACGAACGCAGCTGCCGGCAAGATTTATCTCGGCAAATACGATCTTATTGCCGGAACAACGGGCGGTGGTGCACCGGGCAATTATATTGTGACGGATTCCGGAGGCATGCTTGAAATTCCAGGCATCGGCAATAATCAGGTCATCTTTCCGGTCGGAACCATGTCTGGATATGCGCCTGTGTGGATCTCAGCCGGGAATGGGAGCGATATGATAGGAGTTTCAGTCATGGCCGATTCGGGGAGAGGCACGAAGGAGCCTGCGCGAGTCAACCTCAAATGGAAGGTGACTTCTTCCGTGTCGGCAGCGGGAAGCTATTCACTTAAGCTGGGTTGGATGAAAAGCGAGGAAGATACTGCGTTTGCCGATAATAGGACATCATACGCGGGGATATTTCTTGAAAAAGACTCGGTTACGTATTTAGAGGCCGGAAGCGGAAGCTACACCACAAGTTTTGTTTCGGAGCCTTATACAGTAGCGCAAGGAAATGTACCGACACTCGGGACGTTTGTCGTCGGCAATTTCGGAGCGACGCCGGTCAAAGCAAGCCGGGAAGTACCGGCAGTGTTCAAACTCTACCAGAATTATCCGAATCCTTTCAACCCGACTACCACGATACAATTTACTGTGGCGAAGAGCGGGCCTTCGGAGCTGAGGATTTACAATATCCTCGGCCAGCAGGTGACGACGTTGTTTGCAGGCGAAGCCACGCCCGGGAAAATATATTCAGTGCCGTTCAACGCCGGAGAACTGTCCTCCGGTGTCTATTTCAGCATGCTTGAGAGCGGCGGACAAAGACAGATACATAAGATGGTCCTTTTGAAATGACGAAGAACATGAAGCGCGAAATGAAGATTTATATGACGATTGTTGCAGGTGCTATACTAGCATTCTCATATCCGGCATTTGCCGGCGTAAACACTAGAAATGCGCCGCAGAGGGAATTTTTCATAGCATCATCCAGCGATTTTGTAGGTGACAGCACTACCGACAACACGAAAGCGCTCCAGGCGGCAATCGACAGCGCCAGCAATGCGGGCGGTGGCGTCGTCGAACTGAAAGACGGGAAGTTTCTGTCGGGGCCGATCACTATGAAGAGCAACGTCACTCTGCGGATCGACAGCTCCGCAACGCTTTACGCAACGACGAGTGATTCGGCATTCGCCGGGCTCGATCCCTTTGCATTTATCGGTTGCGATCACGATTCGAATATTACCATCACCGGCGGCGGTGCGATAGACGGCAACGGCCAGCCGTGGTGGGCTGCTTATAAAGCCACAGGAATATCGAGACCGCGCCTGATCGAATTCTGGAATACAAACCATATCGTGATAGACAGCGTGACTCTTGAAAATTCCCCAATGTTCAACGTCTCGCTGGAAAACTCATGGTACGATACACTGGAGTACGACACAATTCTTGCTCCTTCGAATTCGCCGAACACGGACGGTATCGATCCCGCAACATGTCACGTAGTGTATATTGCCCATTGCCTGATAAACAATGGTGACGACGATATTGCCGTGAAATCAGGAAGATTCGATCCCACCGACCCGAATGCGGGGTGTTCGCAGCTCTGGATAAAGGACTGCACTTTTCTTCATGGACACGGTGTATCAATAGGGAGCGAAACATCGGGGGGCGTGGACAGCATGTATGTTGATAGTTGTACGTTCAACGGCACAGATAATGGCATCCGCATCAAATCGTACCGCGGGAACGGCGGAAATGTGAGGCACTGCGTCTACAGCAACTTCACGATGCAAAACGTCGCAAACCCGATATGGATTTCGGGCTACTATCCTAAGATTGCATCGGAATCCGATCCGGCTCAAACTGTTACCGCAACGACACCTGATTTTCACGACATCAGCATAATTCACGTCGTCTCTACGGGATCGCCCACCGCCGGAGTTATGGTAGGACTACCCGAGCTTCCGATGAAGAATATGCTGCTTGAGAACGACACGATAACGGCATCAACGGGCCTCACGATAAGGAATGCGGCCGTCGATACAGTAAACACGTTATCTACAGCTACATATGGACCGGGCTACATCCTTCAGGTGAACGGAGTCTTTTCGAGACTAACGTCAGTGCAACAGGCACCGGCATTGCCGTCGCAATTTGAGCTCGAGCAGAACTATCCGAATCCGTTCAACCCCTCTACCACGATATCATACTCGGTACCCAGGATGGGGCATGTCTCTATTCGTGTTTACGACATCCTCGGAAGACTTGTCTCCACGCTGGTAAATGGTGTGCAGGCGCCCGGCGAGCATGTAGTGACTTTCAATGCAGCCGGATTGGCGAGCGGCGTCTATTTCTATAGGCTGGAGTCGGAAGGATTCATCCGTACGAAAAAGCTGATGCTGCTCAAGTAATGCGATGCAGTCATCCAAGGAACTTCATTTGAAAGAGACCACAATAGGGATCATGATCCGCGCGACAGCGAACGGCATTTGTCGGATCGACTTTCCGGTACGTGCATCGCGCATGAGTCACAATGATCCACAAATAACGGAACCAGAGCACCCGGAGGACAAATAGACATGACTACAGCTGAGTCTCAGGTAAGCTTGCCAACCCAGACTAAGATAGGCAAATACCGGTGGGTAATTGTATCGCTGCTATTCTTCGCGACGACAGCCAATTACATGGATCGGGAGGTAATCAGTTTTCTAGAAGTCGTTTTCTGCCGGCCCAAGGCTCAGGGAGGGTTCGGTTGGACGACCGGAGACTTTTCCTATCTGACCGCTTTTTTCACGGGAGTCTACGCCGTAGCTACTGTTTTCGGCGGTTGGGTGATCGATAAGATCGGAACGAAGGTCGGACTCGCACTTTCCCTCGTTTCGTGGTCTTTCTTTGGAATCGCCAACGCCTTCGTCGGTGAGTTGCTTTCGATGAACATTCTTATTCGGAGTCTCTTTGCCGTCGGTGAGTCGGGGAATTTTCCGGCATCGATCAAAACTGTAGCTGAATGGTTCCCGAAGCGGGAGCGCGCACTGGCGACGGCGATTTTCAATGCCGGTTCAAATTTCGGAGCAATGCTTGGCGCCATCTTTGTGCCATGGTGCCTTATTTACTTCGGAGATGGATACGGCTGGAAAATGGCGTTCATTTTGACAGGCGCGGTAGGACTCCTGTGGCTGATTTTCTGGTTCTGGCTCTACGAAATCCCCGCGAAGCAGAGGCGGCTTAAGGAGTCGGAACGCGAGTACATCCACATCGATGATGAGGCTGGAGAAAAGGACGAGCCCGCCGACGGCAAAGCGGGAAAACTTCCTTGGTTTAAGCTCTTCCGGTATAGACAGACCTGGGCATTCTTTGCAGGCAAATTTATGACGGATGGGATATGGTGGTTTTACCTCTTCTGGCTTCCCGCTTACCTGGTCTCGCAATTTCACATGACTGAAAGTCAGGTAATACTCCCGTCATTTATTGTTTATGGTGTCTCAATTATCGGGAGCATCTACGGCGGCAGTATCCCATTATCGTTCATCAGGCGCGGCATGCCCGTCTATAGGGCGCGCATGACCACGATGTTCATCGTCGCCCTGTTGCCGCTGATGGTACTTTTCACGCAGTATTTCGGCGACGTAGCACGGTTCGGCTCCCTGGCGGTCACACTCGCGGTTGCCATGATTTGTATCGGTACCACAGCTCATCAGGCATGGTCCGCGAATCTGTTCACGACCGTCTCGGATATGTTCCCGAAAAAAGCAGTCGGCTCGGTCACCGGTATAGGCACGACTGCCGGTGGAATCGGCGGGGTCATCATACAGCTTCTCGCCGGATACCTTACAGACGCGTTCAAAGGGAACCCACAGCATGCCTATATGATCATGTTTATTATTTGCGCGTTGAGTTACCTGATCGCATGGGCAATAATGAAGGCTTTTGTGCCGCGGCACAAGCTAGTCACCGATCTGTAGGATCGAAGTTCAAATTAGAAGTAAATCAACAAGAGGACATAAAATGAAAACTGAAGATGTGATAACGAATGACACCAGTGCGAGTGTTCAATCCCTGGCTTTGGCGGCGGGTGAAGGTGTTGTCGTTTATCCTGACTCCTTAAACGTAGTTGGAGATGCGAAGTTCTTCATCGGCAGAGAGGGAAATGGCAAATGGCTGTATATTCTGGCTCCTGCTAAAAGCGGCGGCCAGCTGCCCGATTTCCAGGGAGAAGAATCCGGCCAATCCACAAACGGAAGCAGCATAGTTGTGAAGAAGTGCGCAATGAATCATCATAATGCCACTAAACTGCAATCCGTTTTTCCATTTACCAGACCGGTGGCCGTCGGATTGACAAATTCCTATGGGTTCGGCGATCGACTGGGACTAGCAAATCCGGGGCACCTGCGTGCTTTGAAGGGATACAACTTCAGGCCCATCCTCGCGCAGCAGTCGATCCGAGAGCTTACCCGTACTCAGCGTACGCCTGAGGATGTGATGGACGCAGCGGTTTGGGCGGTATTCCAGGAAGGGTATAAGGAAGGCTTCGGCGCGGACGCGGATCACCTCAAGACCACAGATGATGTCGACAGACTCATCAAGGCAGGCTTCACGATGTTCACGATCGACCCGAGCGACCATGTCGTTAACGGGGTCACGGAACTTAGTCCCGACGAGCTCGCTAAGATGGTACGGGCTCTTCCGTGGCAGGATTTCGGGGACTCTCTGGATAAACTGGTCGATCGTTACAGAAACAAAACTTTTCAACTCGATTCCGCCCATTCGATAACGGCAAACGAAAGGGAAGTTCTTGAGGCATGTCTGAAATACATGGCGGCGATCATAAACATCAGAAGGATACACACTCACCTCAAAACAAAACACGCTAACTATGCCTGTGAGATAGAAGTCTCGATAGACGAGACCGATACCGTGACCACGCCTTTCGAGCATTTCTTCATAGTCAGTGAGCTGAAGCGAATGGGTGTCGGTTTCGTGAGCCTCGCGCCCCGCTTCGTCGGCGATTTCGAAAAAGGAATCGAGTACAAAGGCGACATCGAGTTGTTCAAGGATCACTATCTAAAACATGTTGCGATCGCGAAGTATTTCGGTAATTACAAGATTAGTTTCCACTCAGGCAGCGACAAATTCCGAGTGTACGAAGCTGTCGGAGCACTCGAACAGACCCTGATCCATGTAAAGACTGCGGGCACAAGCTACCTCGAAGCATTGAAGGTGGTCGCGATGCGTGATGCGCCGCTGTTCAGAAAGATACTCGATTTTTCAGTCGGTCTGTACGACCAGGAGAAGAAGAGCTATCATGTGACGGCCGATATGGGGAAGATAAAAGCCGGGAAAGATTACAGGGACGACGAACTTGAAGGGCTGTTCCAGTCGACGGACGTCCGTCAGGCACTTCATGTCACGTACGGAAGAGTGCTCACAGAGAAGGATGAAAAGGGTAGGTTCATCTTCAGGACGAAGATTTATGAGTGCCTTGAGAAGAACGAGGATCTGCATTACCAACTCTTGATTAAGCACTTTCACAGGCACCTGGCCCCCTTTAAAAACTGGAAGTAGCGATCCGCAACAGGATTGGCTCAGAGTTGCTTCCTTTCTCCCGGCATCCATGCCGGGGGAAGGGGAGAGGGTTCTTTTGGGCCGTCTTCTTCTTCATTCATATACCTTTTTAAATTCTTCACTGACCGGGTGTGTTTGCAAGTCAACGATAAGCATCGGCGCCCGGGCTGGAACTCAGGACTAGCACGCCGGGCCCATTTCCGGCGGCGTTGTCGGCTTTTATGTCCCTTCTGGCGTGCAGGGTATAAAAAGTATATCGTCCCTACCCTTATCCCTCGGAATGCCTAAATTATTGTAAATAGGAGACCAAAAACTTTAATTAGTAAGGTGGAAAATGCGTGCCCGCGAAAAAGATGCTTGCAAACAATCTGATATGTAGTTATAAATATAGTGTCAAAAAATCCTAGCAGGAGTGGAAAAATGGACGGCACAATGAATCAGAAGGACAATTACGGTAATGGAAGAGAGACGATGAACAGAGGAATGTACGATGCGGCATTCGAGCATGACGCTTGCGGGATGGGGTTCGTAGCGGACGTTAAAGGGCGAAAGTCGCGTTCCATCATAGATAAGGGGCTCGATATACTTAAGAATCTACAGCATCGTGGAGCGGTCGGTGCCGATCCCGAGACCGGAGACGGATCGGGAATTCTCATTCAGATGCCCGACGAATTCATTCGGAAGGTCGCCGCGGAGCGGAAGATAAAATTGCCGGCCGAAGGTAAGTACGGAGTCGGTGTGATGTTTCTTCCGCAGGATCCGATAAGGAGAAAGGCCGTCGAGAACATAGTCGAGAAAATCGTCGTCGACGAAAGCCAGAGATTCCTCGGATGGAGAGATGTGCCAGTCGATCCGACGGTGCCAGGCAAGGGAGCGCGGGCAACCCAGCCATTCATCAGGCAGTGTTTCATCGGTGCCGCAAAGAACTTCTCCAACCAGGACGAGTTCGAGAGGAAGCTGTACGCCATTAGAAGGATTATTGACCACCGTGTTCGCGTCGAACTTGACTGCGACAGAAGCGAGTACTATGTCCCATCATTTTCAAGCAAGACGCTTGTCTACAAAGGCATGCTACTTGCGCCTCAACTGACCGCATTCTACAAGGACCTTGGCGATAAGGACATGAAGTCCGCGATGACGATGCTGCATTTAAGGTTTTCCACCAACACCTTTCCGACCTGGGACCTTGCGCATCCGTTCAGGATGATCGCTCATAACGGCGAGATAAACACTCTGCGGGGAAACAAGAACTGGATGGCCGCCCGCCAGCACGTCATGGAGTCGCCTTACTTCGGCAAAGACCTGAAGAGGATGCTCCCGATAATAATGGAAGGGCAGAGCGACTCAGCTACTTTCGATTCCGTGCTCGAGCTTCTGGTAATGAGCGGACGCAGCGTTCCGCATGCCATGATGATGATGATCCCCGAAGCCTGGTCGAAGAACGACTTAATGGATCCCGACAGGAAGGCTTTTTATGAGTATCATGCTACCATGATGGAACCGTGGGACGGTCCCGCTGCTGTGGTATTCACCGATGGAAATATCATCGGCGCTACCCTGGACCGCAACGGCCTGCGCCCTTCGCGTTACGTAGTGACAAAGGACGGGCTTGTCGTTCTCACTTCCGAAGCGGGCACTTTCAGCGTAGACGCCGAGAATGTCGAAAGGAAAGGTAAACTTCAACCGGGCCGTATGTTCATCCTGGATCTTAAGCAGGGGAGAATAATAGAAGACGAAGAAGTAAAAAGAGAAATAGTTACGAAAAGGCCGTACCGCAAGTGGGTCAAAGACAATATGATAAACCTTTCTCACTTGCCGACTCCCGACTCGATTTACAACGCGGATTTCGAAACCCTTCATATGCGGCAGAGAATCTTCGGCTATACAAAAGAAGATCTCTTTCAGGTAATTCTCCCGATGGCGATGAAGGGAGAAGAGGCAGTCGGTTCCATGGGGTCGGACGCGGCGTTGGCGGTCCTGTCTGAAAAACCCCAGATGCTTTTCAGATATTTCAAGCAATTGTTCGCCCAGGTAACAAATCCTCCGATCGACTCGATAAGGGAAGAACTCGTCATGGAGCTGACGACTTACGTCGGACCGGAGCAAAATCTTCTCGCCGAGACGCCGCTTCACGCTCACAGGCTCGAACTCGAACACCCGCTCCTGTCGAACTCGCAGATGGAGAAGATCAGGAACATCGCGAAAGGTCATTTCAAGTCGATCACGATACCGCTCCTCTTCAATCCAAGCGTGAGGCACAACATGCGCGAGAGGATGGACCAGATTTGTACGGAGGCGGTGGAAGCGGTTAAATCCGGCATTTCGCTCATTATCCTTTCAGACAAGGGAGTAGACCAGAGCCTTGCTGCGATACCGAGCCTCCTTGCGACATCAGGAGTTCACCACGCGCTGCTTAGAGCGGGACTGAGGACAAAGACCGGGATAGTGGTGGAGAGCGGGGAACCGAGGGAAGTTCATCACTTCGCGCTTCTCTGTGGCTACGGCGCAAATGCGATCAATCCGTACGTCGCATACGAAACGCTAGCTTACCTGGTAGAGAAAAACTTTCTCCCCGATATAAAGGACTACAAGACGGCGAAGAAGAATTTCGTGAAGGCAGTCAGCAAAAGTCTCTACAAGATTTTCAGCAAGATGGGAATCAGCACGCTGCAGTCGTACTGCGGTGCGCAAATTTTTGAGGCGGTCGGCCTGGACAGCGAGATAGTCGAGACTTATTTCACCGGCACACCGACGAAGATCGACGGTCTCAGTCTAGAGATGCTCGAAGAGGAGACTATCAAACGTCACCGCCATGCTCTCGACCCGCAGGTTGACCAGAGCACTCTGGATGTCGGCGGGCTCTATCAATACAGGAGAGACGGCGAGCATCATCTCTGGAATCCGCTGACGATATCGAAGCTGCAGCTGAGCACGAGCCGGGGAGACTACAAAACCTTCAAGGAATATACCGACCTGATAAATAACCAGGACAAGAAGCGGGTCACTCTTCGGAGCTTGTTTGAGCTTGACACATCGGGCCCTGGTGTCCCGATAGAAGAGGTGGAGCCGGCGAAGGAGATTGCGAAGCGCTTTGCCACCGGCGCCATGAGCTTCGGGTCCATTTCGCGCGAGGCGCACACGTCTCTGGCTATCGCCATGAACAGGATCGGAGGCAAGTCTAATACCGGCGAGGGCGGTGAGGAAACAGACCGGTTCAAAAGGCTCCCGAACGGCGACAGCATGAGGTCTGCGATAAAACAGGTGGCATCTGCGAGATTCGGCGTAACTGCGGAATACCTCGTCAACGCTGACGAGCTTCAAATCAAGATGGCACAGGGAGCGAAACCCGGCGAGGGCGGACAGCTCCCCGGTTTCAAGGTGGATAAGATCATCGCGAAAGTCCGCCACAGCATTCCGGGTGTTACGCTGATCAGCCCCCCGCCGCATCACGACATCTATTCGATTGAAGATCTAAAGCAGCTGATTTTCGACCTGAAGAACATCAACCCGAACGCGAGAGTAAGCGTCAAGCTCGTGTCCGAAGTTGGTGTCGGCACGATCGCTGCAGGCGTCGCCAAGGCACATGCGGACCATATCCTTATTTCGGGACACGACGGCGGTACCGGTGCAAGCCCGATCTCTTCCATACAATATGCGGGGACGCCTTGGGAACTCGGCCTTAGTGAAGCTCACCAAACTCTGATGCTGAACGGGCTCAGAGACCGCGTGTACCTCGCCGCTGACGGCCAAATCAAGACGGGAAGAGATGTCGTCATAGCCGCTCTTCTCGGCGCGGAAGAATTTGGATTCGCGACCGCGCCGCTCGTTACACAGGGCTGCATCATGATGAGAAAATGTCATCTCAATACCTGTCCGACCGGCGTTGCGACGCAGGATCCGGAGCTCCGAAAGAAATTTATCGGCAAGCCGGATTATGTCGTCAACTTCATGTTCTATATAGCGGAAGAGGTGAGAGAGCTGATGGCGGCGCTGGGTTTCAGAAAGCTTACCGACATGATCGGCAGAACGGAGAAGATAATTCCGATTCGTCCGACCGACCATTGGAAAGCCCGCGGACTCGATCTTACGAAGCCGCTTTTCAAAGCGACGCCGCTTCATGAAACGAACGCTTATCGAACGCGCGAGCAGAACCACGAACTTGAAAACCAACTTGACCACGAGTTTATCAAGCTAGCAAAGCCTGCACTCGAAGAGGGTAAAACCGTTCAGATCAAACAGCGAATCCGGAACATCAACAGAACAGTCGGCGCGATGCTGTCCGGTGAAATTGCGAAGCGGTACGGTCAAGAAGGACTTCCCGATGGTATGATAAAAATTGAGATGAGAGGCACAGCCGGACAAAGTTTCGGGGCTTTCCTTGCTCGAGGTATCGAGCTAGACCTTACCGGTGAATCAAACGACTATACCGGGAAGGGGCTTTCCGGCGGCAGGCTCATAGTCAAGGTTCCACCTGAGGTTACTTTTGACCCGGCAGAGAACATAATTATCGGGAACACATGTCTCTACGGGGCGACGAGTGGTGAAGCGTATTTCAACGGCGTCGCTGGCGAAAGATTTGCCGTCCGTAACTCGGGTGCATTTACCGTTATTGAAGGAGTGGGTGACCACGGCTGCGAGTACATGACGGGCGGCCGGGTAGCAGTACTCGGGAAGATCGGCAGGAACTTCGCAGCCGGAATGTCCGGCGGCATCGCTTACATCTGGGACCCTAACAAGGTTGCCGAAAGATATATCAACCATGGCATGGTTTCGGTAGAGTATCTCATTTACGACGAGGATATTTCCGAGCTCCATTCAATGGTTCAGAAGCATTTCGAATATACCGGTTCTAAACGGGCCGAATTCATATTGAACAACTGGAGCACTGAGAAAGATAATTTCTGGAAGATCATTCCCGAGGAGTATCAGAAAGCACTCGCGCAGTTGGCAAAAGAACAACAGGCTGCAGTCGGTACGGGCGGTGTCGTTGTGGAAGGAGAAGTAGTTCATGGGTAAGCCGACAGGATTCATGGAATACAAAAGAGCCGTTCCGGAGCATGAAGCACCGGCGGAGCGAATGAAGAATTACAAGGAGTTTGATAGAAGGTTCCACTCTGCTGACGCTAAGATCCAGGCGGCCCGGTGCATGGACTGCGGAATTCCGTTTTGCCATGGGGATACCGGATGTCCCGTACAGAATTATATACCGGAGTGGAACGATCTCATTTACAAGGGTCACTGGCGCGAGGCGCTGGAAAACCTTCTGTCGACGAACAATTTCCCTGAGTTCACCGGGAGACTCTGCCCGGCTCCGTGCGAGACGGCATGCACACTCGGCATCCATGAAGAACCGGTGAGCATCAAAGGGATCGAGCGTACCATAATCGACAAGGGTTGGGAAGAAGGCTGGGTGAAGCCGCGTATGCCTTACGTCATGAGCGGAAAGAGAGTCGCGATCGTGGGTTCGGGCCCCGCAGGACTTGCCGCAGCCCAGCAGCTTTGCAGGGCGGGGCATATCGTAACAGTCTTCGAGAAGAACGACCGGATCGGCGGCCTCCTAAGGTATGGCATTCCCGATTTCAAACTTGAGAAATCCGTCATCGACCGCCGCCTCGAGCAGATGACCATCGAGGGAGTCGAGTTCAAAACCGGCGTCAACGTCGGAGTCGATATCCCAGCCATGAAGCTCTTAGAGGATTATGATGCTGTCATACTGGCCGGCGGCTCGGAGCAGCCGAGAGATATTTCAATTCCCGGAAGAGAGCTCAAAGGCGTACATTTTGCCATGGAATTCCTGCCGCAGCAGAACAAGGTCGACGCGGGCGATACCGTGAAACGGCAGATCACCGCGCATGGGAAAAATGTGGTTATCATCGGCGGCGGTGACACCGGCTCGGACTGCCTCGGGACATCGAACAGACAGGGCGCAAAATCCGTCACTCAGCTCGAGGTCCTTCCTAAGCCGCCGGACCGACGTCCCGATAGCACCCCGTGGCCCTACTGGCCGTTGATACTTCGCACGTCGTCGAGCCATGAAGAGGGGGTGAAAAGAATGTGGAGCATCAACACGAAGTCGTTCAAGGGGAACGAGAAGGGCGAAGTTTCCGCGCTGGAATGTATTCAGGTCAAATTTGAGAACGGAAAGTTCGTGGAAATTACCGGGACTGAATTCGAGCTGAAGGCGGAACTCGTTCTCATCGCCGCGGGGTTCGTCCATCCGACGCATGAAGGCATGCTCAATGAACTTAAAGAGGCAGGTCTCGAACTGGACAAACGCGGAAACGTCAAGGCCGACTTCGGCGACTCAGAGAACGCACACGCCACCACGCTCAGAAAGGTGTTCGCCTGCGGCGATATGAGGCGCGGACAGTCGCTCATTGTATGGGCGATCGCGGAAGGAAGGAAGTGCGCCGCTGCTGTCCACAGCTATCTCATGCAGGATGTGACGGTGGAAGAGAATAGCTTCTGACTTCACTTTCGAGATTTATACAGGGAACAATTTTGGATTACGGTCAGCAGGGGTGAAATGTTCAGTGAAAGGTCGAAGTGAGCGGCCGTAAAGCTGTGTTCAACTGGAGCGGTGGAAAGGATTCCGCGATTGCTCTTCATAAAATAATCGCAGCAGGCGAGCCTTCGATCTCTTGTTTGCTCACGACCGTAAATCAAAAATTCGGAAGGGTCTCCATGCACGGCGTGAGGACCGGACTCCTCGAACGGCAGGCGGAACTCATCGGAGTGCCTCTGGTGCAGGTCGAGCTTCCCGAAATGCCCGACATGCCCACGTACGAGAAACTGATGATGGAACAGCTGCTGAAGCTGACCGAAGCAGGGATCAAAACCGCAGTGTTCGGCGACATATTCCTCGATGACCTTCGCAAATACAGGGAAGATACTCTGTCAACGATAGGTATCAATTGCGTGTTCCCGATTTGGAAAATCCCGACGAGGAGCCTGATTGAGGAATTCGTCGAACTCGGTTTCAAGGCGATTACGGTTTGCGTTGACGAAAAACATCTGGATAAGAGTTTTGTCGGCAGGGTAATCGACTATTCGTTCATCGATGATCTCCCACCCAATGTGGATCCTTGCGGTGAAAACGGTGAGTTTCACTCATTTGTATATGATGGCCCAATATTCAGTCAGCCCTTACATTTTAGAAAAGGCAACATAGTTTACAGAAGATACAACAGATCTCGGCCCGATTCTTCCGAAGACAGAAATCCTGCGGATCCATTCGACACCGGATTCTGGTTCTGCGATCTTCTACCAGTCTAATATTCCTTTTCAATTCCTTACGATTGGAGATCGTTCATCTCCTCGAAAAGCTCTCCATTTCCCAATTCCGCGAAAATGGATTGGAATTTAACGTGGTCTGAGGTATTTTTTCACGGCAAGGAGACTCGGGCAGTGTTTCTAAAAGATCAGTCTTCCAGGGAATTCGATCCCACATATTTCGTGGGTAAGCTTCAGGTCTCCTGCCGCGTTGTAGTCCTAATGTCATCGTTCAATTGTCACTAACCTCGCCAGGAATTCGCATGAACAGGCACATCATCTTGTTGTTTACAATCGCGTCGGCCCTAATCATTGCGGGCTGTAACAAACAGGGAAGCATTGTCGGACCACCCTCCGGTGGGGGGAGCTGGTCGCAGGTAAACGGGCTGACTGGGTTTTATAATATCGTTGCAAGCGGATCTGATTTGTACGCCGCGGGCAATTACGGAGTGTTCCGGTCGACGGACGGCGGCAACAACTGGGTCATCACGGATTCGAGCCTCTCATCCGGAGATTATACAATTGCAGCCGTAAACGGGAATTTGTTCATAGGCGACTACAACTACCAGACAGGTATCATGAGGTCTACAGATGGCGGTGCAACCTGGACAGCAAGTGACTCGGGGCTTGGCACGCCGTTCAGCGGGGCGTATCAGACTATCTACTGCATCAAAGCCGTAGACTCCGTTATATTCGCAGGGACTTCTTCGAATGGGATTTTTAAATCGACGGACAACGGCCAAACGTGGGCGGCCTCGAACAACGGAATAAATTACGGAACTTCGGTAACTGCCCTAGTGGTATCAGGCCCGAACATCATCGCCGGTACACAGTCCGGCATGTATCTGTCGTCGGACAACGGTGCAAGCTGGATCGCGAACGACAGCGGACTCGTGAATACCAGTCCGTATTATTCGGGCGCTCCATATATCACCTCTCTCGCCGCCGTTGGATCGAGAGTATATGCCGGGGCATATGGGTCGCAGGTGTATCTGTCCGAAGACAACGGCATGAGTTGGATTTACATTGGAAGCGGAGTCCCGGGAAGCGGTCAGTCCGGAGTAGGTGTTGCAGCTGTCGATACGAATCTTGTCGTAGTCGATGATAACGGTGTATTCCAGACGACCAACGACGGCACGAGCTGGTCGAATATTACGAGCAATCTGCCGAATCCGTCTGTGTATTCGTTCGATGAGGTGAACGGGTACTTGTTCGTGCAGCTCAGCGGCGGGAGCGTCTGGCGCAGGCCGATATGACGTGGCCGTCTATGCAGCCCTTTTCAGAAATATGTCTCCAGCTTCAAGTAGTAAGCTTGCGGGTAATACCAGTATTCCGTGAGTGTCTTTCCGAAAGTGTATAGCGAGCCCAAAGCGATCGACGCGTTATCGCTGGCGGAATAGTTGATCGTCCCGGCGAGGTAGCCGCTTCCATCGCTGAAGTTGGAGATGGATGCCAACGTTACTGTGATTAGAGACGTCGCCTGATACGAGCCGCTCAGCGCGAGGTAATCCTTAGCCACGTTGAGTATACGC
Organism: Bacteroidota bacterium; assembly: GCA_021845665.1. Lineage (GTDB taxonomy): Bacteria > Bacteroidota > Ignavibacteria > Kryptoniales > JAKASW01 > JAKASW01. The sequence goes on along the minus strand of JAJZVO010000009.1, from coordinate 44,230 downwards.
CCTTCCAGGACGGCTGCAAAATCGTATTTCGACCTATCAAGTGTCCCCTGGCCGTTATGGTAGTATTCGAACAGCCCGTAGAGCCTGTCTGTGAATTGATAATCCATACCGAGTATCCACCTAACGTAATAACCGCCTGACTTAGCGGGATCGCGCGATACCAGCGCTTCTCCGCGTATGCCGGCCGTCCAGACATTCCCTGCAAAGTCTCCTCCGGCGATCGGCTCTCTGTCGAGTGATCCACCGAGCACCGCGAAATCATAACCGAGAATGTTCGTCCTGAACCTGGCCGCATAGTTAGAGGACTCGAAATGATACTCCGAGTTATAGACAATCTGAATGTCTGTCAACTGGCCGAGAAAGAATTTCATCGATACAGCGTCGGCGCCGTCCTTCTCGATTTTCCCGAAGTCGGCAGGGTTGATCGGATTGAAAATATCGGTCGGGTTCCACACTCTTCCGGTTCCCCAACTTATTCTCTGCCTGCCAACGACGAGAGTCCCGAATGAAAATTCGTGATCGAAATAGAGCCGGTCGATGTAATCAGATACCATCGCGTGTTTAACGTCGACAGGTTGCCAGCGCAAACCGACGACCTGCTGAAGCGGAGTTGTCGAGGCGAGTCCGAACGAGACATTCTGAGAATAATATAGCCCATCCACTTCGTAGGCCAGGCCTATTTTTGTATTGTCGCTGATGTGAAGCGTCGGACGGAGCCGCAATCTTATCAGATCGGAAAATTCCGAAGGGGAAACTCCGGTCAATTCAGCGAGCGCAGGGTGAATATTTTCATAAACCGGCATCTCCATAACGTATCCCTGGAAGCTGAGCTCGGTACCCGGGAGAAACGAGGTTTGCCCGGACGCCGGAATGGTCGCGAGAACGAGAAATGAAGCGGCCGTGAGTAGACTCAACACCGTGTGGCGAGTGAGCTCCCATCGGCGCATGCTATCGTTCTCGCGGCCCAATTTCTTCGCGGGAGGCAACTCCTGAGATGAGTGGGTTCCCGATGTTTCTCCTTTTGAACCAATCGACACTAGACGTTGACCTTGTCGTCGACAATCTGGCCATCCCTGAGTATCAACAGCCTGTGTGCTCGACCGATAACCTGCGGATCATGCGATGAAAAGACGAAGGTTATTCCGTCTTCATGATTAAGTCGCTCCATGAGTTCGAGAAGCCTGGCTGCTGTATCTGAATCGAGGTTTGCGGTCGGTTCATCGGCCAGGACGAGTCTCGGTTCGTTTGAAATTGCGCGTGCGATGGCCACGCGCTGTTGCTGTCCGCCGCTCATTTCGTTGGGCCGTTTCTTTGCAAGATCGCCGATGCCCAGTTCCTCAAGAATGGCAAGTGATTTCCGCTTTCTCTCTGCGGCGTCTATTCCCCTGAGCATCATAGTGAACTCGACGTTTTCAAGCGCGCTGAGGACAGGATTGAGATTATAAGCTTGAAAAACAAATCCTATCTTCCTGAGACGAATGTCGGCGAGCTGGCGGCGTGTTTTTGAGGCAACGTCTTCGCCGTCGAGATAGACCGCTCCTTCGGTCGGCTTGTCGAGTGTACCGATTATGTTCAGCAAGGTGGTTTTCCCGGAGCCCGACGGTCCCGCGATGACCGAGAAATCGCCGGGTAAAACCGTCATGTTAATTCCTCGAAGCGCATCCACCGGTACGCCGTTGTCGCTGTACACTTTCCGTACGCCGCTGACCCGAACTATTTCAGATGCATTTGGATTCATAACTTATGTTCTCCGTAACATTCTTGTCTTCTCAAGGCCGTCTGCTTAATTGCTTCTGAATAATGGAACATCGGCTTCACATACCGCTGTATTTGGATTTTGATGCGTTCATCCAGTTATCTCATTATCAAGCCTTCGAGATGTCTTATTCCATTATTCCAATTTTCCATAATCCCACTCTGCTTCAGCTGGCTCTGATTGCCTCGACGGGCTGCAGCTTGACCGCCTTCAAAGCGGGGTAGATCGCGCCGAGGAGTGTTGCTATCGGGATGATGAGCACGGTCTGGATAACAGAAGATGTCTGAATCACCGGATAAATGATGCTCCCTATCCCAAGCGACTTCAGGCTCGCGGAAAACATCGAGAGATCCCAGCCCGAATGAGAAAGTTCCGACACGACTATGTAAGATGCCGCGAGACCGATTGCCGTCCCTATTATGGCGAGGAACAGAGCCTCCGTCATCACCATCCTGAATATCCTGCCGTGCGACATGCCGACGGCCATTGAAACTCCGAACTCGTGCGTCCTCTCCATGACAGACATTAGCATAGTATCGATGATTCCGAATATCAGCGCGAAGGCGATAAGGATCGCTATGAGATAAAGTGCCTGTTTGTACAACTCGAGTTGAGCGACGAGGAGCGGCAACATCTGCTCATAGGTGAGAACCTCATATCTGTTCGGCGCACCAGGGAGAGCTTCGATGCGGTGACGGATTTGAGAAACTACTGCGTCCATATCGTCTGGATCTTTCGGATTTACCACGAACTCCGACACAAGCCCGTCAGCGTTCAGCAATTGACCGGCCGTCTGGATTGGGATATAGACGTGGGACTGATCGAATCCAGAATTGAGCGTCTCGAAAATCCCGGCGATCCGGCAAGCCTCTGAGCCGATGCTTCCATCTCTTTGCGAAGCCATGATTACGACTTTGTCACCAAGTCCGACCTTCAATTTCTCCGCCATCGATGTGCTGATGAGTATCTGTCCGGGTTTGCCGGAGAGATAAGTCCCTTTGGTGACATACTGTGAAATTGTGGTGATTCTTTTTTCCTCGCTTGGCACAATGCCGACAATGGAGACTCCGTATGAATTGTACGCGCTGCTAATGAGGCCGTAGACTCGAAGGCGTTCCGAGTAGTCAAGTACAGCGCTGTCTTTCTCGAGAGCGTCTCGCACAGGTTCCGGATCGGTCATTGAATTTTCCAGAGTCGGGTCTGATTGGTAGCCTTTTTTGTGTATCTGAATGTAGCCCGCATCCGCTCCGATCTGGTTTGTCAGCATTTGGTGCAGCATGCCGACTGCGAAACCTTCGGTCAGTACGAGCGCGACAACTCCTACCACGATCGACGTGATCAGGATGAGCGACCTTCTTTTGTTCCGAAGTATGTTGCGCCAGGCAATTCGACCTAACATGGTCTGGGTGAGTATTTGCAGTTTAGAATTTCGAATTTCATTCTATGTGTACCTTATGCCTTTCAACGGCTCCAGGCGTGAGACGCGCCAGAGAGGATAGATAGCGGCCGCGACCGAGATCGCAAGGACAATGGTACCAGCGGTGACAAATATGCCGGGAGACAGGGAGGATGGGACGATCGGCTGGAATCCCCACTCATGCACATACGAACCAAGATTGCCGCCGAGCACGATGGGGTATTTCATGAAATAATAATTAATGGCGGCACCGGCGATGTTCCCCATCACGAAACCGATTGCGACCATGAATATCATCTCTATCGCCGTTGTCAGGGCGAGCCTGAAGTTCGACATCCCAATTGAGAGCATGACGCCGAATTCCCTGAACCTTTCCGTGACCGACATCAGGAGCGCGTTCAATATCCCGAATCCGACGACCGCGAAAAGGATGCTTAGAAACAGTACGTGAGCAGCATGACTGAAACTCATTGTCTGGCTCAGCTGCGGGAGAAGCTCCTGCCAGGGGACAGCCACCAGTCCTGCCGGTTTGAGAAGTGGGTCGAGCTTCTTGACGACCTTATCGACGTCATCCGGATTACCGACGGAAAGCGCGACTGCGTTCACCCTGTTTGCCATGTTGAGGAAGTTCTGCAGCAGCGGCACGCTCATAAATGCGCCCGTCCGATCGAACTCATCGGACCCGGTCCTGAAAGTCCCGACCACGCGGACGAACATATTTCCAAGTACGCCATCGTAATCCTGTCCGAGTACGACGAGAGAGTCTCCAACCTTTGCGCCTAGATTCCTGAGAAGCTTATATCCCACGACTATGTCAGAGGTACTGTCGTTATCGAGGAACCTTCCAGATATGACTTTCCGAGGAAAGTCCGTAATCATATTTTCACTCTTCGGCTCGATCCCGGTTATCATCGCACCGAGCGAATGATTCCGATAGCTGAGAAGAGCGCCCGCCTGAATTCTCGGGGAGCTTCCTTCGATAAGAGGATCAGTGTCAATGACAGAGTCAATTTGACGGGTTATCTTGAAACTTTTCTGAAGAGTCGGATTCTCGTTGTAGCCGATCTTCTGGATTTGAATATACCCGGTCGAGGATCGAACAGCCGTTCTTAATGACAGGGCGAAGGTCCCGTCATCGAACCCGAGCCTTACCACCGCGAACATTACGGCGAACGCGATCGCGGAAATTACCAGTATCGAACGCCTCCGGTTTCGCCAGAGACTGCGCCAGGCAATTCTCACTAGCAGCACCGTCGTTATCGCTCCAATTCTCTCAGCGAGAAAATGCTGCTCGGTATTTTCTTGTCGAAAGAGGCCTTTTCCATCTTTATCTCTGTAGAGTGTGTCTTATCGGAGTTGTACATCGTCCAGACTGTCGGTATCATTCGCCCTCCCATCTCTTTGAAATCGCTCATCACCATCGTTCGCATGAGCTTTCCTCTTTCGTCAAAGTATTCTACCTGCGCCGGAAGGTCGTCCGACTTTCTAACCCAATAGAGAAGCTTTCCCCATACGACTGGTGCGCTGGGCTTCGGAATAAGCTGTAACTTCCAGCAGTCGACACCCGCCATTTTTGCCACTCCTACGAGCGTGATATCGTAATCCTTAGTCAACGTCTCCTCTCGAACCATATCGTCATAGGTGAAATCGGAGCCGTTCCAGGATTGAAGCATCATCGATGGAGGGATGCGGATCGTGGTCTCGGTGTTTCTAAGGTACATCCAGATATCGTTTCCCAGTTTCAAAGTACGGTTGCCTGCCTCTCTGATCGGCGATAGAACTTTGACGAGGGCTTTTGAAGTGCCGCTCGTCCAGCTCTCCATAGTCACGGTTCTTGTGTAGTCCGGAGTCCGGATTATCATATCCATTACCGAATAGCTGGAGGTCTTTCCCTTTATGGCATCTTCGGCTCTCTGGATAATCTGCTTCGCGTCCTGGGCCTGACAGTCCGCAGGCTTCAAAGAGAACATCGTTAATAGACTAAGAACAGCAAGCATGACCGGGCGAGCGAAAGTCCTCCCGCTTCGCCTATTTATCGAGATTGAGAGGCGATCCGTCGAATGATCGGCTGGCGCGATCCAACCGTTGCAGGAGGTTGATATCAGGAGTGTGGTTCTTTTCATTTCTTCACCTTGATCGAGCTCAATATCAAATTGATTCCACCGCGGAGCTGCTTGTCGAAATCGACGTCAATCAGGTCGAGCGACCAGAATAGGGCGGTGCTTTCGATAATTTCAAATATCGCAAGCGTGACATAATACGGATCGACTCGGCGGAACTGCTTTGTCTTTATCCCTTCCTCGATTATACCTTGCAGAAGAGCAACTGAAGCATGGAAACTCTTTTTCGTCATCGTCCTGATCTTTTCGTCGCGGAGGGCCAGGACGAACAGCTCCTGGATGACCGGCCGGAACCGCCGCATCTTGTTCATTTCTTCGATCATGTATTCGACTAGCTTTTCTATCTTCTGAACGGGGGTGCCTGTCGAAAGCATGGCTTCGACGTTCTTTATTTCTTCGGGGTCGAAGAACTCATTCAGAATCTCCGAAATTATCTCATCCTTGCTCTTGTAATACCAATAAATCGCCCCCTTGCTCAAACCCGATTCACGGACGATGTCGTTCATGCTGGTGTCTTTTAGTCCGCTTCGAGCAAAGGCCGTGACGGCAGCCTTGAGTATCTGCTCTTTCCTTTTGGCAATGTTCTGTATGTTTTCTTTTCTCGGCATAGACTCCACGTTACAATAAACCGACCGGTCGGTTTATTAATAAGATAATGTACTCCACTGTGGTTGTCAACTTCAATCGAGGGCGATACAATTACCACCCACGGATATCAGCCGGGACTTGAAAGGTCTCAGCCTTCGGATAGTCACTTCGCGTGAGTGTGCTTTGCGTGTTGTCGGTTACTCAACGGATTTTATCTGTCGAATTGCCGTGTTGGGGGGCTTGCTCCGTTTGCACTCCGGATCTGGTGATCCTTTTTGCAAGTCATTGACCGGTCTTCGGCGATTCCTTACTTTGTTTCACATGATAAAGGGCTGCCAATGAAAATACTTTTCGTCTACCCGCGCTACCCGGATACTTTCTGGAGCTTTCGGCATGCGTTGAAATTTATCTCTAAGAAGGCCGCATTCCCGCCGCTCGGTCTTCTCACCGTAGCCGCGATGGTGCCCGAAAAATGGGAAAAGAAGCTTGTCGATCTGAACGTGCGTTCTCTTGTCGACGACGATATCAGATGGGCCGACTATGTCTTTATCAGTGCTATGACCGTTCAGAGAGAATCTGCGAGAGCTGTGGTGGATCGATGCAAGCAGCTCGACAAGAAGATTGTGGCGGGTGGACCGCTGTTCACCGCTTACTCCGATGAGTTCGACGACATCGACCATCTGGTTTTGGACGAAGCCGAAATTACCCTTCAGCCTTTTCTTGGTGACATTGCGAACGGTTCTGCCAGACACGTCTACAGATCGACAGAGCGGGCTGATATTACCGGTACGCCGTCGCCTAAATGGGAGCTGATTGACTTCAAGCAGTATGCTTCGATGAATCTGCAGTACTCGCGCGGCTGTCCGTACGATTGCGAGTTCTGCGACATAACCGTGCTGTACGGCCGTGTTCCCCGAACGAAAACAAAGGAACAGGTGATAGCTGAACTGGACAGCCTCCTTTCACACGGCTGGAAGGGAAGCGTGTTCTTCGTCGATGATAACTTCATCGGCAACAAGAACAAGCTTAAGAAAGAGATACTTCCTGCCATCGTCGGCTGGATGGAGGAACACCGCCATCCGTTCTATTTCAACACGGAAGTCTCTTTAAACTCGGCGGATGATGAAGAACTGATGTCGCTTATGGTGAAGGCCGGGTTCAACGCGGTCTTCGTCGGAATTGAATCGCCGAATGAGGAGAGTTTGCAGGAATGCAAGAAGATTCCCAACAAGGGCAGGGACCTTGCGGCGAGTGTCAGAAAGATTCAGGAATTTGGGATGCAGGTGCAGGGAGGCTTCATCGTCGGGTTCGATGTCGACCCACTCTCGATATTCGACAGGCTGGTCTCGTTCATCCAAGAGACGGGCATAGTAACCGCGATGGTCGGACTTCTGAATGCACCTCGTGGCACAAAACTATACAAAAGACTGAGCGCCGAAGGGAGGCTCGTCCACGCCTTCTCGGGAAACAATACCGATCTTTCAATTAATTTCGTGCCGAAGATGAACCGAGACGTTCTTATCGATGGATACAAGAATATCGTCGGCAAGATCTATTCGCCGAATGAATACTACAAGCGAGTAAAGAACTTCATGATGAATTTCAATCCTCAACAGGCGAAGGTCTTCCGGGTAAACTTCGACGACATAAAAGCACTTCTGAAATCTGTGCTCTTCCTCGGTGTCATCGCCAAAGAACGGGTATACTACTGGCGGCTCTTCTTCTGGTCTCTATTCACCAGGCCAAAGCTGTTTCCTCTTGCAATTACATTCGCGATATATGGATTTCATTTCAGGAAAATCTTTGAAGAACAGGTGATGGCGTTAAGATAGGCTCACTTCTTACCCGAAGCGCACAACCGTAAAGGAGCAACGCTGCGCACGTGAATGGAGCCGGCAGACCTCAGCTTACCCCTTTCGAATTGAGAAATGCGCTGTATTTATTGTCGCTCTGTTTTGTATGGTTGTTGATCCAGTCCTTTGGAATCGTGGAAAAGATTGATTAAGTCGATCAGCTTCTTCTGCTGCTGGTCGATCTCTGTAATTTTGACGCTCAGGGGTCTGTCGACCGCTGAAAGAGGGACATATACGTTATCCAGAGTTGGGGTTCCCAAAATCAGTAAATGAATTATCGCAGGCCTTTGGAGTTCAGAAAGATTCCGTATTGTCTGTCGGAAAAAAGTATGTGATTCTTTAGCCATGCTGTCAGAAAATCGAGTATCTCCTTCGCCTCTACTCCCTCCCCGGACTCATGCCTTGTCCTCATGTCAAGAACCCTCCACGAAAGAGTGTCATGTTCTTTCGTATGACTCTCCAGGCGTGGATATCCGTACTGCATGAGAAGTTTTTCTTCCGTCTCGAAATGATAAGCCGTGTAATCGAGCAGCTCGTCAAGAACGATCTTAATAGCGTCACCTTGATTCTCGGATTTCATGGATTCGTCCAGGTTGTTTATCATATCAACAAGCTTCTTGTGCTGCTCGTCCAGTTCCCTGACGTTTACGCTGTATTCCTGGGTCCATTCAAACATCGGCATGTGAATTCTCCTGGAGAAGATGGGCTGCTTTGAGAAATGTCTCCGCTAAGCCTGGGCATGGATCGGCTGCATGCGTATCTTCTTTTGGTTTTATGATAACAAAAACGAAGGTGTTATCAAAAAAAATTGTGGCTGGATCCCGATGTGGAGAAAACGTTGGGCCATACTGTTCAGGCGGCCCCACTTTCTTCGGCAACTTCGGATATCAAACCTTCGGTTTCGTTTATTATATTGATGAGGTCGTTTGTGATTTACGGGCAAGCTCGATGTGTCCCGGCAGGCGGCGCGATTCGCAAAGTAACGCGACCCAATGGAAGGGATAATTGAATACTATGGTTGGTTCCGAACCATTCATCCATTTTTCTGATCTTGTCTGGGAAATTTCCGGCGATGGGGTTCGCCGTAAGACTCTTGGTATCGCAAGAGAGATTATAATGGCCAGTGTCGAGTTCAGGCAAGGTTCGGCCGGACGTGTGTCCGCGCATCCACACCACCCGGTTGCTTACGTTGAATCGGGAAGGTTTGAAGTCGAGCTTGAAGGAAAGATAGAGGAGCTTTCCGCCGGGGACAGCTTAATCGTCGGACCGGATATACAACACGGCGTTAGAGCTTTCGCGGATGGATGTCTCATAGATGCTTTTACACCGCCGCGAAAGGACTTCTTGAAAGGATCGAACAAATGAGATCTGTGCCAGGATACTTTGCGGGGTTGGGCGCAACCCTGACACAAGAGATAGACTCTTCTGCTCATCAGGGGCGTTCCGCAATCATCTAAATTCAGGGAAAGGCGAAAGGTATGGAAGTAAGATATTCCCCCGATAATCTAAGTTACCGGTCACTTAAGACGGGTGAGATCAGGAAGGCGTTTTTATTGGAAGACCTCTTTCGGGAGGGAAAGGTCGAGATGGTCTATTTTGACCTCGATCGTGCAATTGCCGGAGGTGCGCTGCCTGTCGGCGAACCGCTTCAGCTTCTGAGCACGAAGAAAGAAATGGCGGCTGATTTCTTTGCACAGCGCAGGGAGGTTGGGGTCTTTAATGTCGGCAGTCCGGGGAAAGTGAAGGCCGACGGCCGGGTGTTCACGCTTGGTTACAAAGATGCGCTGTACATCGGACTCGGCACGAAGGAAATTGTCTTTTCGAGCGACGACCCATCGAAACCGGCATACTTTTACTTCGTCAGTTATCCGGCCCATGCTAACCATCCGACTGCTTTCATGAAGTTCGGCGAGGTCTTCTCTGCAAAGCTGGGGAACACCATGGATGCTAACTCGAGGACGCTTAACAGATACATTCACCCGAAGGGCGTTAGGAGCTGTCAGCTTGTTATGGGCCTTACAGAGTTGGACGAAGGGAGTGTCTGGAACACCATGCCTTCGCACACGCATCAGCGAAGGACGGAAATCTATTTCTACTTCAATCTCAACATCAACTCCGCGGTATTTCACGTGATGGGAGAGCCGTCCGAGACCCGGCACATCGTGGTACGCGACAAGCAGGCGGTCATATCGCCGAGCTGGTCCATACATTCAGGGGGAGGGACAAAGAACTATTCCTTCATCTGGGCGATGGGCGGGGAGAATCAGGAGTTCGAGGACATGGATGACGTGGAGATGTCTTCATTGAAATGAGACAGTTTATATCGGGCATTGCAACTTATCAGAGGGCGTTGAGATGATCCTCGACAAATTCAGACTCAATAACAAGACGGCCCTGGTGACCGGTTCAAATCAGGGAATCGGGAAGGCATACGCCATAGCGCTGGCCGAGGCCGGCGCCGATATCATCGGCTTGTCGCACTCGAACAACTTTTCGGAAACGGAAAAGGAAGTCAAGGATCGGGGCCGGATGTTCAAGTCGTATCCATGCGATTTTTCCGACAGAGAATCACTTTATGATTTCATCAGAAGCGTCAAGTCGGACTACCCGAAGATCGACATCCTTGTAAACAATGCCGGGACAATCATGAGGAAGCCCGTGTCCGAGCATCCGGACGAGTACTGGGACAAGGTCATCGAGGTGAACCTGTCGGCGCAATTCATACTGACACGTGAGATCGGGAAGGAGATGGCTTTGAGAGGTTACGGCAAGATCGTCTTCATCGCTTCGCTCCTTTCGTTTCAAGGGGGAATATTCGTCCCCGGTTATGCCGCCTCGAAAGGCGGTGTGAAGCAGTTGGCAATGGCTTTCGCGAACGAGTGGGCAGCCAGGGGAGTGACCGTAAATGCGATTGCGCCGGGATACATTTCAACGGAGAATACGAAGGCCTTGCGTGAAGATCCGGTGAGGTCAAGGAGCATACTCGACAGGATTCCTGCCGGACGCTGGGGGGAGCCTGAAGATCTCATGGGAACCGTCGTATTTCTTTGCTCGGATGCTTCGAGTTACATGAACGGGAGTGTCGTCACGGTAGACGGCGGTTGGATGGGGAGGTAAGCGTTTCAGTGCGGGGAATTCGCATCGTTAATATTGAGAATCAAAGAATCGGGCCGTATGGCCGGCTCGCAATTTTGTACAACATGGAGTGAGATAATGGCAAATTCATATGTGGAAGAGACATTCGGACTCAAAGGTAAGGTCGCGGTAGTGATCGGTGGGTCGGGAGTGCTTGGCGGAAGCGTCGCAGAATCGCTGGCCAAAGCGGGAGCGAGGATCGCGATAGTTTATAATCATGGCAAGGAAGCAGCGGAGCAGCGTGTGAAGGCTATTCAATCTGCTGGCGGCGAGGCGCTGGCCGTCCAGGCGGACGGACGCGTTAAGTCCGATCTCGAGAGGGCGAAGGATGTGATCGTCGCGAAGTGGAAAGAGGTGGACATACTGGTGAACGCGCCCGGTGTCAATTCTACGACGCCGGTGCTCGATATCCAGGAAGAAGAATGGGACAAGATCATCAGCGTCAACCTTAAAGGAATGTTCCTCGCCTGCCAGGTTTTCGGTAAGCATATGATCGACTCGAAGGTGAGGGGGAGTATCGTCAATTTCTCATCCGTCTCTTCGGAAATACCGCTTTCGAAGGTGTTCACATACGCGATCTCCAAAGCCGGAGTCAATAACATGACTCGTTTTCTGGCGCGCGAGTGGGCCCAATACGGAATCCGCGTCAATGCGGTCATGCCCGGGTTTTTCCCCGCTGAACAGAACAGGAAGATACTCACGGAAGAGAGACGAAAATCGATATTCGGTCATACTCCGATGGCAAGATACGGAGAAGCAGAGGAGTTGAACGGTGCATTCATCTGGTTAGCATCGAACAAAGCTTCGTCGTTCGTTACCGGAACGATTATCCCGGTCGATGGTGGTTTCACCGCGATGACGATATGATAATTACCATCTGAAACTAATTGAGAAAGCTGATGAAGATAGTAGTAGACCAGAAGATCCCCTTTGTAGAAGAAGCGTTCGGCGAGTTCGGGGAGATTGCGAAGTACGACAGCCGGGCGATCGATAGCGCTGCGTTGAAGGATGCCGATGCACTACTCGTCAGGTCTGAAACCAAAGTCAATGAAAAACTCCTTGCCGATAGCAGCGTAAGATTTGTCGGTACGGCAACGATCGGAACCGACCATGTCGATGTCGACCACCTCGTTAGTCGTGGCATCGCCTTTTCGAGCGCTCCTGGATGCAACTCAAATGCGGTCGTGCAGTATGTGTTCTCGGCGCTTTTCACGTTGGCCGAAAAGGGCGGCTTCACCCTGAAGGGGAAAACTCTCGGCGTCGTCGGGGTCGGAAACATAGGCAGTAAGATTGTGAGAGTCGGACACAAACTCGGCATGAACGTGCTGCAGAATGATCCGCCCCTCGCAAGGGCAACCGGCGATTCGCGCTTCCTTCCTCTCGACGACCTGATGGAAGCCGATTTCATTACGATTCATGTCCCTTATACGACGTCCGGCCCCGATGCGACTCACCATCTCTTCGATGCGGGAAGACTCTCCAGGATGAAGCGTGGATCCGCCGTGATCAATTCTTCCCGCGGCGCGGTTGTTGACAACCAGGCGCTTAAGTCCGCGTTATCTGCCGGAGCACCGGGTATAGCCATCCTTGACGTCTGGGAGAATGAGCCGGGAATTGACATCGATCTACTGGCAAAGTGCGCAATCGGCACTCAGCACATAGCGGGCTATTCCATTGACGGCAAGGTGAACGCTACCAGGATGATTTACGAGGCGTTCTGCACTCACTTTGGGTTTGAGCGGAAATGGGATGCTGGTAGTGTCATTCCTCCTCCCAGGAATCCGGTACTAGAAGTCGATCCGGGCTATTCCAGTCCCGAAGAGGTAATTTCGACGCTGGTCCGAAGCTGCTATGATATCATGCGGGATGATGCTGCATTGAGGAAGATTGCCGAGCTGAGACCGGATGAACGCGGTCCGTATTTCAAAGGGCTTAGAGGCAATTATGTCTTCAGATATGAGTTTTCCAATATGACTGTCGTTCTGAAGCGCGAGGACGAATCTCTTAGCGAGGCTCTGGAAGCGTTCAAGTTCAAGACGGCAGGCTCGTAGAAATCGTGAGTTGATTGAGTCCGCATCCGTTCTTCCTTTTCGGGTACTGCCGCAGTGCCTTGATTAAACTGCCGAAAGAGTTTAAAGGTCATATAGTTTAGTCAATCATTTTTTCATTTGTGCATGACTGATATGCTTTTCAATGAGAGGATGGTTTGAAAAGATGAAAAAGACTCTTATCCGCAGCTTGCAGATCGACTCTGTTGTCGTGACGGTCGCAGTTGCTTTTTCCATTCTTCCGAACCAGGCATTCGCACAGAGAGTACGAACGGCACCCGGAAGATTTGCGCCTCCCCCTGCGTTGAGTCTACCGGGTAATCGTATGAGGGTAATGATCGGAAACCGGCCGTATTTTTTCCACAACGGCCGTTTCTACAGGCCGTGGAGGGGAAGATACTACTTGTATCGTCCACCGTTTGGAGCAATGCTAAGGTTCATGCCCTACGGACTCTGGCGCTTCTGGATAGGGCCGACGTTGTATTTTTATGGTGGTGGTGTCTATTACCAATACCTCCCCGGCGAAAATGCCTACGTCGTAGTTCCTAAACCTCAACAGGCGCCACCTCCCCCGAACAGCGATGAGGATATCCTCTACACGACAGACGGGAAGACGATCTCCGGCGTGTTCATGGGCGCGACTCCAGACAGCATTCGCATGCAGGTCAAGGACTCGCTTGAGAGTGTCCCTATCACGGAAGTTAAGTCCATTAACTTTGCCCCTTCGTCGTTCAAGGAGAAGAAGTAGAGCTGCCCGCGCAGCGGATCTTGTGAAGCAAAGGCCTAAGACTGGAAGGTCTCGGGCCCTATTATTTGGGACTGAAGTCTGCCTTGGTGTGAGACACTGCCGCGGGGTCGATTTATTTATTGCTCAAATCTGAAGGGACTATGAAGTCGGGGAGTTTGAAATGTCACGGCATCGGAATTTCCGCGCGGAAAAATGGGAAAGGTGAAGAGTATCTTCCCGAACATAATATCTTTCATCCGCGTTATCGAGCCCGGCAGGCCTTCGCCCGGCAATCGGGTGGCATTCATTGAGGAAGACGGCGTCCCCATCGAGCTCATTCAGTTTGGCGGTGACGGACCGGAATAGCTTTGGTCGACAGACGGAGGCGGGAACAAAAAGTCGGCTTTCCCCGTAGTCGGAGTAGACATGAGTGATACCGGAAATTTCATCGAGGAGGATGCTTCATGCTATACATAGTGGCCTTCTTCCTGCCGCCGCTGGCAGTACTTCTGAGCGGGAAACCGATCCAGGCTCTGGTAAATTTCTTCCTTTGTTTTCTTTTCTGGATACCCGCCGTCATTCACGCATTGCTTGTGGTCCGCGACCACTACGCAGACCGGCGGGCGAGGAAAATTGTCAGAGCTATCAAGGCCTCCAATGCGTAATCGGGGGAGAAGCGATGGAAGTTTTGATGAAATGCACCTGTAGGCCTTGACATGACCTTCGGTTTGAGTTAACTTGGAAACGCAATAAACAGCATTCGTTTCCGTGGATCGCAAGAGTAAAAGAGCAGCGCTGGTTGGCTGCTTTTTTAGCGACAACAGGAAACGCATTACACGAATATCGTTTCCAGCCGGAGGAAAGGATTCTAAATGACAGAGACCGAAACCAAGGCTAATATTCTCACTGCCGCGGAGGACATGTTCATGCGACACGGCTACTCGAAGGTAACAATGGAAGAAATAGCCGCGGATCTGGGAATCAGCAAGAAGACGCTCTACAAGTTCTTTCCTAACAAGAAAGAGCTGATTCGGGATCTTATGACGCAAAGACAGATTGAGTTCATGGAGCACATCGATGAGATCTGGAAGCGAGAAGACCTGGGTTTTCTGGGCAAGGTGAGAAGTATACTTGATTTTGCCAGCGAACGAGCGTCGCAGATTAACAAACTACCGGACGTTCGAAGGGTGGAACCGGAGTTGTGGAATGAGATGCATGATTTCAAGAAGGGGAAGATTTTCGAGAAAGTCCGCGCAATCATAGAAGCCGGTTTCGAGACGGGAGTGTTCAGGCGAGACGTTGACAAAGATATCGTGCTCCTTGTCTACATGCATGCGGCCGAGTCGATAGTGAATCAGGAAACGCTGTCCGAGCTGCCCTGCACCGCTGCCCAGGCTTTCGAAACAATCTCAAAAATAATCTTTGAAGGCATTCTAACGGATGAGGGCAGATCAAAGTACATTTTCCACAAACCTCTCGCGAATGAGGTCGGCTGATGCACTTTTTCGATTAGTCGTTGAATGAAAGCGAAGCTCAAACATAAGGGAATTTTATGAAGAAGCTGAAGGTCTATTCGGTTGTCGTTGCAGTAATTGCACTCATCGTTGCGGTGCTGCTTCACAACAGGGCACAGATAAAGGCGGAAACTCTCAACCTGCATGCGTCCTCCTACGCGGTTACCGTCGCGCCGGTCGAAGAGAGAGCCATAACACGCGATCTCGATTTAGTGGGTACCATCGATGCGAACAATGACGTTCACATCATCTCGCAAACTTCCGGCAAGGTTAAGAAAGTGCTGGTGCAGGTGGGGGGCTACGAGCCTTCAGGTTCAATCCTCTTCCATATCGACGACAAGCTCCAGGTTGCGGCGCTCGAACTCGCAAAGGTCGCACTTCAGAAAGCCACCAACGACTACGACAGATACAAGAGGCTTTACAAGGAAAGCTCGGTTACCGATTCACAGCTTGAATCGGCGCAGCTTGCGTACGAGTCCGCGATGGACAGGTTCGTCGTGGCACAGCGTCAGTACAACGATACAAAGATAACGACCCCAATCTCCGGTTATATAACATCGCGCAGGGTAAACCTAGGTGATTACGTGACTCCCGGGATGCCGGTGGCGGAAGTGGTCGATATTTCCACTCTGAAGGTTACCGTCAACGTAAACGAGCGCGACATCATGGACTTCAGACCGGGCGACAAGGTGAAGATAACGACAGATGTATACCCGGGAACCGATTTCACGGGGCGCATCAGAACCATAAGTTCCAAAGCCGATGCGGATCATACATATCCTGTGGAAATTGAATTCCCCAACAGCAGGCAGCACCCGCTTAAGGCCGGGATGTTCGCGACCGTTTACCTTTCCGCACGTACGCCTTCCGAATCGCTGGTCATTCCGAGACAGTCGCTCGTCGGAAGCGTGGAGAGTCCGCAGGTTTTCGTTGTCGAGGACGGGAAGGCTGTGCTGAGGAATATTGTCGTAGGTGAGGGGTACAATAACTACCTGCAGGTCCTGGGCGGACTCCACCTCGGAGAAAAAGTAATTACCACCGGGCAGGACAACCTGGAGAACGGGTACAAAGTGGAAGTAGCTGGTTAGCTGCAGGAAAGGACCATTCAAAATGACGATTACAGAGCTGGCAATAAAAAGACCTACGCTTGTCGTTGTGATATTCGGCGCGCTCTCGCTCCTGGGAGTATACAGCCTGATCAACCTCAATTATGAATTGCTCCCCAAGATTACACCGCCGGTGCTTTCCGTTACCACAGTCTATCCGGGTGCATCTCCCGACGAGGTGGAGAATTCGGTCACCAAACCGGTAGAGGATGCACTTTCTTCGCTGGACAAGATCTACAGCATGACTTCCACGTCCAATGAAGGCGTCTCTTTCGTTCTGGTCCAGTTTGACCAGTCTGCCGACATAAACACGGAACTGCAGGACGCTCAGGGAAAGATAGACCAGATGGTCGGCACGCTGCCGACCGGGGTGAAGACCCCATCTCTTTCCAAACTCGATCTCCAGGCGATTCCTGTGTTGAGGCTGGGTGTTACGAGCAACATGCCCGCGACGAAGTTCTACCAGTTCGTAGTCGACAACATTCAGCCGCAATTGTCGGAGATCCCCGGCGTCGGGCTTGTTACCCTCGTCGGCGGTCTGCAGAGAGAAATCAGGGTCAACCTGAATGAAGCTAAGCTAAACGCTTACGGAATATCCGTGCTCCAGGTGCTCAATACGGTTAAATCGTCCAACATAGACTTCCCGACCGGCAAGCTCGAGAACAACAGCCATCAGATGGTGGTGAGATTGGCAGGGAAGTTCAAGACCGTCGCCTCCATCCGGAACCTGATACTGAAGAGGTCGAAAGACGGAGGGGAAGTCACGCTTTCGGATGTCGCCGACGTGATAGACGGGCACAAGCCGTACGAGACCATTACCCGCATAAACGGCGTCACTTCCATCGGCATACTGGTACAGAAGCAAACCGATGCGAACACGGTGAACGTCAGCAGGGGTGTCCGGGCGGAGTTGAAGAAGATCGAAAAAGAATACAGGGCAGAGAATGTGAAATTTGTCGTCGCGCAGGACGGCTCGACTTTTACGCTGCAGGCCGTAAACGGCGTGAAGTTCGACCTTATGCTTGCGGTCATCCTGGTCGCGGTGGTGATGCTCCTTTTCCTTCACAGCATCCGTAACTCTTTTATCGTGATGCTTTCCATTCCCGCATCTCTTCTTTCCACATTGATAGTCATGTATGCGTTGGGATACACTCTGAACCTCATGACGCTGCTGGGATTCTCTCTTGTGATAGGGATACTTGTGGACGATTCGATCGTAATCATAGAGAATATTCACCATCACCTGGAGAAGGGGGAGAACCCGAGAACGGCGGCTTTACGCGGAAGAAACGAGATCGGATTTGCCGCGCTCTCCATTACCATGGTGGATGTGGTCATCTATGTGCCGCTGGCTTTGACAGGTGGACTTGTGGGAAACATCCTGCGCGAATTTGCGATGGTGGTCGTCATTTCCACGTTGATGAGCCTCTTCGTCTCATTCACGCTTACTCCGCTCCTGGCATCGAGGTTCGGAAAGATCGAAAGAATGACGGACGGGACCTTCATCGGCAAATTTGCAATTGAATTCGAAAAGTATTTCAAGAGACTTGTTTCAAAATATATCGACCTATTGAAATGGAGCCTCAACAACAGGTGGAAAGTCATAGCGCTTTCTGCGGCATTGTTCATTGCGGCGCTCGCGCTTGCCCCTCTCGGGTTCATCGGGGCTGCATTCATTCCGCAAACTGATATGGGAGAGTTTGCGGTCACGCTCGATATGCCTCCGAACTATACCGTCAGGCATACCAACTTCGTCACGGAAAAGGTCGAAAAATATGTGAACAGCCTGCCGCAGGTTGAGAAGGACTTCGTTGAGGTCGGTGTCTCCAATGAAGGCATTATAGGTCAATCTTCCAACCACAGCTCGGAGCTCGATGTGCAGCTGGTACCGAAGGACAAACGAAGGCTGTCGACCGACCAGATCGGTGAAATGATTAAGGAATTTGCCCTGAAGATCCCAGGCGTCAGGGTGCGCGTCGATCCTATAGGAATATTCGGTACTGCGAATCAGGCACCCATACAACTTATAGTAAGCGGTCCGAGCCGTCCCGACGTCCTGAAGTCTGCGCAAATACTGGAAAATACAGTGAAGAAGACCCCGGGGACGGCCGATGTACGTCTTTCCACTGATGTCGGCAATCCGGAAATGCGTGTCGATATAGACCGTCAGAAGATGGCTGCACTCGGACTGTCGATGGCCAGCGTCGGAGCTTCACTTCAGGTGGCGATGCAGGGAAACGACGACGCGAAGTTCAGGCGGGGCGGCGACGATTACGACATCCTCGTGTCGCTGGATCGATCCGACAAGTCGAACATTTCCGATCTTAAACACCTGGTCTTCATTAACGACAGGGGACAGCAGATACAGCTCCAACAGTTCGCAAACGTATACCAGTCGACAGCGCCTTCGGTCCTCCAGCGATTCGACCGCATCGACGCCGTTACTGTCTATTCAGAAGTGATTGGCAGACCGGTCGGAACGGTCGGACAGGATATAAGAAACGCGATGGCCGGCAAGACTCTTCCTCCGGGTGTCAAAATCACCTACTGGGGTGACCTCAAGAATCAGGCGGACGCGTTCAGCAGTCTGGGTATTGCGCTTGCTGCGGCGATTATCTTCGTTTACCTCGTCCTGATCGCGTTATACGATTCGTACGGAGAGCCGTTCATAGTTCTGTTTTCAATACCCGTTGCGATGGTCGGGGCATTTCTTGCTCTCGCGCTGACACTGAACTCGCTGAACATATTCACGATACTCGGCATCATCATACTGATCGGCCTGGTGGGCAAGAACGCTATTCTTCTTGTCGACAGGGCAAACCAGAAAAAGCGTGAAGACGGATTGTCTACTTTCGACGCTCTCATCGAAGCGGGCGAGAGCAGGATAAGACCCATCGTGATGACGACGACCGCGATGGTTTTCGGCATGCTGCCTCTCGCTCTGGCTCACGATTCGGCATCCGAATTCAAATCCGGTCTCGCATGGGCAATAATCGGAGGCCTTATTACCTCGATGTTCCTGACGCTTGTACTTGTGCCGGTTGTATACGAGCTTTTCGAAAAGGTTCAGCTAAGAGTCAAAGCTCTCCTGGCGCGCAGAGCTCGGGAAGAACAAGCGGGACTCGGAGACGAGATACTTGGAAAATAGGAAGTCCGGCATTTTCCCCGGATGTGCATTGAATTGGAACGCCTCTGTTGGTATGATCAATACGATAGGGGAAGTGCAGCGAAGTCGAAGTTTAGCTCGCACCCGACGAATTCATCCTCATGGGGGCGAAATTTAACAGAGGAATTCGCGAAGATCTGACCCATTTTCGAAATCCGGCCACAGGGATGTTGCGTACCGCCGTCCGGTAGCTTCAGCCCGGATCGAGTAGAGACAGACCGAACTATTCCGAACGCCATGGCGGCTTATCGAATGGCGTGTCGCATAAAAATGAATCTTAAGTTCTAAATGAGAAGATCCAGGGCAACAACACATTCAATAACTTCGCTCGGTGAAGTCCTGATAATTTGTCTAACTCTCGTCTCTTCGTTGTCTGCGCAACAGGAGAAGAGGGCTACCGTCAGCGGATTTGTCTACGACAAATCGACTGGCGAAACGCTGATCGGTGCGACGGTCTTCTTCAAGGGCACAAGACTCGGCAGCATGACCAACAACAACGGATACTTCGTGATATCGGATGTTCCCGTCGGGGAAGATACTCTCGATGTCAGTTACTTAGGTTACGATAGGTTCATGAAGAGAATATCGGTGCGCCCGGGTGGCGGCAGACTTCTGAAAATCAGTCTCATCCCCAAGGCATACACAATAGGTGAAGTCCTGGTCACGGCTGATTCCCTGAGTATGGCCGAACGGGCATTCAAGAGGCCGATATCCACGCTGGAGTTAAGTCAAAGCCAGGTGAACGCGATACCGAAGTTCATCGAACCTGATCTTCTTCGTGCACTCGAAAGTTTGCCCGGTATAACCCCGATCTCTGATTTCTCTTCCGCCCTTTATATAAGAGGCGGCACGCCCGACCAGAATCTTTACCTCATCGACGGAGCGGAAATTTACGAGCCGGAACATGCGTTCGGCATCTTTTCGACTTTCAACACGGACGCGATCAAACGCGTGATGGTCTCGAAGGGCGGGTTCGGAGCCCAGTATGGCGACCGGCTCTCCTCGGTCATCGACGTCACCGAGCTTGACGGAAACACGAAGAAATTGGAAGCCAACGCGAACATAAGCCTTATTGCGGCCAGCGCCACAGTTCAGGTCCCCGTGTCGTCGTTCGGCTCCATCGCCGGGTCATTCCGGCGAACTTATATCGACCAGACTTACGCTAAGTTCATCAAGGATTTTCCGAACTATTATTTCGACGATGGAAACCTCACCGGCAAATTCCAGCTCGACGACAGGGATAATCTCACGTTGAGTTACTTCGGCAGTGAAGACAATCTCAATTACCAGTTCGATAAGTCTTCGGCACAGAGTCCGATCCTGAATTACAATTGGGGGAACAACGTGGCCTCGATCAAATGGGATCACATATTCGGAAGCAAATTGTTGTCCGATTTCCTGGGCTCCTACAGCGGATTCGTTTCCAATTTCGGCCTCGAGAACCTTCAGGCATTCAATGAGCGCAACACTATATCGAACTATACCTTATCGGAGTCACTCAGATACTATGCGTCGAATAATACCACGCTGAGATTCGGAGCCGCATACCAGAAAGTAGGGATTACATACAATTTGTCCACAAGCGACGGCGCGATCAACTTCGACGGACCCACTCACAAGATAACAGGATATGCTATCTTGTCATGGCAACCTGACCCGTTGTGGGACATCGAAGCCGGCTTGAGGTTTGAGCAGTTCAATTCCGATAAGACCTTCACTCACATTGACCCGAGAGTGGCTGTTAAGTACCGGTTGTCCGGAACGAGCAGCCTCAAATTCGCGACAGGTATTTACCACCAGTACATGGACAGTGTGGACCGATTGTTTTTCGCGAGCATCTGGCTCCCGGCCGGAAAGTATATCGATAATTCCGCTGCGACTCACTTCATACTTGGGTATGACAAACAGCTCGGGAATATCTTTGAGCTTGAGGCGAACGCATATTATAAATCCTACAGCAACATCGATATCTACAATCAAAATCTGGGCGCGCAGGCGGTCCCGAGCTACTACCTGCCAAACGGCAATCCCGTGTATACCTCCGACCAGAACGTGTTCCTTAACGGCAACGGGAAGTCATTCGGGCTGGAACTCCTCCTAAGAAAAGATGAGGGTGCCGTGACCGGATGGGTCGGCTACGCATTATCCAGAACTGAATATACCTTCCCGGCGATAAACCAGGGTAATATGTTCATACCACGACAGGACAGGACTTCCGTGATCAACCTCGTCCTGAACGGCGACATCGGAGATATACTTACCGGGAAGTGGAATGAGCCGGTGAGGAAGACGGCTTCGAGCTGGCTGCTCGGGCTTAATTTCATTTTCACAACAGGTCAACCGATCACGGTTCCTGCATCGGTCTATTTCGTGAATACTCTCCCGGCCTGGGACAGTTACGGTTCCGCGAACCAGAATCTTCCGAACTATCAGCTATATCCCGGCCCGATCGATAACTACAGACTTCCGGATTACGCCAGGCTCGATCTCAGTATTACATGGAAAAGGGACTACGGAACATGGTCCCTCGCTCCTTATTTGCAGATTTTTAATCTTGGCAACAGAAAGAACGTCTGGTTCATACGCTATTCAAGCAAAAGCTCCAACGGTGAAATCGTACAAAATGTCAAACCTGTATATATGCTTCCATTTTTGCCGAGTATCGGCGTGACGATAAAATTCTGAAGAGGATGTTCAGTTTACTACGCAAATTCGGAAATCTCACTGATAAGTTCGGCAGATTGCGAGCGCTGTCGATTTCAATCGCCGCTTTTGTCGGCCTGGTCCTTTCAGGGTGCGGTCAATCAGGTATGAATATCGATAATGCTCCTTATGTCCCGAAGATTGTTGTCGAAGGATACCTCTACTGCGGCGAAAGCGTCGGCGGCATAAAACTAATGAGAAATTTCCCGATCGGTGTGCCGGTAGACACCAGCACGCTTTACCTGACTCCATCCGCAGACGATGTACAGGCGACAATCAACGGCATTTCACTTTCTTTCGATCCAACCACCCTGACATATTTCAGTAAGCAGATTAACGTTGGTTACGGGCAAACATACACGTTGGACGTAAGTGCCGATGTCGACGGATCGAAACTTCATACGACATCCACAACGACTACTCCTCTCGAAGGTTTCAGAATAATCAACAAGAACATGGGGAGTTTCACTTACAACAGCGCTCTCATGTCGCTGACTTTTCTGCCTTCGCCGGGTACGGATTTCTATGCCTTTTCGATAGTACCGGATACGGCTACCACGGCGAATTTCATCTACAACAACGTGTTCCGAAATAAACTTGATTCCGCCGACGTGGCCAAAAACCTGAACGACTACGAGTTCAACGGGGCGATCGAGGAAGGGATAAATTCGAATGCGGGGACGGCATTCGCTCTCCCGATTCGAAGCGACGAAACCTGGTTCTACGGAAAGTATACCGTCGTTGGTTATGCCGGCGATTCAAATTTCAAGGACTACGTGCTTACTGCGCCTTCAGTTCAGGAACCCGACGGGAATTTCCACGAACCCATACTGATTTTCAAAGGCGACGGAATCGGCGTCTTTGCCTCGGCTATCGCGGATACGGCTACTTTCACGATAACCAGGTGATGGTGTTCCCGGCCATCGCTGGTGATGGTCGGGATCGAGCCAGCCATGCATGCAATCCTGTTCTCTCATAAAAGGTACTGAGGCTATCCCCAGAGAGACATCGATTGAAATCGACGCCTCACAAAGGACTTCCAGGTAAGTTGGGCCCAACTTATCGGGGTGCGTAGTTCGCAGCCGGTCGATTCATCTGCTGGCTACTTTTGGGATAGCCTCTTGACCTCCTGTATTCCTTTCAGAATCCCCTCGCGCTGGTTATATTTTCAGAGATTTCCTTTTGATAGTAAGAACAGAGAGCCCGCGCGTGAAATGGTCTCATGAGAATGAAATGAACGCACGGAGTCAATTTAAAACATATAAAACTCTTGAGGCGATGCGATGAAAACATCGACAACTCCGAAGGACAACTCGGAAAAGCACGATTGGACAAAAGAAGAGATAGCCGGGATATACAACACGCCTCTGTTGGACCTCGTGTACAAGGCCGCGACCGTGCATAGAGAAGTTCACGATCCTTCAGAAATACAGGTGTGCTCGCTGCTTTCCATAAAGACCGGAGGGTGCTCCGAGGATTGCGGCTACTGCCCGCAGTCGGTACACTATGAGACAGGCGTGGAAGTGCAGCCTCTCCTTGCTTTCGAAGACGTTCTTGAGAAAGCCGCTCTGGCGAAAGAGGCTGGAGCGACGAGGTTCTGCATGGGCGCTGCCTGGCGCGAAGTGCGGGACAACAAAGATTTCGATCGTGTATTGCAGATCGTGAGCGCCGTCAATGAACTCGGACTCGAAGTCTGCGCGACTCTGGGGATGCTCAACGAAGAACAGGCAAAGAAGCTCAAGGAAGCCGGGCTCTATGCATACAATCACAACGTCGACACATCGGAGGGTTATTACAAGAGCGTCATTACATCACGCACTTACAAGGAGCGCCTCGATACCATCAGGAATACGAGAAAAGCAGATATCACGGTGTGCAGCGGCGGCATAATTGGAATGGGGGAATCCGACGACGACAGGATCGGTATGTTGATGACGCTTGCGAACCTGGTTCCTCATCCTGAGTCTGTTCCCATAAATGCCCTGGTGCCGGTGCCGGGGACCCCCCTCGAAAAGAGACCACCCGTGGATCCTTTTGAATTTGCCCGAATGATCGCGACTGCAAGAATTCTCATGCCGAGGTCGATGGTCAGATTATCTGCCGGCAGACTTCAGCTCTCGAGAGAGGCTCAAGCTTTCTGCTTCCTTGCCGGAGCGAATTCAATTTTCGCCGGGGATAAACTCCTGACTACACCAAATCCTCCGGTCGATGAAGACAAGGAATTATTTGGCAGTTTGGGATTGAAACCAAGGAGGGCATTCAAAGAGGAAACGGTAAATTCCATCCACGCCTCGGGCAATTAGCCGGTAATAATGCTTGAAACAGAAAATAGACTTCGCCATGCACTCGAACAAAGAGAATCTCAGGATTCACTTCGAAGACTGACTGTAGGTGAGGGGCTCGTCGACTTTTGTTCCAACGATTACCTCGGATTCTCTCGCTCAGAAATATTAAAGGAACGAATCCGCGACGAGGTAGCGAAGCACACGAGCTCCATGGTTGGCTCCACCGGCTCCCGTCTCATCTCCGGCAACAGCAAATACTGCGAGGGACTCGAGGAATTTATCGCCGACTTTCATCACGCCGAAAGCGGTTTAATCTTCAATTCAGGATATGATGCTAATATCGGCTTATTCTCCTCGATACCGCAGAGAACCGACACCATCTTGTTCGACCAGCTGGTCCATGCATCGATTCGAGACGGCATCCGGCTCAATAACGCGCGTGCCTTCTCTTTCAGGCATAACGATGTGGCCGACCTGGAACGAAGGCTCAAAGCTCAACAATCGGACGGCCCGGCGGAGCAAATCACAAAACACATTTTCGTCGCCGCTGAATCGGTCTACTCCATGGATGGCGATTGCTCACCGCTTTCGGAGATGACCGAAGTCTGCGAGAGATACGGAGCAAACCTTATCGTGGACGAGGCTCACGCGACGGGAGTCTTTGGCAAAAGCGGAGAGGGAAAGGTCGCGGAACTCGGACTTGAGAACAGAATCTTTGCAAGAGTGCACACCTTCGGCAAAGCGTTGGGATCCCACGGTGCCATCGTGCTCGGATCGAATACTCTGCGCTCTTATCTCATAAATTTCGCGAGGTCTTTCATATACACTACTGCGCTCCCATTTCACAGCCTCGCGTCGATTCGTTGCGCGTACGAGGTCCTGGCGTCAGATAAGGAACAAATGTCGGGACTGAAGGAAGGGGTGAGATTCTTCAAATCCCGGATCGGACCCGGGTTGGCTGATAAAATGATGCCGAGCGAAAGCGCAATCCAGTGTGTTGTGATACCGGGTAACTCGAAAGTCAAAGCGATAGCGAAAGGAATACGGGAAGCGGGATCCGATGTCAGGGCTATCATGCATCCGACTGTTCCGAGCGGGGCGGAGCGTCTGCGGATATGTCTCCATTCGTTCAACACTCAAGAAGAAATAGAAAATTTAACCAACAGATTGGGGGCATTAAGCCAATGAAGCGAATTTTCGTCACCGGAATCGACACAAACATCGGGAAGACGATTGTCTCTGCCACACTGACGGAGGCTTTGCAGGCAGACTATTGGAAACCGATACAGGCAGGCAACCTTGATGCCAGCGACACAGACACCGTCAGAAATCTTATTTCAAATTCGAAGTCGGTTCTTCATCCCGAAGCCTACAGGCTAACCCAGCCCCTTTCGGCGCATGCCGCTGCAGCAGCGGACGGAGTAACGATCGACATGGACGTAATACGGAAGTCTTTACCCTCTTCGGGAGATCGCGATCTCATAATCGAAGGTGCGGGAGGCGTTATGTCGCCGGTAAACGACTCTTCCGTTGTTATGGACCTGATCCTGAGTCTTGACGCGGAAGCGGTAATCGTATCAAAGCACTACCTCGGAAGCATCAACCACACACTTCTCACAATCGACGCGATGAAGAGAAAAGGAATAAGAATAGTCGGCCTTTTCTTCAACGGGAAGCCGGTTCAGACGTCTGTCGATTTCATCCTCCGGTACTCCGGCATAAAGGCTCTCGGATATATTGATGAAGAAACAAATCTTGATCGCGGCGTCGTGAAGAGATACGCTCAACTGTTCAGAAAAGAATTTGCGTGATGAGTCTCTCCGAACGCGACCGGAGGGTTATATGGCATCCATATACGCAGATGCAGACGGCTGGTTTGCCCATCGCGATAGTACGCGGGGAAGGATCTCGCCTGTACGATGAGAAGGGGAACGAGTATATCGATGCCATCGCTTCATGGTGGGTAAATACTCACGGGCATGCACATCCATATATCGCTGAAAAAGTCGCAGTACAGCTGAAGAAGCTGGAGCATGTGATCTTCGCAGGCTTCACGCACGAGCCGGCGGTAGAGCTCGCCGAACGCCTGCTTAAGGTCCTGCCGCCTAACCAATCTAGGGTATTCTATTCCGACAACGGTTCGACGGCAGTGGAAGTCGGTATGAAGATGGCTCTTCAGTATTGGTACAACCGAGGTGAGAAGAGAAAGAAGATTGTTGTACTCGGTAATTCATATCATGGCGACACGTTTGGCGCAATGTCCGCCAGCGTCAGGGACCTCTTCACCGAGCCGTTCTGGGATCTCCTCTTCGATGTGATTAGTGTGGACGCGCCGGTCAAAGGAAAAGAAAAAGACTCGTTTTGGCAGCTCGTAAGCGCAACAAGTAGAGGCGATATCGCAGCATTCGTATTCGAGCCTCTTCTTCAAGGAGCAGGTGGGATGATAATGTATGATGCCAAGCCGCTGGATAACATGATCGGCATCTGTAGACAGAAAGGGATTCCAACCATTGCAGATGAAGTACTGACAGGCTTTGGCCGAACAGGGAAGTTCTTCGCGTCCGACTACCTCACCAACAAGCCGGATATTGTCTGCATGTCCAAAGGTCTCACCGGCGGGACGATGGCGCTCGGGGCGACCTCTTGCACCGCCGATATTTACGACGGCTTTCTTTCCGACGACAAGCGAAAGAGTTTCTTTCACGGGCATTCATATACCGGCAACCCCGTTGCCTGCGCAGCGGCTCTGGCGAGTCTCGACCTGTTTGACAGGAATGAAACGTGGGACAATGTGCGGCGAATTATCGAACGGCAAAGCGACTTTATATCCCGGATTGTTGTGCATCCCCGTGTGAGAAATGCACGCCAGACCGGAACAATCATCGCCTTCGACGTAGTTAACGGGAAAGGGACGGGCTACCTCAACAGCCTACGCGACTGGATGAACGACTACTGCTTAAGCCGGAGAATAATAATCCGCCCGTTGGGAAACGTGATGTATCTTATTCCTCCTTACTGCATAACCGACGGCGAGCTCGACCGAGTTTACTCCACACTTCGCTCGATGCTCGATGATATTGGAGCTTAGTTTTGGGTATCAACTCCCTCAATACAAAAAAGCCGTCCTCGTCTTGAATTGACAATGACAGGTAAGAAAGAACATATCGCGATTACAGGCGTCGGTTCGATATCGTCGTTCGGTTCCACCCATGATGACGTTTGGGAGTCCTATCTAAGAATGCGCTCATTTCTCAGACCTCGTTCTTTCAACGGAGAAGAGACGGCAGTGGGAAGCTTATCTCAGCACTCCGATGAAATTCTTAATTCGATTCGTCACGAGGGACCGATTTACAAACATCTGGACCGAACTGTTCTGATGGCAATCCATGCGGCGCGTCAGGCGGTCGATGAAGCCGGATGGAGTAAGTCCGACCGGGTCAGGACCGGCGTGAACGTAGGCTCTTCGCGCGGGGCTACGGCACTTATCGAGGAATTTCATTCTGCGTACATCGAGGAGCCCTCGAAGCGCCTCTTTCCTCTTACGTCGCCGATCACGACACTTGGTAATGTGTCGAGTAGTGTCGCGCATGCCATCGGCGCCGCCGGGCCGGAGATCAGCCATTCGGTGACGTGCAGTACGGGACTTCATGCGGTCTTCAACGGAATTGCATGGATGAAAGCGGGTCTCGCAGACAGGTTCATTGTCGGGGGGACTGAGGCGTCTCTTACAGGCTTTACCATTGCGCAGATGAAAGCTCTCCGTATTTATACGAATGACGTCGAATCGGATTTTCCTTGCCGTCCATGCTCGGCTGAAATGCCCCCTCGAAACTCGATGGCGCTCGGTGAGGGTGCCGCGCTTTTTGCACTGGAGAGATTGCCTGACGATCAGCCCGTAAACGAAAGGAAAAATGTCCTTGGAGTGGTGGAGTCGTTCGGTTATGCCCTGGAGGCTCCCTCGACTGCGACATCCATCACGGAGGAAGGGAGAGCCATAAGGAACGCGATGCAAATGGCCATTGATGGTCTGGCTGCTGGCGGACCGGTCGACCTCGTAATCCTTCATGCGCCGGGGACCACGAAGGGGGACCGCAGCGAATTGAACGCTGTGAGGTCTGTATTCGGAAGCGATATGCCTGTCATGGTTTCTAATAAATGGTTTGTCGGCCATACCTTCGGTGCTTCGGCCGCGTTGAGTCTTGAATATGCCCTAGCGATACTGAAGCACGAGGATTTTGTGGATTTTCCTTACGATGTTACATTTCAAAACAAGCGGCGCCCGATTCGCAGGGTGATGGTCAACGCTGCAGGATTCGGAGGAAATGCCGCAAGCATTGTGGTATCGAAACCGATCTAGCTAACAAATTATTGGGGGCTATATGGGTTCGAAAGTAACTATCTACGAAGTCGCCAACGCCGCTGGTGTTGGCATCGGTGCGGTCTCCCGCGTTCTGAATAACAATACGAGTGTTACCCCCGAGACCCGTGAACGTGTGAGAAAAGTCATGAAACAAATGAACTTCCAGCCTCATTCGTACGCGCAACGTCTCGCAAAAAACCATTCTGAAACGATATCCATCATAATACCGTTCTTCACGAATTACTTCTTCGTGGAAGTGCTGCGAGGTGTGCAAGAAGATATAAGCCGGCTCGGATATGACCTGAGGCTTTTCGGGGTCAACGACGTTGACCAGGTTGAGTCCAAGTTTGCCCGGGCGCTCCAGCGGGGAAGAGTTGACGGAATTCTCTTCTTCTCGATGCAGCTCCCCGACAAAATCGTACCGCGACTGAGAGAGACCGGCGTCCCGGCAGTGTTGGTTGATAGCTTCTATCCGAAATTCGACTCCATCTCCGTAGCAAATACAGACGGTGCTTATGACGCTACTATGCACCTCATCAGCATTGGACATCGCAAAGTGAGTATGATTAATGCGCTCCAGAAGAGTATCCCGGCTGCCGAGCGATTGCAGGGATATAAGCGTGCCCTCCAAAGCAATGGTATACTTTATTCCGAAGACATCGTCAAGACCGGTGAAAGCGCGAGGCAAGATGGATTCAATCGCTACGCCGGTTATGAGGCGATGATCGAATTCATCAAGATGGGGAAGGAAATGCCGCATGCTCTCTTTGTCTCTTCCGATATTCAGGCGACTGATGCAATCGCTGCCCTGGTGGTACACACACGACGTTCATACCGGAGCAGATCGTTAGGGATACCACGCGGGCTCTTTAGCTGGGCCCCCGTCGAATATCGTACTTGGAAAATGGCAGCTGTTGCCGGAGAAATGCGGCGTCTTGCGTTATCAAGCATTTATCAGCACGCTAAAACCCCGAATCTGTCCAATCGTCCGGTAAGAGTTGTCGGACGTCGTGCAGCGTTTCGTCTCACCGATGATTTCGCGGGAAGGGGGTCTCCATGTTTTCTCCTTTAAAATTGTCCCATCGAGTGTTAGATTTGTCGGTGACATGGAACCATTTCTCACCTGAATTTGTCATCGAAATTAACATAGACTATAGCGTCTCGTAGGTCTCGTCGATGCGGCACCAGGCGCCGCTTTCTAGTTGCGTAACAAACACCACTTCTTCTTACAAGCGAAGGGCCAATACGATGAAGAAACATCCATCCTTTTTCCTCAAACCGTTCCTCCTGACGATTTTCGCAGTGATGCTGTTCATGGCCTGCGGCGGATCCGCGAAAGCGAAGACATCCGGGCTTCAGGCAACCTATTCGAGTCTGAGATGGCGTCTGGTCGGCCCGTTCAGGGCAGGCTGGGCTACCATGGCCGAAGGGGTTCCGAATGAACCGAATACATATTATTTCGGTGCAGCGGGCGGCGGTGTGTGGAAGACAATCGATGCAGGCAGAACCTGGCAGCCTTTGATGCAGCACCGGCAAGCATCGTCCGTCGGCGCCCTCGACATTTCGGCGTCGGACCCGAATATTATTTACGTGGGCACGGGTCAGGTCGCGTTCCGTTACGATATGTTGGCCGGCGACGGAGTCTATAAATCCACGAACGCGGGTAAGACCTGGACGAACGTCGGCCTCAAGGCCACGGAGCACATCGGGCGAATCATCATTGATCCTAAGAATCCACAGCATGTACTTGTCGCAGCGTTAGGCAATGTCTTCGCTCCGAGCAGCGAAAGAGGCGTATACCTCACGACGGACGGCGGTGCAAGCTGGCAGAAGAAACTATTCGTGAACGATAGCACCGGCGCGGTTGATCTCGCATCGGATCCCGACGATCCGTCAATCGTTTACGCTGCCCTATGGCAGATGCAAGCTCATCCATGGCTCGACTATTTCATGCCGCAGACCGGTGCGGGATCGGGCATATTCAAAAGCACAGACGGAGGTGTACATTGGACCAGGCTGACCGGCGGAGGGTTGCCTTCCGGCCAGTATGGGCGTATCGGCCTCGGCGCGGCCACAGGCAGCAACGGTCAAATTGTCTACGCAACCATCATCACGTCCAGCGGCGCAGATGGCCTTTATAAATCCACCGACGGCGGAACATCGTGGGATTATGTCAACAAATACTCGGGACTTGCAAACTCATACTTCAGCCGCGTTACCGTCGACCCAACCAACCCGAATATCGTATACGTCATGGACCGGTCGATCCACAAGTCTGTGGACGGGGGCAAGCATTTCATGATATTCAAGGGCTCTCCGGGTGGCGACGACTATCATTTCCTCTGGATCAATCCGTTGAATACCAAATGCATGGTTGCCGGGGTTGACCAGGGATGCTGCGTCACGGTCGACGGAGGCAAGACTTGGTCAAGCTGGTACAACCAGCCGACAGGTCAGTTCTATCACATCGCAGTCGACGACCAGTTCCCATTCAGAATCTACGGCGGTCAGCAGGACAACGGCACGGTGGGCATTTCGAGCCGCGGACCGAACGGAGTGATCAGCATACGCGAATGGCATCCGGTTGGCGGCGATGAGCGCGATTACGATGTGCCGAAACCCGGCGATCCTAACCTCGTATTCGGCAGCGGACTCGGCGGTCACTTCTCCAGGTTCAATAACAAGACCAGGCAAGTTGCGGAAATTTCCCCCTGGCCGATCAATACTTACGGCGCCCGTGAATCAACCGTCAAATACCGCTACACGTGGATCACCCCCCTCGCGTTTTCTCCTGTCGGAAACCACGCGTTGTATGTAGCCAACCAATATCTCTGGAGATCGACAGACAACGGTGACAGCTGGAAAAGAGTAAGTCCCGATTTGACCGGCGAGGTGGCCGGCTCCAAAGACTATTTCAATCCGGGCAGGAAGGAAGCGATGAAGGCCGGCTACGGGGTCATCTTCACAATTGCGCCTTCACCGAGGTCCGCGAAGATTCTCTGGGTCGGTACGGATGATGGGCTTATCCAGCTTACCACGGACGGCGGCGCACATTGGAAAAATGTAACCCCGAGGAGCGTCCCCTTGTGGGCCAGAATCGATGCGATTGATCCGTCATACTTCTCTAATGGCGCCGCTTATGTTGCCGTCAATACCCAGCGGCTTGGATACATGAAACCGTTGATACTGAAGACGACGGACTTCGGCAAAACATGGCAGACTATCACGAACGGTCTTCCAAAAAATGAATTCACAAACTGTGTGCGCTGCGATCCCGTCAAGAAGGCACTTCTCTACGCCGCGACAAACCGAAGTGTCTTCGTTTCATTTGACGACGGGACCGAGTGGCATCCTCTGACGCTCAATCTTCCGACTGTCTGCGTGAATGATCTCGTCGTTCACGACAACGATCTGGTTGCCGGTACTCAAGGAAGGGCGATATGGATACTCGATGATGTCGAGCCGCTCCGCGAGATCTCGGGATCGCTTCCTGAACAAGCCGTACATCTCTACCGTCCTTCGGTGGCTATCCGTATTCGTGCCGACGAGAACAAGGATACGCCGTGGCCGCCTGAGACTGCTCTCGGACAGAATCCTCCGACCGGCGCCATCTTTGACTACTGGCTGAAGAACGATGCGGCCGGACCGGTCACGATAACGATCAGGGATTCGAAGGGGAAAATCGTAAACAGTTTCTCGAGCGATGAGAAGCCTGCCGAGCTCCCTTCGCACCGTTACTTCCAGGCGGAATGGATCAAACCGGCGCAGGGTGTTTCCGCAAGCGCAGGATCTCACAGGTTTGTTTGGGACCTCCGTTATCCGCATCCGCCCGCACTCAGATACCACTATTCAATCGCTGCCGTCTGGCCTTCGGGTGCAACCAACGACGTCGACGCAGGTACACCGCTTGATCCGCGCGGCCCTCTCTGCCTTCCGGGGAGGTACACTGTAACACTCGCCGTGAACGGTAAGACATACACCAGGCCGTTTCTGGTGAAGGAAGATCCACGTGTTCATGCGAGCATGCAGGCCCTTGAGAAACAGCTCCAGGTTTGTGAAAGCATTGACCAGGCTCTGAAGCAAGCCGTCGGTGCACACGGCGACATAGGCAAGCTCCTTGAAGGGAAGGGGAGTAAACTCCCATCTACCATTGTCGACTCGCTCACGAGTCTCGAAAACGGGAGTGATCCGAGTTTTGAGTCGGTTGCGGGACATCTCGCAAGTCTCGTGACAGCGATTGAAGGTGTTGATGCTGCGCCGACGCAAGGGGAGATGGAAGTCTATGCCTATAGCCGCGCACAGCTGGACGGGCTTCTGTCTCGCTGGCAAAGGGCACAGGTGGCTGTCAAGAAACTCGGAATATAGCGCTCCCATGATCTGAATCGCATAAATAGCGCACAAAATCACGGTAAGCCCCGCAGAAATGCCGGGCTTATTCGTTTTGGACGTATGGGAACTGCCGCCCCTTTGGGTCTCGAAAGGCGGAGGAACTAGTGGAGTTTTGCCACCATGCCGCATTCCTCTTGGCAATACGCCGCAGTGCAGCGGACTCCGCTGCGGCTGAATCGCTATTCTAATGGCTTCCCCTCGGCATGAACGTTGTAATTTCCAAGTCAAGGACCTTGAGTGAACATGCACGGTAACGAACCACATATCGTTTCGAGACTCGTTCTTGGGATCAGCACAGCTCCGACAACGGTATTGCTCCGGTCGGGTGGTGAGCGATTTCCGGGGAATCAAAATCACCTGGCATCAATCACTCCACTCCTCCGCTCGCAGGATCGTTCGGATCTACTATCAGGCGCTGCTGAAGATGAACGATCTGATGTGCCGGCTATTTCATACAACAATGGGCCGGTGTCACGGGATCGCTATCCCATTCTTATCCTGCGGCATTTTATGGCTAATCATCCCGTTGCAGGTTTGCCTGCCACGGTGGATCACATGGAAAGGAACTAGATATCATGATAAAGAGGATAGCGATAATACTTTTAGTCGCTTTCATATTCATGCTTGGAATCAGTCTTACTTTCGCATAAAGAGTGAAACAATAAACGCGGCGTTAAGCTAAGTGGCCCGGCGCCGTGACATAAAGCTGGATTATTTGCCATGAAAAGGATTCCTGCGTCCTTGGCTTGAGAAAAATGTTATGTTTGCGGGCGAGCTGGGCGCAAAGTCCGGCTCGTTGGCTAGCCTCGCGGGTCAAAAAGGCAGAGGGGTAAATTTCGAGTGCCCGCGAGGCGATTTTTTTCCCCAGCCTTTCCTACCCTGACAACTTTTCTTCAGCCTCTTTTATTGCTCAAGGCGCGATCACTATATTAAACCGCTTCGACGCTCGCCGTCGAAGAGGGATCGTTTTTCCCTGTCTGATTATTCACTTAACCCAAATGGTGTTCGTCCCATGAAACAGCGCTTCAGTGATGCGAAAAATAATTTCGTAACTCTCTTTAGTCTCTGTGCAGTCGTCCTCATTGGATTCACCGTGAGAACGTATGCGCAGGTTTCAATCAAAGAACAATATGCTGAGAAGGTAAAGCGTGAGTTCCTCTTCGCGTGGAACAATTACAAGAAATACGCGTGGGGACACGATGAACTAAAGCCGTTGAGCAAATCTTACTATGACTGGTATGGGAAAGGCGAGTCACTCCTTATGACTCCGGTCGATGCCTACGATACGATGGTCTTGATGGGATTAAGAAAGGATGCGCGTGAGGACGAACAGTTGATTGACGACAGTCTGTCATTCGACAAAGATATTTCCGTGTCCAATTTTGAAATAACCATAAGAATGTTGGGCGGCTTGCTGTCGGGATACGAGCTCAACCATGACAAGCGTTTCCTCGAACTCGCCACGGGCCTTGCGAACCGGCTTCTGCCGGTGTACAATACGGCGACGGGTATGCCTTACCGGTTCGTGAACCTCAAGACGGGAAAGGTGAGCGGAGTTGTTTCGAACCCGGCCGAGATCGGCTCAGAAACGCTCGAACTTGGCACGCTCAGCAAACTTACGGGTAACCCTATCTACTTCGAGAAGGCTAGGAAGGCCGTAGTCGCCCTGTTCGACAGGCGCTCGAAGATCGGGCTCGTCGGGTCGGCGATAAATGTCGAAACCGGCAAATGGGTGGATCCGGAAAGCCACATAAGCGGGGGGATTGATTCGTATCTCGAATATCTCCTCAAGGCATGGAAGCTTTTCGGTGACAAGCAATTCAAACATATGTGGGATGTGAGCGTCGCCGCCGTAAATAAGTATCTCCCGCAGAAGGTGGACGGTGAACTGTGGTACGGTCATGTCAATATGAATACCGGTAAACTTGTCCATCCGTATTTCGGCGCGCTTGATGCGTTCTTCCCGGCTGAGCTTGCCCTCGGCGGCGAATTGAAACGCGCGGAGGAACTTGAGAACTCCTGCTACAAGATGTGGCTTTATTACGGCATAGAGCCGGAACAAATCAACTATACGAATATGAAGATCGTGAGTCCCGGATATGTGCTTAGGCCGGAGAATATCGAGTCGAATTACTACCTTTACGAGTTTACCCACAACCCGGAGTACGTCTGCCGTGCCGAGACATACTTCAACACCTTTGTATATAATTGCAAGGTGAAGCACGGGTTCGCGTCGCTGAAGAGCGTGATCACGAAAGAGAAGATAGACGATACTCCCAGTTATATGTTTGCCGAGACGCTGAAGTATCTTTACCTGACATTCGCTCCCGCGTCGACGCTGAATTTCCATGATATTATTTTCAACACGGAAGCGCACCCTCTCCATAAGAACTTCAAATAGGTTGCGGACTTTCACGCCCGGATGGCCCTGTGGGCGGAGGCGCCAAGACACGAAGGATTAAATTATCAAAACGTCGCGTCTTGGCGTTTTTGTCTGAAGAGCTCTTCTGGCGGTGAGAGCCAATCCACTTGACTTTTAAGCCGCGCGGGTATACATTTGTATACCATCCGTAAAAACATGCGGACTGGGAAAGTGGAGTGGAAGAATGAAGGAAATAACGGAACGCCAGAAAAAAGCCCTCGATTTTATAGAGGAATTCACACGGGAAAACGGCTACGCGCCGAGTTTCCGCGAGATCGGCGCGGCTATCGGCGTGACGATAGGTGCCGTCCAGAAGCTTCTCAGGATGCTCGAAAAGAAGAGCCTGATCAGGAGGGAAGCGGGCCGGTCGCGTGTTCTGCGCGTGACGCGTAAAGAAAGCCGCATACCGATCTACGCCGCGGCGAGGGGCGGCACGCCGAGGATTGTCGACGAGGAGCCGAAAGAATATTTCGACGCGCGCGGCACGCTCGGACTGAGATCGGGCGACAGGGGAATCTACGTCGTCGGCGACAGCATGGTAAACGCCGGCATCGCCGACGGCTCGGTGGTGTTTTTCAGAAAAGTTCAGGACGTGAAAGACAACGACATCGTCGTCGCGCGCGTCGAGGAGGGCGTCACCGTGAAAAGGTACGGCCGCCAGGGAAAGAAGATCGTCCTGAAGCCGGATAATCCGCTTCACGACCCGATCGTCGTCGATCCTGCGGTCGACAGTTTCGAGGTGATCGGGAAAGTCGTGAGCGTGATAAAAAATTATGGCAAAGACTCTGTGCCGAAAGAAAAGAAACAGAAATGATGTAGAGACACATGGAAAGAATATTTCATAGAGATCCACAGATGCCGCTTTGCGGTACCCCGCATATCATATTATCATATTTAATGAGCGGGGGAAAAGAAAGAGTTCCACAGAGAAAACAACTTCTCTTGACGCTCTGTGTAATGTTTTGAATCTGATGGAAGTAAAAAAATAGCGTATCGATGTTGAACGCAAATCAAAATATCGACAACTGGAGCCTCACTAAGGAGCTCTCTCACGACATCGGTGCCGTCGTGCCGGGGAAGACCGTCCTTCTCTGCGGTACTTCGCTGGTTTATTACACGTCTCTCATCGTAATGAAAGAAGCGCTGCGGAGACTCCCGAGCATCGCCGTCGTTGACGGCGCGAACAGGTTCGACGCCTATCGCCTCGCGCGGATGGCGCAGATAGACGGGAGGGACCCGCTCGATATACTGAACAGGGTATACCTATCGAGGGTGTTCACGGCCTTCCAGATGGACGGGCTTTTGACCCGAGGCGTTGAACCATTCCTTACCGAGGCGAAAACGAAGGTTTTGATCGTGCTCGGGCTCCTCCACACTTTTTACGATGAGCAAATATCCGTCAGGGAGGCCGAGAAGAGCCTTGCCGGTATAAATGCGAAGTTCAGCAGCATAAAGAAGAATGGGATATCGATCCTGCTGGCGTCTGAAAACCTGACGCCGGCTCAGAAGCAGCGACAGCCTTTCTATAAGCGAATGCAAGCGATGGCGGACGATGTGTATGAGGTGAGCAGCGGTCCTTACGAAGGGATTGTATGGAACAGGCAAAAGAGAATGCTCGCGAGGTGAGCTATGGGACGTACCGTACCTACATTTACGATGGTCATACACGAGCACGAGTCGAGGTGGAGCAAATTTCGCGCGGCGCTTAGGAAAGAGGACCAGGAACTTCTCGACGATCTTTTCCGCGCGCCGAAGATACATCTCGCCGCGTGCGCGTATGCCGTCAACCCGTTACCTTTCGAGAACATCGTGATCTCCATGCTTCTCGAGGAAAGGAAACGCTCGGCAGCTCTCCAGAAGCGTGTCGATGAACTGGAATCATTGGAGAAACGTCTGGCGAAAATCGAGGAAAGATGCTGGCTGATAGATCGTTCTGATGAGCCGGTTGTGCTTAATCATTGAAATAAACTTTGTCCTTTGTGATCTATGCGCTGCCTTGTGTGTCACTCTGTGTAATGCTTTAACCCCTTGGAAAGAACGCTACAGAGAGATCCATGGAGAATTGGCGAATGCACAAGCGAGGATGGCTGTTTGATATCTATCCCTCCAGCAGAGGAATAACCCTCTGGATAATCGACGGCGACGGCGTGAAGACCCGCGGCCACGTCCCGTTCATGCCTCGGTTCTACATGAACGTAAAGAATGCCGAGCGCGGCCGCGCAGAGATGCTTGCGCGAAAACTCCACTGTTCCGTCACCGAAGGATGGAGCGAGAAGATCGAGATCTATTCCGGCAACCGTATACCTGTCCTGGAAATTTCCGTCCACGACACGCTTCACTTCAGGGAAATCATCCGCCGGTTCGAGTTCGAATTTCCCTATTATGTCTTCTTCAACTCCGACCTGACTCCCGCGCAGATGTTCCTCTACGAAAGAAATCTATTCCCGCTGGCATTCGGTACTTTTACGTTTGCCGACGACAACAGGCTCGTGTCTGTCGAGCTAGATGACAGCTTCGACGCGATAGACTACGCGACCCCGCCGCTCAGCGTCATGACCATCGCCCCGTCGCGCACCGACATACAACCGAGATATCAGTCCGGGCGCATCATTACGCTCGAAGCCGGTTACGATGGCCGCGAGTACACGATTGAGGTCGATACGGCAGAAGAACTGCTCGCTCGTCTGAACGCGCACATCCTGCGATGCGATCCCGACGTCATATTATCGCGCTACGGCGACTACACGCTCTTCCCGCTTCTTGCAGACCTGTCGAGAAAGACGCGGATCCCGCTCCAGTTCAACCGCGACGCTTCCGCAGATTACATCCGGACTTCGGAAATGAGCTACTGGAGCTACGGCCAGATAGTTCACCGCGCGGGGGCGTTCGAGCTCGCCGGCAGGTGGCACATCGACGCGGAAAACTCGTTCATCATGGACCAGTCCGATCTTTCGGGCCTCCTGGATCTTGCGAGGATCACCTGCATCCCGGTGCAGCAGCAGGCGCGGACGAGCATCGGAACCGGACTCTCCTCCATGCAGCTCGCGTGGGCTTACCGGCACGACATACTCATTCCGGCGAAGAAGCAGGAGTGGGAGAAGTTCAAGACGGCATCGGAGCTTATCCTTGCCGACAGGGGCGGGTTGATATTTCTTCCGGCGATGGGATACCACGAGCAGATAGCGGAGCTCGACTTCGCGTCGATGTACCCGTCGCTCATGGCGATGCACAACATATCGCCGGAGACGATAAACTGCGGATGCTGCGACAATCACGCCGTGCCTGAGCTCGGCTACACGATATGCGAGCGAAGGAGAGGGATCGTGCCCGAGACGCTCGAAGCCGTATTGAAAAAAAGGGCGGAGTACAAGAAGAGGGAAAAGTCCGCCTCCGACCCGCAGACGAAGAACGAGTTTCACAAGCGGCAGACCGCGTTGAAGTGGCTCCTCGTGACATGCTTCGGCTATCTGGGCTACAAGAACGCGCGCTTCGGGAGAATCGAAGCACACGAGTCGGTCAACGCTTTGTCGCGCGAGGCGCTCCTTCATGCCAAGAGGATTGCCGAGGAGCGCGGATATTCCGTGCTTCATGGAATCGTCGACTGCCTCTGGCTGAAGAAGGAAGGCGCGACCGAAGAAGATTACAAACTCCTTTGCGATGTAATTAAGAAAGAGATCGGTGTAACGATTTCGCTCGAAGGAATATACAAATGGATATTGTTTCCGGCGTCGAGGATGGACGGCGAGATACCGACGGCGAACAGGTACGTCGGCACGTACACGAACGGCGAGGTCAAGGTGCGCGGGCTCGAAGTGAGACGCGGAGATATACCGCTGTTTGCCCGTAAGGTCCAGGGGGAAGTGATAGAGATGATGTCGAAGGCTTCGGGCATCGAGGAATTAAAACTCCTCATCCCGGAGATCATGGATACCGTGAAGTATCATCTCGAAATCCTGATGAGCGGGCGCGTCCCGCCGTTCGAGCTTGTTGTCAGGCATACGATATCGAAAGATGCCGACGAGTACGAGAACAACAGCATGCAGGCCGTCGTGTCGCGGACGATGGCCGAGGCAGGCGTCGCGCTCAAGCCGGGCGAGACAGCGGAGTATATCATCATCGATCACACGGGAAAGAAAAATCCACTGAAGGCGAAGCCGTTTATCTTTTACAGGCCGGAGGATGGTTACGATGTGGAGAAGTATACCGAGATCACGATGAAGTCAATCGAGATTTTGCTGGAACCGCTCGGGTATAGAACCAAGACCGAACCGCCGAAGAAGAAAAGGGCGAAGAAGGAGATGCAGCAGGAGATCGAGTTCGGATCGCTCTCGAAATGATTTCGATGAACTTAAGGTGACTCTTCCTAAATTTATCCGTCAACGACATCGCATCTAAAAGAAGGACCGCGAATGAATCACGCCAGAATCGAAACTGCTGTCCATGTGGATCATCTCATGAAACCGAAGCACCTCCTCATTCTGATGGTGAATATCCTCATCGCTATGTCTGTGCTTCCGGCGAGCGGGCAAACGAAACTCCTGCCCTGGAACCCGGCGCTTAAGAAAGGCTACTGGAGCGCGCAATGGATTACCTGTCCGGGCGTGCCTGCACGAAGCTACGGAGTGTTTCATTTCAGGAAAACATTCGACCTCGCGAGCGTTCCCCGGCGAATGATCGTTCACGTAACCGCCGACAACCGCTACGAGCTTTTCGTCAACGGCGAGTCAGTCGGACGGGGACCGGCCCGCGGCGACCTTTACAACTGGAACGTCGAGACATACGACATTGCCCCGTATCTTCACGAAGGGAAGAATGCGCTCTCAGCACTCGTCTGGAACATGGCCGAATACGCACCCATGGCCCAGATTTCTGCGAGGACCGGCTTCCTGCTCCAGGCTGACAGTAGTGCGGACAATTTCCTCAATACAGATACTTCATGGAAGGTCCTCCACGACACGGCGTACGCACCTTGCGCGCTAAACACGGAAGAAGTATTGCACGCCTACTTCGTGACCGGGCCGGGCGACGACGTCCATGCGGCAAACTATCCTTGGGGCTGGCAGGAAACGAACTACAACGACTCAACCTGGACCCACGCGGTGGATGTGCCTGCTGCCGCCGTAACCTCAGGGTACGGAAGCGACAATGTTTGGACGCTTGTACCGAGCATGATCCCGCAGATGGAATACAAACCGCAACGCCTGAGAGTCATACGCAGAAGCGATCCACTTTCCGTGCCCGACACATTCATCGACGGCAATGAACCTTTCACCATACCGCCGCACGCAGACGAAAGTATCGTACTCGACCAGACTTTCGAGACTGTCGCATACCCCGTCCTCAAAATAAGCGGAGGAAAGGGAAGCAGGATCAAAATGACCTATGCTGAAGCGGCATTCGACAGCAACGGCAGGAAAGGAAACAGAAACAACATAAAGGGGAAAGTGATCAAAGGACTCTACGACCTTTTCTACCCCGACGGTGGCGCCGACAGGACGTTCAGTCCATTATGGATCAGGACCTACCGGTATATTCAGCTCGACATAAAAACCTCAAACGCGCCACTTACCGTAGACGACTTTTACGGAATCTATACCGGTTACCCATTCAAACGGCTCGCGACGTTTTCAAGCAACGATTCCTCTCTCGAAAAAATATGGAATGTGGGCTGGCGCACTGCCCGACTGTGTGCAGGTGAGACTTATTTCGATTGTCCGTACTATGAGCAGCTGCAATACGAGGGAGATACCAGGATCCAGGCGCTGATCTCGTTATACAACACTAACGACGACAGGCTCGTAAAAAAAGCGATCCACGATTTCTACGAATCCCGCGCGCCGAATGGGCTAACGCAGGGGCGCTTCCCGAGCCGCCGTCTTCAGATCATTCCACCATATTCGCTCTTTTGGATTTCGATGCTACATGACTTCCTCATGCTCCGGCCCGACCCAGCGTACGTGCAGAAATATCTACCCGCCGTCGTGCCGATAATCGAATGGTACGAAAGGCATATCGATCCTGCTTACAACATGCTCGGACCGATGAACTGGTGGAACTTCGTCGACTGGGACACTGCGTTCCCGGGCGGCGTACCGGCTGGTGCAGACAACGGCCACTCGTCGATCATCACCGAACAATTCATCTACACGCTCCACCAGGCTGCTTTCATGTTCCGGTACTTCGGAGACAAGGCGCGCGCGCAGCATTATGACCGGCTCGCGGCGAGATTATCGAAAGGCGTGTTCGAACAT
Source organism: Bacteroidota bacterium (assembly GCA_021845665.1). GTDB lineage: Bacteria > Bacteroidota > Ignavibacteria > Kryptoniales > JAKASW01 > JAKASW01. Next base: position 2,390 of record JAJZVO010000009.1, on the reverse strand, counting down.
TGCTTTGACAAAGCCAGAATGGGAATGGCCGACACGCCGCAGAAGAAACAGTTCAGCCAGCACGCCTCCGTCTTCGCAATCCTGGCCGGAGTGATCCCTCAGAATATGGAACGGAAGGTGATGGAACGCGTGCTGACGGACACGACTCTGAGCCAGGCTACTTATTATTTCAGGTTTTACGTGACGAAAGCGATGGTAAAGGCAGGACTCGGGAATGATTATTATTCACAGCTCGGTCCGTGGCGGAACATGCTCAAGCTTGGACTTACGACGTTCGCAGAACAGCCCGAGCCCACCCGCTCGGATTGTCACGCCTGGTCGGCGAGTCCTGTGTACGACTTCCTCGCGACAATCTGCGGTATAGAGCCGGCGGCGGCTGGTTTCAGGAAAGTGGCGATAACACCGCACCTCGGTCCGCTGAAAGAAGTGAACGCCTCCATGCCCCATCCGGACGGCGAGATCAAGGTTCACTTAAGAATAATCGGAAAATCGGGACTCGCCGCTACTGTTCAGCTGCCTCCCCGGCTCAGCGGATACTTTTTGTGGAACGGCAGGAGGTTGAGCTTGCATCCCGGAATTCAGAAACTTTCGTTCAAGTAGAACTGACGCCGCTGCCTACGCACCAACATGGGAAGGTTACGACGCATACGGAAGTCTGTTAGAGATACGCGAATCGGAGGGCACTCCGCTGACCTTTCGTTTGGCAATCAGACGCAAAATATGGCGGCGTGTCGCGTTCGTCTCGCATTGCACCGCTTTCATGGCTCTTTGCATTACCTTTTTTTTGTTGCAGTGCACCACTTCAATGCTGCCATGAATTACATCCGTTTCGCTTTGAACAATTGCGATTTATCTACGAATTCAAAGTTCTGGCTTACTAACCTTTGCGAGGTCCATCATGAAGACACATCTTAGGGGAGCGCTAATGCGTGTTTACGATTCCGTAGGTAGGCGGACACACTAAGTTCCACGGGAAGGAAGCCGAACGGTCGCTTTCGAGATTGGAATATCAGCGCTGGAGTAATAGATTTCTTCGGCGGAGGAAGTGATAAAGAAGGACCTTGAGATGGAAACAAGGGAGGGTATCTTAATCCGGGAAGCGGCTCGAACTACTGCATTAGGGGAAAGGACGGTAATGCCGACGTCGTACTCCTCGACCCTTCGAGCAATGGCGACTCGGACATGATGAATGATTACTATCCCTTCGGCGAACAAATGCCAGGGAGGAATCTGTCCGGATCGTCTGATGGCAGATACAAATTGAGGCATCCATAAAATGGAAATAGATGTTGCGGGATTCACCTCCAAAGAGCGTGATGTCGAAACGGGTCTCGATTATTTTGGTGCAAGGTACTACGATAGCTGGTCTGCAAGGTGGCTGAGCGTGGGCCCGCTGGCAAATAAGTACCCGGGGTGGAGCCCGTATTGCTACGTGCGAGACAACGCGATAGGGTTGAGCGACCCCGCTAGGATTGGATAATATGTCGTGACATCTTACATTTGGTCGACGAGGTGAAGGGATTATCAATGAGTATAGACGAAATCGTGAAGAAATTGCCTGAAGAACTTCAGAAGGAGGTAATCGATTTCATTGACTTTCTCCTTGAGAAGAGGTCCAAAAAGGCGGGGACCAAACTGCGGCAGGATTGGGCTGGTGCCTTGAGGGACTACCGATCCCAATATACTTCTACCGAGTTGCAGAAGAAAATAATGGAGTGGCGCGGGGATTGACAGGTGTATCTCCTGGATACAAACATTTGGCTTGAGAGGCTCCTCGACCAGGAGAGATCGGACGAGGTCGGCGGTTTCCTGAGCAAAGTCCCCTCTGATCAATTGTTCATGACGGGTTTCTCGTTCCATTCCGTCGGGGTCGCAATGCAGAAGCTTCACCGCGCGGATGAATTCCTTAAGTTCGTTGATGACGTTTTTATCGACGGAGCGGTGACGCTATTGAGACTCGATCCGGAAGAATCGAAAGAAATAGTCCGCGCAGCCGTAGATTTCAATCTCGATTTTGATGATGCCTATCAGTATGTGGCTGCCATTAACCATGATCTTGTCCTGGTGAGCTTCGACGCTGACTTCGACCGAACTGTGCGGAAACGAAAGACGCCTGCGGAAATCGAAGGTTAGGCCGGAAGGGGTTGTCTTTCCGATAACAAATTAGTGTTCCGTGTGTAATCTTGAATTCAAATGGTGGAGTTGACAGTTACAACAACTACTATCCCTTCGGCGACCAGGTGCCCGGGAGGAACTTGTCCGGCTCGGCGGATGGCAGGTACAAATTTAGGCATCCATAAATGGAAATATATGTTGCCGAAATCCCGTCCTTGGCGGGATTCACAGGCAAGGAGCGTGATGTCGAAACGGGGTTGGACTATTTTGGCGCC
>JAJZVO010000064.1 GCA_021845665.1 Bacteroidota bacterium | reverse complement strand
ATCACTGGGACGATTTTTGGGCTTACAGGCCCCGCATACGTTATAGGCGGGGCAGGGCGGCTGCTTGATGAAAACCTCTTACAAAATTGTCGCACACCCCTTCACAGGCGTCCATTTTTAATGGATGCCGATGGTGCGTTATATTTTTGTCGCACACCCGACCGGCACGGTTTCGTTGAGCTTAACGTGACGGGTGTTTATATTCTGTCTCAAGCCGCCTCCAACTACTCCGGGAGATTATCGAATGAAGATCGGTGGGATGGGAGTCCTCATGACGTTGTTGACAGCTGTCTTATTCCAGCTTTCGGCCAGTGTTCTTTTACTCGCAGCGCAGCCGGATCCCGTGGCCAATCCGGAGGCCGTCGTCCTCGACGGTCATGCCCGATTCACTGTCTTGACGCCGGAACTTATTCGCATGGAATGGTCCCGGGATGCGAGGTTTGTCGACTCGCCTTCGCTCGTCTTCATTAACAGGCGTTTGCTTGTCCCGAAGTATCGGGTCCTTAGGGAAAAAGGCTGGCTGCTGATCAGGACATCAAGCCTTCTCCTCAGGTACAAGACCGGCTCCGGTGAATTCAACAGGGATAATATACGGATTGAATTCAAACTCGATGGAAAAAAAGTCGTTTGGCATCCAGGAGAGAAAGATACCACTAATCTGTTCGGTACCATCAGAACCTTGGACGGCGTGAAGGGATCTACGGCGCTTGCGCCGGGCCTTCTTTCCCGCGGAGGATGGACGCTTGTGGACGATAGTCGCCGTCCTCTCTTTGACAACTCGAATTGGAAATGGGCGGTTAACAGGCCCTCGGATGAAGTACAGGACTGGTACTTCTTCGGTTACGGGCATGATTATGTGAAAGAGCTGGGCGATTACGTGAAAGTGGCAGGCCGTATCCCGATGCCGCCGCGCTTCGCATTCGGTGCATGGTGGTCACGGTATTGGGCATACACCGATGAGGAGTTGAGAGATCTCGTGGACCAGTTTCACAATCACAACGTTCCGCTGGACGTACTCGTCGTCGACATGGATTGGCACCAGACATTCGATCTGAGGTGGTCGAGACATGTACTCGACCAGGCGGGGCAGATGAAAGGATGGACCGGCTATACGTGGAACAAATTACTATTTCCAGATCCGCCGGAGTTTCTGAAGTGGTGTCATGAAAGGGGGCTCAAGGTTGTCCTGAATCTTCACCCGGCTTCGGGGATTCAGCCGTGGGAGAAGTCCTATCCGGCGATGGCGAGAGCAATGGGAGTGGACCCCGCAACGAAGAAGTACATCCCCTTCGATCCCACCGACAAGAAGTTTGCGGAGAACTATTTCAAACTTGTGCTCGGGCCGCTCGAGAAGGAGGGAGTTAATTTCTGGTGGATCGACTGGCAGCAATGGGACACAACGAAGATACATCATCTTAATCCGACGTGGTGGCTCAACTATATATTCTATACGAACATGGAACGGGAAGGGAAGGCAAGGCCCATCATAATGGCTCGCTGGGGCGGTCTGGGATCTCACAGATATGAAATCGGCTTTTCCGGCGACGTGATCACCGACTGGTCTTCGCTCCGTTTCCAACCTTACTTCACTGCGACCGCAGCAAATGTCGGCTTCGGTTATTGGAGCCACGACATCGGAGGGCACATACCTGGTCCGGTCTCGCCGGAGCTGTTCACGCGCTGGGTACAGTGGGGATCTCTCAGCCCGGTCCTGCGAACGCACACCACTCGCAATGCCGAAGCGGAGAGGAGAATCTGGGCATATCCCTATCCTTACGCAAGAGCGATGCGTGAAGCTTTTCTGCTCAGATACAGGCTGCTCCCGTACATTTATAACGCATCCCGCAAAGCGTATGATACCGGTGTTTCGATGATCCACCCGCTATACTATGAATATCCCGAATCGGATGACGCCTACGAATTCGGCGACGAGTATTTCTTCGGTAACGACATCATCGTTGCTCCTGTGGTGAGTCCGATGTCGCAGGACTCTCTTCTTGCGACGGAGAATGTCTGGATTCCGCCGGGTACATGGATAGAGTGGAACAGCGGTGACCGGCTTCATGGACCTGCAGTAATGACGCGTCATTATTCTCTCGACGATATTCCGGTGTTTGTCAGGTCCGGCTCGATTATCCCGATGCAGACCCTGGATCAAAAGGCCAACATAAAAAATGTTGACCCGCTTGTCCTCCGGATTTTTCCGGCAAGAGACGCGTCCACCAGTGTATATGAAGACGAGGGCGATTCACAAGGCTACCGCGACGGGCGATTCAGCCGCACGGAGGTCAGCTATCACATAATTGACGGTAGATCCGTTCACATTCACATTGATCCCGTCGTCGGGACGTATTCAGGCATGAAGAAAAGCCGAAAATATGTCATCGAGCTCATGAATGTCTTGCCGCCGAAAAGCGTGAACTGCAATGGGAAAAAGATCGGCTTCGGTAGTGAAGGTTGGAACTATGATGGAGACAAACTGGAAACCGTGATAAGAACCGGCGATTTCGATGTTCACAGCGCGGTGGACCTTAATGTCGAGTTTTCTGAATCCTTAGGATCGAGACGTCTCGACGGGATACGCGGGAAGATCGAGCGCTTCAAGGAGGCTATGAGTATTTTGAATCATCTCTGGCCGCAGGATTGGTCTCCGGACATCCTTATCGAAGCCGCGCAGACAGGCGATTTTCTCACGCTTTATCCAGACTCAGCCATGTCGCATCTCACGGAGTTCCAATCTCTGGTCCCGAGACTACGACAGGCCATATTGAAACTCTCAGGTGATAAGGCCGTGATCCGACAGGCACTGAATCACCTCGCCAGCGTGCTGACGCCTGGAGATAAGACGATACATTGAAATAGAGGGGCCGGCACAATTTTGATCCCGGATGGGGGTTGCCCCAATAAATTTGGATCTCTATTCCGTGAGTGGGGGAATGGCAACTTTTTCAGTTTGTGTTTTGGAGCTGAGTTAGGTAGCTTCGAAAGAGAGGTCCCTACTGCGTTGGTTTCCCGTCGGCATGGGAGGAGAGTTGTTCACTCCGCTCGCCTTGAAAGACAATTGCCGGTCAGTTTATACGATATTTCATTGCAAACACTATAAGCACGAAAGGGAGAACTTTGGAATCGGAAACTCGAAACTTATGGGGCAATCGGGGCTGCATTTCTCACCGCAGATCATATAAGACTTTATTCACCGCTTACTCTGCTCTTGTCCTGACCCTGGCGTTCGCTGCGTTCGCGTCTTTGGCGGCTCAGACGATACCGCAGAGTGGCTACTCCGCCATGCGATGGAGATTAGTAGGTCCCTTCCGCGCCGGTCGTGCTCTTGCCGCCGCCGGTGTTCCAGGGAACCCATATACCTTCTACTTTGGATCGGTCGACGGCGGCATATGGAAAACCACGAATGCTGCTCTTACCTGGAAAGAGATTTCCGACGGACAAATGAATCCTTCGGTAGGCGCACTCGCCATAGCGCCCTCCGACCCGAAAGTCATCTACGTCGGCACAGGAGAAGCCGACATGCGGTCCGACATGACCACGGGAGACGGAATGTACATGTCGACCGACGGTGGACTCAATTGGAAGCATGTCGGGCTCGAGGATACCCAACACATCGGAAAAATTCTTATCGATCCTCACAATCCCGATCTTGTGCTTGTCGCTGCTCTTGGACACGCTTACAATGCGAACAAAGAAAGGGGTGTATTCAGGACGACAGATGGAGGAAAGACCTGGGACAGGGTTCTGTATAAGGGACCCGATATCGGTGCAATCGATCTTGCCTGGGATCCCGACGATCCCTCGGTGGTCTATGCGACAATGTGGCGCGCGCGCAGGCCACCCTGGAGCCAGTATCCTCCCGACCAGGGACCCGGCGGAGGGCTTTACAAGTCTACTGACGAAGGAAAGACATGGGCCGAGCTCGAAGGTCACGGGCTTCCTCCCAAGCCGTACGGCAGAATCGGAGTGTCGGTGGCCACCGGTTCCGCCGGGATGAACGTGTACGCACTGGTAAGTGCGCTGAAATCCGGATCGGGCCTGTACCATTCTACAAACGGAGGCGAAACCTGGAAGCTTACAAGCAATGATCCTCGTATCGTCACGAGGATGTGGTACTTCGGCAGGGTGTTTGTCGATCCGCAGAATGCACAGATCGTATACGTCCCAAATCGGTCACTGATGCGATCCACTGACGGAGGAAAGACATTCAAAGCGATCAAGGGATCTCCCGGCGGCGATGATTATCACTATCTTTGGATTGATCCCACAGATGATCATCGGATGATCGTAGCCTCGGATCAAGGAGTCGTCGCAAGTTTCGACGACGGCAAGACATGGAGCAGCTGGTACAATCAGCCCACGGCACAATTCTATCATGTCGCGGTGGACAATCGTTTCCCGTACAGGATTTACGGATGCCAGCAGGATGCCGGCTCCGTTTGCATAAAGAGCAGAAGCGATTATGGGTCCATCACCTTCAGAGACTGGCACCCGGTAGGCGCCGGTGAGTCGGGCTACGTCGCTCCCGATCCTCTGAACCCAAACATAGTTTATGGCGGCGACACTTATGGCGCGGTATACCGGTTCAATATGGTCACCGGGCAGTCGCAGGTGGTTTCTCCGTCCCCGCTCTCGGAGTTCTATACTCCTGCGCCTGATCGAAAATACCGCTTCACATGGACGTCCCCCATAGTCTTCGACAAGCTCGATCCCCACATACTTTACCTGGGGGCCCAGGTCCTATTGAAAACCGACGACGGAGGAATTCATTGGAAGGCGATCAGTCCTGATCTTACTCAAGCGGGCCTGAGAGTGAAAAGTGCGGATACATCACATGTCGGGTGGGGAGTCATATACACCGTAGCTCCTTCACCCGTCCGGGCCGGACTGATATGGGTGGGGTCGGACGATGGTCTGATCCACGTGACGACCGACGGCGGGCGGCATTGGACAAACGTGACTCCGAAGGGACTGACTCCGTGGAGTAAGATAAGCCTCATCGAGGCATCGCCCTTTGAAGCGGGTGAGGCGTATGCAGCGGTCGACCGCCGCAGGCTCGGCGATATGGCTCCGTATATTTACAGGACGACCGATTTTGGAGCGACCTGGACGTTGACTGTCAAGGGAATCGGAGCGACGTCCTATGTCCATGTCGTCAGAGCCGATCACACCAGGAAAGGGCTCCTATATGCCGGTACGGAAAACGGAGTCTACGTTTCTTTCAATGACGGTGACAGCTGGCAGCCGCTTCAGTTAAATCTTCCTGTTTCTTCGATCCGTGATCTTGCCGTCCACGACAACGATCTCATCGCCGCCACACACGGGCGGTCATTTTGGGTACTGGATGATATTACACCGCTTCAACAGTTGACTCAGAAAGTAGTTGATGAGGGCGCATATCTCTTCAAACCTGAAACAGCCGTAAGGATTCGCCGGAGCATAAACAAGGATACCCCGCTTCCCCCGGAGATCCCTCAGGGCAGGAATCCGCCCGCCGGGGCGATACTCGATTACTATCTGAAGACGGCACCTTCAGGCCCTGTAACATTGGACATCTTTGACAATGGAGGGAATCTCGTGAGGCATTTTTCGAGCGAAGCCGTGGCTCCAAAGCCGGATCGACCTCCGTACTTCATGAATGCCTGGCTTCCGAAGTTCAAGCCGCTTACCGCACGTGCAGGTCTTAACAGATTTGTGTGGGACCTTCGATACAGCTCTCCTCTGTCATCGAGTTATCGCTACAGCATGGCCGTCGCAAACCTTCACAGTGCGAGGGTGCCACAAGGGCCGCTCGTTTTGCCGGGTACCTATAAGGTGGTGCTCAAGGTTGATGGCGATTCTTATTCACAGCTTCTGAAAGTTGTAATGGATCCACGCGTGCACGTCTCCGATCTTGTGTTGCGCGATCAACTTGGTCTGGCAATCGATGTGTGGAACGATATGTCCGATGCCTTTGCACTGAAGAACTCCATGAATACGTTGCAGGCTCAAATTCAAAAGGTCGACTCCCTGACAAGACCGGAAACCGAAGCGAGGAGTCTTCTGGTGAAGCTCGGCGGTGAGCTTTCGAAAATTCGGAGCTCGATGAAGGCCGGCGAACTGGGTGGTCTCGAGGGAGACATAATGAGCGCGGACCGTGAACCGACACAACAAATCAAACAGGCTTACCGGATGTTGAGCGAAAATCTGAGGGCATCGGAGAGAACGTGGGGGATATTGAAGTATCGGACTATCCCCGAGGTAAATCGAGTCCTCAGGAGCACGGGGCTTCCGCCGTTGCGCCTCACTGAAGAGATGGAACGTCATTTGTCTCTTCCACGAGGTGTGTAGTTGAAGCCGTCAATTCTAGCGAGCCGCTAAGTGAACGGCCGCTTTTGTTACGCCCGGGTTTTGCTAACCGGGCGTAAACCTTCTGCGGAGCGCCGGCAAAAAATCTGCCGGAGCGTGTGGCAACTCTGCGCTGCCTTTTAGAACATTCTCCGGCTTGATTTTCACTTCCAGTCGTTTGAAATTGGGGGCAACGCGTGATGGAAAAGAAACGAGTCGCTTTCGAGAGTCTGGGCTGTAAGCTTAACTATGCCGAGACGGTTCAAATAGAAAAAGAGTTTATCCGCCGCGGCTTCGAAGTCGTGGATCCCTCGATGTCTGCCGATGTGTTTGTGGTAAACACATGTACGGTTACTCAAAGTGCCGACAGTGATTGCAGGCAAATTGTACGGCGTGTGCTCCGCGGTTCGCCGGAAGCATTCGTCGTCGTGACCGGGTGTTATGCCCAGGGAAAACCCGATGAGGTCGCAGGGATCGAAGGTGTGGACCTGGTGCTGGGGGCGAGGGAGAAATTCCATCTTTTTGATTACGCCGACGGGTTTTCTAAACCAGCCGGAAGTAAAGATGGCACGCAAGCAAACTATCATGGACATGTCTTCGTTTCACCCATAGATGATGTGAGTGAGTTTGGATATGCGGATTCAGCTGTGGAGGGGGCAAGGACACGGGCTTTCCTGAAAGTGCAGGATGGTTGCGATTACAATTGTTCATACTGCACGATCCCCAAGGTCCGGGGGATTAGCCGAAGTCCGTCGATCGAGTTTCTCGTCGAGCAGGCACGCAAGATTGCCGGGGCCGGATTCAAGGAAGTTGTGCTCAGCGGAGTTAATGTGGGAGATTTCGGCTCCCGGCAAAACGGTTCGCTCCTTGAGTTGTTGAAGTCCCTCGAACAGGTTCAAGGAATCGATCGATTCAGGATAAGTTCCATAGAGCCTAACCTCCTGACGGAACAAGTCGTAAGATTTGTAGCATCATCATCGAAATTCTGTAAGCATTTTCATGTACCACTTCAGAACGGCGCCGACGAGATTTTAAGGAGGATGCGCCGCCGGTACAATACCGGCCAATACAGGGACCTCATAAGGTTCGTGAAGGAGCTTATGCCGGATGCCGGGATAGGTGCGGATGTAATTGTCGGATTTCCCGGCGAGACGAACGAGATATTCGAAAGAGGAATGTCGTTTATCGAAAGCCTTCCTATAAGCTATCTCCACGTGTTCTCATATTCCGAGCGTCCCGGAACGGCATCTGCGGATTTCGGCGGGAATGTCGATCCTCGCGTGAAGGGAAAGAGGAGCGAAATTCTCAGGATGATATCAACCAGGAAGCGTTACGAATTCAACCGAAGGTGCGTGGGTAAGGTGATGAAAGTCCTTGCTGAAGATGATGTCAAGGACGGTAAGATGTACGGATTTACGTCGAACTATGTACGAGTCGAAATGGATGCAAACCCGCTGCATGTTAACGAAATTTCCGACGTGCTCATAACCGGCGTCAGCGATAACACAGCAATTGGACGGGTAATTTTATGAAGAGAAGAAGGGCACGGAACGGGAAATCCGAAAATGAAGTACGAGATTCGGCATGCCAAACGCACGCCGGAATAATTCTTCTGAGACATGCCCGCAGCGTTTTTCTTGCCCCTCTCGCCGTTTCGATACTGCTCCTGTCGAGTGCCGGTTCGGCCTTCTCGCAATCCAGATTGGAGCTCGGGTCCAGGCTTCTTGACGGCGTGAACGGTAATGTCCTTTCCGAGCCGCAGATTCCGGGTCGAAAGTCGCCGGCGCTTGCCGCGTTCGCTTCATTCGCCATTCCCGGTTTGGGGGAAATGTACGCGGGGAAATACGATGTCGGCAAGTATTCCACGATAGCCGAAGTATCCCTTTGGGCCATCTACACCGGTATAGAGATGTATTCCAACCAGGTCAGAAACGATGCTATCAGTTACGCAAGCGTGTATTCCGGTGCCGACGTCCAGGGAAAACCGAGTCAGTTCTTCGTAGACATCGGGAATTTCCTGAACACGGAAGATTACAATATCAAGAAGATCCACGATGGTACGTACGGCCTGATTTACAGCGGGGCCTCGTATCAGTGGCAATGGCAATCCGATGCCGATCGCGCGAAGTTCAAGAATATGAGAATCAAAGCGGATGCATATCTTAACTATGGACGCTATACGTTGGCAGTGATTTTCCTGAATCATCTCGTGAGCGCGATCGACGCGGCCCGTTTGGTCGATAACCTGAACGCGTCCGCGGAATCATCGCTCGGGAATGCGCCCGGGACTGAGGGTGTGTACTTGAAGCTGGCCGCATCTTTTTGACGAGTGGATGGGGGACTGTGATATGGGGGGACTTTGGAAGCGGTAAACATGGAGGCTGCGGAGAAAACATGAAAATAAAAACGCATGAGGGATTCGAGGTGTATAAGGAAGGGTTTGAGGCTGCTATGCAGATATTTGAAATCTCAAAAGGCTTCCCAATCGGATAGAGATACTCACTTACCGACCAAATGCGAAGGTCATCAATATCCGTGTGCGCTGACATCGCTGAAGCTTTCAGAAGGAGACGCTATCCTGGATACCTGGCCGAAAAGCATTACCACGCGCAGCGTCCTGCGAATAAAGGGAACGCAGAGTCCACAAAGGAAATGTGACTGCAAAAAAAACGGTTCTTTTCTTCGCGGTCTTTGCGTGTTCTTTGCGCCCTTGGCGGTTCAATCTTTTGGCATGGACTTTTGGGCCGCATCTCTAATAATGCGCAACATCGCACTCCTTCCCGAATATGATGGCACGGCCTACGGCGGCTGGCAGGTGCAGAAGGTGTAGTGCATCCAACGTGCGGAATTCCTATATTCACGAGAGGTACCTAAAGAGGACTGTGAGTGAAAAATGAAGAGCATAATTCAATTCCGGATTTATAGGGGCGAGGACCAGTATGTCGTGGAAGGTATCGACCTTCCGATCGTGACTCAGGGTGTCACGCTTGATGAAGCAGTCTCAAATCTTAAAGAGGCGCTGTTGCTTCATTTAGGCGGTGAAAATATGGCAGAACTTGGTATTGGACCGCATCCGGCAGTTCTGGTCAATTTCGAGCTCGAACCGTTAAGTGTCTAAGCTCAGAGTTCTGTCAGGAAGTGATGTCCTCAAAATATTGAAAACCTTCGGGTTTAGTCTTGTGGAACAGAGAGGAAGCCACATGAAACTAGTAAGGGTTGTCGAGGATCACCGTCAGGTACTGACAGTACCGAATCACGAGGTTATCGACAAGGGTACTCTGAAAGCTATTTTCCGCCAGGCGTCACGGTATATTTCTGAAGGGGAATTAAGAAAGTCGTTCTATACCGCTGATTAGGTAAAAGCTGGCAATGCGATTTTGGGCAAAATGGGTATGCGCTATCACCGACGAAGTCACAGAGCCTCCTAAATAATGCGCAACATCGCACTCCTCCTCGAATATGATGGCACGGCCTATGGCGGCTGGCAGGTGCAGAAGAATGCCGAAAGCATACAGGGGACTATAGAAGATACGCTGTCGCGTCTTCTTCAGGAAAAGGTGAAGGTCGTCGGAGCCGGAAGGACCGACGCAGGGGTACACGCACGCGGACAGGTCGCCAATTTCCACACGCAGTCTGACTGGACGCCGGCGAAAGTGGTGTACGCGCTGAACGGCACACTCCCTGAGGATATAGCAATTCGGGCTGCTGCCGAAGTCCCGGACGGCTTCCATGCACGGTATTCGGCCGTTGCGCGCAGATATTCATACAGGGTCGTATCCGGGAAAACCGCCATCGACAGGGCGTATTCGGCCTTTTTTCCGTTCGAGCTTTCGGTCGATGCCATGAATAGCGCGGCGGCCGGCTTGATCGGAGAGAAGAATTACAGATCGTTTTCGAAGTTCGCCGACGAGCAGCGCAGCTTTAACTGCAATGTGACGAGAGCCGAGTGGACAAGCGAAGGAGAAAGGAGAATGGAGAAAGGAGAAAGGAGAAAGGGGAAAGGAGAAAGGTCAACGGATTTCTCCCTCCTTTCTCCCCGCTCCTGTCTCCTTTTCGAGATTGAGGCTAACAGGTTTCTGCACGGCATGGTGAGGGCGATAGTCGGGACTTTGATCGACGTGGGGCGTGGCAAGCTGAGTGTCGACGCATTCAAAAAGATCATCGAATCGCGGGACAGAAAAGCTGCATCGATGTCCGCGCCGGCGCGCGGGCTGTTCCTGGAGGAAGTTGAGTATGCGGAAGGTGTTTCCTGGGAAGAAGGCAGAAGGTTACCTTCGGCCTAGAGACGCGGCCGAAAAGTCCAACCACAAAGAGCACGAAGATTTTTCACGAAGGACACGAAGGTCTCTATTCATTTAGCACTCTTTCTTTGGGCTCTTTGCGCCGTTTCTTCGTGACCTTTGTGGTTAAATAGTTTTGCGGCGGGTTTTCGGCCACGTCCCTAGTCCTGCTGTACCACCATATTGTTCGGCTGTTCCCTTTTTTTCCCCGGTGCGTTACATCACGGTAATTTTTTCGACGGATAGGAAATTCTTTCTTCCGGAGCATTGAAGATAGGGGCGATTTAGGCCGATATATAAGGAAAACGCCGGTCTGTAATACCGGCACTCAGCTTGCATGTATAGTAGCGCCATGCTGTGGTAAGGGCTCTCATAGGAGGGCGGAAACTTGACTTTGTTGGAATGTGCCGTTAATATTTCGGCGAGGCATGACATTATAGAGTTTTCTTTATCAACGTCCCCTAAAAACTAAAAGGAGGTAAGTATGGGACAGCAACAACTTCTGCTGATTGTTCTTGGAGTGATCATCGTCGGTATCGCAATAGCGGTAGGAATTTCGATGTTCAAGAGCAATGCACAAAGCTCGAACCGTGATCAGGTCATAAACGACCTCAACAACCTCGCTGCAAAGGCGCAGCAGTACTACCGTAAGCCGACTGCAATGGCTGGCGGCGGACAGAGCTTCGGATCCACATCATCGACGGTGCCCGGCTTCACACTCTCTCCGGTTGATACGGGAAATGCAAATGGAAGCTATTACGTTGCACAGAGCTTTTCTTTCACTGCCGGAGCATGGGTTGCCCCTCCGAGTACTCGCGGCATAGCCGCTGCTTCAGGTCAGGTCGATTCTATCTACATAGTCGGCGTCGGCACTGAGGTCGGTAACGACGGAGCGAACAAGGTCGAAGCTGTTGCCACAGTCACGGCAAATGGTACTCAGACGACGGTGCTTAATTAGAAAACTTTAAACGAAGGAGACGGCGGATTCTCGCAGTGGCGTGATCCGCTGTCTCCTTCACTGCTTTAAAACGAGGAGGGCGAAGAGTTGCCGGATGGGCACAGGAAACGTTTAGAGCTTTACTTCTGCTGGCGTTTCCGACCTTCTCCCGGCGTTCGCAATGGAAGCCTCCTGCAAGAGAGTTCTTTGAAAAGGCTGAATGGAGAAGGCGAATCTCCTCAGTTCCCCTTAGTAAGGGGAAAGGGTTAGACTTTCTGAGGAAAGGGATGTAAATTTCGAGTGATATGAGTGAAACTTTCCGCCTGGTTATTGATTTGGTGAAACGAGGCGAAGTGAAGGTCTCCGATCATGGTTACAATGAAATGGCAAGCGATGACATTCTGGTGAGGGATGTTCTCGAAGGCGCGGCGCTGAAGAAGCGATCGTCGTAGAAGATTATCCGGACTACCCGAAAGGTCCGTCGGTGCTTGTATTAGAGAAAGACCACGACCACACACCCATCCGCGTTGTATGGGGGATACCAAGAGGCTTCTCATCTCCTGCCGTAGTCGTTACTGCTTATCGACCAGATGCCTCGAAATGGACGCATGATTTTCTTAGGAGATTGACATGAATAAAAAAAGATACACCAAACTGATTCATGAAGGCAAGTACGTGGCTGAAGTCGAAGTCGAACTTGTTGAAACGAATCAGAGCTGGTCACCATATCTGTCTCTTGAAGATGCCTATAAACTCGATGAGGTTCGCGAAGCTTTGAGACGTGGCGACCTGCAGAGCGCTATGCAGAAATCGCGGGTGTACGAGCTTACCCCTGTCACAAGCAAGTGAAAAAAATCCAACGGCAAGAGGCCGTCGTCTCGACTGAAGTGCCGAAATCCTGCAAAGCGGTTTATTTACGGTAAGTTTGCCCTCGGGCTGTCTTTCTTTCTCCGTTCTTCCTTTTCTACTTCCCGGATGGGAAGCGAATTCTGAAATGACGTTTAATAAAAGAAGTTTCATTCGAGGAGGGCGAAGAGTTGCCGGAATTCAGATTCCAGGGGGTTAAGCCGGGCGGCAGGACAGTCCAGGGAGTTCTCTCGGCGGAAACCCGCGCACAGGCAAAGAAGTTAGTCTCCGACCTGTCTGTAAAAAGTCAATTCAAACTAACCAACCTTCAGGCCCGAACTGCTTACATTTACAGGGCCCGCCGCAACGGTGAGAAGCCGATTACAGGCGAGCAGAAGGCGTTCACGAAACAGGAAGTCGAGCAGGCTCTCCAGCGCCTTGACTACAAGGTGTTGTCGGTGCAGAGGAAGCTTCTTGATTACAAGGCGAAACCGCCCGCCGCAGAGGTGGTCACTTTCGTCAGGGTGAGCGCGGACCTTCTGCGCGAGAAGCTCCCCTTCAACGAGATACTGCAACTCCTCACGAACGACATCGAGAATAAGACTCTCAGGGATACAGTCAGAGAGATTAATAACGATCTGAAGCAGGGGAAGGATAGCGAGCAGTCTTTCGTCAAGCACGAGAAAGTACTCGGCAAGTTTGCCTCTCACATGCTGGGCCTCGCCGCGAAAAGCGGAAACATGGCCGAGATATATGACAGCACGGCGAAGTTTCTGGAGCGGCAGGCGGAGTTCAAGAAGAATTTGAAGAGCGCACTGATCATGCCTGCCGTTACAATGTTTGTT
This sequence comes from Bacteroidota bacterium, assembly GCA_021845665.1. Lineage (GTDB taxonomy): Bacteria > Bacteroidota > Ignavibacteria > Kryptoniales > JAKASW01 > JAKASW01. Next base: position 13,038 of record JAJZVO010000064.1, on the reverse strand, counting down.
CTGATGATAGCGGTGGTTTACTATGTGGCGTACATCTTTCCCGCGACCGCCGAACTATTTGCAAAACTGGGGCAGGTCCCTCCCATGACCGCAGCGACACTGAAGTTGAGTCACTTCCTGACGCAGAACTTCTGGTGGATGGGGCTGATCGTCATTGCCTTCTCGATATTCTTCGCACGATTTGCGACGACGGAGAAGGGGCGGTTCTATTTGGACAAGTATATGATCAAGATCCCCGCCATAGGCAGCCTTCTTCACAAGACCAGCATAGAGATATTCTGCAGAGTCTTCTACGCGATGTACAGCGGCTCCGGAGAGAATATCGACGTCATAAAGCTTGCATCCGAGGCGTGCGGCAACAAGTATATGGAACACCAGATCAAATCGGTTGCCATTCCAATGATGGTCACACAGGGAAAAGGGTTGACGGAATCACTCGCGGCGACCGGGGTGTTCAGCGAGACCGCGATCAACAGGTTTCACAGCGGGGCCGAGACCGGGACTGTCCGCAACACCGCTCTCCAGCTTGCGAACTATTATGAAAAGGAAACCGGTTATAAGCTGAAGAACGCCATCGACTTCATACAGGTAATCATATCAATGATTATCATGGTCGTCATGATAGCGCTTACTATAGTCTCCTCCGAGTCGGCACTGATCAACCCGACTATGCCTGGACAGGGATGAGCAAGCGATGCCCGAAATTGATATAAGTGATAAGCTTGGCTACACACTTCTCAAGAAGGGGATTATCGACTACGAGACCCTCGAACTGGCTATAAAGAAAAAGGAAGCCGAGGATTCCAAAGCACGGCGCACACTGGCGCAGGTACTCGTTTCCGATTTCAATGTCGAGCATGACCTCGTATTCCGTGAGGTAGCCAACTTATACGGCTTCCGTGAAATTTATCTCGCCGATGAAGTCATAGATGGGGAAAGAGTCGATTTCATAAAGAAGCTCGTCGAGTCCGGCGACAACCTCAGGGACGAAATCATCAACGCGAAGATGCTCCCGCTTAAGTTCGACGAAGCGAGACCGGATAAGCTCATTATCGTCGCGGCTGATCCGACCAACAAGGAAATCCCGAGACTTGCACGTAGTTTTGCCGCGAAGCGTTATGAAGTAGCTTACGTCAGACTGAAGGATCTTCAGGGGCTGATAGACAAGGTATTCCCTCCGGAAAACGAATTCCTGAAAGTGCTGACAAGTTCGACGCAGGACGAGCTCGGCGAAATCGTCAGCGATGAGGAGGGAATAGACGAGCAGCAGCTTGAAGCCGAGATAAACAAGAGTGTCCTCATCAATCTCGTGGAGGGAATGCTCGTCGAAGCGGTGCGGAGAGGAGCTTCAGACGTGCACGTCGTTCCGCGTGACGGCAACAGGACCGATATCCATTTCCGTATAGATGGCGACTTGAGGTTGTGGTACACCCAGGATGGAGTGCTCCCCGAGGCAGTTTCTGCGGTCATCAAGGACAGGTCCAAGGGGGCCGACAGGTTTGAGCGCGAGGCCGGCCAGGACGCCTTCATTCAGCGTAAAGTCGACGACCACTGGATCCGCTTTCGTGTCTCTATTCTCCCGATGGTGGCGAGCGAGTTCAGGCATAAATTCGAGTCTGTGGTTATCCGCGTGCTCGACGACAGGAAAGTTATCACCGATCTGGATAAACTCGGTCTGCAGGGGCCGGCAAAGGAAGGGTTCTACAAGGCCATCAGCAAGCCTCAGGGCATGGTCATACTTACCGGACCCACAGGAAGCGGTAAGTCGACAACCCTCGTCGCCGCGCTCTACCAGGTGATCGATCCGACCGTCAATGTCCTGACGGTCGAAGATCCGGTCGAGTATATCATAAACGGTGCACGTCAACTGAGGATCGGACCGAAGATGAATTTCGAGCAGGCGATCAGATCCATACTGAGGCACGACCCGGATATAGTCCTTGTCGGAGAAATCCGCGACAAGGAAACGGCAGAAATCGCGGTTAAACTTGCTAACACAGGTCACCTTACGTTTTCCACGCTTCACACGAACGACGCGCCGAGCGCCGTGGCAAGGTTGTATAAAATGGGGATCGAGCCGTTCTTGTTGGCCAGCGCAGTGAACATCATAGTCGCCCAACGACTGGTCCGCACCCTCTGTACCAACTGCAAGCAGCCATTGACCAGGGACGAGATCGACCATGATGCATATCTGCGATTCGGATTCATTGAAGAAGAACTTAAGAACTCGACCCTCTATAAAGCTGTAGGATGCGAGAAATGCAGCGGGACTGGATACAAGGGAAGGGCTGCCATCCATGAAGCCCTTTACTTCTCGAAAGAAATCAAGCATATCATCATGAACGCCGGTGAGAATATCAATGAAGATGATATCCGCAACCAGGCAACCAAGGACGGTATGTGGACATTACGCCGCGCCGGAATCCATCGTGTAATCGAGGGAGTTTCGACGATGGAAGAAGTAGCGGCGACGACGACCGAAGAGTGAGGTCCGTCTTTTGGATTTCGCGATCCCGGTCGATTGAAAATCAAGACAAGACAGGAGATCTAATTGGAAGCTGTACAGGCGAACGACTCCTCGCCGGTTAGAGGATTACTAAAACAGTTATCTTCGCAGGTGTCGGAACTTGTGAGGGGGTTGGAGCGGCACATATTTATTGGAAACATCGTAACCAATCTCCCCGATGATCAGCGCATCGATATCCGGAATTATTTCAACGCATTTCTTTCCAAGATGCAGGATAACAACGCTTCGGACATTGATCTCGGCGGTTTCGGATCAAGGGGAAGAATATGGTACAGGACATTCGGCGCAAAACAGCCCGATGATTCCTGGGGAGTCTTTTCGGCTGAGGAAGCCAGCCTGCTGATACAAAACATAATGACAGAACGTCAGCGCCAGTTCCTGTACGACAAGCGCAATTTAGACTTCTCTTATATGTTCAATGAAGGTGACAGGATATTTCGGTTCCGTGCCGACGCTTACTTCGATCTTGAAGAGCTTGCATTGAACATGCGCGCTGTGAACGAGCAGGTCCGTCCGATAGCCGATCTCGTTCTTCATCCAAACGTCCTCAATATTCTCAATCTCGCTCACACCAAGGAAGGACTGATACTTGTCACCGGTATAACCGGATCCGGCAAGAGCTCGACCCTGGACTCGATCATAGATATGAACAACCACGCCGTGGAGGGGGACATTGTAATAATCGGATCTCCTATTGAATACGTCCATATTTCCGATAAATGTATTGTACGCCACAGAGAGGTTGGAAAGGACACGCTGTCTTTCAAGGACGGTGCGGTCGAAGCGCTGAGGCAGGATCCCGACATAGTTATGATAGCCGAAATGCGTGATGCTGATACGATCATGACCGCCCTCGAGATAACCGATAGTGGGCATAAGGTCTTCTCGACACTTCACACGGCATCGGCCATCGAGAGCATAGACAGGATTGTAGCGGAAATGCCTCCGAATGAGCAGGAACGCGTTTGGCAGCGTATCGGAGACGTCTTAAGGTGCGTTATTTCCCAGAAACTTGTACCGAGCCTCGACGGTAAACGGGTTCTTGCGAAAGAAGTTCTCATAGCGACCCCCTCCGTCAGAGCGGCCATCAAAAATAAGAACGCAAGCGAAATCTATCAGATGATCTCCGAAGGTGCAGAACTTGGAATGGTGACACTGGAACAGGACCTGAAGAGGCTGTACAAGCAGCGGAGAATCTCGAAAGAGAACACACTGAATTACGCCAATAATAAGCGAAGGATGGAACAGCTCCTTGCTGGAGGGGCCCTTTGATTCGCCAAACGAGGGATACTGTCAGGATCCTTCTTTTACGTAAAGTGGAATTAAACTAGGAGTGCGACATGGCTTCAAATGATGCCATCGGACTGTACGTCGACGGAGTTGACTTAAAAGTAGCGCACGTAGCTCGACGCGGACGAAAGATCATCCTGCTCGATCTTTTCAATGCCAAGCTTGTCCAGAAACTGGAGGTCGGCGCTCCCGTCGCAGCTGGGATTGGATTCGATTCCTCTGCAGAGACGATCGACCTCACTCAATCGGCTCCTCAGGATGAGGCGAGCGAGGAACAGACGAACTCGGCCATCGTCACCGAAGTGTTCAACAGGTATAAGAAGAAGAAACCGTTGGCGCTCTCGATAGGAGAACCTTATGTCTTCTACCATCCTATTGAGGTCCAGGGAAAGCTTAACCGGGACAAGATAGTGACGCGTATCGTCGAAGAGCTCCAGGCCACTCGCGCCGGTGTTACGAAGGATCAGGTGAAGCTTTTATCAAGTACTTCCGAAACAAGCTTCGTCGGCGTTGTAAGCGAACAGGATGTTCCAGTTCTGGATCTGGTTATGAGTGCTAAGCCGTTTCTGGGTCCACGGATGCCGAAAATCAAATTCGTGGAAAGCAGCGACATAGCTCTTGTCAATCTGGTTAAGACAAATTACCCGCTGAGGGATGACGAAATAACTGTCGTTGTGTACGTAGGCGTGGAATACACAAGACTTATTTTCATGCGGGGCAGGAATCTTTTCAACATTGCCCCGATAATCAGCGAAGGCGCGGATTCTTTCAGCGTACAAAATACTATCTACAGCAGGATCCTTCTTGGCCAGGACAACCTCAGCCTTCCCAGGATCGACCAGGTTATCCTCTGCGGCGAATGCAAGAACTTCGACATAAAAGGGTTCCTCTCTTCACTCCTGGTCGGCGCGGAGGTCGACTACCTCCAGCTTCGCCGGATAGACGATTCGCAACTTCCTGCGGGCGGCGCAGATCTGATACCCCAATACGCCGTGCCGATCGCAACCGCTACCCGCGCGGCGGTAGGGAAGTCCAAGAGCTATTACGAAGTTGACATGACACCGGCGAGGATCCGGCAAAGCCAGAAGACTCTCAAGCTCGCCTGGCATGGTTTGCTCCTCGCCGTGTTGGTATTCGGCTCTACATTCTTTTTTACATACAGGTACGCTTCGAACCAGAACGATCTTTCCAGGATCAGGTCGGATGTGGCAGGCAAGCAGGTGCAGGCCGCAGAGGTGGCCGGTCTCAAATCCCAGATCAGCACGGTCCAGTCGCAGTTCAGCAAATATTCTACAGCCATATCGATCCTCAATGCCCTTACTCCAAACACCGAAAGGTGGTCGACTCTGATGGGATCCTTGGCGAACTCAGTGGAGAATGTCGGGGGCATTTGGCTGACAGATGTCCACCAGGAGACGGCAGGAATTTTTTACGTGGAAGGATTGTCGGTTTATCGCGACCGGATACCGCGATTTGCCGAAAGGTATCCGGGTTCGGTCCTCAAAAAAGTCACCGTAGCCGAAATCCGTGGGAAGACGATCTATGACTTTCAGATTGACTTAAATTATCCGGGGAAGTGAGGATTAGGTGAGATGTCTTATGCATTAAGAAATACGGTAGTCCTCGCGGCGTTTCTCGCGATAATATTTACCGTGGGGTTCTACCTGACGAAGGTGGTACAGCCGGGAGAAAGGAAGAAACTTCAAACGGAGATGGTCTCGCTTGATAAGACAATTGCCGAACGGCCCGGCCTGGAATCTCAATTGAAAGATTCGAAACAGAAGCTCGCTGAGATGAAACAACGGTATGAAAAAAGATTCAAAGTCATTCCGGCGAACGATACTACGGCACTGACCTACGCTTATTTGAATCGAGTCATGAATTCCAGCGGCCTCGTAAAGTTCGATATGCTCTACCAGGGGCCTACGTCTGAGAAGCAGTACGGCTACAATACATACAACCTGAAAGGTGAGACCTCCTACAGCAACCTGTACAGGTTCATCTGGTATCTTGAACATGCCAGGATGCTGTACAAGGTAGAAGACCTGACTCTGACGGGACATGAAATACGAAACGACTCGACCGGTCAGGCAGAGTTGATTATTCCTTTCACGATGAACCTCCGTGCATATTATTCGACCGCTGCAGGAGTGTCGTCCGGCTTGACTGGAAGCGATCCGACTTTCAATAAAAGAGTCGCCATTGGACTTGATTTCCTGCGTCCTCTCATTTCCTCCGAGCCACCTCCGAACGTGAAAGGGCTCGTAGATGTACAGAGGTCGGAGCTCCGCGCCGTGATGCCCGACAAGATCTTCATAGTCGACCAGAAAGGTGAGGGGCATATTCTTAAGGTTGGTGATGAGGTCTATCTCGGGTATCTCACAAGAATAGTCCCCTCGAAGAACGAGGCGGAGTTCACTCTCAACGAAGGTGGGATCATCCAGCGGGTCGATCTGAAAGTAAGATTTGGACAATAGAAGAGGAAAGTGATGAAAAAGACTATTTTGTTTCTCGTTGTCGCTCTTTTCTGTGGTATTGATGCGAAGGCTCAGACACAGGATTACCCGTCTCAGTTGCGGCATGATTATGTCTCGCCGCAGCAGATAGTGACTATCGCGTCAAATACCCCGTTCAATCAGGCGATCACCATCCTCGACAGCTACAGCAACAAGTTCTTGAAGAAGATAATCATCGACCCTGAAAACCGGACCACTCCCATCGGTGTGAATATCGACAGGATGCAATGGCTCGATGCTCTTGATGCGATATTGAGGGCCAATAATCTCTGGTACAAAGAATACAACAGCTACATTCAAATCGTACCTTCCGGACAGCAGCAAGTAGTAGAAAAGGCGGGAGGTGCCCCCGCACAGCCTGCATTGCCTCCGGGTACTCCGACTTTGAACAGCCGGGAAGTCGACATACAGGCGGTGTTCTTCGAAGCTGACTTGACGAAGCTGGATCAGCGCGGGATCAACTTGAACTTCATCCTTACCGGCGCCTGGAACGGGATCACCAGTATCCCAACCGGAAACCTGCCGACCGGCGTGGCTGCGGTTCCGCCTAACGTCGGAATCAATGCTGCGAATGTCGGCGACTTCACCTTGAGTGGTCAGTACAGCTACTCGTTCGGTACGATAGGAGCGATTTTCGGACTCCTTCAATCTGAAGACCTCGGTAAGATTCTCGCAAGCCCGGAGATCACGGTGAGGTCCGGAGAGTCCGGTCACATACAGGTCGGTGTCAATTTCTTCGTGACTACGAAAGACTTTGCCGGGAATACGGTTCAGACCATGGAGAATGCCGGTATCATAATAACGGCGACACCGACCGTCTATAGTCAGGACAGTATCGATTTTGTAAGTTTAAACCTGAATCTTACGAACAGCTCTCTTGGTGGCAGTAGTACCACCGGCCAGATCATCAACACGGAACAGGCTAACACGAAAGTTCTTCTTCTAAATGGTGAACAGACTACTATCGGCGGGCTCTACAGCACTACCCGGACAACCCACAGGGAAGGCATTCCGGTGCTGAAAGATCTGCCATGGTGGGTGCTTGGGCTGCGGTATTTGACTGGCTCTCAGATCGTCGATGTTCAGACCAAGGAGCTCATAATATTGATTAAGGCGAATATTCTTCCGACATTAAGAGAGCGTTTTGATACGTTTAAGGAGTATGGTCCGAAGCCAGCGAGGACGGTAGAGGAGCATCTTCTCCAGCTTGAGCGAAAGATCAAGCAATACGACCCGACTATTGGAAAGTGAGCAGCTTGATGTCGAAACCCAAAGTACTAGTCGTTGATGACGAGGAGGCGCTCAGATTCTTGCTCGCAAGCGAGCTGGAAGCTGAAGCCTTTGAGGTTCAGAGTGCAGGAGACGGTGACGAGGCGATCGACCTCGTTCGGGGTATGACCGAACGTGGCGAGCGATTCGATATCGTTCTGCTGGACATCAAGATGCCGAGGGTCGACGGATTTGAAGTCCTCAAGTACGTAAAGGGTAACGCTCCTGAGACGAAAGTAATCATGTTGACGGCGTATGCGGATGTCAAGAATGCTATTGAATCGCTTCGTCTCGGAGCGTCGGATTTTGTGAGTAAACCTTACGACCTGGACGACATCCTCACATCCATAAACAGGGCTCTGGGAAAGTAGGAAGAATACGAGGGGCCGCTTTGGGTGCGGCATCCTTTTCAGTCGCGTAGTAGGTACCTGAGGCGAATTCAGCCAACAGGTTATTAAACGGTATGCAATAGTTCCTTCTATACTCATAGAAAACGCAGTTCTGGGAGGCTTGATATGAAAGTACAATTCCAAACGCTTGTGCTTCTTGCACTCATTGCGGCATTTTCAATTGGCGGCTGCAAAAACAACCTTGTATCGACAGGTGCGCCTGTAACGGCGGTCGTTACGGGGCTTGTCGTTGGCTCCGCTTCACCGAGCCCGCTGGCGGGCGTTACCGTCGTCTTGTCTCATGGCGGGAGCCAGGATTCTGTCCTGACGGGGAGCGACGGGATATTCCAGTTCATTCTCGACGTGCCGGACACTATAAACGGCGTCGACATAACATTGACCGTTCGCAAGACCGGCTATATTACAAAGACTATTTCCTCAAAGATCAAGAGGGACCAGAGCTTCCCTGTAGGACTCGAGGTCGACCCATCAGCTTATTCGATCGTGACGGGCACAGTTCGGGACAGCTCCAGTTCATATCCTCTTGGAGGAGCCAGCGTCTTGGTCTCCCTGCCTGCGAATTCGAGCATTGCCTCGAAGTTCTTAGGTCACGTCAGCGCTCGCCGCTATTCTGTCTCGTCTTTTATAGTCGACTCGACAACGACCAGTCTCGACGGATCTTTCTCTATGAACATCAATTTGTTCGATCTCGACTCGATAACGGCGACGATGATCATCAGCAAGCCTGGGTTCTTGACTTACCAGAAGACTCATACTTTCACACGAGGCGCAAACAATTTCGGAACGGTTCCATTGGCGATAGACAATAGTCAATCTTACGGTCACATTACAGGTCAGGTCACAGACGGCCAAACGTCACTCCCATTGACAAACGTCCAGGTTGTGATGTCAACTTCTATCAGAACCGACACCGTGATGACGCTGGCGGACGGCAGCTATTCCTTCGACGTTAATCTCCAGGGCTTGTCCTCCACTGCTGGTACTCTTCTTTTTAAGCTGAACAGTTATCAGGATTTTAAAGAACAGTTCACAGTCAATGCCGGGCAGACGTTGACTGAGAACGTCGCATTGACCGCGCAGCAGACCGTCGTAGGTGGAGACAGTTCTTCGGCCAGAGGAGTAGCGAGATCGTTCTCTCTTATCAGCGCCGAGCCGACTGAAATTGCCGTAGATGGCGTGGGCGGGACTGAATCCAGCACACTTATATGGCAAGTACTCGACAGCCTTGGACTTCCGATCGATATCACCCATCAGGACACCGTGTACTTTCAGATTACCGGTGCTCCGGTTCAGGGTGGTGCTTACGTAACTCCTTCATCGGCGCTGACGGACGGTGCAGGGAGAGTCTCCACCAAGGTGCATGCTGGCACAGTGGCCGGTCCTATACAAGTGGTGGCCTGGCTGAAGCGAGAACCTACCGGTGAGATAATCCAGGCTAGCCCGGTTCTGCTGATTGAGGACGGCGGATTCCCGGATCAGGCTCATTTCTCTTTCGGCGTCGGGAAGGTCAACTTCGCCGGATACGATTGGGTTGGAAGAACCGATAATATCTTGGTACAGGCAGGTGACAAGTACGGCAACCCGGTACATCCTAATACCGCAATCTATTTCACCTCGACAGGTGGAGGTATTGCGACTGCTCCAGGATATACGAATTCGACCGGCCAGGCCTCTGCGACGCTCTACAGCGGCGATCCGCTGCCGAGAGCGTACGGGTTGGATTCCACTCTCTACGGAAGTGGAATCGGGTATGGTTGGGTGAAGGCGGTCACTCAAGGCGAGAATGGTACAGTGATATCGGACAGCGCGCTGGTTCTTTTCTCGGCGAGTTCACCCAGGATTTCCCTGAACGGCGCTTTTAATCAAGCGACCGGGGATACTATCCATAGTGGCGGCTCGATCAGCATTCCGGTGACGATTTCAGACAGGTTCGGCAATCCGCTGGAGTCCGGAACTACCATAGCGGTGAGCGTTAAGGTACCTCCGCAGCCTACAAATTCCAACGCAAGCTGGAGCGTCGACTGGGGCGGAGATCTTCCTTCGGTTCTAGGAGACTTCCTGACGCGTGGCCCGCTTCGCACGGAGTTTACGCTCACCCTCTCCGGAAGCGAAGTCGGCACGAACCAGCCGGTAGCATTTACCGCTACCATAACGGTGAGTGGCCCGAATGGGACTGCAAGTAATTCGGTGACCGGGACATTACTTCCATGAATGGAAGAGTCTGACAAGGTCCGGGATGATCGGGTAGAATCCGAATGTGTCGCTGGATGGCCTAATAAAAAAAGGGGATGCGAACGTTGTGGCGCGCATCCCCTTTGTTGAGCGTTGGCTTGGAGGGAAACTTTTCCTATCTTTCGCCGGACCCCTCGGCGAGAAAAACCATCTTACGGGTTACACTGTAAACTCCAGCATATAACTTGTATAAGTAAATGCCTGACTCAACCGGCTTGCCGCTGTCATCGCAGCCGTCCCACTCGACTGAGTGTGATCCGGATTCCATTCTTGTATCGACGAGCGTTCTTACAAGTGCGCCGCCTACGTCGTATATCATTAGCTTCGTTTTAGAAGCGCTTGGAATGCTAAAATCCATCCTCGTTCGACCGCTGAAGGGATTAGGGTCGTTCTGTTCAAGGATGATGGATTCGTCTTCGGCCAGATCATTGAGAATAGTATAGCCGATTTCTGAAATCCCCCCGGAACGCGATGTCGCGTAAACCGCGGAGACATCGAATCCCTGATCGTTTTCGCGAGGTATCTTTATGATGGTGCCGTTTCCCGGGGGAATTCCCTTCCCGTCGATATCCAGAAAAACAAACGTCACCACATTGTCCTGGAAGTTGATGTAATTGTTCAAATGCTGTACTCTTTCGGCGAGTTCCGGGGCCTTGTAAGAGGACTTCCTGTCGTATGTGACTTCGAATCGCAGGGCCGCAATCGTTTCCTCGTTCGTGAGCCTAACATCTATTTCGGAACTGCTTGCGATGAACCTCAGACTCGTGTTACGGATAGATCCCTGTATCGCGGCAGCGGAGAGGCTCTCCAATGTCCGGTCTGCAATTCCGGGGTGCCCGGCGATATTTAGACTCTCAGCGCTCTTTTGCGTCATCTCAGTCGACATCCCATTTAAGTGTCATACTCTTATTGTTCTCAATAGCTATGCCGAAATTCCTTGATGAGTCAATAGCGGGGAATTCCCGCTAAACATTCCTCTTGTGGAGTTGTCGATAATGGAGGGCGTATGCCAGCCGCATGTAATGAGGTAAGATTTACAGAGGATAGGAAAATCTTACTTTCACCATTAGGGGAGAATCGAAAAAATACTTCAAATACATTTCGGAAAAGCTTGACTTTGCATCACCCAGGCTATATATTTTATAGCTTTGAACGAGAATCGGTCGTAACAGTTTTAAAAAGTCTGAGTTCGAAACCGCCCTCTGAGTATCGGGGGCGATTTTTTTCGCCTCGATCTTTTGATCGGAGGCAAGTTCTTTGGCAAGTCTGTGCACAGCGAGAAGTCAATTCGATTTTAAGGTTCAGCCTTGACACACAATCATGTCAGGCATGCTCAAAGTTGTTTTTTTTACAACGGAGAGTTTGATCCTGGCTCAGGACGAACGCTGGCGGCGTGCCTAACACATGCAAGTCGAGGGGTTACGGTTTAGCAATAGATCGTAATCACTGGCGCACGGGTGCGTAACACGTAGGCAATATGCCTTCAGGACCGGGATAACTCCGAGAAATCGGGACTAATACCGGGCGATGCAGCGGCACCGCATGGTGACAGTTGTTAAACCCCGCAAGGGGGCCTGAAGATTAGCCTGCGCCCTATCAGGTAGTTGGTGAGGTAACGGCTCACCAAGCCTACGACGGGTAGCTGGTCTGAGAGGATGATCAGCCACACTGGAACTGAGACACGGTCCAGACTCCTACGGGAGGCAGCAGTGAGGAATATTGCTCAATGCCCGGAAGGGTGAAGCAGCGACGCCGCGTGAGGGATGAAGGCCCTATGGGTTGTAAACCTCTGTAGGGAGGGAATAAAATCCCGTTTTACGGGACTGACGGTACCTCCAAAGTAAGCCCCGGCCAACTACGTGCCAGCAGCCGCGGTAATACGTAGGGGGCGAGCGTTGTCCGGAATCACTGGGTGTAAAGGGTCTGCAAGCGGACTGGCAAGTCAGAGGTGAAATCCTGCAGCTCAACTGCAGAACTGCCTTTGAAACTGCTGGTCTTGAGTTCGGGAGAGGATGGCGGAATTCCTGGTGTAGCGGTGAAATGCGTAGATATCAGGAAGAACACCGGTGGTGAAGACGGCCATCTGGACCGATACTGACGCCCGGAGACGAAAGCGTGGGTAGCAAACAGGATTAGATACCCTGGTAGTCCACGCCCTAAACTATGGGTACTAGGTGTTCCCGTTAAACGGGGGTGCCGTAGCTAACGCATTAAGTACCTCACCTGGGGAGTACGATCGCAAGGTTGAAACTCAAAGGAATTGACGGGGGCCCGCACAAGCAGTGGAGCATGTGGTTTAATTCGATGCAACGCGAAGAACCTTACCTGGGCTTGAAAGGCCAGTAGTAGGATCCTGAAAGGGAAACGACTCGTAAAGCCGAGAGCTGGTACAGGTGCTGCATGGCTGTCGTCAGCTCGTGCCGTGAGGTGTTAGGTTAAGTCCTGCAACGAGCGCAACCCCTGCCATTAGTTGCCATCAGGTCATGCTGGGCACTCTAGTGGGACTGCCCGCGCAAGCGGTGAGGAAGGTGGGGATGACGTCAAGTCCTCATGGCCCTTACGTCCAGGGCTACACACGTGCTACAATGGTCGTTACAACGGGTTGCAAAGCCGCAAGGTGGAGCCAATCCCTGAAAGATGACCTCAGTTCGGATTGCAGTCTGAAACCCGACTGCATGAAGCTGGAATTGCTAGTAATCGCGCATCAGCACGGCGCGGTGAATACGTTCCCGGGCCTTGTACACACCGCCCGTCAAGCCATGGAAGCCGGGGGTACCCGAAGTCAGCGTCCCAA
>JAJZVO010000063.1 GCA_021845665.1 Bacteroidota bacterium | reverse complement strand
TGAACTCCTATGGAGTTCCGCTGGCTTGGATGATACCGAGGCTACAAACGTAAATCTCCTATGGAGATTTGCGATAGAAAGATGCTGCAAACATGAAGCTCCTAACGGAGCTTCGTGATAAATGGTCTCAACCTCGTAGAGGTTGAAGGTTTGTAGAAAATGAAATTTGAAATCAATTTCAACTCCGTAGGAGTTGTACGCTGAATATAAAATGAGAGTGATTATTTGAGGTACTATATGAGAACACTTTGGAAGACTAAGACGATTATTGTCTCGTCAGCTCTTTTCCTCCTTACCGCTTCCAATTTACGCGCCTCTACCGTAATGCACCTCGATAGCGTGAGCACGGGCCCAAATCAGACCGCCGCCTTTTCACTCTACATCTCCAACGATAAACCTTTCGTTGGGTTCCAACTCGATATCAATTATCCGGGTGTCCTGACGTATGTCAACGGTTCTGCGCACCTCACGACAAGGGCCACGGATCAAGCTCTTTCAGCAAGCACAATCTCCCCTGGAGTGCTGAGGATAATCGCGTATTCTGTCAGCCTCACCGCCTTCAATGGTTCGTCGGGCGCCGTCGTAACGCTGAATTTCACGACAGGCACATCCCCGGGGACTTATGCAGTTGGTATCTCAAACGCGACAGTGGCTGATTCCTCACAGGACAATATTCTTACGAGTTCTTATGGCGGACTACTCACCTCGAAAGCACCTCGCCTTGAAATCGCTCCTCAGATTATGGACTTCGGTTCGGTGCCGCTGTACCAGAGTGTGACACGGACAATCACTCTGACAAATGCCGGCAACATTGACTTGCATGTCTCGAAGTTCTCGATGAATCAAGCCGTTTTCTTGCTGAACGATTCCACGGGAGTCACCATAGCGGCTGGTGGGAGCGTCACAAGGAGCATCTCTTTTAAATCTTCAAAGAAAGGGACATACAATGGGACCCTGACCATCTCAAGCGATGATCCGGCTTCGCTGTCTCGGGCAATTTCTCTGACTGGAGTTACCTTTGCCGTTAATGAACTGCGGGTTGGCTCAGTGAGCGGTCGTTCCGGCTACGTCTTTCATCTGCCCGTCTCCATTAACAACATGGAGCGATTTACCGGATTCCAATTCAAGATACCGCTGCCGTCTGTCGCGAAATTTGTAGCTGGGTCTGTGCACCTCTCAGGAAGAGCGGCCGACCATGTGGCAGCTGCGGATACATCGGGTAACGTGCTCACAGTTCTCGCGTATTCGCCTTCAAGTTCTGATTTTGCCGATACGAACGGGATCATCGCGACAATTGACTTAATGGTACAGGGTCAGGGCGGCAGCTATGGGTTGTCTCCCGCAGATGTAGTCATCAGCGATTCGTCGGCTACCAACATAGAGTCCGCTTCCTACGCCGGCAACCTTCAGGTAGTCTCTCCGACACTTTCATTGAGCACGGCATCTATCGGATATGGAAATGTGTCCGCGAAAGACACGGCAAGAGCGACACTCGTCATTTCCAACAGTGGCAGCGACACGCTTGTCATCACTTCTTTTTCCATCGACAACTCTTCATTCAGGGCCTCATTCACAGCACCTCTGACTTTGCTACCAGGAAATTCCCAGAACGTGCAAGTGTTGTTTCATTCCACTCAGGAAGGCACTCAGAACGGTAAGATCACCGTAAGAAGCAATGATTCACAACATGACCCCGCCTATGTCTCCCTCGCGGCAACTGTCTATCTGCCAAATGTGTTGGGTGTCGTTGATGGTGCCGGATACAAGAGTGAGAACGGACTGATCCAGTTCAATCTCGATAACATGAAGGCGGTAACGGGTTTCCAATGTGACGTTCAAGTCCCTTCAGCGATTTCTGTCGTGCCGGATTCAATTCGTCTTACTTCGAGGAAGAAAGACCATGTGACGAGCGCATCGGTTTTGTCCTCGGGTGTTATTAGAATCATAGCTTATTCACCAACTCTTGCTCCGTTTAATTCAGACAGCGGAGCGATCCTAGACCTGCCGGTCACACTTGGTGACACCATAGGGACCTTTCAAATTCACTTATCGAATGTGGTTTTAAGCGATACGGCGGGAAAGAATGTGCTTACCGGAACGAATGACGGTGCTTACCAGATTCGCTCGCGGAAGATAACGATAACTAACAACCTGTCGGCGTCATGGAACATGGTATCTGTCCCGGTCATACCTGACGATTACGTGCTTCTGACCCTGTTCCCCGGCGCAATTTCGAAAGCATTCAGCTTTGACCAGAAATATGTGTCCGCTGATACGCTTCATAATCGATATGGCTACTGGCTGAAGCTCGGCGCCTCATCGGCTGCGAGCATCACCGGGCTTCCGATTGCCAGCGATACTTTTGCAGTGCAGACGGGGTGGAACATGATTGGCTCTATCAGTGCGGCGGTTTCAGTGGACAGCATCATAGAGTCTCCTGTGGGCAACGTATCTTCGTTTTATTTTGGCTTTGCCGGTGGATACAGAGTCGCCGACTCTCTTTCTCCGGGCATGGGGTATTGGGTCAAGGTGTTTAATCCGGGAAGTCTCATCCTCCAAACTGACGCCGGAAAAATCTATTCATCTTCCAGGCAGATCCTTTCTGTCAACCTGTCCGACAAATCAGCCAAGGTCATCTTTCCAATTGTTTCCTCTGGCGTTGACAGTTCGATGCTGGATACATTGAATTACCTGACAGTGTCGGACGCCGGTTCCTATTCACAGAAGCTGTATTTTGGAAGAACTGATATTGATTCCTTAACCTTGCTGAGATATGAGCTTCCCCCAAAACCGCCTGACGGTGCATTTGATGCCCGTTTTGGGTCCAACCGTTTTCTTGAGGTACTTCCTCAGAAATTCGATTCAACTGATTTAACAGTTGAGGTGCAAACAGGCCATTATCCTGTTTCATTATCATGGCATATAAGCCAGTCGGGAATAAAGTATTACGCAATAGAGAACAGAAATGCCGGGATGAGAATTACACAACTCAGTGGAAACGGCAGCTTGGTTATCTCGGATTCCACGGAGCAAGCCTTCACGCTCAGATGCGTGCCGACTATCGCCTCCGTTCAGGAAAGGGGAAAATCACTTCCGATTAATATCGGCCTGGAACAGAACTACCCCAACCCGTTCAATCCTTCAACCATAATCAGGTTTGATTTGCCGGAGTCGCAACATATCGATTTGAGCGTCTACGACATTACCGGTAGAAAAATCACCACCCTCGCAAATGGGAAGTACTCTGCAGGGAACCACGAAGCGACCTTTAATGGTTCCACCTACTCATCAGGAGTTTACATAGTAAGGCTGATTACCAACGGCCAGACATTTTCCAATAAAATGGTTCTTATCAAGTGAGAAATCTAAACAGGGGGATCTAATGAAACGACTTTGGTTCAGAGTCTTGTTGTTCACGCTCTTCTCGACTCTTGTTAGTGTGCCGCTTGGATTGGCCCAGTCGACAGGCTCGTTGAAATTGACACTTATCGATAATGGCAGCGTCGCGGACACGGCAAGATTTGGGGAACTGCACGGAGCTACTTCCGGCCTGGATATCGGTCTCGGAGAATTCGAGCTTCCGCCCGTCCCACCATCCGGGGCTTTTGACGTGCGCTGGATAGTATCCGGAGTCGAGGGGCTTTCTATTGACTACCGTGATACTCTAAACGCGCAGAACAAAAAGAATGTATGGACGCTGCAATTCCAGCCGAGTGCGTCAGGATATCCAGTAACCATAACATGGGACTCGACAACACTGTGGACCGGCTTCTTCCAGATGTACGATGCCGCGACCGGAGGGGGAAAGTTAAGCGTTGACATGTCCATCCACGGAAGCGTTTCGATAACCGACAATACGGTGAAGTCACTGACGATTGTTCACACGTTCACTGTCAGTCGAAATGTCAGCCTGCAGTCGGGATGGAATCTCGTGTCCATTCCGGTGGGTGTCAAGAGCTGGGACGTAAGTAAGATATTCCCGGCTTATGTCTCCGCTTATTCATATGCGGGCGGGTATCAGCCTGCAAGTACTCTGGCACACGGCACAGGGTATTGGGTGAATTACCTGAATTCCGGAACGGCGGCGCTGACCGGCGAGCCGTTTGCCAGCGATACTTTTGCGGTAGTATCTGGCTGGAATCTCATTGGCTCAACGTTCTCAACGGTAGCCACGACATCCATTCAACAGGTCCCCGCCTCAATCGTCTCGTCATATTTCTTCTCGTACTCCAACGGCTATAAATCCACGACAAGCATTTTGTCAGGCCAGGGCGTTTGGGTAAAATCAAGTCAGGCGGGAAAACTCGTTCTCTCATCGTCATCTCTTTCAAAGTCAGTGCAAGATGCTCCCACTGTCGATCTTACTAAGTGGAACACAATCACAGTGACCGACGCGGATGGCGCCTCTGGAGAACTCCTCTTTTCCTCAAAAGCTGGAAACCTGAGTGAATTCGATATGCCACCGAAACCACCTGAGAGCGTCTTTGACATTCGCTTCTCCGGAGATCGGTTTGCGGGGATACTCCCTGATACCTCTTCCGGCCTTAAAATGGAGCTGCAGGCAGCTCATGGCCCTGTCAAGGTACAATGGAATATCATCGATGGCGGAACGTATATCTTGAATGGCCTTTCTGCGGTCCCTATTACGCTGAGTGCGCGAGGTTCTTCGGTCGCTGATCAGCCCGGCGTCACCGCCGAAATTCAGGCTGCTTCCGGCAACGGACGGGTGTCGTTGCCGACCAAGTTTGAACTTTACCAAAACTACCCTAATCCATTCAACCCTTCCACCATTATCCGGTACGATGTACCAACATCGTCGCACGTTAACATCACTATTTACGATTTACTTGGAAGACAGGTCGGAGTTCTGGTAAACACTGACAGAGCGGCTGGACATTATCAGGCGACCTTTAATGCCTCAAGATTGCCAAGCGGCATATATTTTTACAGGCTGCAGGCAGGCACTTTCCAGCGGGCAAGGAAGTTCGTTTTCGTCAAATAGCTCCGACAAATCTGCCGCGGAAAGAGCAGAACACTTCTCAGTAATCCAATTCCTTCACCGCATGAGCGAGCGGATCCGGCTGCAGGTGTGTGTAGGTCCGGGTCGTAGTCTCGATCGAGGCGTGGCCCAGGATGTTCTGAATGAAATAAAGGATGACTCCCTTCATAGCTAGTGCCATTCCAACTAATTGTACCAAACAACGTGCCGGTAAAATTATTGTTGGAATGAGCATCCCGCCCGCTTTTGGCGGGACCAGGTTAGCAAATGATAGTTGGATGGGCACTGGATGAGAAGCGAATGTATGCCGGAGGCTGTGAAAGTGAAACTGCGGATCGAGGCCGGCGGTCTTACAATACTCCCTGAACTTGTCGTTCGCTGTCGACCTGTTTACCGTCGTTCCTGGTGAACACGAAAGGCAAATGATCTACCCTGCTTCGCAAGCCCAATATCCCCGCCAGATTTGGGTGAAGCGGTCCGTTCCTTCTTCGACTTTGTCGAGGGATCAGAAAGCATTTTAGCGGTTAATTGAAATCAAGCATCAGAGAACCATCCTCGATGCGGAAGAGCAGCTCATTAAGGATGATGCATTTGATTACCTCACCGGTGTCGCACATACGACCTCCGGCCGCTTCGTCGCGAACGACATTACCGCTGACGTGTACGTTCCCTACCGACCGCAGCGCGAGTACGACGACGAGGCATTTCAGAAGCTCAAAGACCTTGAGGAACAACTGAGCCAGGCCAAAAAAGCCGGCGTCATCATCCATTAGACGCCGTACCTCGTCGTGCGGATTGTTCCCGCATGAGCAAAGCCCCTTCAAACCTAAATTGGGATTCCGTGTCCAATGGGCTGTTGGAGGCAGGATGTTTTTCGCGGAGGTCGCAAAGTTTGCAGCAGATACAATTTGCGCCTGGAATTCAGGTAATATATATTAAATGGTATATATCAAGGAGTCGATTATGGACACTGCGAAACTATTCGAAAATGGAAGAAGTCAGGCGGTCCGGCTACCCAAGGCTTACAGAATGAAAGGGAAGGAAGTAAGCATAACCAAGGTCGGGGACGCTGTAATCCTTCTGCCTCGAAGGAAAAAATGGGATTCTTTATTTGAGAGCTTGAAGGAGTTCTCTGACGATTTCATGAATGAACGTGTTCAGCCTCCTCAGGAAAAGAGAAGCGAACTGTTCAAATGAAATACCTGCTGGATACTAACATTTGCATCTACATTATCAAGCATAATCCCCCCATAGTGCAGAAACGCTTTGCAAAAGAACGGCCAGGCGACATAGCTATATCCAGCGTGAGCATAGCCGAACTGTATTACGGTGCCGAGAAAAGTTCACAGGTCGACAGGAACATAATCTCAATCCAGAAATTCCTGCAGCCTCTGGTCGGTCTGCAGTTCAACGAAGAAGATGCTGTATCTTACGGCAAAGTCAGAGCTGAACTCGAGAGAATGGGAACGCCAATAGGCGCGATGGACCTGTTGATCGCTAGCCAGGCGGCGAGCCGCGGTCTCACCCTGGTGACAAACAACGTCCGGGAATTTCAACGAGTCGGCTCTCTCAGTATCGAGAACTGGACCGAAGCATGAGGAAAGGAAATCGATGAACAGGAAAAATGCCGGCGACCTTTTCACGGCGTGGGAGAATTTCAAAGCCGGTCAGCTCAAGCTCCGTACCTGGACCGTTAACAAGAAGACTGGTGAGAGGACGCTATCCTACACAGGGATCGAAGACCTGCGGAAGAAGAGAGCGGAAACACTCCGCGTGTTGAGGTCCAGGGAACTTAAGATGTCCCAGGCCGAGCTAGCTCAAGCCATACACGTAAGTGTCAGAACTCTCCAGGCTGGGAAATCGGACGGAGCCTTGTGCCCGAGCCTGTAATACTCCTTGTTAAGGTTCTCAAGAAACATCCCGAGATCAAGAAGGAGCTGGTCGAAGCGTAGCTGGTTCGGAGAGGCTTGTATACGTAGTCACTTTTCATCTAGCCCAAGTTCGACAGTTCAGGAGAAAAAGCTTTGTTTTCAGGGGGCAAACGCCGAAATGAGGCAAAGGTTTTCACTACAGAATTTGATTTTGTTGTAATCTGAGCGGTGGTTGCATCCTAAGTTTGTGGAGCAAGATTGCCAGATGTTTGTCTTCAATAACTCTAAGGCTAACCACACGTCGCCAAAGCGTCGGCTTCGCTCCGTTCGAACTCTTCGCACGTCAACCTCCACCCATTCAGCCGTCGTATCCTCGAACAGCGAATCCTGAATGGCGGGGTGTCCCTCTGCCGCATTTCCGACGCCTAATCTTCCAGCTTTGTCCATCTCGCCTAAGTACGAAACTACCCGTTGGCGTGGACCCCGCTCAGTACGGTACGACTCAACGAGCGCCCAATAGTTGTGTGGCTTCCCGTCTTTCTGTACCCATATCTTTCGCAGAAACATGTCACAATTTACAACATCATGGTACGCCATATCAATAGGGCAGGTTTTCACTACACGGACTTTTCCACCCTAATCTGCCACCCCGAATCAAATCACCGCAAAAATATTTCTTCTACCACCCCAAGTGTCGAACTTGGGCTAGCCAGCGGAGTATATTTCTATTCATTACAGGCTGGCAATATTCTTGAGACAAGGAAACTAATGCTGCTCAAATGAGTGCCAAGGTAAACTGTCTTGTTTCTATTCGGATGAAACGTTCCGAATAGATTAAGTCTCTGCGGCTGTGTAGTGAGGAGTCGGTATATGGCTGGAAACGGGTGTACGATAAGCGACTCGACAACGTATCCCGACTCTCGCTGGCAAGAGTCGGGAGCTGCACGTGAGCGCCTGTGGCGCCATGCCGCATACTTGTATAGGAATATCGAGCGGCAAAAGCTCAGGTTGCAACAAGAGTGAACGCAGAGGTAGCCTCGTAAAGAGTAAAGAGATGGACGAGCCTCTATTTTATAGGCGAAGTCAGAATGCTATGCTTAGAGCAGAGAAGAACGGCATGGTACATCTCCGGGGTGTTAGCGGCGACATGAGCAGAAAGAGACAGGACGGGACTTGTCCGAAGGACCCTCCGGGGGAGACCCTCGCCAACTGTACAGGTAGAGAGCCTGAACAAAAAGACTTTTCCTATAAGGAAACGAAGTGGAAGAGTGTTGGCAGGTGTCGTTCACGGCATGCCGCATCATATAAGAAATATAATGTCGGAGCGGCAGAGTCGGATGAGGCCATATTACTTATGATGAGTATGCAGCAAGAGATACTCGGAGGGAAGGGCCTCTGTTGACCTCGGTGATTCAAAGAATGGACGAGACGTGTATTATCCAGAGATGGATTAGTAAACGTGTGTATTTGTTCAGGATGTTTGGAGAATCCCGTCCCACCTATGGTGGTGTTAAGGTTCAAGAAAGCCGTATGAGGGAAAACTTCATGTACGGTTTGACGAGGGGTCAAGGGAAACGGAGCGATGGTCAGCTTGAGCGGGACACTCGCTCGAGCCGATCAAAAATCACATCGTGTGATGTTCGGCTTCCCGAACGTCCTGTTCGGGAAAAGAGGAGAAACATTTAGGCTCACATGACCTGTACACCACCGCGCCCTTGTCCTACTCTAAAATGACAGGGGCTTTTTCGTATTAGTACAGACTCACTTTTGGCACTCAAGTGTCTTCGATATCGTGTGGTAAATAGCACGACCTGTGCGTAATATATTAAAGACACGCGTATTGACAATTCAACTATTGGTGTACTATTGTGTTCACGCATTCAGCTTGATAATCACCCCTTAGTGGTCCAATCAAACGATAGAACTCTTCACTCTTTTTCCGTTGCTGCGGAATCCCCACGACCTCTCCCACTCACATTGCCTTCGCCGAATCTCTTTATCTCCTTATCCTGACGCCCTTCGGCGTCCCGCTCGACTGGCGCAGTGCAATCATCACCGTCTTTGTATCTATTCTTCCGGACATCGATCTGCCCACAAGCTGGCTTGGACGGATCTTCTTCATCAGCGAGCCAACCGAGCGCATATTCGGCCATCGCAGCCTGACGCACTCATTCCTTTTTGCTTCTGGCCCCGGACTTGTCTCATCTGTTCTGGAGAATATTAATCTGATATACCCCCATACTACTTCTTTATTCTTGATGGCCTACTTCTCTCATATCATCCTCGACTCCTGCACGGTCCAGGGCGTTAAAATGTTCTATCCGATTTCAACGCTAGATTGCGTTTTCCCCTACGATCCCCGATCGCCATACAGCTACCGTATGAAGTCCGGCTCAAAGGCCGACACGATTTTATTCTTCTTTTTCGCGGCGCTTCTTATCCCGCTGTACATCTTTGCATCCAGCGGGTTTGAGCGACTTATCCGCGTTACACAGAAGACACCGCAGGCCGCTCTTCGCGACTACTACGAACTGTCAACTTCTCATATCGTTTACGCCGATATCGACGCCGTGAATACCTTGACACACGATCGCATCAACGGCCGGTTTGAACTTGTCGGCATAAGGGATCCTAACACGCTTCTTTTCTCATCAGGCACGAATGTTTACACACTTGGCGAAAACCCCGCCAGTGACAACTTTATAAGTAACTCGGTGGTCTGTGTGCCCGGGCCGGAGGCTAAGACATCGGTCATTTCCGTCAACCTGTCCGGCCAACTTCTATCCTCTTTGAAGAACTTCACATCACAGATCGGTGAAACACGGTTCTTCGGTTCGCTGGAAGCCGACCAGCGCGTCGAACTTCCCCAGAACTTCGACAGGTTCAACACGGTATCTTCTTACGGTTCCATAGTAAAATTCGACCACGCCTCTTATGACGATATCCTTCGGCTCTCTATAGAAAACACTCTAATCCTGAAAGGCCAGCTCACCATCAAAACCATATCCGAAGAGTCCCATTCGTCTCCAAGTCACCTTGTCTCCAATTCTCCCAGTCTCCAAGTCCCCAAGTCTCCCCATCTCATTATAGTGCCTCTCGGCGACTTCTTAACTATCGACACCACGGGAGGTACGGCCGAGTTATCCGTTCTAGTGAGGTCCGGTGACACGGTATCAGCTGGAAGCATCCTCGCGAAGATCAGTACTCCCGCGGAGCTGAAGGTCTTGAGCAGGATTTTTTCTTTGCAGTCTCGCAAACCTTCGCTGCAATCTCGAAAAGAAATAGCTCTTGCCAGGCTACGCTCTTCGGTTCGCTCCGCCGAAGAGAAGCTAGCCAAGTTGACACAGGTTTGCCAGCTGAAATTCGATCTCTTCAACAAGTCCCTCGCTTCCAGGACCGAACTTGATATCGCTGAGAACGACAAATCATCGGCCCAATCTAATCTGGACAAGGCCAACAAGATTCTCGAATCCACTCAGGAGAAATACGTTCTGGACCTCCGCAACATTCAGAGAACCATCAATCGCTTACGCGCTGAATCGGCCGCTAACCGGAACAAACGTGTCATCACCTCGCCGGCCGATGGCATCGTCGTGGAACTCCGTTCCACTTCTAAGAACTCAGGCAAGTCTTCTTATTCAATTGTACTGAGGCTAATGGACGCCCAGTCTACCGAGAAATAATACGTGCCCTTCGGAACAAATGACCAACAGCAAGTTTCGGGGCCCCACTTGTAGCGGGGTACACTCTGCGTTAAGAGGTAAATATGGTCCTCTACCTTTCCTCGGAAACGAGGATGGCATTCTCATTTCACTCCTCATCACGGAATCCCCTTGCGAAAATGGAGTCGCGTGCCTCCCCAAAAACCTACCAGTTACCTGAAGAGGCGATTTTGGGAATCACATCTAACGTGCAGTTACCACCGTATATTAAAATCGCCTCTCATTACGGGGCACGCGACGATTCCGACGAAGTCGGAACCATTTTCGCGGGGTGCCCTTTTCTTTTGGTTCGTTTTCTTTTCGGCAAGGAAAAGAAAATGAACGCCGAGATTCTCTCTCCTTGCAGAAGGTAAATGGTTGAAAGTTATGTGTACCCCCTTTAGGCAAACCTCCGATCTCCGACAGGATCCCTTCTTCATCGGCCGCTCACCCGAGCTCCATCAGATCATCACCAACCTTCTCCAAAACCGTCACACATTGATAACCGGCGACCGTGGAGTAGGGAAGACCCGCCTCATGCAGCAGGCAATTTCCATCCTCAACGGAACGGTTCACCACATTGATCTTGCCAAATTACCGCGCTCGTCAGAGCCTGGACTCTGCATCTACATTGATTCTCCAGCCCCGCTCAGCAAATTCATGAAGTGTCTCGCGTCCCAACTCATGCGACTTGAACAACTCAAGGCCGTGAACGCAATGAAGGAGAACGAACTCGCCGCCGCAATCATCAGGGCTATCTCGAACTCCAGCAGAAAACACATCCTCTTCATCGACAACCTCGAGACTGTAACACCTTCCCACCGCATCTTTCTCGAAAGACTTCTCGATGTCGCCGTTATCTGTGGCTCATCCTTATCCGTCAAACAACAGCCCGTGCTCAAGAAAATATTCGATACTTTCGCGGTGGTTCCCGCTCGCGGTCTCCCCGATGCGGACTCGGGTAGACTCATCGATTACTTCGTAGAACAGTACAAGATCAGGGCATTCGACCGGAATCTATTCAAAAGCCAAATCCTGAAAGTAAGCCAGGGCAACCCGTTTCAAATGAAGAGGTTTCTCCATACCGCTGCCACAAAGGGGTTCTTAGGCTCTTCCGATATCCGCGAACTTGTCCATTCAGCAAACGACCGCGACTATTTCAACATGGGCCCCCTCTATGCCCTGGGACTTGCCGTATTCTCACTATCAAAGATCCTTTCCATCGGTGCGTCGAACAAGGAATTCTATATCCTGATGTCATCCCTTGGATTCCTGGCCTACCTGGTCTTCCGAATATTTAGAAGCTTTTTTACATTGAAACCCAGAAAAGGTTCTTAGTATCCGACAACTCTTTCAATTAGAGTCCAATCCCCCAGAGCCGATTTACTATCAAACAATCCATTGAAAATCACCCTTTTGGAGTTGCTGCGCTTGAAATTCTTCCGTTGATCGCTTAATCTTTCTAAAATGGTCTAGTTAGGCGGTGACGTGGGAGGCTGTCGAAAGAGATAAGGACTTACCACGAACGCTTGTGACAACATCGGCATCCCCGAGCATCCGTACTCAAAGTCGTGAAGGATTCTCACAATGGCTAAAGAAATGACTTGGAAGAAAGCAATTGAAGAAGTTTTGAGACAAGCAGGCTCCGCTATGGACTATAAGGAGATCGCAGACCAAATAATCACTCTTGGCCTGCGTAAGAGCGTTGGTGCCACGCCAGCGGCAACCGTCAGCTCGAACCTCGTTACATCTATCAAGAATGAAGGAACCAAATCTCCATTTCTTAAAGTAGGGCGCGGTCAGTACTTTCTCAATCAGGCTCGCCTAGGAAACACGCAACCTACCGATGAGATTGAATCCCCTCAAGTGATTACTTCGTTTGGGATGTTTTGGCGAAGAGACATGGTCCATTGGACTCAGAAACCACGACTGCTCGGGGTACAGAAACTTGGAGCAGAATCCGTTGACTTTTGCAATCAGCAGGGCATTTATCTACTGTATGACGGAAGAGAAATTGTCTACGTTGGAAGAACAACTGATCGTACTCTGGGCCGCAGACTATACGAGCACACTCTCGACCGGCTCTCCACACGATGGGATAGATTTTCCTGGTTCGGACTTCTTCCAGTATTGGAAAAGGGGGACCTTACCTCAATGCCTTCACATTACAATTCAGGCCAGATCACTCCGGCTTTGGAGGCGATCTTGATTGAAGCGCTGGAGCCCAGGCAAAACAGAAAACGCGGAGACGACCTTTCAGCGGTTGAATTTCTTCAGCAGGAAGATCCGGAAGTCAAGAAGAGAAGAATAAAGGAGACAATCGAAAACATCCTGAACCGAGCATGAACGATAGAAATTATGCCATTGTAACTGTTTCGTCGATTAGATTATTTCTAACCCGCAACCGAACACGTTCATCCCTGCACATACATCTGTGCTCGTTCTTCAAAGACCGGCATAATTCATGTCTCAATTCAAATATGGAGGAAGCCATATGTCCGGCAAAGATACATCCCTGATGCTACTAGTTGCGTTCCTCGTCATTGCTGCCCTATTGCTTATGAATCAGAAGATGGGCAAGGAGATAAAGCAATTAAAAGAACGGATTGATCAGGACCAGAAACTCACCAAAGACATTCGTCGCCGTCTCCTTGAGCTCATTCAGAACAATCAGGACATTGACCCCGCTGTAGTTCAAGAACTGATGAATATCTCGGCCCTTCTCGAAATTAAACAGGATACGAAAGCACTTTTCGGATTGGCAAAAATCATCGAGAGGCTACTTAAGGAGCTATACCAAGACGATCCTGATTTGCAAGCTCAAAAAAAGAATCTTTCTTTCTCCGACTACCTTCAGCACGCACTTGATAAGAACGTCATTTCGAAAGAAGACTTTCACTTGATATCCGTGTTGAGAATTATTCGCAACGAGGAAGCACACGAGATCAATGTCCATAAGGAACAAAGCAGGGTAATGGCCGCGTTTGTAGCCGGTACCTCCTTTGTTCTAGTCTTAAGCAGACTCATCAGGAATAAAATCAGGCCAAAACCGGCCGCCCTCTCATAGGAAGCCTTGGAGGGACCAACCTTGAAGCCCGACTTGATCATGTATATAATTAATGAACTTTTAACAAAATCACATGCCTAACCATTACGAGCTTTCCAATTTCATCTGGCAAATAGCAGACCTTCTCAGGGGCCCCTATCGCCCGCCACAATATGAACGCGTCATGCTGCCGATGACAGTTCTTCGCCGCTTCGACTGCGTGCTTGCTCCGACCAAAGACAAAGTTCTCAAGGAGTACGACAGGAAGAAAGATAAGTTCAAAGACGAGGCACTCGACCGCCTCCTCGACAAAGCCTCTGGACAGAACTTTCATAATCGTTCCCCTCTTACTTTTGAAAAACTCAAAGGCGATCCAGACCGCATCGACAGACATCTGGTTTCATACATCAAGGGTTTCTCCAAAAACGTCCAGACCATCTTCGAGTACTTCGAGTTCGAAAAAGAAATAGAGAAGATGAACGAGGAGAACATCCTGTTTCTCGTTGTCGAAAAGTTCAGCAAGATGGACCTGCACCCTGACAAGGTTGACAACATTCAAATGGGTCTCCTCTTCGAGGATCTGATTCGGAGATTCAACGAGACTGCTAATGAAACCGCGGGCGACCACTTCACTCCGCGCGAAGTCATTCGTTTGATGGTGGGCATTTTGTTCAACAATGACGATGCGCTGCTCTCAAAGGCTGGTACGGTCCGCACGCTTCTCGATCCGGCATCGGGAACAGGCGGTATGTTGGCTGAGGCACAGAACTATATGCGAGAGCACCACTCTGAAGCGAAGCTCTACGTTTACGGCCAGGACTATAACAAGCGAGCATTCGCGACTGCAGCTTCTGACATGCTCATAAAACAGGTTGACCACAATGGTACAGGCGATAACATTCGTTTCGGTGATTCCTTCACGGATGATCAGTTCGAAGGAGAGCGCTTCGATTATCTATTGACGAATCCACCGTTCGGCGTCGATTGGAAGAAGCAGCAGAAGGATATCGAACGCGAGCACGACAAACAGGGCTTCGCTGGAAGATTCGGAGCAGGCTTGCCTCGTGTGAATGATGGATCGCTCCTTTTTCTCCAGCATATGATCAGCAAGTTTGAGCCAGTTCTGACTGAGAAACAGAAGTACGGCTCCCGTCTCGCAATCGTTTTCAACGGCTCGCCCCTTTTTACCGGTGGAGCTGGTTCGGGTGAAAGCGACATCCGAAAGTGGGTCATCGAGAACGATTGGCTGGAAGCGATCATTGCGCTGCCAGAACAGATGTTCTACAACACTGGAATCGGTACTTACGTCTGGATAGTGACAAATCGGAAAGAGAAATCCAGGAAAGGCAAGATTCAGCTCATCGATGCGCGGGAATTCTACGTTCCAATGAGACGAAGCCTCGGTGATAAGCGAAGGAAAATCGGTGAAGGCAAAGATGGAGAACCCGATCAGGTCCGCGATATCGTCACGGAGTACGGCAATTTCGAGAACAACGACCACAGCAAGATTTTCGATAATGCAGATTTCGGATACACGCGAGTTACAGTGGAACGACCTCTGAGATTGAAGTGTCAGATGACCGAGGAAAGGAATGCTGAGTTCCTCAAAGACTTCCCTGAATTGAGCGATGATATTGAAATGATCGAAACCAATTTTGTGTCTGAGCCGCAGTATGATTGGAATGAGACACTGCAAAGAATCGCCGTCATCATCAAAGAAAGTAAATCTAAGGTGAAATGGACGGCCAGGGCACACAAAGCATTCCGAGATACTTTTACCGAACGGGATCCTGCCGCGAAAGAGGTACTACTTTCGGGAAAAGGAGGTCACCGATACGAATCCGATTCAGAATTGCGCGACTACGAGAATGTTCCTTTGAAAGAAAACATCGACCAGTATTTCAAACGCGAAGTATTGCCCCATGTCCCCGATGCGTGGATGGATCGTACGAAAGATAAAGTTGGATACGAGATAAATTTTAATCGATACTTCTACAAATATGTACCACCACGGTCTCTCAAAGAAATTGACGCCGATTTGAAAAAGGCTGAAGAGGAAATCATGCGTTTACTCGGAGAGGTTGCGAGTTGAAGCAGCGAGCGATTGTGAAGAGGAATCCGACTGATCTCCTGTCCGTAAAAGAAATCGTCCATCACCTTTTTGCTGATGTTGCCGCGATGATAGAGCAGGCCAAAGAGCGGGTCGCGATGGCAGTGAATGCGGAACTCACAGATTTGTATTGGAAGATAGGTACTCGTATCCGCCATGATATCCTGAACAAGCAACGCGCTCCATACGGAAAGCGAATTGTCTCCTCGCTGGGGAGACAATTAAAGGAAACTTACGGCTCAGGCTATTCGGAAAAGAACTTGCGACACATGATTAGTGTGGCTGCTGCATTTCCTGATGTTCAGATTGTCTCCGCACTGCGGAGAGAATTGGACTGGACCCACTTGAAAACGCTTTCATACATCAAAGACCCCGTAAGACGAGAGTTTTATCTTGAACTCTGCAGACGCGAACGTTGGAGCACACGCACGCTCCAGGAACGCATGCAGGCGATGTTCTATGAGCGCACGGCTCTTTCACGAAAGCCAGAGGTGCTCGCTAGGAAGGAATTGGAGGAGGTTCGTTCTGAAGGCAAGTTGACTCCTGACGTCGTGTTCCGCGATCCTTATTTTCTCGACTTCCTTGGACTGAAAGACACCTACAGCGAAAAAGATCTTGAGACGGCGATCCTTCGAGAGTTGGAGCGCGTGCTTCAAGAATTAGGTTCTGACTTCGCATTTCTTGACCGTCAAAAGCGCATCACCATCGACGGCGAGGACTATTACATCGACCTCCTTTTCTATCACCGATCCATGAAGCGCTTGGTGGCGATTGAATTGAAGCTCGGGAAATTCCAGGCTGCTGACAAAGGACAAATGGAATTGTACCTCAGGTGGCTGGACCGTTATGAGCGACGCGAAGGAGAGGAATCTCCGTTGGGTCTTATTCTCTGCGCTGAGAAAACCGCGGAACATGTGGAATTACTTCAGTTGGAGAAAAGTGGCATACGCGTAGCGCAATACCTGACCCAGCTTCCACCAAAGAAGCTGCTGTTGCAACGGCTGCGCACCGCCATCCAGGTTGCGCGTGAGCAGTATGCGCAGAGACAAATCGAAGGAGCTGACGGACTGGACATCCCTCGAACGAAAGTCGAATCGAAGAACAAATGAAGTATGACGCCGATTTGAAAAAAGCCGAAGAAGAAATTATGCGACTATTCGGAGAGGTTGCCGAATGACGGCTCAGGCAAACACCTTTTGTCCAGACGGCTGGCTTTTCAAGAAAACAAAATATCTTTTCTCAGCTCTTAATGGAGCAACCCCGCAAAGTGCCGAATCAAGTTACTGGGACGGAGAAATCTATTGGGCTACACCTGAAGACATCGGAAAACTTTCAGGAAAGATCCTTGCCGACACAAGGCGAAAGATTACCGAAGAGGGCTACAAAAACTGCGGAACCCAGTTGGCACCTGTAGGAAGCATCGTACTAACCACAAGAGCCCCAGTCGGTAACATCGCAATTGCGGGTGTACCACTGTGTACGAATCAAGGATGCAGGACATTAGTAGCCAAGGATGAGAGTATCAACACGACTTTTTTCTATTACCAACTTCTATCTCATAAAGAAGACCTTGACATGCTTGCATCGGGAACGACGTTCAAAGAACTTGGAGCTGACGAACTGAAAGCTTTTTTGGTTCTAGAACCACCAAGAGATATTCAAATTGCCATCGTTGATTATCTCGACCGCGAGACTGCCCGCATCGATTCACTCATAGCCGCCAAAGAACGTTTGCTCGAGCTGCTGGAAGAGAAACGCCTTGCACTCATTACACATGCGGTCACGAGAGGGCTCGACCCGAATGCACCCATGCGCGATAGCGGCGTACCATGGATCGGAGGAATACCGAAGCATTGGCAAACGCTTCGTGTAAAAGTCTTTGCCGAGATTTACTATGGTTTAAGTCAACCACCAGAGTATCGGACCTTTGGCACTCCGTTTATCCGTGCCACTAATGTCAATCAAGGAAAGATATCTACCGAGGGTTTGGAATATGTCGACGAATTGGATCTACCAGGAACACGTACCATTCACTTGCAAGCAGGTGACATCATAGTGGTGCGCAGCGGTGCATACACAGGTGACTCTGCTTTGGTGACTCAAGATTGGAATGGGGCTATCGCAGGATATGATATGGTGATGCGTATCTATCCACTAGCTCTCTCTCCGTTTGTGGCTTATGCTTTCCTTTGCCAGTACGTTCTCGAGGCTCAGATTGGCCCCTTCCGTTTGAGGGCAGCGCAGCCCCATCTGAATGCAGAAGAATTGGGCGATGTAGAAGTGATCTTGCCCCCATTGGACGAGCAACAAGACATTGTCACTTACATTTTATCGGAGACTCAGAAAATAGACTCTCTTATCGCTGCGATGAGAAGAACAGTTGAATTACTGAAGGAGCGACGTGCTTCGTTGATAGCGGAGGCTGTGACTGGAAAGTTGGATGTTCAATCGTCCAAAGAGACAAAGCTCTCTTAAAAGAATGATGGAAGAGTTTCAAGACAAAGGTTATTGGTGGCTCCCCAGCCAACCCGAAAGAAAGATTTCAGGAACATTGAAATATCATCCTGTATTGGGGATCACGCTGGAATTGATGGGATCATTTCGAGCGATGAGTGATCCTAAAAGAAAGGAGACTGAAAACATAATTCTTGGAAAAACTGCGAACAACAGAGAAATTACTCTTTATAAATGCTACGCCTCGGGATTCAGCCTCTCCATGGGGGTTGGAGTATCAACCTCAAGTTACACTGCCATTGCCCTTTTTGTTGGATATCACTTCCAAGCCGCTGAAGACGTCGCATTCTCGAGTTTCTCTATCGGCTACTACTATCTGGAAGACTGGACGGGAATCACTGGCTTCGCGTTGACACATGAAAAGGATGGATCGGGAAGATTCTCCAAACAAGTCGTGACCTATTCGTTCCCTGATAAAATAGTCGTCGATGTTGGTGACCTGAACATTTCGATAAACCATCGGCTGCAGTCTGGTGGCAATAATCTCGCTGAAGTCTCGATGAAGCAAGTAACGTATTTAAAGGTCACTTCCCAAAAACCTGTTTCCTTTGAAGAGTTTAACGACAGGATCAACTTTCTACTCCACAATTTTTTGTCGTTCGGGCTCGGTCGTGCCACGCGACCGTTGTTCATCACCGCCACAAATGAAAATTCAAAGGAGCAGTTCCCCGACGGAACCCTCCATGATTGTGAGATCGAAATTTACTATGGCGTCAATGAATTGCCCGATGTGCCTAAAAAGGTACATCCTGCTGATATGTTGTTCTTGCTGTCAGACATTCGGGACTCGCTCGATCTATGTCTAAATAGTTGGTTCTTGAAGGGAGAGATTCTCAGACCTGTTTATGAACTTTATTTTGCGAACTTGAACAGCTCCTCCATGTATTTGACCCATGAATTCTTAAACCTCACTCAAGCTCTTGAATCTTATCATCGAAGAGTCGCGGAGGGACATTATGTAGATGATCAGGCCTTTGAAGATCTTTACCGGTCTTTGTTGAACTCTGTACCACCATCGATTCCAGACAACTTCAAAAGCGCACTCAAACAGCGGTTCAAATACCTGAATGAGTTCTCTCTTAGAAAGCGTTTAGGCGAGCTGATTATCAAGTGCAGCCCTATGTTTCTCGAGTTCATTAAAGATTCCGACACTTTCATAGAAACAGTTGTAGCAACGAGGAATTATCTGACCCATTTTGATAAGAAACCAATCGCCAACGTTCTGCACGGCGAAGCGCTCTACTGGGTAACACGTAAACTTAGAGTTTTGCTTGAGATATGCTTGATGCTTGAAATTGGGCTCTCTGTAAAACTGATAAACCAACTCGTGAATCGGAACCGACAGATGGTTTTCTTAGGCCAGAAGTGATACCTTGCGTGTTAGGCGCTGTATCAAATTCCGAAAATTCGTGGTTAAGGGTACCCATCGAAGAAAAGGTTAGAATCGGTTATCTTATTAAGTCATGGCGACAGTCGCAGTAAAACCAGAATTAATTGTTTGGGCTCGGGATCGATCTGGTCTGACGGATGATGCCCTCACAAAAAGATTTCCAAGATTCAACGCTTGGTTGACAGGCGAGGTGCAGCCGACACTTCATCAGGTCGAGGCTTTAGCGAGAATGACATTTACGCCATTGGGTTATTTCTTCCTTTCTGAGCCCCCCGAAGACCGTTTGCCGATTCCCGATTTCCGCACAGTTAGGGATCAACCTGTACGCCGTCCGAGTCCGAATTTATTGGAAACAGTTGAGATGATGCAGCGGCGTCAAAGCTGGATGCGAGATTTCCTTCTTGAAGAAAGAGAAGATCCTCTGCCTTTTGTCGGTTCCTTTAATATTGGCTCCGATCCAGTGGAGGTCGCTGCCAATATCCGAAGCGTCCTCGGAATCGATGGACGATGGGCAAGTAATCAAAGGACGTGGACCGATGCCCTCGCTGCGCTGAGAGAGATGGTCGAACAGGCAGGCATAATGATGGTTGTCAGCGGCATCGTTGGAAACGATACTCACCGCAAGCTCGACATAGATGAATTCCGCGGCTTTGTTTTGCACGACCAGTATGCTCCACTGATCTTTACGAACGGTGCAGACTTCAAATCCGCTCAAATGTTCACCATGGCGCACGAGTTAGCTCACGTATGGATTGCACAAAGCGGCGTATTCAATCTTCGTGCGACTGAGCCTTCCGACAACGAGGTCGAAATATTCTGCAACCGCATCGCTGCAGAGTTCTTGATTCCTCAATCTGAAGCGCGTGTTGCATGGCAGTCCGCACAAAGCGAAAGAGATCCGTTCCAAGCCATGGCAAGAATATTCAAAGTGAGCACCATAGTAGCTGCACGTCGCTTGCGCGATCTCGGCTTGATTACGCCTCAGAGGTTCTTTGAATTTTACGAAGATTATCGACAAGACGAACGCCGCAAGGCTCAGAAGAAATCTGACGGTGGAGATTTTTACAATACTCAAAATGTCAGGGTTGGAAAACGGTTTGCCTCTTTCGTAATTCGCGCCGCAAGAGAAGGGCGCATCTTGTATAAAGACGCTTACGCACTTACTGGCTTGTACGGAAAGACATTTGACCGCTATGCGCAGTCCCTCGGATTCAGGACGGCCGCATGACGGATTCGTTACCGAAGAAACAACCCAAGTATCTTCTCGACTCTAACGTATTCATCGAGGCGAACCGCAGGTACTATGCGTTCGATCTTTGTCCTGGGTTCTGGGAATCATTGTCTATCTATCATTCTAAGGACCTGATTTGCAGCATAGATCGAGTCAAGACTATAGAGTTTGCCAAGGGTCACGACGACCTGAAGGAATGGGCTGATTCAAAAATCTCCAAAAAGTTCTTCGTTGCATCCGATGGTGAAGATGTCCAGGCGAGTTACGCCGAAGCAATGCAGTGGGTTCAGGACCAAAAACGATTTTACCCGTTTGCGAAGACGGAATATGCCGAGAGCGTCGATGGTTGGCTGATCGCATACGCCAGGGCGAAGGGTATGATTCTGGTGACACACGAAGAACCCGCTCCAGAATCTAAGAAACAAGTGAAAATTCCAGATGTGTGCAACGCCATCGGGGTACAGTGCGTCAACACGTTCGATATGCTGAGGGCGTTGGGAACAAAGTTCATTCTCAAGAAAGCCAAATGAACATTGTTGCAGAAAAATCTTTTGAATCGGTAATCGAGGACCATCTTCTCCATAATGGTTACTGTTCCATCGACGTTCAGGGTTTCGATAAGGCTCTTTCGATTTTTCCGCAGACGGTTCTCTCATTCATTCAAGAGACTCAGCCCAAGGAATGGAAGAAACTCCAAGCTCTCCACGGTGAAAAAACGGGCGATCAGATTATTTCTGATCTCTGCAAATGGATGGACACCTATGGTTCTCTCGCGACCTTTCGTCATGGATTCAAATGCTACGGCCACACCCTTCGAATAGTTTACTTCAAACCCGCACACGGTTTGAACCAGGATCTGGAGGCGCTTCACCAGTTAAATAAAGTCGGAATTACCCGCCAGCTTCACTTCAGTGAGAAGAATGAAAAATCCCTCGACGTTGTTCTGAGCCTCAATGGAATTCCCGTCGTAACGATTGAGCTAAAGAATCCTTTCACAGGCCAGACCGTCGACGATGCGATGAAGCAATATCGAATTGACCGTGATCCCCGCGAGCCAATTTTTGAATTCAAGCGGCGAACGCTCGTTCATTTCGCTGTCGACACCGAAGTGGTATTCATGACTACTCGATTGGCAGCGGAGGCAACTCATTTTCTTCCATTCAACAAAGGTCTCAACGATGGCGCAGGCAATCCGCCCGATCCTAACGGCAGAACTTATCGAACTGCCTATCTTTGGGAAGAAGTCCTGCAACGTGACAGTTTCATGGATCTACTCGCGCGATTCCTTCATCTCCAAATTGAGACGAAGTTCTCGGACGAAGGGCGGAAGATCAAGAAAGAGACGATGATTTTTCCTCGCTATCACCAGCTTCAGGCAGTTCGAAAGCTGGTCGAAGCTGCTAAGGCTGAAGGTCCAGGAAACAATTATTTGATTGAACACTCCATGGGAAGCGGAAAGAGTAATACAATAGGTTGGCTTGCGCATCGACTTTCTTCGCTCCATGATAACCAGGACAATCGAGTGTTTGACAGCGTTGTCGTCATCACTGATCGATTGGTTCTCGACCAGCAGCTTCAGGATACGATTTACCAATTCGAACACAAGCAAGGTGTTGTACAGAGGATCGACGAGGACTCCCGTCAGCTTGCAGAAGCACTTGAAAGCGGAGTTCCCATAATCGTCACAACCATGCAAAAGTTTCCCTTTGTCTCAAAACAGCTTCTGAAATTGGCAGAGGAGAGGGGCGAACAGGCGACTGGAGTTCTGCAAACTCGCAGACGTGCAGTGATAATAGATGAGGCGCACAGCTCACAGTCGGGTGAGACGTCTACAGAGGTGAAGAAAGTACTCGGAGGTGAGGCCTTGGAGGAAGCTGCCAGGAATCGGGCTCAAGAAGAGGCTGTCGAAAATATGGAAGAACTGTTTCGCAGTATGGCGAAGCGAAGCAGGCAGACAAACATAAGCTTCTTCGCATTCACTGGTACACCGAAACACAAGACGCTTGCAATCTTCGGACGGAACGGCGAACCCTTCCATCGTTACACTATGAAGCAGGCAATCGAAGAACATTTTATCATGGATGTGCTAAAGAGCTACGTCTCGTACAAAACTTACTTCAGACTCCTGCAGGCAACGAAAGATGATCCAAATGTCGAACGAAAGAAAGCTGCCCGTGCGCTCGCTCGATTTATGCGTTTGCATCCGCACAACATCGCGCAAAAGACAGAAATCATGGTGGAACATTTTAACAGTTTCACCCGCCACAAGATCGGGGGGAAAGCGAAAGCGATGGTGGTTACGAACTCTCGACTTGAAGCAGTCAGATACAAACAGAGCTTCGATCGCTACATTGCTGAGAAGGGCTATCCAATAAAGACTCTCGTTGCCTTTTCGGGGACGGTCATGGACGACAAGATTCCCGATACTTCTTATACCGAAGAACACATGAACAAAGGAATCAGAGAAAAAGAGCTTCCTGAGAAGTTTGCAACCAGCGAGTACCAACTGCTCCTTGTTGCCGAGAAATATCAAACAGGTTTCGATCAACCGCTTCTTCACACGATGTACGTCGACAAGCGGCTCGCTGGTTTGCAGACAGTGCAGACGCTTTCCCGTTTGAACAGGATTCATCCATTGAAAGAAGATACCTTCGTTCTCGACTTCGTCAATGATCGTCAGGAGATTCAGGAAGCATTCAAACAGTACTATGAAGGCGCACAAATGGGCGAGGAAGTCGAGCCAACGCGTATGTACGAATTGAAAGCCGAGCTCGACAGTTCAGGAATATATCTCCCCGAAGAAGTGGAACGATTCTGCCAGATCTTTTTCAAACCTAAACGCCAACAGAGTCCATCCGATCACCAGGCAATGAATGCGTCAATTGACCCAGCGGTTGACCGTTTCAGAAAGCTTCTTGATAAGGACGAAGAAGATGCGGAGAATTGGAGAACCAAGCTGGTTGCATTTAGGAATCTTTACGCGTTTCTGAGCCAGATTATTCCCTATCAGGATTCCGATTTGGAGAAGCTATACACTTTCCTGAGATATCTTTCTCCCAAACTTCCGAAGAGACGAAACGGTGAGCGGTATCACTTCGATGACGAGGTACGCCTGAAGTACTACAGGCTACAAAAAATAGCCGAGGGTTCAATAAGCCTCAAAGAGGGCGAAGCCAAACCGTTAGATGGGCCAACCGAAGTCGGTAGCGCAGTTGTTCGAGAAGAGATTGTTGCGCTTTCCAAATTGATTGACATTGTCAACGAGACTTTCGGAACCGATTTTACCGACGCTGACCAGCTATTCTTCGATCAGCTTGTCGAGGCTGCCTCGCTTGATGAGAACTTGAAACAAGCCGCCATCGTCAATCCCGAAGATAAGTTCTCACTCGTGTTCAACAACCTCTTGGAAACTCTTTTCGTGGAACGCATGGATCAGAACGAGGAGATCTTTGCCCGATATATGAATGACCGGGCTTTTCAAAAGGTAGTGGCTTCATGGTTGGCTTCAGAAGTCTATCACAAACTGAGAGGTGAGAAGAAAATCTCGGGAGGATACGCGGGTTCAAAGTCAAATCAGACTGATGAGTAAATGCGGAAACGCAATCCAACGACACCAAGTGATCTACTCAATCACATCTGGAGAGTTAAACAATATCAGAAAGCCAGGGTCAATAAGTTTTGTGAATAGGAACCACGCATGGAAGTTGCTGACAAAGTGAAACCCGATGCATCAACTTACCTGATAATCCGCGAGAGTTCACGAGCAAAGCTGATGGTTGTCGTCCGCAGGACCCTGACCAAGTATGGCTATCCGCCCGACAAACAAAAGAAAGCCATCGACACGGTTCTGAAACAGGCTGAACTGATGGCGGATTACTACTCTGAGGAATTCTAACGATGCTACGATGCCCTTATTAGCAACGCCGAACTTTTTCATTTTCTAATTTTTATGGTGAAAAAAAGAACAAATATCTTTAAGTTAAATTTAAGCATCCGCTGTTGATATGAACCACCTTCTCCATCTTAAACTTAGCGCTTTTCAAAAAGCATGGGACCATGTCGATGACAAAGAATTCATAATCTCCGATTCAAGCGAGATAGCCGTTATTACTAAAGAATGGCTTGAATTTATCTCCTTTCAATCAGACAGAGGTCTTGTTCCCCTGTTTATAACCGGCACGGGTGCTTCCCAAGGTGCTCTTATAACTCCTCCAACCTCTGATACGACAAAACCTGATCTGTTCAAAAGCATACCTAATATCTACACGATAATGGACGAACTCGAGGGAATACTTGAGCGGGAAAAGAGTACTCTCCAGCTGCCAGATGTCGATGCTCTGCTTCAGGAATGGAACACCTTGAA
Source organism: Bacteroidota bacterium (assembly GCA_021845665.1). Lineage (GTDB taxonomy): Bacteria > Bacteroidota > Ignavibacteria > Kryptoniales > JAKASW01 > JAKASW01. Next base: position 1,142 of record JAJZVO010000063.1, on the reverse strand, counting down.
GTCACAGGATAAAAAGGATAGAACAATCGTCGCGCGAATATTCGATTCTCTTCAAGATACAGAAGATCAGAATCGAAAGGAACTCTGGAAAAAGTGTACCAAGAAGCTCCTCTATACCATTCTTTTTGCGCAGCCAACTAAGTTCCATTCAGATCTCTCAACACTTTATAAGAGGTATAACGCCGTTTGTTTGACCCTAAACTTCGATGGTCTATTAATAAAGAAACTCAGATCAGAGGAAGGACTCAGTTGCTTTTCACTTCCGACCAAGGAGGAATGCGAAAGATATTTTACCCGATTACATAGCAACAACCCCAGCCAAAGGGAGCTAGCTGAGATCCAATTGAGAGGTGATATCCTTTACCTGAAGTGCGACAATTCCGGATTCTGCCCCCAGAAGGAAAATCCCGTATTACCCTTTTTTCAGCCAAGGTCCGAAAGGACCGTACCCGCTGACGTTCTTAACTGCCCAAACTGCGGCCATGAGATGACTCCATATTTGTCGTTCCCTGGCTCGCATAAGAAAGAAAAGGACATGAGAGACATCTTGCAGGTAGTTTGGAAATACTTATCCTACAGTGTTGGATCCGTTACATTGGTGGGGGTCAGCGGCGATTGGGATCCGTTGATCATCGCATTTCTTGGTGATTTGCTAAACGAAAGAGACATACCTCTCTTGATCGCCGAAAAAAGTCACAGACTCACATCAGCAATAAGGGAACTAGTTCTTCCTAAGCAACATCATGCACTTGCGGTGCAACAAGACGCTAATCTCCTATTCAACGTCGATTCTCAAACGAGTCATGGAGCTGCACAGCCACTCCAACAAGCTGAACAACTTAAGCATCGTGATGAATTCATGGAGGACCAATGGGATAAACCTGAGATCATATCTCCGATAGACGAGAAGGAACTTTATGAGGAATTGAATGGAAGCAGCATGAGAGGGTTTACTGTCTTTCAATTCGAACGACAATTGCGAGACGAGATAGAGACATTGGGATTGTCTTCTCAGCTCGGCATGAAAACAGAATGGATTCTAGAAGCCGGGCCGAAAACCCGTGTTTGTGAAGGCGAAGGCGGCAGCCGTGGGTTGTACCGGTGGAGTCCGTAGGCTCAAGCGCCATTGACTTGCTGTGGAG
>JAJZVO010000062.1 GCA_021845665.1 Bacteroidota bacterium | reverse complement strand
ATGTATGACAGCGCCGGCTCCGAGGAACAGGAGGGCCTTGAAGAAGGCGTGAGTCATGAGATGGAAAATGCCCGCGCCGAAAGCACCGACACCCAAGGCAAGGAACATGTAGCCAAGCTGGCTGACGGTCGAATACGCGAGGACCTTCTTAATGTCATTCTGAACGAGCGCCATCGAGGCGGCGAAAATCGCAGTCACGGCACCTACCACTGCGACAGTCATCATGGCGCCGGGAGCGAGAGCGTAGAGAATCGAGCTCCTCGCAATCATGTATACTCCGGCAGTCACCATAGTAGCGGCATGGATAAGAGCTGAGACAGGTGTCGGACCCGCCATGGCATCCGGCAGCCAAATGTACAAGGGTATCTGGGCGCTCTTTCCCGTGGCGCCGACAAACAGCAGGATGGCAATCCATGTCACGGTAGGATCGCCTGTCGTGAAGTGCGACGAGGCCGTGCTGAAAATCGTATGGAAATTGAAAGTGCCGAAGTTTGCGTAGATGAGGAACATTCCGGTGAGGAACGCAAAGTCGCCGATCCTGTTGACGATGAACGCCTTCATGCCTGCGTCGCCGGTCCACGTAAGGCTGGTTCCCTCAAACTTCCTGTCGTACCAAAAGCCTATGAGAAGATACGAGCAGAGGCCTACTCCTTCCCAGCCAAGGAACATCAGTAGATAGTTGTCCGCCAATATGAGATTTAGCATGGCAAAGACAAACAGATTCAAATAGGTGAAGAACCTGAAATATCCCCTGTCCCCGTGCATGTACCCCATCGAGTAAACATGGATCAGGAAGCTTACTCCGGTTACGATAAGAAGCATTACGATGGAAAGCTGATCGATCAGGTAAGAGATGTTTACGGAGAAGTTCCCCGCGGCCATCCATTGATAGACATCGACAACATGGCTTCTCGCGTCCGCGGGCTGGCCGAGCATGTTTATGAAGATGAGCACCGCGAACAGGAAGGACATCCCTATCGTGGCGCTTCCTATGACACCGACGATTTTCTCTCCGAGCTTTTTCTGGAGCACATTACCGAAGAGGCCGTTTATGAAGACTCCGATGATCGGAAACAAAACGATATATACAACTAGATTTTGCATAGTTTATCCTTTGAGGAAGGTACTTTAGCCCAACCGTCCGTAGACTTCTTCAGACCGTGGATCACCATTTAAGAACGTTTACTTCATCGATATTCACGGTCAGCTTGTTCCTAAAGAGGGCGATTATAATCGCAAGGCCGACAGCGGATTCCGCGGCCGCAACGGCAATTGAAAAGAATACAAGTATCTCACCTGCCGGATTGCCGGAATAAGCGGAGAACGCGATCAGAGCCAGGTTGACCGAATTGAGCATCAACTCCACAGACATGAATATTACGATAGCGTTTCGAAGTGTCAAAACTCCGACCACACCGATCGTAAAAAGAATTGCGCTAAGTCCTATATAATATCCTAATGGTACCATTCTATTGTTCAAGCTTTCTTTTTGCAAGGAATATCGCACCGACCAGGGCCGCCAAAAGAAGTATCGAGGTGATCTCGAATGGGAAGAGGTAACTCGCGTAAAGCACCTTTCCGATAGACTCCACCGTTCCCATCGATGCAGATTGCGGCGACATGCCGGAAGTTGAAGTGAAGTTCATAACATAATACGCTATCTCGGCCAACAGCACCAAACCCAGCAGCGATGCGATCGTCCTTTTTGAGTTCAGCTTCCATTTGAGGAGCTTGTCTTCGCCCAGGTTGAGGAGCATGATGACGAACAGGAACAATACCATTATCGCTCCGGCATAGACCGTAATCTGAATTACAGCGATAAACTGAGCGCGGAGGAACAAATACAACACTGCAATTATGAAGAAGTTAAAGACCAGATATAACGCGCTGGCGACGGGGTTCTTGCGGGTAATCATCAAAACGGCCGATACTATGGCAGCCGCGGCAAGGATCAAAAAAACAATTAGTTCAACGTTCAACCGAATACCTCTCTGATGTTATGTCAGGAACTTGAAAAATATAAAAAAGAGGGCTTAAACAATCAACGCTCAAAGGTACGAGATATAAACAGTTATGCGTCATTCCGCGCCACTACCACGTTCGTATATCGCTTTGTACACATCCACACGCCGCCGATTGTAATCTCGCGCACGGTGATCAACCGGCGTGCTTGACTATTTCCAATGGCAGGAATACATTTTTGCGAGATGGTGGCATGAGTTGATGAATATGATACGATTTGAGCGCTGCACGCGGACCGCAACGGAGTCCCGTTCGCCATACGCTTATCATGGAGAGGCAAATAGGTGCAGACCCTATGCGGTCAGGAGCGTCCTGTCAAGGTAAACTATGGAAGTCAATATGGGGTCCAACATCATTCGGAACACAAACGGGGTTTTCAAGATCGAAGGAAAGGACCAGCTTCTCTTGGAGTTGGAGCAGAACGCCAGGATACTATTGACGATGGACGTTTATGATCCCAAGGGCATACACGTCGCGAAAGTAATCCGCAATACATTTTCATTCGATTACAAAGACCGTTACAGGATCTTCGTGAAACCTTCAGCGGTTATGCTTGTCGACAGGGAACATAATATTGTTCTTTTCGAGGTTTCGGTAATTGACGTAAACAACAAGAAGTTGCAGGTGTTCCAGGGCAACTTCTATTCATACAAGGCGCATATAATTGAAATTACACCTCGTTGCTGGCGTGTCCTCGGAACGACTACAGCCGGCACAGTATTCGACTGCCACGGCGGAGCAATAATCATCGGGAAATGATGGGATCGCACGCTATCACTCTCATCGGTACATTTTGTATTTTACGCCATGGATGACCTGCCGGCGCCGGATATCAGTATCAATTCACCGGAAAACGTCTCGGTTGTCGACGAATTGTCATTCTGGTCGGCCCCTTTCGGGATGCGTTTACTCGAGTCGGTAAGTTACCATAAAGGAATGAAGGCGCTGGACGTCGGATGCGGTCTCGGATTTCCGATGCTGGAACTGTCTATGAGACTTGGAAAGTCGTCGAGTGTCTATGGGATAGATCCCTGGACAGCAGCGATACAAAGGCTGAAGGAAAAGTTGACTGTCTACGGTATAGAGAACGCGCACGTCATCGAGGGCCGCGCCGAGGGCCTGCCGTTTCAGAGCGGCATCTTCGATCTAGTCGTTTCTAACAACGGCGTAAATAACGTCAAAGACCTTCCCGGGGCGATCGTAGAAATAAGACGAGTGTCCAAAGTGGGATCGCAATTCGTCTTTACCTTCAACACCCAGGAGACTTTCATCGAGTTTTACCAGATCTTCCGAGAAGTATTGTACGACATGGACATCCCCGACTACAACCTCGGATTGCGGAAACATATTTTCGCAAAGAGGAAGCCGGTGGCCTTCATGGAGAACCTCCTGAACACTTCCAGTTTCAAGATCGAATCAATCCGGGACGACATTTTCCATTATTATTTTTCCGACGGCTCAGCCTTTCTCAGACACTTCTTCATCAGGCTTTTTTTTCTCGGCAGCTGGATAGAACTATTACTGCCGCAGGATCGGAAGAGAGTTTTTCGGGAAATAGAGAAGCGGTTGAACGATGTGGCACGGAAGAATGGGGATCTTAGGCTTCAAGTCCCCTTAGTCGTGATATCCTGCCGAAGCGCATGAACGATCTGAGATCTGCTGTCAGACAAAAGGGGGCACCCTTTCCAGAGGACCCGATTCACACATCACTTGAGACAGCCCCCGCTGACCGGGACTCACGCTTAAGTACTCTTCTCCTGCGTACGTAGAACGCTCCAATTCCAACCCCGGCCAAACACAGCGCCCCTTCGACAAGCATCATTCCCGCCGTCCCTATCCATCCGGCCATGAACCCAGTGAAGAGAGCCCCGATCGGAGTGCTCCCCGCAAACACCACTACATAAAGTCCCATGATTCTTCCCCGAAGTTCCATCGGGCTGTTCATCTGAAGCGAGGTATTGGTAGATGCGATATACGCGATACTTGAAAGCCCGAACAAGACAAGGAGCCCCAGCGTAAAGTGGACGCTTCTCGAAAATGAGATCGCAATATCTATGACGCCGAATATCGCCGCGAAGGAATAGATGAACTTTCTGGTCGGCTTCTGCCTTCCCGCCACTAGCAGAGCCCCGAGCATCGAACCGATTCCAAGTGCGGCAGTGACAGCGCCGAATACTTCGGGACCACCATTCAGAACGTATTTGGCGAGGAGAGGAAGGGTGGTCGAGAAGTTGTAACCGAATGTACCGACGAATATTAGAACGATCAAGATGGAAGCAATGTTCGGCTCGTTGACAGCGAAGGAAACGCCTTCCTTGATCCCCTGGGCTATAGTTGACTGCACCTTCGCCTTAAGAACACGCAGCTCGGTTTTCCTCATCATCAGGAGAGCGATAATGATGGCCACAAAAGATAGTGCGTTAATAAGGAAACTCGGTGCAACTCCGAGTTCCGCGATGGTAACTCCGGCGACCGCCGGCCCGAGCGTCCTGGCCGCATTGAAGAGAAGTGAATTCAATGCGACGGCATTTCCCACGTCTTCATCCGGCACCATCTCAGCGACGAATGCCTGTCTTCCCGGCTGATCGAAAGCATTGACGGCGCCGAGAAGGAGCGACAGAGCGTAGATTTCCCAGAGCGTTACCGACCTGGCCGCGACGAGTGCCCAGAGCAGGAATGCCTGCAAAGCCGAAATGCTTTGAGTTGTAAGGATAATCTTCAGCTTCGGCCACCGGTCTATGAAGACACCGGCGAAGAGCGAGAGCAGAAGGATCGGAAGGAACTGAAGCGCCGTAACTATTCCGAGCACCACTGCGGAACCGGTCATCGTAACGACCAGCCAGGCTAATGCGATGTTTTGCATCCAGGTGCCGGTGACGGAGATCAGCTGCGATATCCAATAGACCCTGTAGTTGTAGTGTTTGAGGGACTTGAAATTTCGCCGTACCAGCACCCTGAGGCGGTTCATGACCGTCATTTGTATTCCCGACATTTGTTTCAAGGTGAAATATAAACCATGTAATCTCGAATTCTTAGCAGGATTTAACCTCGGGATGACCTCAGACAAGTTTCAATAGATGCACACTACTCCCCTTCAGAAGGAATCCACCGGCTGATTATCGAGTCAATTCCCCTTCGCCGCGCCTGGTATGTTTCTCAAATCCGTGGAATGACCAGGATAAACCTTCGCTGAAGGATCGATAAAGTTCTTAGCGAAATTCACCGCAGCGACCACTTCTCCGAAACCCGTGCTTATGAGTTTCAACTTCCCCGGATGGCTCGCGACGTCTCCTGCGGCAAATATTCCCTCGACGCTAGTCTCCATCCGGTAATTCACCTTGATTCCCACTTTATCAAGCTCGAGTCCCCACTCTTTGATCGGTCCGAGGTCTGCGTGGAATCCAAGGTTCAAGATAATCTCATCGATCCTAAGAGCCGTCTCTCGGATAGTCCTGTTGTCATACACAATTGCCATTTCCAATCTCTCATTTCCACTCACCGATCTCAACTCGTGGAAAGTCATGATTTCAATTGGTGAAGACATCAAAGCCCTGATACTTTCCTCGTGCGCACGGAACTGATCGCTGCGGTGAATGAGAGTAATTTTCTTCGCAGTGTCTAGAAGGTTCAGGCACCAATCGACAGCCGAGTCACCGCCGCCCACAATGAGAACATCTTTGTCCTTGAAGACCTTCTTCTCGTTGACGAAGTAGTGGATTCCCTTCCCTTCGAACTGCTCAATTCCGGGTTTATCTAGTTTCTTAGGCTTGAAGGCCCCGATACCCGCAGTGAGCACGATGGTTTTCGTAAGATGGGCCGTTCCTTTGTCGGTCACGAGTTCGAATATTTTTGTCCCGTTTTCCGAATGAGTCTTTACCGAGAGAACCTTTTCATCGAGACAGACTGTCGGTGCGAAAGTCATGGCCTGGGCGATGAGGTTCTTCGCAAGGTCTTTCGCCAAAATCTTTGGGAAGCCCCCTACATCGAAGACCCACTTCTCAGGATAAAGGGTCACTAATTGTCCGCCAAGCTCCGGAAGTGCATCGAGAATCTTTGTTTTCATTCCCCTCACGCCGGCATAGAATGCGCCGTATAGGCCGGTGGGGCCGCTTCCAACGATAGTTATATCATAAACATCGGACTGGATATTCACACTACCCCTTCGGGTTAGTCGGCCTTAGATCTATTTCGCTCATCATGGCGGTGGCCGGGAGGCTCGCCGCGAGTACCGCCGCTTCCGCAACATCCTTCGGTTTGAGAATCCTGTCGCGGTTGGAACGGTTCGAGAAGCCGAAATCTGTATCGACGGAACCCGGGCATATAGTGACGATTCGTATGTTATGCTTGCGAACTTCGAGCATCACGCTCTTCGCAAAGCCGATCATGGCCCATTTCGTCGCTGCGTACGCTGCGCCGTTCTCGATAGCATTCTTTCCAGCAAGCGACGCAATGTTTATGATCACGCCGTCGTTCTGCGCAATCATATGACGAAGTGCCTCGCGCGTCGCGATGAACGCGCCGCGCATATTCACGCTGAAGAGGGAGTCGAATTCCTCTGTCTTCATCTCGATAACCGGCTTGAATATCCCGAAGCCCGCATTGTTGACGAGTATATCAATCCTTCCGAACGCTTCGACCGTGCTTTCGATGAGCTTGACGACATCCCGCTCGCTGGAAGCGTCTCCGAGAATTGACAAAACCTCGTTTCCTTTGGCTCGCAATTCATCACGGAGTTCTCCCAGACGAAGGGGGTCGCGACCCGAGATAGCGAGTTTGGCTCCCTCGGCGGCGAAATGGACGGCAATGGATCGCCCGATCCCGCGGCTTGCGCCAGTCACGACGGCCACTTTGCCCTCGAGCTTCAAATCTAGCCCCCTCGTCTTATCAGGTTGAGAAACTCTTCCCGTGTCTTCACGTCTTCGTGAAACTCGCCCAGCATGGCGCTGGTTGTAGCCACCGTGTTTTGCTTTTCGACTCCGCGCATCATCATGCAAAGGTGCTGTCCTTCGACCACGACACCGACGCCGTGAGGCTCAAGATAGGTGTACAGCGTTTCGGCAATTTGTTCGGTCATCCGCTCCTGAACCTGAAGCCTTCTTGCAAACACTTCGACGATCCGCGGCATCTTGCTCAGCCCGACGATCTTTCCGTTCGGGATATAGGCAATGTGTACCTTCCCGAAAAACGGGAGGAGGTGGTGCTCGCATAAGCTATAGAAGTCGATATCCTTAACGATCACGATCTGGTTATACTTCTCCTTGAAGACGGCGTTGTTCATGACCGTCTCAATATCCTGCTTGTAACCCTTCGTGAGAAATTCATATGCTCGTGCGACGCGATACGGTGTCTTGAGAAGGCCTTCTCTTTCGGGGTCCTCGCCGAGTTTGGCAAGGAACTCTCGCACGAGATCTTCCAGTCCCAATTCGATTTTGACTTCACTCATCAAACAATTCTCCTGATACTGCCACCACGCATTCGCTTATCAGAGTTCAGCAAGTACTTCTTCGTAGTGTCCGTCGACTTTTACTTTCGGGAATATCTTCTTGATCCTGCCATCGGCATCTATGACAAACGTAGTTCTCTCGATGCCCATATATTTTCTTCCGTAAAGTGTTTTTTGTTTCCACACCCTATACGCATTGACAACCTTCTTCTCGCCATCGCTCAGAAGCTGGAAATTGAGATGAAACTTTTCCTTGAACTTCTTATGCGATTCGACTGAGTCGGGACTCACACCTAGTACAACCGCTCCTTTCTTCTGTATTTCGCCGAAGCCGTCTCTGAACGAACACGCTTCCCTGGTACAGCCTGGAGTGTCGTCCTTGGGATAGAAGTAGAGCACAACCGTTTTCCCCTTGAGGGCCGAGAGCTTGACGGCCTCGCCGTTATCGTCTTTCAACGTGAAGTCAGGCGCTTTCTTACCCTCGGTCAGCGCACTCTCAGAAGTCTTCGAGGATGATCTAGTCGTCTTGGCCATTTCCCTTCTCCGATCGTATGCTTTAATTGTCTATCGAATACCCTTACTGCGGATTAGAAAAAGAGGCTCGCATCGTTGAGCGCGAGCCTCTCGAAATCCTCAGAAGCAATCGCTGTTACTTAATTGCTTCTACGGCCTTGTAGACTTCGTCGTAGTTCGGCTCGACGCCCGGGTTGTCCGAAACCCATTTGTACCTGACGACGCCTGCCTTGTCGACTACGAATACAGCGCGCTTTGCCGCGGTGTAACCGTTGAGCCCTATGAAATTTTCATGGTACGCATCGTACGCTTTGACGGCGGTCCGATTGAAATCCGACAGTATTGGGAATGTCAGTTTGTTCTGATCGGCAAACGCCTTGTTTGAGAAGGGCGGGTCGACACTGATGCCGATCACCTGCGCGTTGACGTTGTTGAACTTGCTTATCGAATCCCTGAAGCTGCACAGTTCCTTCGTGCATACTCCGGTAAACGCGCCCGGGTAAAACGCCAGGACCACCTTCTTGCCGGCAAATTCGTTAAGGGATCTTTCTTTTCTTTCCGTGTCGTAAAGTTTGAAGTCGGGGGCTTTCTTTCCAATTTCCACTGCCATTGTTTCCTCCAGTTTCTCTATGAATTCAAATTAAGTTTTGGTTGAGATACTTCCAATCAGGACGCACCTGGCGCCACCATTCCGTCTGCGGCCCCGAGGCCTGCACGTTTATGAAGCGAAAGTAAACATTGCGGCTCGTAAATACATTATGATATAACGTCAGTCCGAAGTCAAAAATTCCATCACTTGTTCGGCAAACTTCTGAGGCGCCTCCGCGTGCACCCAATGTCCTACTCCTTCAACCGTCACAAACCTTGCCTGCGGGAACATTGCCTGTATGCCCTGGAGATCCTGGTCGAGTATGTAGTGGGACTTCTCACCCCTCAAGAAAAGTGCAGGTTTAGTAAACGGACGTTCACACACTACCTCAGCGTTTACGTTTTCATAATTTCTATGGATCGAACTTATATCTATATTCCACTTAAAGGCACCCGAATCGTCCCTTGAGACATTCTTCAAGAGAAGCTGACGGACGGCATATTCCTGGATCTTTTCGGCGAGAGCGGCATCCAGCTCTCCGCGAGTTCTATACTTATCTAAGGTAAGCGCAAAGAGCGCATCGAAGATCCTATCGTGCTGTGGAAGATATGCCCGGGGAGCAATATCGACAACGATCAGCTTATCCACCGATCGAGTATAATCGAAGGCGAAGCGCATGGCCGTCTTTCCTCCCATAGAGTGACCAAGAAGATAAACGGAGCTTAATCCTTCGTGGACAAGAAGATCATACAAGTCTTCGGCCATCACCTTGTAATTGAACACATCGCTATGGGGAGAGCGCCCATGGTTCCTTTGATCGACCGCGTAAACTTTGAACTTCTCACCGAAATACTTCGACAGGGTATAGAAATTATCGCTGGAGCCGAACAGCCCGTGAAGAATCACCAACGGATGCCCCTGGCCGGTAACATGATAATAAAGCTTCATTTCGATATCGGTCTGTTGTTATGGAAAGAGAGTAATTCCCAAGTCAGGAACATTTCGAGGGACATGGAGAACGGATGATCCATCAATCCAATAATCCGTTAATCCATCCTAATCATCGGCATATCGAGACCTTTCTCCCTGGCAACCCGAACGGCAGTTTCATAACCTGCGTCGGCATGCCTGACTACACCGAGGCCTGGATCATAAGTCAGCACTCTTCTCAACCTTCTCGCGGCGGATTCGGTTCCGTCGGCAACGACGACCATGCCCGCATGGATGGCGAGTCCAATACCGACGCCGCCTCCATGGTGGACGGAGACCCAGCTGGCACCACCGACGGCATTCAGGAGCGCGTTGAGGATCGGCCAATCGGCGATTGCATCTGAGCCATCTTTCATTTTCTCCGTCTCGCGGTTAGGCGAAGCGACGCTGCCGGCATCTAGGTGATCACGGCCGATTACTATCGGGGCCTTCACCCTTCCGGACTTCACCAGATCGTTAAAGATCAATCCCATCTTGTCGCGTTCTTTGTATCCGAGCCAGCATATCCGGGAAGGAAGACCCTGGAAATGGACATACTTCCTCGCCTTTTCGATCCAGTTGATGAGCGACTTGTTTTCCGGGAAGGTCTTCATAACCGCTTCGTCTGTGGTATAAATGTCATCCGGATCTCCGCTGAGTGCGGCCCACCGGAACGGACCCTTCCCTTCACAGAAGAGCGGACGGATAAACTCCGGGACGAATCCCGGAATTTCAAACGCGTCCTCGACGCCATGGGCTTTCGCTTCGCCGCGAATGTTGTTTCCGTAATCGAAGGTGACGGCACCCAAGCGTTTCAGCTGGAGCATTCCTTTCACGTGCTTCACCACAGAGTCCTGAGCCATAGAAATATATTTGGAGGGGTTTTTCTTCCGCAAATCAAGGGCCGCTTCGTAAGCGATTCCGTCGGGTACGTACCCGTTCAGAGTGTCGTGTGCGCTTGTCTGGTCTGTCAGAAGATCCGGCACGACTTTTCGCTTCGCGATTTCGGGGATGATTTCGGCGGCGTTCCCGAGAAGACCCACGGACAGCGGTCGCTTTTCCCTCTTTGCTTCAAGCACCATTGAAAGAGCCTCATCGAGCCTTTCGCTCATCCTGTCGAGATAACCTGTCTTAAGCCTGCGTTCGATCCTATCCCTGTCCACTTCGATACCGAGAAAAGCAGCACCGTTCATGGTCGCTGCCAGCGGCTGGGCACCGCCCATACCACCCAGTCCGCTCGTGAGGACAAATCTTCCAGACAGCGCCCCTCCGAAATGATTGCGAGCCGCTTCCGCAAACGTTTCATACGTTCCCTGGAGGATTCCCTGCGTGCCGATGTATATCCAGCTTCCCGCCGTCATCTGGCCAAACATGGTGAGCCCAAGCGCCTCGAGGCGTCTGAATTCATCCCAGTTAGCCCACGCCGGTACCAGCATCGCGTTCGATATCAGGACGCGCGGCGCCTCCTCATAGGTCTTGAACACAGCTACCGGCTTTCCCGACTGAACGAGAAGAGTCTCGTCATTTTCAAGACGCTTAAGCGTCGCAACGATGGCGTCGAAGGCCTCCCAGTTTCGCGCGGCCTTCCCGCTTCCGCCGTAGACGATCAGCTCGTCCGGCTTCTCCGCAACTTCCGGATCGAGGTTGTTCATCAACATGCGAAGGGCCGCTTCCTGCTGCCATCCTTTCGTGTTGAGTTGCGTTCCTCTTGGAGCATGAATTATTACATGGGATGTTTTCCCTTTCGCCAGATTCTCTTCGATAGACATGTTTTGTCTCCGATAATTTGGCCGCCTTCTCGTTGACTGATCATTAACTTGATCCGCACAGGTCAGCGGCAGAGTTACAGGTTTGTCAAAGTGGGCCGCCTCCGTCAGTCGGCCACAGGGACGACTTGAGCTTCACACTTTCAAGGTCCTCCCGCCGTATGGCGCCTCGCCGTCAATCCTGTATTTTTCCCTGATCGACTTGAAGCGCGGCTTGATTGTCTCATAAATAAACTTGATACGCTCTCCGTAAGGGATGAAAGCGCTCTTCATCGCGTTGATCGTAAGTTTCTCCATTTCAGCGAAGTTTAGATGGAAGACTCTTTCAGCAATCTGAAATTCCCTGGACAAAGTCGTCGCGCTCATAAGACGATTGTCGGTGTTCAGGGTAACCCTGAATTTTTCGTTATGATAAATCTTGAACGGGTGTTCCTCGATACTCTTTGCCGCTCCCGTGTGAACGTTTGAGCTGAGGCATATCTCGAGCGGGATCCGTTTGTCGAGGACGTACTGGGCAAGTGTTCCAAGTTTAACAACTTTGCCATCGGCCATCACAATATCCTCGATGAGCCGCGTGGCATGACCGATCCTATGAGCACCGCACCATTGGATGGCCTGCCATATAGATTCCTTGCCAAAGCCTTCACCGGCGTGTATGGTGATATTGAAGTTCTGTCTCTGTATATAATGAAACGCCTCGACGTGTTTCTTCGGAGGGTAACCGCCCTCCTCGCCGGCTAAATCGAAGCCGACCACGCCGCGCTCGCGGAAATCGACCGCAAGCTGTGCCATCTCCTCGCTGAGCTTCATGTTCCTCATCGCGGAAATAATAAGACCATACCCCACACCGAAGTCCTTTTTCCCTTTCTCAAGCCCGCGGAGCACGGCAGTAACGACATCTTCCCAATGAAGCCCTTTATCGGTATGAAAGACCGGTGCGAACCTGGTCTCGATATATACGACGCCGTCCTTCTTCATGTCTTCCATCATTTCGTAGGCGACGCGTTCGAGCGCATCGGCCGTCTGCATCACACCGCACGTGTGTGCGAAACCTTCAAGGTATAAAGGAAGACTCCCCCTATTTGCTCCGCGGTGGAACCACTCACCGAGTTCACCCGGATCCTGCGTGGGCAGCTCATTGTATTTCTGCTCTTTAGCCAGCTCAATCACCGTCTCAGGCCGAAGGCCGCCGTCGAGGTGATCGTGCAATTGCACTTTGGGCATTTCCTGGATTGCATTCTCGGGCACAGACATTTGATTCTCCGTTTTAAATGACATCGTCAAAGAAGTCAGGTACCTCCTTCGCCGCTGTTCCATTCCTTAAGTTTGTCCTCAATATAATTCCGGACGTTGAATAATTACATTTCACTTTGAACGATCCGGAATCTTTTTCGACAGAAACGAGGTGTATTCGCACGCTTCGACTATCACCTGTTCAAATTTTCCAGTTCATTCTTTGTCGGTGCGCCGTTAACGACTGTGAGTACCATCACAGCATCACCCATCCTGGCAGCGGATACATATGCCTTCTTAAGTGAATCGAAGACCACCGATGAATCGGCAGTTCCTATCGTCGATGTCTCGTGCACCGTCACTTCGATGCCGTCGTCCTTCAGCTGTTTTATGAAGTTATCTATGGGCGGTTTGAAGTCTTTCTGCGCGATAGGGTACAGGCTTACCTGAAAAGTTATCTTCATTTGATATCCCTTTGCTTGTTCATTCGGTTGTCAATCGAGGTCCCCGACGGCATGCTCCGCTGCGCGGGTCACATCCCCCGATTTCAGCAGCTGCAATGCTTTCTCGATATCGCCGTGAAGGATCCTGTCATTACTCATGTGGCTTATGTTTCGCCTGACGAGGTGATAAACTGCTTCGGTTCCCTCGCCGGCATTGAGGCTCTTGCCGTTCCCTCCGATTTTGCGGGAGAAGTCGATCGCCTGGCAGGAAACCAACAGCTCGATGGCAGCAACCCGCCAGGCGTTTTCGAGGACCTGGAAACATTTCTGCGCCGCGATGGAACCCATCGAGTTATGATCTTCCTGGTTCGCGCTCGTCGGTATCGAATCTACGCTCGCGGGATGTGCAAGGACTTTGTTTTCGCTCACGAGAGACGCCGCGGTGTACTGGGCGATCATCATACCTGAATTGAGACCGCCGTTGTCGCTGAGGAACTTCGGGAGCCCGCTGAGCTGGCCGTTCACCATTCTTTCCACACGCCGCTCCGAAATGCCGGCGAACTCACTCAGAGCTATCGCGAGGAAGTCCATCGCTAGCGCCAGCGGCTCTCCGTGGAAATTGCCTCCTTCGAGATGTATCCCGTCTTCCGGAAAGATGAGAGGATTATCCGTCGCCGAATTTATTTCAACGTTCACCTGACGCCTGCAAAACTCAACGGCATCCCGGACCGCCCCGTGAACCTGCGGCATACACCTCAAAGAGTAGGCGTCCTGAACCCGCGGGTCGTTATGAATATGGGATTTCCTTATCTCGCTCCCCTTGAGAAGCATTCTGACATTCTTCGCCGACGTCAGCTGCCCGCGATAAGGCCTGAGCTTGTGGATGCGTTCGTCAAAGGCGACGTCGGTACCGCGCAAAGCTTCGACGCTCAGTGCACCTGTGATGTCGAATATCCGGGAAAGTTGAATAGCCTCATGAGTGCAGTGGACCGCGAACGCGCCCATCATCTGTGTGCCATTTACGAGTGCGAGACCTTCTTTCGCGCTGAGCTCAACCGGGACAAGACCATGCTTTCTGAGCACGGCAGAAGCGGGCGTAAGCCGTCCGTTCACGACGAAGCTCCCTTCTCCCATAAGCGCAAGCACGAGATGAGCAAGCTGCACGAGGTCGCCGCTGCTCCCGACAGATCCTTTCGCCGGTATGAAGGGGATAAGATCAAAGTTGAAAATTTCGAGGAGCTGACGCACGACCTTCGGACGTATTCCGCTGAAACCTTTTGCCAGTGCATTCGCCCTGAGAAGGATAATCAACCGCACAATATCCGGAGGGAGTGGGTCGCCCGTTCCCGCTGAATGGCTTCTTATAAGGTTAATCTGCAGTTCCCTGATTTTGTCGTGAGGTATCTTCACGGTGGCAAACTCGCCGAAGCCTGTAGTTACCCCGTAGATGACCTCATCGCCCGCAAGCCACTTCTCGACCTGCCTGCGTGACCGCTCCATGTTGCGGAGGGCGGTTTGAGTAAGAGTGAGTTTCGCGCGTTCTTTCTCCGCAAGGTAGGCACTCTCGATTGTCAGGGATGATCCGTCAAGTCTTAAAGTTCTTTTGGAATTCAGTCGAGACATGCGGAAATCCTTTTTAGAAATTTAATCAACCGTACCAGGAACTTCAAAGGCGGTGACCGTCACCCGGCAAATTCATACGATCAAGGTGAGGGTCATCGGCCAGTCCCACCGGTTTGTATTTTCATCCGGCGCTGATTAGTTTTTTCGCACATGAATGACCCCCTGAATTTCGTTTTGATATTTATCGGTCTGACCTTGATAGTGGTTGCTGCCGATCAGGCGAAGAAGCGTTTCAATGTGCGCCCGAAGAAGACACGCATGTTCGTCCACGCGGGCGTCGCAGTGGTAATCTTCTTCGCTCCACTACTCTTCCGTTCAGGTCTATATCCGGCTATCCTTGCGGGTGTGTTTGTCGTTATCAATCTCGTCTCGGTGAAAGGCGGGATGTTCACGGGTATGAATGAAGACCGTAAGGACCTCGGCACCGTTTATTATCCGGCTTCGTTTCTGATTCTTGTCGTGTTCCTCTGGAACCGAAGTCCGTTCATAGTGTCCACTGCGATGTTGATACTGGGATTAGCCGATCCGGCAGCGGCGATCGTAGGCTCGTCGCTTGACGACACTCACAAGGTACAGGCGTTCGGGGGAAAGAAAACGCTTGAAGGTGCAGTTGCGATGGCCGTCGTCGCAACTCTTGCAGCGCTTGCAGGCCTTGTTTTCTTTCGTGCATCTGAAGGAAGAATTCCGCCTGTTCCTCTTGTCGGTCTAATGAGCATATGTCTCTCTATCGGAGCGATGGTAGCCGCAACAGAACTTCTTTCCCCGAAAGCGACGGACAACCTGTCCGTTCCGCTTTCCGCAGGATTCCTGTTATTCATCGCGACTCACGATCTGAACTTATTCCGGCTATTCATGATCGGCGAAGGGCTGGCCGTAGTTGTCGCGTTTATTTCATACGAGCTCAGGCTGTTGACACGGGACGGGACCGTGGCAACATTCGTGATGGGTGGATTCATCTTCGGGCTCGGGGGCTGGCAGTGGGCGATTCCAGTCCTTCTGTTCTTCTTCATCGGAAGCGGCGCATCCAGGTTGTTCGCCTCGGCAAAGACCGGATACAATCTTCTCTACGAAAAGAGTCATACGCGGGATGCTGGACAGGTATTCGCGAACGGAGGCGCAGGGCTGATCATACTAATTCTCAGCGTAATGTTGCCGGGCCATCACTGGTATCTCGCATATCTCGGCTCACTCACTGCCGCGACCGCAGATACATTGGCTACTGAGCTCGGAGTATTTTCACGGAACAATCCATTCTCTATATCCCTCTGGAGGAGAGTTGAGAAAGGTATGTCCGGTGCCGTCTCATACCTGGGTACGTCTACCGGACTGGTATCCGCGGCGCTGCTCGCATCGCTGACACTTCCGTTCTCGGGTGGTTACTCGCTCTTCCCCGTACGCTTCATCGCGGCAGGGGCTCTCAGCGGAGCTATGGGTAGTCTCGCCGACAGCATTATCGGCGGCAGCTTCCAGTCGCAGTATAAATGCCCTCGATGCGGCAAGATCACCGAACGAAAAGAACACTGCGACGGGAACGAGACAAGTTTGGTCTCTGGTTATCCCTGGATAAACAACGATATGGTAAATTTCGCAGGAAGCCTCGTAGGTGCGGTTGCGTTCCCCCTGCTTTTCAGATAGTTTCTTGGCCAGCACTGAAAAGAGGCACGGTTAATTGACCTGATTTGTGAAATGTTCCAACCTACCGACAATCTGACCGGGTTGAAGGACTGACACCGGGTCAAGGACCGCGTTCGCGCCTATCCTGGCATGGTCGCCTATGATGGCGCCGAATTTTCTCACGCCCGTTTTCACAACTTTTCCTTCGATAACCAGGTCAATATCCCTCTTCATTTCATTGAAATGATTGACCACCACCGCACCGGCCCCGAAGTTAAAGTCTTCGCTGACTATCGAATCGCCGACATAGTTCAAATGAGCGAGCCTCGATCTCCGGAGTATAAGACTCGATTCACTTCGCATCCGGGTCCGAGTGTGACGCCTTTGCCCAGATACACTCCGCCGCGGATGTATACACCGGCTGCAACAAAAGATCCCTTACCTATTATGGCGGCATCTTTGAGCACGGCCCCCTTCTCAACAACAGCCGTTTTGTGAATCGCAGCATTGCCATCGATCCGATAATCCGGTCCGGATAAGCTATTAGCGATCATCCCAACGATCCGGCCAGCATCGGCGGTAATCTCCCAGGGCCGTTTGTAATCCGATAGCTCCGGTATCTCTTCGTAACAGCGCTTCATGAATCCGTCGCGCAGCAGCGTGATGATTTACTCCTGATATTGTGAGGCGAACGCTTCGTCCAGCTCGGTTCGCAGTGATGACTAAGATCTTCAGGTCTGTTCCTTATGAGTATCTGCAACCATTGTGAGAAAGTACCATTTGTGGGCGACGGGTTGCGTGACGCTGGGAACGATGATATTGTTCGAGTCATCCCATGAGTCGGCAACGAACCTTCCGGTCGTACCACGATAGAAAATGTCGTACGATGTAGGCTCAATCTGCTCTGTTCCCCTATCGATGATGATTTCCATATCGCGGTTGGACGGAAGAGAGTCGAGGTCTACCCAACAGCATATCGTGTAGGACTGTGTCTTAACATTGAAATTCAGATCATGGGAACTGTCGGTAATCGAGATCCAGGCGTTCTGTCCATTCAGTCGGCATGCACCATCGGCATTCCCGAACCAATCCGGCCCCCACGTGACTCCCCCTTCAACTTCGCCATTGTGTCCGTTGCCGCTCGAATCGTGCGCATTCCCGTTCAGGGGGAAATACGTGAGGAGTCCAGTCGTCGGTATCGAAGCGGAAGTCCCGCCCTGTACCGGATTGCTCTTGTTGTTGCACGATAGGAGTATCATCGAACCGACTAAAACCCAAAGCATTCCACCAAGTGTTCTCATCCCATAATCGTCCGAATTAAGTACTCCACGAGGCGACTGGAAGCCGCACAAAAGCGCTAACGTTTATGGCCATGCTCGTGAGTATGGTCCTTGCCGAGATACTTCTCCGGCTCTTTATCGAACGCGACCTTGCAGCCGGGCGCGCAGAAATAGTACGTCTTTCCTTTATAGTCGCTCTTAGCAGCCGCATTCTTCTCGTCCACGTCCATTCCGCATACGGGGTCTTTCGCCATTTTCAAATCTCCTTTACTTCATCCCTTTCTTCACCCATGCCTCGTAGGCCGAAGGATCGACATCCTTGCCGATGACTTCTTCTCCAACGAGTTCCGGCCCGTTCTTGCCGTAGGCCTCGTTCACTGAAGCGATGCTCTCAATGTAATCGACCAGGGACCAAATCTGTTTGTGTGTGAACGCGTTGTTGAAGCCCGCCATAGGAGTTCCGTTCAAGCCCGTTGCGATTCTCTTGTACAGTTCTTCAGGAGTGTTCGCCTGACGAAGCGGCCGCACAGTAAGGTTGGCAGGCATGATCGGACGCCCCTTGTAGTCCTTCAGGTACCTGGCAACGGGCCCGTCGCCTTCGCCATCCGTTCCATGACACACTGCACACGCATTCATGAAAAGGTGTTTCCCCTCCTTCACTAATTCGTCCGTCTTCGGAGGAGCCGCCGGGATGGGAATGGCCACAGGCGCGGGCTCAAGCTTGAATTTGTCGGAGAAACTCATGACATAACCTGCTACGGCTTCCATCTCCTGATGCGATAGCTGAAGCTGCGGAAGCATCGCAGTCGTCCTGACTCCGTGTTCCAGGGTGTAGATAATATCGCTCTTGAGAGGAAGCTCGCCTCGGGGCGTAGACCTGAACTGGTACACGCCGTCCCTGAAGTCGCACGGTTTCTGGCTCATCAGCACGGCATCCGGTCCGTTCCCATCGCCGTTCATGCCGTGACATGAAGCGCAGTAAGTATCGTAGACTTTTTTCCCGAGAGCATAGTCGGATTCCTGCTGGCTGATTCGCAGGTATGCCCCCAATGATAGAACCGAAACAACAACGACCGCCAGAGCGGTCCCGGCAGTGAGAAGGGTACTCTTGAACCTCATGGCTTTTTCTATCTCCTTATTGTTTTTCCTGTCACCGGTAACCATCTAACTAAAAAACAGAATAGCAGTGAATTCGTTCCTTCTTGCGGATTAGCTTTTCCGGCGACGAGATGAAATCCTCGCCGCCGGATAGGCGAATTCGGAAGATTACTTTCCGCTCTTCATCCACGCTTCGTAGGCAGCCTTGTCGATCTTTGCGCCGATCTTCTCCTCGCCTACCAGCTTCTTGCCGGGGTTCGGGTTCTTAGTAATGCTCTCTATGTAGTAGACAAGCGACCAGATCTGTCTGGGCTTGAAGGACGAGGCGAAGGATGCCATCGGAGTGCCGTTTACGCCGCACGCGATCGTCCGGTACATCTCCCTGGGCGTGTTCGAGCGTTTGAGCGGCCTCTCGGTTAGGTTCGCGGGCCTGATCGGCCGCCCGTTATCGTCTTTCAAAGTGGCGGCAATCGGTCCGTCGCCTTCGCCGTTCGTACCGTGGCACACCGCGCACGTCGTGAAGAGAGACTTCCCCTCTTTTATCAATGCGACGGTCCTGGGCGGTGCGGCAGGAATCGGCACAACTTTACCGGGCTTTTCCGTCCTGAACTTCGGGCAGAAGGACATAACGTATCCCGCGACATCCTCCATCTGATCGTGGCTAAGCTGGAGTTGCGGCAGCATCGCTGTCGTCCTGACACCGAGTTCGAGTGTCCTGACGATGTCGCCTCTGGTCGGAAGAGCCGATCCGGCTGTAGACTTGAACCTGAACACGCCCTTCCTGAAGTCGGTCGGCTTCACCTTGAGGAGATGCGCATCGGGCCCGTTTCCATTGCCGTCCATCCCATGGCAGGCCAAGCAGTACGTGTTGTAAATTCTCTTCCCCTCCGTGTTTTCTGTCTTTCCACCGCGGTTCATGGATGACGCCGTCAAGAACAAAGAAACGGCTGCGAATGCGACGCCGGCTCCGATTGTCATCCTTGTTCGATTGAATCTCATGGCTGTTATTATCTCCTCTGTTTTGAAACTTGCATCGAGTAGTTGACAGATTTCCATTCAAGTTTACTGCTTCCCCGGCTTATTCCACAAGTTGGCAATCGATTTCCTGACCGACCGAAAGACCCACACAGATATGACCAGAACCACCGCGTAAACCGCAATGGCAGTGGGCAACGGCAACAGCCAGAACAAAGCCAAACCTAACACCGGCAGAAGAATCACAAATGCGCACAATGTACTTGCTCCTTCAATAATGTCGTTCAGAAACGATGCGGAGGGGTTCAAGTCCCTCCGGCAGTGCGCACTTTTGACCTTGTCTCTGAACAAAGATAACAAACACGGGATTATTTTTCTTACTTCTGAGGATTTATATAAAGAGCGATTTCTTTTCTTTGCGTTGCGTTGCTTCCTCCTAGTCCTCAGCCGCAGAGACGCTTTAGACAGGATTTCACAAAGCAAGCATTAGGGTCGCAGAGATGAGAGTCTGAATCGCTCTTCCTTGCAACCATTACGCGCCGCTGACGCCTTTCTCTCCCGACCGAAGGGGATGGTCTCTTAACGGGGAGTACCCGTGAAATGCCCGGTGGATTTAAAATTGCCGGGTGCAGGCCATCGAGGACTCGGCTATTGCAACTCCCTGATAGATTTCTTAAAATAATTTCAAGCAGGCTTGTAGGGACACCCGGTAACCGGTAGTGCTGATACATTTAGACTTCTGGGCGTCCGTGGAGTATCGAGCAATCAGGGCGAATAATATCAAATGGTTATCGGGAACTCAACATGGAGCTGTCCGGTGGTCAGTGAAGAGACCGCAGCTTCGACTTAGCACTCAGACGTTCAATAGAACAAATAGGAGGAGTTATGTTAAAGAAGACGGCAATACTATTCTGCGCATTGATGCTGGCAACGGCGGCCGAGGCAAGCGCTCAAACGCTGAACGTTGCGAAACAGGGCGACAAGGCGGTCCTGTTTAATTTCAACGGACTCAGTGCGCTGAACCTCACGGCTTACCAGGGAGGACTTGGAGGAAAGTACTTTATCGAAGACAATCTCGCCGTGCGAGGGATGCTGCTCTTCGGCATGAACAACCAAACGACCGGAGGAACGCCCGAAATCACGAACGATAATATGACCTTCGGGATATCTGCCGGCATCGAGGACCATCTCCCTCTTACGTCACAAATCAGTCCCTATGTGGGCGGAGTGCTTTCGTTCCAAACGACCGCAGGCACTACGAACAGCGGCATAGGAATCTCAAAAACGACCACGACCGTTTTCGGGCTCGGTGCTGTTGGCGGGATTGAATATTTCTTCAATCAGAATCTCAGCCTGAGCGCAGAGTACCAATTCGGATTCAACAGCACAAATTCGACGTCCAGCGGCGCGTCGAACCAAAGCGACTTCACGCTCGGCTTTCAAACGGTCGGACTTACTCTCGCAGCTTATTTCTGAAGAAATCGAATCAGCAACCTTACGCAGACCTTGTCAGGGATTCACGCCTTGGCAAGGTTCTGCCGGTTATTCCTGGGCTAACCGGCGCAATTGATCATCCACCGGATTCCAAACCTGTCGCGGAGGTTTCCGTGCCATGCACCCCAGAATTGTTTTTCAAATTTCACTCCGACCTTCCCGCCTTCCGCAAGCCGGCCGAAAATCCGCCTGCCCGCCTCAGCATCGGAAACGTCAAGCGAGAGTGCCGCGTCGCCGGTTCCGGAGCCGGCTTTTTTCGGATTTTTAGGTATGATGTCCGATGCCATAGCAGCGATCCAGCCGAACTGGAGCGTCGCGTGAAGGACTCTGTCATGAAATCCTTTCGGCACATTCATCGCGGTATTATCGTACCGGTTGGCTACCGTGTTTTTCCCCCCGAATATCTCCGCATATCGATTCAATGCTTCTTCGCAATTTCCCATGGAATTCAGGTAAGCGGTGAGGCGATTTATCTGATCATCCATTTTCTCTCCTTGAGATTTGAATGCATTGGGCGAGAAGCGCGCCCGGTTTGTACTCTTTGTACTCCATATCGTTCTTGCCACGTCTCTGTTTGTCATTTTATACCCGCTTTTACGGGCGGGTTCAAAGATCAAATCTAACCGACGCACTTCAAGTCGCGAGAACAGTTAGCCCCGGGGCTTACCTTTTGAGCTTTCCATTCACTACAAACAGGCCGTCTCTACCGGGACTCAAGGGACATCGACTATCCTCACAGCATCCGAGACCAGTATTATCAACCCACAAGTGTTACGCGTCTACTGTGAAGCTGGGGTCGTGTATCGGAACCGAACAAGCTGTGTATCGGAAGCGAACACCCTTGAACTTTTGAGGGACTCAAAGAAGGCATTCTAAGGCGAACAGGGGTGGCACAACATTTGAAAATGTTTCCCTACAGAAGATTAGCCAAGCAAAAAGGGGACGAGAATGTAGGGCTGGGTAACGGCCTCTAGTCGAATAGGGAGTAGAACACGGCCGCGGTCGGTCTGGTCCACCAATCGAAGGAGTTAAATTTTGTTTTGTTTCAACATCCAAACACCAAGTACAAACGAAAGGAGTAACGTCATGCCTCGTTTTTACAAAGTAATCCTCCTTGTCTTCCTCGTTTACTTCGCGAATTTTAGTATTGCTGTCTGCCTACCACCAACAGTGAGCATTACAAGCGAAGTGCCCGCGAGTGGAGTGGGATGGGCACCGCTAAATGTGACTGTCAATTATACCTTGACTGGAGCGGCTACGGTGTCTTTTTATGTCGACGGTTCGATAGTCAGTCAAGATCAATCGCGACCTGGTAATTGGCAGTGGACCACCCCGGCACTCAACGGGGGAACTCACAATTTGCAAATCAGCGCCCCTGGGAATTCTGTTTCAGTGAACTACAGCGTTATCCTAGGTACTGGCGGAGGCGGGGTTATTTTTGATCCTATAAAGGTATCAGCATCAAATGGCCTAGGTTTGAGTGGAGCCGATGCCGAATTCAACGAACAACAAAATGACTATTTCTTGAATGGCCTGAGCGACACCTGTGATCAGGCCCAACTCGACGCGGACTACAATAATGAATTTCAGTCTTGGCCGAACCCTATGTTGGATTTCAGCGGACCGACGCTCTCTGAACCACGGCTAACAGCAGACGCAGTTGTCGCGTACGCTATCGCCTATAGAAACACGCAGAATTCCAGTTGGAAAAGCCTGTATGAGAGCCTGGCTAAACGGGGAGCGGAGTTCCTGCTCTGCGTACAATCGTTTAACGCTAACACTTCAAATGCCGGATTGATTATAGACGATCTAGATACTTGGGCGGTGAACGATAATTATGCGACGGGAACAGACCGCGATGTTGTGACCGAAGGAAGGTGTGTCGAAGCATTCTGGCAGTGCTACGAGTCTTTTGGCGATCCGAAATATGAGACTGCTGCCCTTTTGACCGCAAACTATATCCTTAGCAATCCTGTATATCCATATACTCTGCCTTCGGCAAATTATTCCGACATGAATTACTTGGCCGAGCAAGTTGAAGCATATGCTTTGACATACGAGTTCACCGGTCAGCAGGTTTGGCTGGATAATAGTATGCGGGGAGCCGAGGAGATTATGGCATGGCAAGACTTCCAAGATCAACGTCAGAATCAAGGAGATTACGACTCCTATGACACGAAAGGTGGCTGGTACTATTACGATTGGAATCCAGAACCCGCTCCACCCTCAGGGTCACCTACAGACCAAACCAACTCCAGTACGGAGTGGGGCCCAGACAAGAAAATGAATTATCACACAGTTATTATGAGAAGTCTACTGGAGGTTTTGAAGGCCACAGGTTACCAATGGTTGCCTTGGGAAACCACAGGTAGAGATGATGTGTCCTTTTTTGGTTTTAAGTGCAATCTGATCAACTCGATCGTTCGCGGTCTGAACTTTATGATAGACAATCAGGAAGATGGGACTATCCAAGGAGAAGTCAAAGGCGGCTTCTTTACGTATAACAAAGGTATGGAATGGGGTAATACCTCAGGAACCCCTGCAGGTACTCAGGATCTTCTGGTTTACAATGATGATTGTCTTGGGATTCTAGTCAAGGCTTACCGGTACTTATCTATGTACAGCACTGTGAGCAATTCAAATCTCACAACCCTCTTGAGCCTCATTGACGGTTATGTGCAATGTATGGCAACCCTGCCGAACCAGTGGCCTTCTGATCCCGAAGAGTGGTACTTGATCGGGAATCGTGGCTGGAGCCAATATTTGAGTTTCTTGAACAACCCGGTTTCGCGTACGCTGACCCTTGTCAACCCAAGCTTTGAAGATAAACACATCCAATGGGAGTTCTGGGTCGGGCAGGGAGGCTCTGTTAATCAGGTATCAGGTGAGAGTGAGTCCGGGTTGAATTCTCTCGAAATTACGGACAATTCGACTTCTACTGGAGATTGGGCAGCTCAACTCAACACCGCCACACCTAATACTGGCTACACAGTCAGCGCTTATGCATACGTCAACTCCGGCGATCACCAGACCCTCTATGTGAAGTTTCTGAACCAGAATTTCCAAGAACTTGGAGAAAATTCTACCGTTGTGTACCCAAATGTTGGATTTCAGAATGTAACTGTCTCCGCTGTATCTCCTGCGGGAACTGCCTACATCGTTCCGCTGATGTACTCCGCGGCAGCTTACACGAGCAATGGATATTGGGACAACGTCTCCATAGCCCAGCAAGCAGGAAATAACAAGCGAAGTGGCTATTCTCCGGCAGCGTCCATTCATCTTGGCATTTATCCAAATCCTAGCAACCCAGCACCGGTAATTCAGTTCACCCTAAATCAAACTTCGAGGGTCGAGGTGCAAGTATATGATATCCTGGGAAGATGTGTAGCAACTCTTCTAGACTCACAGCAGTCGCCTGGCACACATCTAGTCCATTTCGGGACTCTCAACCTTGCTTCGGGCGTCTATTTTTGTAGGGTTCTGGCTAACCATATGTCACAAGTTCAGAAGTTTCTTATTTTAAAATAGACCTGTAAAGTATACCGGGTCCCCCCAACGCATTGTTGCCTATCAACAACTCAGGACAGTTGTCATTGCCAACTTCTGCTTCATGCGTTCGAGGGGGATCCACCATGCCTGGAGTAAGATGTCAGGAGGTATCGCGGGGGCGGCTATCAACAAACCGCCGGGCAGGTCCTGTTTATCCATATCGCGAACTATTAAATTACAGTCGCAGGATATTGAATACCATAAGCTCAATTGCACTAGCTACGTGAGGACCGAATGAGTTGGTTTATCACTCTGATTCCAAAGAATTCGCAACTTGAAGAGCAGGAGGTCACAAAGTACTCAGCTCGTCTTCAGAAGGTCATTCCAGCGGATTACCGACTTAAGATTGTAACGCCACACATCTTGCTCTATGGCGGGGGCTTGCCTGAGACTTTTCACTTCAAAAACTCGGAACCCTCAGGCCCCGTACAAGGGTGGCTCACCTGCGGGATAGGTATTAAGCTAATTGAAGATTCTCCATCTTTCGTCCATGAAGGCGATTGGGACGCCCTCATTCGAGCGAAGTTGACTAAAGGAGAGGCCCGTAATATCGATGGTCATTTTGTTGTTGCCATTTGGAAGCCACGCTATTTTGAGATACTGACTGATTCGTTGGGATTGAGGAGCGCCTATGTAGCAACAACTGACCATTACATCCTGGTCTCCACCCGTCTTGACTTTATTACCCCCTTTCTTGAATCACCAGAATTATCTTTGGAATCCCTTGCAAGTGGGTGGACTTTAATAAATTCATTTGCCGATGACTCTTTCATTAGGAATGTTCAACGTGTCGGACCCTCTGGACGGGTGCTCATAGAAAATGGGATGGTAAAGTCCACTTGGGAACACTGGACACCGAACGCGAAATCTCGTTTATCCGTCATACCGGCATTGAGGAACTTGACATTGCTTCCTTTAAGAGATGGGAAGAGACTTACCTTAGGTCTATCCGGGGGCGTAGATTCGCGAACCCTTCTAGCATTTATGACCAATGAAGACAAAAGCCAGTGGCAGGTTCACTCCGTTGGTGATACGTCTAATGCGGATATTCCTGTGGCAAAAGAGATTGCGCAGAGATTACGGGCCCACCATCAAGTTCTGCTTCATGATTTTGCTCCCGAGACAAAGGTGGATGTACTTGCCGATTCGCTGAGACAGTATTCCCTTCAAAGCGAAATGTCCGATTCACCTTTTGGATTCCCACGCTTAGCACTATTTTCCGATATGAGAATGAGTGGCTACTGGATGATTGATGGAGGATACGGAGAATTGCTACGGCGATCGTACGGCAACAAACTAGTTGTCGCTGCTCATAGGGCATTAAAGACGCAGGATATTCGTCCTCTGTTGAGGCATCTACACATGCCAAAGTCACGGATTTTCACGGAGGAGGTTTGGCGGAGTCTTTTAAAGCATACTGAATTGCAGTTAGAGTCCGCGGTGCGAGCAATGCCGAAGGATGTTGGAGAAGAAAATATCGGAAACTGGATTGACCTCTTTCATATTCGATACAGGCTCAAGAACTATGCGGGAGCCAGCCAAGGATTATACGACTACTATATACCTAATTACATGCCGTTCGCTTTATCAACCATGATCTCCGCTTATTTCAGTATCCCGTCCTCTGAAAGAGCAAACAATAGAATAAACAGAAAGATTATCGCTAGCAGTGGAAGAATCCTGAGGACAGTTCCCCTAATTGCGTCCGGTGCTCCGGTCCCATACTGGACCAGCCGAAGCACGCTTGCTTCAAGGGCCTTAGGGAAATTGCGGCGGGCAGTTGGCACGACTCCGCAAGAAAGGGGCGAGTCTTTCAGGGTGAAGGTCATGCTCTATTTGAGAGATTTCCTCCTCGATCGAATATCGTCATCAGGGGTTAAACAATTCCCTTATTACGACCACCATTTTATTCTGGCGCATTTAAACGCCTTTTTGTCTTCTCCCAACGAATCAGATGCGGAAATCGTCGAAGATTGGCTCTCATTTGATTTCTGGAGGGAGAACCTGTCAAAGTCATAACATCTCCTCTGGTTTACCGCTCCGCGTTTTGGATCCAATCTCCGAGTGACCATTTGTGATATTCGATCCATTCTATGGGTGAAGACAAGACGTGGGTCGTGCCCCGTTTTGTGTCGGGGGCCAGAAATATTCCCCACGTTAGGGTAAGTTAGGGCCATAATAATTCCCCAGGTGTGGGGCCATAAATATTCCCCACCCTGTAACTTTATCAATTTCGATAGCGACGCCATTTTGTCCCGGACAAAAGAAAGGACGGAAGTGGCGTACAAGAGGATTTGCATAATGGATATTCGAGAGATTATCCGGCGTTACAGGGC
>JAJZVO010000008.1 GCA_021845665.1 Bacteroidota bacterium | reverse complement strand
GTCACGGGAGTTGAGGTCGATGCGCTGTCTTTCCCGTTTGGAAGGTACAATAGGGCGACAGCGGAAGCCGCGTTTGAGGCCGGATACCGCAGGCTTTTCGGCCTGGGATCTTCCGCCAGTGAAGGGGTACTTCCGCGAATTCCGGTGTATAGGATTGATTCCCCGGCGTCAGTTCTGCGAAAAATCGGATTGGGAAGGGGAGAAATAATGAAGAGTGATTTTATTCATTCTTTTGCTAATATTTCGGCGCTATTTTCGGTAAGAGAGTCGAGAGCCGGTCGGCGTCGTACTCCGGAAAAAGGTTGAACTAGCAAACAAAATGGCTCTGGAAGAGGAAAAAATCGTGCAGGATCGTGAACAGGTGAAGGAGGTAAGGACACTCTCCGAACTTCTTTCAAGCCGCAGGGAGTGGCTGCTCCTTGTTGTGACACTTGCGCTGATTCTTGTTCTTGGCTACACAGTAAGGGATGTTTTTAGTCCTATACTTGTTTACATCGTGTTCCTTATAGCCACTTATCCGTTGCGTCATGAATCAATTATAAGACACGTCATACTGGTCGCTACGCTCCTTTTCGGAGTGTGGTTCTTTGTGGAAGTGTCAGGCGCCGTTCTTCCGTTTGTCATCGCCTTCCTCATTAGTTTTATATTCTCTCCGCTTGTCGAGATACTTGCCAAAAAGCGAATCCCGAGGTCGCTTTCTATCATAGCTATTCTTCTAACGCTTCTCGGCGCCGTCGTAACTCTTTCGATTGTGCTGCTCCCGATGGTGTTCCAGCAGTTTCAAAATTTTCTATCCTCTATCCCGACGCTGAGCAGCGAACTGAGCAACTCGCTAAATCGTCTCATCAACCGCGGCTTTCTCGGCTTCACTCCGGAAAACCAGAACCTTCAGCAAGCTATCATCGCGGAAATATCCACAAGGGTCGAGGACATAACTCGCGCAATTCCAAACGGCATACTCAGCTTCGTGGCACAGGCGGCGTCGGCTCTCACGAAGATGCTCAACCTTGTGCTCGTTCCTTTTCTGAGCTTTTACATAATGAAGGATTTTGAGCTCATAAAGCATAGGGTGAAGATGCTCGTCCCACGCAGGTACCGCGCCCGCGCTTCAGATGTGTATGGCATTGTGGATGTCATACTCGGGAGCTACTTGCGCGGAGCGCTGACGGTGGCATTCATAAACTCAATAGTCATATCGTCGCTAATGTCGATCTGGGGAGTCAAATATCCTCTTCTGATCGGATTGATCTCGGGCCTCCTCGACATGATACCCTATTTCGGCATCATCATAAGCATGTCGGTAGCTGTGCTCATCGCCTTGTTCGGAGACAGCCCGGGCTTCCAGGTGGCGATGGTCATAATATCTTTCCTCGGGATGAACCTCACCGAGACGACCATCCTTTATCCGAAAATCATCGGCTCGAAGATTGGCGTACACCCGGTGCTTCTGATTCTGGCGCTTCTCGTCTTCGGGTACTTCATGGGATTTCTCGGACTTCTAATCGCGGTTCCGACGACGGCAATATTAATCGGACTCAGGAAGTATTACGAAAGAAACATCAGGCCCGCACATTGAGCTCAACGTTATATCTTGTCTCGACACCGATAGGGAATTACGATGATATTACGCTGCGTGCCCTTAACGTTCTGAAGAGTGTCGATTTCGTAATATGCGAAGAATTTAAAACCGGTAATCGCCTTCTTAAATACTATGGCCTGGACAAACCTCTCGAAGCGCTCAACGAACACAACGAAGCTCGCGATGCGGAGCTAACTGTGGAGCGGATTAAGGAAGGTGCTGATGCGGCCATTATCTCTGATGCCGGGACGCCGGTCTTCGCGGATCCCGGTGCGAAGCTGGTTCACATAGCCCTGAAGAAGGGGATAAGAGTCGTTCCTGTACCGGGGGCATCATCGATACTTTCCGCGTTGGTCGTTTGCGACTTCGATATCAATTCCTTCCATTACGCAGGGTTTTTGCCTCGGAAAAGAGAGGAACGTCTCCGCGAGCTCGGCAGACTCGCTGCTTTGGGATGCGCCTGCGTGATTATGGAAGCGCCGTACAGATTCAAGCCGTTGATGGATGACTGCCTCGCTTCGTTTGGCAGGAACCGGCGCGCGATAGTCGCGGTCGACATGACTATGGCGAACGAACAGGTTATTCGCGGAACGCTTGGAGAGATAGACAAGAAATTCGACGACGCGCCGTTCAAGGCGGAATTCGTGCTGATAGTGGATGCGCCTAAAGCCAATTAGTCTCGTTCTACTCCTAACGTTTCTCCTCCCGGCGTGTTCCGGGGGACCGCCTATGCCGGAGAAAAAACTTGTCGATTTCTATATCGACCTGCAGCTGCTGGATGCCCGCTACGGCGCCGACAATGCCGTCCAAAAAGAAAAAGCCGATTCCCTGATGAAAGCCTACCACATCGACAAAGCGCTGTTCGACTCAACTATGTCATGGTACAGTAAGCGCCCTGACAGATGGCAAGAGTTCTTTACGAAGGCGGACAATCGGTTGGCCAAGATGAAGCACCATTACGTTAAACGGAAACCCCGGTAAGCCTTGCGACGAGCTGCACCTCTGCAATTTCACAATCTCTTATGCTTTCTCGCACCTTTGCGGTATCGGCTGTCTTTCTTAGTTCGCTTTCCAACAGTGCGAATTTGCGGGTACCGATGAGAGTGCGAAGATCAACTCCAAGCCCCCGTTGCTGTAACTTCTCCAGCGTTTCTATTACGCCCTGTACTGTCGTTGACAAAGCGACCGCTATTTCTCCGGCAGTGAGTTTTTCCAGATAAAGCTCGTAAATACTCCGCTCCATTTGGGACATCTCCGTACTGCTTTCGCTGCTGAAATCAAGGCAGACCTGGAGCATTCTTTTCGAAATGACACCTGACTTGGCTCCATCCCTTGAGAGAAGTTCGACTACGTTCTCTTCCTTCAAAGGATGAGTGTTCGCTATCTCTATGAGCTTGTCATCGCTGCAAATAGCGAACGCGGGCAGGCTGAGCTCCGAAGCGAGGGCTCGCCGCTCGTCGCGAAGGGCCTTGTACAGGGCTTTCCTGAGGATGAACGGTTTACTAACTGCCGGCGCGATGCCGGTTCTCAGATACGACCCGCCTTCGTCCGTGATAATTACAGTTGGATAAACAAATCCGTTTTTAGCTATGTACTTGCGTGACATCAGAAGGTCGAACGCTGAGTAAACCACTTGTGCCGGAACCCCTTTCAATACACCGAAGTGTTCCTCAGACAGCGCCGGATCAGTTTTCCCTTTGTCTCCGTTGCCGAGAAGTATTTTGCAGCATGTGGTCCGGCCGTATTCTCCGTTTGCCGCGTTGACCAAAGAGAGTATAGCCCGATGGATTTCTTTGAGGGGCGTTAGCCCCTTGACATCAAGCGAAGCGTATTCGGATGTAACGGTGCAATTGTCGCAATTGCCGCACCCGCCCTCTATTGGGTCTTCTCCGAAATAATTCAGGATGTAGTTTGTCCTGCAACCGGTGTTTGTCGCGAACTCTTTAGTTCTCGAGAGCCTTTCATTTGCCCGCTCACGAAGCTGAGAATAGTTATTGAAGTCGATTGGTAGACTCTCGGGGTTCTCGCGTCTTGATCGCATTCGAAACGTCACCCCCTCGGTAGGGGGCTTGTATTCAATGAGCCCGGACCGGTGAAGGATTGCCAGCGTGCGAATCACGTTTGAGGGGCCGATACCTGCTTTTTGCGCAACCTCGTCCATCCTCAGCGGCTTTTCTTCGGAGAACACTGCATTGCCATGGAGGCGCAGAATCGATTCGAGGACGGCCTTCGAATCATTCGAAGAAGTCTTTTCGATGGCTCGCCTGTATGAAGCCATATCGACCCTTGACCGAACATAAGCGCTAGCGGAAATGTTTGGCATAAGCTGGATTAACTCCCGTTGCGACAAAATCCGGAAAACCGAATCGATTATTCTCGGATTTAGTTTTGTCAGTAGGGAAATCTCCTGCGTGGATATTGTGAGATACTCTTCAGGTATTGAGCCGACAGCGATCGCAAGTTTGTCGAAGATTGCCGTGTAAACTCTGATGAAATCTTCGCGAGAGGGATAAAGTGTGTTAATAAAAAATTCTTGAACTGCGAGATCTTTTTTGTTGAAAAGCAACAGGCACTCGGCCAGCTTCCCGTCGCGACCGGCTCGTCCTGCCTCCTGGTAGTAAGCTTCCAACGTGCCTGGTATTTCGTAATGAATAACATATCTCACATCCGGCTTGTTTATCCCCATGCCGAATGCGTTTGTTGCGACCATGACACGGTTCGAGGAGATGAATTCAGCCTGTGAACTAGTCCGCTCTCTTTCAGTCAGGCCAGCATGGTAGTGCAAAGCTTTGATCCCTTTTGTTACGAGCAGGTCGTGGATCTCGTCAACGCTCTTTCGTGTTGCTGCGTAGATAATTCCTGATCCCTTGTTTGCCGATACGTAATTCAACACGGAAGTGGTCTTTGCTTTTTCCACGAGAACCTGGAAGGAAAGATTGTCCCTGCGAATTCCACGGATGTACACACGCGGCGAGCGCATCTTCAGTTGCGCGATGATATCGTCCTGGACGTCCGGTGTAGCCGTTGCCGTTAAGGCGAGGATCACAGGATTTCCTACGGCTCCGGCGAACTCCGATATCCGCGTGTAATGTGGACGGAAATCGTGCCCCCACTGACTTATACAGTGCGCTTCATCGACGGCAATGTGCGAGACTCTTGTTTTGGATATTGACTCGATGAACCTTCTGCTCTCTAGGCGTTCCGGTGCTACATACAGTAACTTCACGCCGCCGGTCCTTACGAGCTGTAACCTGGATCTAATCTCATCGAGGTCGAGTGAGCTGTCGAGCTGTGTCGCAATCCTTCCGAATCTATTTACCTGGGCGACCTGGTCTTTCATCAGGCTTACGAGGGGGGTGATGACAATCGTGAGCCCGTCGGAAAGGACTCCCGGTAGTTGGTAACAAATTGACTTTCCGCCGCCTGTGGGCATGACCGCCAGCGTGTCGAACCCGTTGATAACTGAAGTTACTACCTCAAGCTGGCCCGGTCTGAATTTATTCAAACCGAAAAACTTTTCGAGTGCTTTCTGTAAGCGTTCAGCGGGGATCATGTTGAAATTTAATACCGAGGGGCCAAATAGATAAACTTTTTGGAAACTCGACTCTACAGCTACGAAAGGTTGCACTAAGACTCTAGCTGTTGTGGCACGACGAGGAATCTCCTAGTTCGAATTGCGCCATCGAATCGCGGGGTTCGTTTAGTTGACACCCGTGGTTGTGTCTGCTGGCATTTCGTGATCTTCTGAAAAAACGAGAGGCGGATGCGGTATTGACTTGGTTTGCAAAATACGCGCCATTCATTTTGACTCCTCCTGATAGGAGGGAAAAAGTGGAGTAAGTCGTTGATTATCCGTATCTTTTGAGGCCTGTTTTTGACCTTGACTTTCTCCCTTTTTTTCTTAAATTTATTAGCTCAAAATGAAGAATGCTGGCGTAGCTCAGTTGGTAGAGCAGCTGACTTGTAATCAGCAGGTCGGGGGTTCAAATCCCTTCGCCAGCTCGGTTACAGGCCTGCATACCGAGTTTCCGATTTGCCGGGTGCTGAATCTCGGTAAGCGGGATGGTGCGCGCGCTTTCATTTGGGCGGACGCCGGAGTTGGAGAGCCGGGGCGGACTGTAAATCCGTTGGCTTACGCCTTAGAGGGTTCGAATCCCCCGCCGCCCACAGGCTCCTTCCTTGCTACCCGGGCGGAGCGTAAGATTGTTGTCGCGTGTAAGCGTGTGTTCTTGGAGGACGAAGGACCTTATCGAGAAAATCATGCCTGCAAAGGTGGATATACAACGCGGGAGTAACTCGGTCGGTAGAGTCATCCCGCGAGGCGGGATTCGTCGCGTTATCGCGAATGTCTTCGCTCTTTTTGTAAATATTTACTGCGGGAGTAACTCAGTTGGTAGAGTCACAGCCTTCCAAGCTGTTGGTCGCGGGTTCGAGTCCCGTCTCCCGCTCTCGAATGGGCATCTTCGCGTCGGAGAAGTTCTCGGACGCGTTGCCGGTCTGCCAGTCTAGTTTCGCTTGGCCGAGGTTCCTCGGTGGCGCGAAATTGTGTTGTTTGTCGGTCTGCGTAGTAGACGCGGCTTAATACGTGAGTTGCCGGCTCGCCGAATCTCTTTTTAACGCTGTATCTGCTCACGTAGCTCAGCTGGTAGAGCAACGCCTTGGTAAGGCGTAGGTCACGGGTTCGAGTCCCGTCGTGAGCTCGCATCATTCTCGGTATACCGTCAATGGTGCTTAACCATAGGAAAATTTATGAGAGACATTATTACGCTCGAATGCACGGTCTGTAAGCACCGGAATTACACGACCACAAAGAATAAGCGCAAACAATCGGGCAGGGTCGAGTATAAGAAGTATTGCCGGTTTTGCGCTAAGCATACGTCGCACAAGGAAACAAAGTAAGAGTTTTGAATCCCGGATTCACAACTCCGTTCTGAAGTCGAAAACTGTGAAACTAAGATACGTCAGTAGCTCAATTGGCAGAGCAGCGGTCTCCAAAACCGCAGGTTGGGGGTTCGAGTCCCTCCTGACGTGCTTGAGCTTCGAACTCACTGCTTGTCATGCCTCGATTGGCATGACCGGCATTTCAGCGCACAGGCGCGCAGAATAGAGGAAATGATATGAGAGAGAAAATCATCGGTTTCTTTGACGACGTGGTTAAAGAAATGAAGAAGGTGACGTGGCCGACAAAGGATGAACTGAAGGACTTTACGTCGGTTGTCCTGGTTGCTACGCTGATTATGTCTGTTTTCATTTACGCCGTAGATACGATAGTTAACGTTGCTTTAAGGTATATATTATGAGTGAAGAGTCGGTCGAAAAAAAAGAAAGCGTTGAGCCGGCAAAGGTTTCCACGAAGCGGTGGTATGTTGTTCGTACATATTCGGGGCAGGAAAATAAGGCGGTCGCTTATCTGGACAGTCAGTTGAAGGAGTCTGATCTCCGGGAAAAGTTCGGCGAAATTGTCATTCCAACCGAAAAAGTCCCGACGATAAGCGAGAGTGGTAAGAAGAAAGTGAAAACGCGGAACTTCATGCCCGGTTATGTGATGATCGAAGCTGAGATGGATGAACGCGTAAAGGGTTTCATACTCGGCGTTCCTTCGATTATTAGCTTCGTTGGTCCGAAAGGCGACCCGAGTTCTCTCCGCCCGGATGAGGTGGTGAGAATGAAAGGGAGAATTGATGAACGTGAAGAGCGCCAGGTCACGGAGGTGCCGTTCAAGTCTGGCGATAAAGTGAAGGTTATAAGCGGTCCATTCTCGACATTCAAAGGCGAGGTGTCGGAGGTGAACGAGGATCGCATGAAGCTGAAAGTGACGGTGACGATATTCGGTCGTCCGACCCCCGTCGAGTTGAGTTTTACTGAAGTTGAACTAGAAAGATAACCTAGGTGAACAATGGCTAAGAAAGTCGTAGGTTTTGTGAAGTTGCAAATACCGGCTGGTCAGGCTACTCCCGCGCCGCCGGTCGGTCCCGCCCTCGGTCAGAAGGGTGTAAACATCATGGAGTTTTGCAAGCAATTCAACGCTCGCACACAGGATAAACAGGGGCTTGTGATTCCCGTCGTGATCACGGTCTATTCCGATAAATCGTTCACCTTCATCACAAAGACACCCCCGGCGGCTGTTCTACTGATCAAGGAAGCGAAGATCGAAAAAGGATCCGGAGAACCGAATCGCGTAAAGGTGGCTAAGGTCACCGCAGAGCAGGTCAGAAAAATCGCCGAGATGAAGATGCCTGACCTGAATGCGTCTGACATCGATGCCGCAGCAAGCATGATAGCGGGAACTGCCCGCAGCATGGGTATTGTGGTCGAAGGCTAAAAAGGAAGAGTTTGAGAAGATGAAAGAAAGCAAGCGAATCAAAGAAGTCAGAAAGCTGGTCGACAGCGCCAAAGACTACACTGTCGAGGAAGCTGTAGAAAAGATAAAATCGACCGCGAAGGCAAAGTTCGACGAGACCGTAGACATCGCGATAAGGTTAGGTGTCGATCCTCGCCACGCTGATCAGGCAATTAGGGGCACTGTCTCTTTGCCGCATGGCATTGGGAAGTCGGTACGTGTCCTGGTTATCACAAAGCAGGCCCAGAAGCAGGAAGAAGCTAAACAGGCCGGAGCCGATCATGTTGGGTTCGAGGACTATTTGAAGCAGCTACAAGAGGGGTGGTCGGATATCGACATCATCGTTGCTACTCCGGATTCTATGGCGGATGTCGGAAGACTCGGAAAAGTCCTCGGACCGAAGGGCCTCATGCCCAATCCGAAGAGCGGCACTGTGACCCTGGACGTCGCAAAGGCCATCACCGAAATCAAGGCCGGCAAGATTGAATTCAGGGTCGATAAAGCCGGTAATGTCCATTCGGTGATCGGGAAGGCATCGTTCGACAAACAGAAGCTTGTTGACAATCTGAATTCGTTCATATCAGCGGTGAATCGTCTGAAACCTGCTTCGTCCAAGGGCCAGTACATAAAGAACATCGCGGTCTCGACCACGATGGGGCCGTCGGTGAGGATAGATAAGACGCTTGCTTCGGCAATACACTGAGTTTACGCACGTATGTGCAGGGGCGGCTGCCAGTCTGGCCGAAAAAAAATCGGCAGGATGGCAAGTTGCAACGGCGCATATAAAATGCTTCTAAGCCATTCCGGAGTCCTACCTCCGGAACGGACACACGTTAAATATCTGAGGAAAAGATGAAAAGGAATGAAAAGGAACAGGTGGTCGCTGATGTGACGGAACTGATTTCCAATTCGTCCAGCCTTTTCTTCACGGACTTTGCAGGGATGACGGTCGCGGAAAGCAGTGAACTGCGACGTGAATTCCGTAAGATGGGTGTTAAATATCGGGTTGTGAAGAACACCCTGATTAAGAAGGCTATGAAATCGGTTTCGTCCGGTGAAGAAGCCTTCGACTACCTCGTCGGCCCGACAGGTGTCGCGTTCGGATCGGATGATCCCGTTGCACCCGCGAGAGTCCTGAAGAAGTTTTTCGAAAAAAGCAAAAAGCCTGCTACAAAAGGGTTCATCATAGATGAGCGGGTATTTGCCGGAGAAAGGCTGAATGAATTTGCGGCGATGCCGACGAAGCCAGAGATGATCGGAGCGATACTCGGGAGCATCTCGGCACCCATTTCGGGTATTGCCGGTTCAGTTTCGGCAGTAATGCGGGACTTGGTATCAGTGATTGATGCCCTGGAGAAAAAGCTCCCGGCTTAGAACTTTAAAATGATTTTCAAAAGGAGATATAAGAAATGTCAGAAGTAGTTCAGGAATTGGTGGATAAAATAAGTAAGCTCACGCTCTTGGAAGCATCGGAGCTGAAGAAGGCGCTTGAGGATAAGTTCGGGGTAACCGCTGCGGCGCCAGTCGTCGTTGCCGGCGGTGTCGCCGGCGGAGTAGCGGGTGCGGCTCCAGCAGCCGAAGAAAAGACTGAATTCGACGTCAACCTAGTCGCCGCTGGGGCACAGAAGATCAACGTCATTAAGGTTGTCCGCGCGGCTACGGGTCTCGGCTTGAAGGAAGCCAAGGACCTTGTCGACGGTGCACCGAAGGTTGTCAAGGAAGCTCTGTCGAAGGCAGATGCCGAGAAGCTGAAGAAGGAATTGGAAGAGGCCGGAGCAACTGTCGAGCTGAAGTAAAAGAACTTTAGCAGGCAATTGAACGTTTTCAAAAGTAGTGAAAATAGCCAATTCTGTAATCCGTCCCGGAAAAGACCGGGACGGATTACGTGTCTTTATAAGGGATGTGCCTGCTATGCAATTCTCTCTTCGAAAAACATCTAAAGGAGTGTGATTACGTTGAAGAACGTCAATTCAAATGGGCAGGATCAAGCGCGCGTCAATTTCGCAAAGATCCCTCAGAAGATCGACTATCCCGATTTGCTCGACGTCCAGATCGAATCTTACAAGAGATTCCTTCAGGAAGGCCTTATGGCGAAACGCAGAAAGGCGATGGGACTTCAGGCAGTGTTCCAGGTTAATTTTCCGGTATATGATAATAAGGAACACTTTGCGCTGGACTTTGTCGAGTACAGCATTGAGAAGCCGCGCTATGGAGTGGATGAGTGCATTGAGAAAGGGTTGACTTACTCGGTCACGCTGAAGGCTAAGCTGCGTCTTGCCAGCAAGGATTTCGACCCGAACAAGGAAGGATTCATGGAGGCGAAAGAGCAGGAGGTCTATCTCGGATCGATTCCGTATATGACCGACCGTGCGACTTTCATAATCAACGGAGCGGAACGCGTGGTTGTCAGTCAGCTGCACAGATCGCCGGGCGTGTTTTTTGTTGAGACGGAGCACCCGAACGGGGCCAGGATCTGGAGTTCGCGCGTCATCCCGATGAGAGGAGCGTGGCTGGAGTTTACCACGGACATAAACAATGTCCTCTGGGTTTACATAGACCGCAAGAAGAAATTTTACGCGACGACTCTCCTTCGCGCGCTCGGGTACGAAAAGAACGAGGATATACTCGACCTCTTCCAGCAGGTAGAGGAAGTGAACGTCGCCAAGCTGGAGCCGGAAGAGCTCATCGGCAGAAGGCTCGTGGGTGATGTGGTTGACACCAAGACAGGTGAAATTGTCATCGACACATCTGATATGTCGCTCGAGGAGCTTAAGCTCACGGAAGAAAGCGTGGAGCTGATAAAGAATGCCAACGTTAAAAAGCTTCGTCTGCTCAAGACTACGCGCAAGGGTGATGACCCGATTCTTCTTCACACGATACGGGCCGACTCAACGAGTTCGAGCGAGGGCGCACTGAAAAAGATTTACGAAGAGCTCAGATCGATTGAAGCACAGGATACCGAGACTGCCCGTGGACTTCTTGAAAAGATGTTCTTCAGCGAAAAGAGATACGACCTCGGCAATGTCGGTCGCTACAGGATGAACGCGAAGCTCACGCTCGAAATACCGACAACCGTGACGGTCCTGACAAAAGAGGACATTGTCGCAATTATCGATTACATCTTGAAGCTTCGACGTGACGAGGGCCAGATCGACGATATCGATCATCTCGGTAACAGGCGCGTGAAGACGGTGGGCGAGCAGCTTGAGTCGCAATTCAATTTGGCGTTGACAAGGATGGTCAGGAACGTAAAAGAGCGGATGAACATTCACGACGAGGAGAATTTTACACCGCAAGGACTTGTCAACGCGCGTGTGATAACTACCGTACTGAATTCGTTTTTCGGGACCAGTCAGCTGTCTCAATTCATGGACCAGACAAATCCGCTGGCTGAGATGACGCACAAACGCAGGATGAGTGCCCTTGGACCCGGCGGACTCACGAGGGAACGTGCGGGCTTCGAAGTTCGCGACGTTCATTACACGCACTACGGTCGTCTCTGCCCGATCGAAACGCCGGAGGGCCCGAACATCGGTCTTATTTCTTCGCTCGCCGTTCACGCGAGAGTTAACGACTTCGGATTTATCGAGACGCCGTATTTCAAGGTCGTTAACGGAATCGTAACCGACGAAATAGTCTTCCTAAGTGCGGCACAGGAAGACGAATACAAGATCGGCCAGGCCAACACTGAGGTCGACGAGAAGGGTAAGATCATAAGCGAGCGCGTTAGGTCGAGATATCACGGCGACTTCATTCTCGAAAAGCCGACTGAAATACACTTCCTGGATATTGCTACGAACCAGATAGTCAGCCCGGCCGCTGCATTGATTCCGTTCCTCGAACATGACGATGCTAACCGTGCCCTTATGGGTGCGAACATGCAACGCCAGGCCGTTCCGCTTATTGCCAGCGAAGCCCCCGTCGTCGGCACAGGAATGGAGCGTAAAGTTGCGGTCGATTCAAGAACGCTCGTCGTAGCTGAACATGACGGTGTGGTCCAGGAGGTCGACGGCAGCCATATCGTTGTGAAGTACGATATCAACGAAAAATCCGACGAAGTTATTTCGAGTTTTGCAGACCTGAGGACTGCCGAGTATAAACTCAGGAAGTTCTTCAGGACGAACCAGGATACGACCGTTAATCAGGAACCTCTTGTAAAAGTCGGGCAGCGGTTTAAGAAAGGGGACGTCCTTGCAGACGGATGCTCGACTGAAAACGGTGAGCTCGCTCTCGGCAGAAATGTCCTGGTCGCATTCATGCCGTGGCATGGATACAACTTTGAAGATGCCGTCATCGTCAGTGAGGATCTCGTTGCTCACGACGCATTCACTTCGATCCATATTCAATCGCTTGAGACCAGTGTAAGAGATACCAAGCGAGGCGAGGAGGAATTGACTCGTGATATACCAAACGTCTCGGAGGAAATGACAAAAGACCTGGACGACAATGGTATGATCAGGGTTGGTGCCGAAGTCGTCGAGAACGACATCCTTGTCGGAAAGATTACGCCGAAGGGCGAGACTGACGTCACGCCGGAGGAGAAACTCCTGCGCGCAATCTTCGGCGATAAGGCCGGCGATGTTAAGGATGCTTCGCTCAAGGCGCCTCCTGGAATGCGGGGGGTCGTCATCGATACGAAATTGTTTTCGAGAAAAAAGAAAGACGCCGAGTCGAAGAAGGAAGAAAAAAAGAGACTCGAAGAGATCGAAAAGTGGCTTAAGACCGCCAAGAGCGAGGTGCAAGGGAAGCTCATAGACAAGCTCGCGGGGCTTCTGGAAGAAGAAGTTTCAACCGGAATTCGCGCGAAGGACGGGTCGGTGGTCATCAGGAGTGGAACGTCGCTCAAGAAAGAGACTTTCCAGAAGATCGAAGATCTCGAGAGACTGGATTTCGGCGAGTCCTGGGTCGAGAACGCCCGAAAGAACAGGCTCATTGAACAGATATATCGGAATTACCATACCAGGATACTCGATTTGGAAGAGGAAGCGAGGCGTGAACGCAACAAGGCAATCACGGGCGACGAACTCCCTCCCGGAATCGTTCAGCTTGCGAAAGTGTATGTTGCATCCAAGCGGAAGCTGCAGGTAGGAGATAAGATGGCGGGCAGACACGGTAATAAGGGTGTCGTCTCCATCGTGGTCCCTAAAGAAGACATGCCATTCATGCCGGATGGAACTCCAGTCGAGATGGTACTGAACCCGCTCGGTGTGCCCTCCCGTATGAACATCGGACAGCTTTATGAAACCGCTCTCGGGTGGGCGGCCAAGAAGCTCGGTGTAAAATACGCGTCTCCGATTTTCGACGGTGCGACGTGGGAAGAAGTATCCGACGAGCTTCGCAAGGCGGGACTCGGAGATAGTTCGAAGACGGTTCTCTTCGACGGAAGAAGCGGCGAGGAATTCGCAAACGAGGTGACTGTCG
This sequence comes from Bacteroidota bacterium, assembly GCA_021845665.1. Taxonomy (GTDB): domain Bacteria; phylum Bacteroidota; class Ignavibacteria; order Kryptoniales; family JAKASW01; genus JAKASW01. The sequence continues at coordinate 87,327 of JAJZVO010000008.1, read as the reverse complement.
GATATATGTACATGATGAAGCTCGATCACCTTGTTGAGGATAAGATTCATGCCCGTTCCACCGGACAATACTCGCTGATTACGCAACAGCCTCTTGGAGGGAAAGCTCAGTTCGGCGGACAGCGGTTCGGTGAGATGGAAGTATGGGCACTCGAGGCTTACGGCGCATCTCACGTTCTTCAAGAAATGCTGACAGTGAAGAGCGATGACGTACCTGGAAGGTCGAAGCTGTTTGAGTCCCTAGTTAAGGGCGATAATACGCCTGAACCCGGGATCCCCGAAGCGTTCAGCGTCTTAGTTCGCGAACTCCAAGGACTCGGCCTCGAAGTCAAGGTATTGCATGATGGTGAATTCGCGAGAAGTGATGATAGAAAGTAAGGACTTTGTGAACCCGGTCCGCCGATCGCGGACCGGGATTGTCATAAAAATTGGAGGTTTCGTTAATGCCTAGCATGGATTTTCGCCGTGATCTGCAACAGACCCGCAAGGTCGTTACGGCTATTCGTATCAGCCTTGCATCTCCCGATTCGATAATCGATCGCTCACACGGTGAGGTTACCAAGCCGGAAACGATCAATTATCGCTCGTACCGTCCAGAAAAGGACGGCCTGTTTTGCGAAAAAATATTCGGACCGGTTAGAGACTGGGAGTGCCACTGCGGCAAATACAAGAAGATAAGATACAAAGGGATTGTCTGCGATCGATGCGGCGTGGAAGTTACTCAGAAGAGCGTGCGCCGCGAGCGGATGGGCCATATCACACTGGCCACTCCTGTTGTACATATCTGGTATCTTCGTTCGTTGCCAAGCAAGATCGGAAATCTTCTCGGCATGTCGACCAAGGAACTCGAGAAAATAGTCTATTATGAATCGTACGTGGTCGTCCAGCCCGGTGCAGCAACAGACTTGAAAGAGAAGCAGCTTCTCACAGAAGAAGAGTATTACGATCTGCAGGAGAAGTATCCCCACAATAACGAGCTTGACGATTCAGACGGCCGAAAGGTTATCGTGAAGATCGGGGGAGAAGCCATAAAGGATATGCTGAAGAGAGTCGATGTCGACGTTCTGAGCGAAACGCTGCGCACAGGTGCGCGGACGGAGAGATCCGAGCAGAAGAGAATCGACCTTCTGAAAAGGCTTAAAGTGGCCGAAGCGTTCCGTACGCGCGAGGGCGATGAATTTATTAATAAACCCGAATGGATGGTACTTGAAGTGATTCCGGTGATACCGCCGGAGCTTCGACCGTTAGTCCCGCTAGAGGGCGGACGATTTGCGACGAGCGATCTGAATGACCTCTATCGCCGGGTCATTATCAGAAATAACCGCCTGAAGAGACTTATAGACATCAAGGCGCCTGAAGTGATTCTGCGGAATGAGAAGCGGATGCTACAGGAAGCGGTAGACGCCTTGCTCGACAACAGCAGAAGGATCAGCGCGGTAAACTCCGATTCCCAACGCGCCTTGAAATCGCTCTCCGATGTTCTGAAAGGTAAGCAGGGACGCTTCCGCCAGAACCTGCTGGGCAAGAGAGTCGACTACAGCGGCAGGTCGGTCATCGTGGTTGGCCCCGAGCTGAAACTGCACCAGTGCGGACTTCCGAAAGACATGGCAGTTGAACTTTTCAAGCCGATGATCATCCGTAAGCTCCTCGAGCGCGGCGAGGCGAAGACCGCTAAGACTGCACGCAGGTTAGTCGATAGAAAAGTGAAGGAAGTCTGGGAAGTCCTTCCATCGATTGTCGAAGGCAACCCGGTTATGCTTAACCGTGCCCCGACACTTCACAGGCTAGGTATCCAAGCATTCCAGCCGGTTCTGGTCGATGCCAAGGCTATCCGGCTTCATCCGCTGGTTTGCACCGCTTTCAACGCCGACTTCGATGGCGACCAGATGGCCGTTCACGTCCCGCTTTCCTACGAAGCTCAGCTGGAAGCCCGGATACTCATGCTTTCCAGCCATAATCTTCTATCGCCTGCCCACGGAAAACCTATAGTCCATCCGACGCAGGACATGGTCCTCGGACTGTATTATCTCACCAAGGTTAGGAAGAGCAACGGAGAGGCTGTAAAGCACTATGCCGATGTCGACGAGATCAGGATGACCTTAGAAATGAAGAGGCTTTCTCCTCACGATGTCATCAAATATAAAATCAACGGTGAATTCATTGAGACCACACCGGGGAGAGTGCTCTTCAACGAGATCGTACCTGAAGAGCTTGGCTATATCAACGAGGTCCTGACAAAGAGCAAGTTGATCTCGATCATAGCGGAATCCTACAAGAAGGCCGGTCCCCTGAAGACCGCCCACTTCCTGGATGACCTCAAAGATTTGGGTTTCGAGAACGCAACTGCCGCAGGCCTATCGATAAATGTAAACGATGTTATTATCCCGGATGTGAAGAAGAAGTTCATCGATATTTCTGATCGGGAAGTGAAAGAAATTGAGGCCAGCTACGAAGGCGGTTTCATCACAGCTGGCGAACGGTACAACAAGATCATCGACGTCTGGCAGAGAGCGACGAACCTCGTAAGCGACGCAGCATACAAGACGCTTTCCGCATCGAAGGATGGATTCAACTCCATCTGGATGATGTTGGACTCGGGCGCTCGCGGTTCAAAAGACCAGGTAAAACAGCTTGCGGCAATGCGCGGACTTATGGCCAAACCGCAGAAGTCTCTTACCGGACAAGTCGGTGATCTTATCGAAAACCCGATCATCGCGAATTTCCGCGAGGGGCTTTCGATCCTCGAATACTTCATCTCTACTCACGGAGCCAGAAAAGGATTGGCGGATACAGCTCTGAAGACAGCCGACGCGGGTTATCTCACAAGAAGACTTGTTGACGTGTCTCAGGATGTGGTCATTGCGAGCGACGACTGCGGAACGATTCGCGGTATCTCCGTCAGCGCAATCAAAGATGGCGAACGCGTGCAGGAGACTCTGGTCGAACGTATCCTGGGCCGCGTGGCGCTGTACGATGTGATCGATCCTCTTTCAAACGAAGTGATCGTAAGAGGTGGCGAGGAAATCACTGAAGATTTAGCGGAGAAGATAGCGAACACCGCGATCGATAGCGTGGATATTAGGTCCGTCCTCACATGCGAAGCGCCCCGCGGTGTTTGTGCGAAGTGCTACGGCAGGAACCTGGCCACAGGGAAGATGGTGGAGATCGGCGACGCGGTCGGTATTATTGCGGCTCAGAGCATAGGCGAACCTGGTACGCAGCTTACATTGCGGACGTTCCATACCGGCGGTACGGCCAGCGTCGAATCTCAGGAGTCAAATGTTATTGCACCGAGCGACGGCAAGCTGAAATTTGAAAACATGCACCCGCTCGTGGATTACACAAGCAGGACCACCGCCCGCGCGGAAAAAGTACTTCTCGGAAGGCACGGCGTCATCCAGATACTCGATAACGACAACAGGGCGATCAAGAAGATGGATGTCCCACAGGGTGCGCATCTTCTCCTCGACGAAGGGGCCAGTGTGAAAAAGGGAGACCTTGTCTATCAATGGGATCCTTACAACACGCTGATCCTCACAGAGTTTTCAGGCAAAGTCCGATGGGTCGACCTCAAGAAGGATATCACCTACCGAGAGCAGACCGACGAACAAACCGGCCAGGTTGAGAAAGTTGTCATCGAGAGTGTCGATAAGAATTTGACTTCTTCGCTTGAGATTGCCCATAATTCAAAGACCAAGCGGACATACAATCTTCCGGTCGGTGCACACATCGTGGTCGAAGACGGCGAAGAAGTCCAGTCAGGCGAGACTCTCGCAAAGAAACCGAAGGAACTTTCCCGCGTCCGCGACGTGACGACAGGTCTTCCGAGGGTGCAGGAGCTTTTCGAAGCGCGCGCCCCGCAGGATCCGGCTACGGTCAGCGAAATCGACGGCAACATCGGCTTCGGCGGACAATCCAGAGGTACGAAGGAGGTCTTCGTCACCAGTGCTGACGGAAAGGACAAGAAGACTTACAAGGTTTCGCTTCGTCAGCATATACTGGTTCAGGAGAACGACTTCGTCATCGCAGGCGAACGTCTGACCGACGGACCGATCGATCCTCACGACATACTCAGGATCAAGGGCCCTGCCGACGTGCAGAAATATCTCCTCGATGAAATCCAGGAAGTCTATCGCCAGCAGAACGTTACGATCAACGATAAACACATTGAGGTTATCGTCAGACAAATGTTCCAGAGAGTTCGCGTTGTCGACTCCGGAGATACACCTTTCCTGGAAGGAGACATTGTAGACGTCCACAGGATAAGGGAAGAGAACGCCTCGATAAGCAAAAAGGTCGCGGTCACAGGGAAGGGCGATTCTAAGTACAGGATCGGCCAGCTTGTGGAACGTGCGGTTGTAATGGCGAAGAATCGCGATCTTCGCAGGTCTAAAAAGAAGCCCATTGAGTTCCGTGATGCCATGGCGGCTACCGCCGAAGATGTGCTCCTTGGAATAACCTCGGCAGCACTCTCGACCGACAGCTTCATTTCAGCGGCATCTTTCCAGGAGACGACGAAGGTTCTTACTGACGCCTCCGTGGAAGGAAAACTCGACGGTCTTATCGGTCTTAAAGAGAACGTGATCATCGGTCAGCTCATACCTGCCGGTACCGGTCTGAAGAAGTTCCGCGACCTTATCCTTACCGAGGAAGAGATGCTGGACAAGGAAGCTGAAGCGGCTGAGACGGTTTCCGAGCAGAAGGTGGCTTCCTGAGCGACGAAGAAATATTTCGGGGGAGAAAGAAATTTCTCCCCTTTTTCGCGTCTGTATTTCTTGCTTGTTTAGGCCGCGGTACTTATATTTTTATCTCTATGATGAAGGTAAGTATTTTGGAGGAACACATTGCCAACAATTAATCAACTGATAAGGCAGGGGAGGAAAAAGATTTTTCTCAAAGGAAAGTCCCCCGCGCTTCAGGGAAACCCGCAAAAGCGGGGAGTTTGCACCCGCGTCTACACCACCACACCTAAGAAGCCGAATTCGGCTCTCCGAAAAGTAGCGCGCGTTAGGCTGGTTCATGGAATTGAAGTCACGGCCTATATCCCTGGCGAAGGGCATAACCTGCAGGAGCACTCTATCGTCTTGATTAGAGGCGGCCGTGTTAAAGATCTTCCTGGCGTGCGTTATCACATCATAAGAGGCACCCTCGATACTGCCGGCGTGACAGATAGGAAGCAGGGCAGGTCGAAGTACGGTGCCAAGAAGCCTAAAGCTTCAGCTTAATTTTAACTAAAAGAGTTTGACATGAGGAAAAAGCGCTCTGACCGGCGTCAGGTCACACCTGACCCTAAGTACAATGATGTATTCCTGGCGAAATTTGTCAATAATGTCATGGAATCCGGGAAAAAGCATCGCGCACGCAAGATTCTCTACGATGCGTTCGATATCGTTGAGCAGCGGACGAAGCAGAATCCGCTCGACGTTTTTAGGAAAGCTCTCAATAATGTTCAGCCGATTATTGAGGTTCGTCCCCGTAGAGTCGGCGGCGCTACTTACCAGGTGCCGAGTGAAGTCCGGCCTGAGAGAAGCCTCGCTCTCGGAATGCGCTGGCTGATCAGGTACGCGAGAGAGCGTAAGGATAAGTCTATGTCACTCAAGCTTGCAGCTGAGATTATCGCAGCCGCAAACGGTGAAGGTAATGCTATTAAGAAGCGTGAAGATACGCACAAGATGGCTGAGGCGAACAAGGCCTTTGCCCACTATAGATGGTAATGAAGATTGGAAGGTTATAGATAAAAGATGGCTAGAGAGTATCCGCTAGCAAGAACGCGCAATATAGGTATCATGGCGCATATCGATGCCGGCAAGACTACGACGACTGAGAGGATCCTTTTCTATACGGGTAAGACGCATCGTATTGGCGAAGTCCATGACGGTGCGGCAACTATGGACTTCATGGAGCAGGAGAAAGAGCGGGGTATTACGATTACCTCCGCGGCGACGACCTGCTTCTGGAGAGACCACAGGGTAAATATCATAGATACTCCCGGGCATGTCGACTTCACGATCGAAGTCGAGCGCTCGCTTCGCGTACTCGATGGAGCGATTGCACTGTTTTGTGCAGTCGGCGGCGTCGAGCCCCAGTCGGAAACGGTATGGCGTCAGGCGGACAAGTATGGTGTCCCGCGAATAGCGTTTGTGAACAAGATGGACCGCGTCGGTGCGGATTTCCTTAACGTCCTTCAGATGATGCACGACAGGTTGAAGGCGAACGCGGTTCCGATCCAGCTTCCGATCGGCGAGGGAGATTTATTTGCCGGGATCGTCGACCTGATCAAGATGAAAGCTGTTATGTACAGCGAGACTAATCTCGGTACGACGTGGGAGGAGTACGATATCCCGCACGACCTTCAGAAGATTGCTCAGGAATACAGGACGAAGCTTCTCGAAGCGGTTTCGGATGTTGACGATACCCTGCTCGTTAAATATCTGGATGGAAAGGAAATCTCCGAGCAGGAAATTATCTCGACAATCAGGAAGGCGACTATCGAGCTGAAGATTGTCCCGGTAGCCTGCGGTACGGCTTTCAAGAACAAGGGCGTCCAGCGCCTCCTCGATTGTGTCGTCGATTTTCTCCCGTCTCCTGTCGATGTCGGCAGCACTCATGGGCACGATTTGAACGGCAACCAGATCGAGCGAAAGCCTGTGGACGAAGAGAAGTTCTCCGCTCTGGCATTCAAGATTATGACAGATCCCTATGTAGGCAAACTGACGTTCTTCAGAGTATACAGCGGCACTCTCTCCGGTGGTTCTTATGTTTATAATTCCATTACCGGGAGGAAAGAGCGCATCGGGCGCGTGCTCAGAATGCATGCAAACCACCGCGAAGACATCGACACCGCTTACACAGGTGACATTGTTGCCGCCGTCGGCCTGAAGTTCACCAAGACCGGCGACACTCTTTGCGACGAGTCGGCTCCGATAATTCTCGAAAAGATGGAATTCCCTGAGCCGGTGATCCAGGTGGCCATCGAGCCCAAGACGAAGGCCGATCAAGAGAAGCTCGGCGACTCACTCGTGAAGCTGACCGAGGAAGATCCGACATTCCGCATGTCTACCAATGAAGAGACTGGGCAGACTATCATAAGCGGAATGGGCGAGCTTCATCTGGAGATCATCGTCGATAGGCTAAAGAGAGAATTCAAGGTCGAGGCAAATGTCGGTCGGCCTCAGGTGGCTTATAAAGAGACCATCAAGAAGAAGGTCACGACTGAAGGAAAGTTTATCAGACAATCGGGCGGACGCGGTCAATATGGTCACGTCTGGCTTGAAATTGAACCCAACGAAAAAGGGAAGGGTTACGAGTTTACAAACGCTATCGTCGGAGGCGTCATTCCGAAGGAGTATATACCTGCAGTGTCGGAAGGTATCGAAGAGGCACTTCAAAGCGGAGTGCTCGCCGGGTACCCGGTTGTGGATGTCAAGGTGAAGCTGTTTGACGGTTCCTACCACGACGTCGACTCGAGTGAAATGGCGTTCAAGATCGCTGGCAGCATGGGATTCAAAGATGGCGCAAAGAAGGCGGACCCGGTGCTGCTCGAGCCGATGATGGATGTAGAAGTCGTGACACCCGAGGAGTACCTCGGAGATGTCATGGGCGATCTTAACTCCCGGCGCGGCCGAATCGAAGGCATCGGTTCGAGAAGGGATGCACAGGTCGTGAGAGCGATGGTCCCTCTTTCCGAAATGTTCGGTTATGCCACATCGCTTCGCTCCATGACGCAGGGACGCGCAATTTTCACCATGCAGTTCTCTCACTATGACGAAATGCCGCGTAGCATTGCGGACCAGGTCATAGAAAAAGTGCGCGGCAAGGAGTCAGTGGCCGCGTGATCGGAAGCTCACTTCCCGTTCGCGTTTGCCTGACGGCATCGGTCCATCTGAGCTTCCGACGTGTTGGGATCATTAGTTTGAAAAAATTATAAGGAGAATTTAGATGGCAAAGGAGAAATTTGACCGCAGTAAGCCGCATATCAATGTAGGCACGATCGGGCACATCGATCATGGTAAGACGACGCTGACGTCGGCAATCACACTCGCCCTAGCGAAAAAAGGTTGGGCTTCCGCAAGGAGTTTTGACAGTATCGATAATGCACCCGAAGAAAAAGCCCGCGGTATAACCATTGCAACTGCGCACGTTGAGTATCAGACTGCCACCAGGCACTATGCTCACGTCGACTGCCCCGGTCACGCCGATTACATCAAGAACATGATCACCGGTGCTGCCCAGATGGACGGCGCCATCCTGGTTGTCGCGGCCAACGACGGTCCGATGCCTCAGACTCGTGAGCACATTCTTCTGGCCTATCAGGTCGGCGTTCCGAAAATCGTGGTCTTTATGAATAAGGTGGACATGGTCGACGATCCGGAGCTTCTCGAGCTCGTCGAAGTCGAAGTCCGCGACCTGCTGAAGAAATACAACTTCCCAGGCGACGAGATACCCATCGTCAAGGGCAGCGCCCTCCAGGCTATGGAGGCAGGTAACGATCCTAATGCTACGCCTGATGACCCCCGTTTCAAGTGTATATATGAGCTGATGGATGCAGTCGACAGCTACATTCCGCTCCCGCAGCGTGATGTCGACAAGCCGTTCATTATGCCGATTGAAGACGTCTTCACGATAACCGGTCGCGGTACCGTGGGCACGGGGCGTGTCGAGCGCGGAAAGGTGAAAGTCGGCGAGGAAGTCGAAATCATCGGATTAGGCGCTCACAAGAAAGCTGTTGTCACCGGCCTGGAAATGTTCAGGAAGGAACTTGATGAAGGAATGGCTGGGGATAACATCGGCGCTCTTCTCCGCGGCGTTGAGAAGACTGAACTTGAACGTGGAATGGTTCTTGCTAAACCAGGTTCGATCACCCCGCACACGAAGTTCATCGCCCAGGTCTACGTGTTAAGCAAGGAGGAAGGCGGTCGCCACACCCCGTTCTTCAAGGGATACCGCCCGCAGTTCTACTTCCGAACGACCGACGTTACCGGCTCCGTCACGGAATTCCCCGAAGGAACTGAAATGGTCATGCCGGGAGATAACGTCGATAACCTGAAAATCGAACTTATTACTCCGATAGCCATGGAAGAAGGTCTTCGCTTCGCTATCCGCGAAGGTGGCCATACGGTCGGCGCAGGCGTTGTGACGAAGATTATCGAGTGACTACTTTGAACGCTGACAAAACTTTAGAATCGAGGTAAGTTGTGGCTGGTCAGACTATCAGGATAAAGCTGAAATCCTATGATCATGCTCTGATTGATAAATCGGCTGAGAAGATCGTCAGGACGATCAAGTCAACCGGAGCGGTTGTTTCCGGTCCGATCCCGCTGCCGACAAAGAAGACAATCTATACTGTACTTCGTTCTCCGCATGTGGACAAGCGGAGCCGTGAGCAATTCGAGCTCAGGCAGCACAAGCGCTTGATCTATATTTACAATGCATCGTCGAAGTCGGTCGATTCTTTGACCAAGCTTGATCTTCCGGCGGGCGTTGACGTAGAGATGAAAGTCTGATCTTTGAATACCGGCACTAAGTACCGGGTGTTGCATCCGATGTTTAGTGCGCTTTAACCGGCCTGATTTATCGGGCCCGAAGAAATTAAGTATTGAGAATTTAAAATTGAGAATCGTATCATGAGCGGTCTGCTTGGCAAAAAACTCGGCATGACTAACGTCTTTGACGATAAAGGGAACTCCATCTCCGTAACCGTCATCGAAGCGGGTCCCTGTCCTGTCACCGCGATCAAAACGAAGGATCGCGATGGCTACGAGGCGCTTCAGCTTGGATTCGGCGAGAAACCTGAACGTATCGTCACGAAGCCGATGAAGGGACATTTCGCGAAAGCCGGAGTGAAGCCGGCGAAAATACTCTGCGAGTTCGACGGCTTTGAAGTATCATCGTACAAGCTTGGTGATGTGATTAACGTCGATAAGCTGTTCGCGGTAGGGGATCGTATTTCCGTAAGCGGGACTTCGAAAGGGAAGGGTTTCCAAGGAGTCGTAAAGCGTCATCACTTCGGCGGAGGTGCCGTCACTCATGGCCAGAGTGACAGGTTGCGCGCTCCCGGATCGGTGGGCAGCTCATCGTATCCCTCGCGAACATTCAAAGGTCTGCGGATGGCGGGAAGGATGGGAGGAAAGCGCTCCACGATGAAGAATCTCAAGGTTGTCCGTTTGATTCCCGATTCGAATCTGATATTGGTGGAAGGATCAGTCCCCGGGCCGACGAACGGTTACCTGGAAATCTGGAAGTAAGGAAGGTTGCCAAGATGCAGTTAGAAGTTTTGAAAATCGATGGAACCAAGACCGGTGAGGTGATCGAGTTGTCCCCCTCGGTCTTCGAGATCCAGCCAAATGACCAGGCGATCTATGAGGCTGTGACCGCTCATATGGCAAGCCAGCGTCAGGGTACGCACAAGACCAAAACGCGCGCTGAAGTCAGCGGCGGTGGTAAGAAACCCTGGAAACAGAAACATACCGGCAGAGCTCGCAGCGGATCGATCAGGAACCCCGTATGGGTAGGTGGCGGCACGATCTTCGGACCCAAACCCCACGCGTACGTCAAAAAAGTTAACGACAAGGTCAAGACACTTGCCAAGAAGTCGGCGCTTTCTTATAAAGCAAAAGACAGCAGCCTCGTCGTTGTTGAGGATTTCACGCTCGACGAATCAAAGACGAAACGCGTCGCGGAGATACTGAAATCTCTCGGCCTCAACGAGAAGAAGGTCCTCGTTCTTCTCCCGAAAAATGACAAGAACGTGTTTCTCGCATCTAGAAATATGCCGAAGGTTTTTGTAAACAACGCGGTCGGTGCCTCGGTTTACGAGATCTTAAATAACGATGTGGTACTGTTCCAGAAGAGCGCTCTGACCGCTCTACAGGAAAAATTGGCCGGGGAGACGAAATGAGTTCGGTTTTAATTAGACCCTTGCTGACTGAAAAGAATACGAAGCTGCAGGAACAAAGGCAGTATGTGTTTGAGGTTAGCGGTAGTTCCAACAAGATTGAAATCGCCAAAGAAATTGAGAAGCGTTTCACGGTGAAAGTGAAAAGCGTTCGCACAGTCGTGGTGAAAGGGAAACTTATCGGCACCATGACCCGGCGCGGTCGCTTCGAAGGAAGGCGAGCCGAGCGCAAGAAAGCCATCGTGACGCTGATGGAAGGATACGTAATTGACTTGCTCGGTGCCGCGTAATCAGATGGTTTATATGCGACATGCCGTATACGAGCAAACACGAAATGAACGGCAAAGGATTTTAAGATGGGCTTGAAGAAACTTAAACCAAATACACCGGCAACCCGGTTCTATTCGATCTCCGACTTCAAAGAGGTTACGAAGACGAAACCGGAGAAAGCTTTGGTCTCTCCACTGAAGAGCTCTGGTGGAAGGAATAACCAGGGAAGGATTACATCACGTCACCGCGGCGGAGCTCACAAGAAATTTTACCGCATTATCGATTTCAAGCGTGAAAAAGCCGGAATAGATGCGAAGGTTGCCTCGATTGAATACGATCCGAATCGTAACGCTCGTATTGCACTCCTTTTCTATGCTGACGGAGAGAAAAGATACATCATTGCTCCGGACGGATTGAAAGCGGGCGATATGGTGCAGACCGGAGATCAGGCCGAGATCAAGCCCGGTAATGCGATGGTTCTTAAGAACATACCTGTCGGGACGACGGTGCATAACGTAGAGATAAAACCGGGCAAGGGCGCACAGATAGCACGAAGCGCCGGGAACTCTGCCCAGCTTGTAGCGAAAGAGGGAAATTTTGCGACGCTAAGACTTCCGTCCGGTGAGATGAGGATGGTCCGGACGGATTGCAAGGCGACGATAGGCACGGTCGGAAACGCCGAATACGAAAACATCAGCTGGGGAAAAGCGGGCAGGCTCCGCTGGCTCGGTGTCAGGCCGCAGTCCAGAGGCGTCGTCATGAACCCGGTTGACCATCCGCACGGCGGCGGTGAAGGAAAGTCGCCTCAGGGCAATCCCCATCCTGTGTCCCCATGGGGCTGGAAGACGAAGGGACGTAAGACCCGCAAAAGAAACAAACAGTCCAATAAGTATATCGTGAAACGTAGAAAGTAACGGTTGGAATGACATGGCGCGTTCTGTAAAAAAAGGTATATTCGTTGATCCGAAGCTCATGAAAAGAGTCGAGGATCTTAACAAGAAGAACCAGAAAAAGGTAATCAAAACCTGGTCGCGAGCCAGTATGATCGTCCCGGATTTTGTGGGTCATACCTTCGCGGTTCACAACGGGAACAAGTTCATTCCGGTGTATATCATCGAAGCGATGGTAGGGCACAGGTTAGGCGAGTTTGCCGCGACTCGTACCTTCAGGGCTCATCCGGGTGTGAAGTCGGAAAAGACCGCAAAGGCCGATTAAAGGAGTCTAAGGAAATGGAGTCTAAAGCAGTAGCCAGATATATCGGGTCGTCACCGAGGAAGATGAGGCTGGTTGTCGATTTGATCCGTGGAAAGAGTGTCGGCCAGGCGTTGTCGATATTGCACTTCTCACCGAAGCATGCCGCCAAGGATGCAGAGAAGGCCGTTCGTTCGGCAGTTGCCAATATCATGAACCGTGAAGATGTCGGCAAGGTTGACGAAGAGAGTTTGTTTGTGAAAGAGATATTTGTCGATGGCGGTCCGATGGCGAAGAGAGTGTTGCCCGCGCCCCAGGGACGTGCGTATCGAATCAGGAAAAGAAGTAATCACATTACGGTTGTTGTGGCAACAAAGGAATGAAACCATTTATGAGCTGCCAGCTGTCGACCGGCAGCTATTGTGGAGGAACTTTTGGGACAAAAGACTAATCCTATCGGCTTCAGACTCGGAGTGACCCGTGATTGGGATTCGACTTGGTTTGAGCGTAAGGGATATTCGAAGTTATTGACGGAAGATGAGAAGGTCAGGAATTATCTGAGGAACCGCCTCAGTAAGGCCGGAGTCTCGCGCCTGGTTATCGAGCGCAAAGGAAGCCAGATGACCGTCTCAATTCACACGAGTCGTCCGGGTATCGTCATCGGCAAGAGCGGAAAAGATGTGAATCAGCTGGAGGCTGAGTTGAAGAAGCTTACTGGCCGGGAAGCCGTAAAGATAAAGACGTTTGAAATAAAGCGTCCCGAACTTGATGCGTACCTCGTTGCCGAAAACATCGCGAGCCAGCTTGAGGGAAGAATAAACTTCCGCCGCGCGATGAAGAATGCGATCACATCCGCGTCGCGGATGGGTGCCGAAGGAATTCGCGTGATGTGCGCCGGCAGACTCGGCGGGGCCGAGATAGCCCGAACCGAACAATATCGCGAAGGTCGGGTTCCGCTACACACGCTTCGTGCCGATATTGACTATGCCAGCGTTGCTGCGAGAACTATCTATGGATTGATCGGAGTGAAAGTCTGGATTTGCCGCGGCGAAGTTTACGGACCGCTTCCGCGATAACCCCTAAGGAGATTTTAAAATGTTAATGCCGAAGAGAGTCAAATACAGGAAGACACAACGCGGAAGGATGCGCGGAAAGGCGCAACGTGGGAGCACGATCGCTTTCGGTGATTTCGGACTTAAGGCCCTCGAGCCAGGCTGGATTACTGCCCGCCAAATCGAAGCGGCCCGTGTCGCGCTCACCAGGCAGATGAAGCGTGATGGAAGAATTTGGATCCGGATTTTCCCTGACAAACCCGTGACGAAAAAACCGGCTGAGACGAGAATGGGAAAAGGAAAAGGCATGCCGGAGTTCTGGGTCGCGGTAGTGAAACCGGGCCGTGTGATGTTTGAGATCGGCGGCGTGAGCGAATCGTTGGCACAGGAAGCGCTGAGACTCGCCGCCCACAAGCTTCCGATAAAAACAAAGTTTGTAGTAAGTTTGGATTACGAGGGTTAGGAAATGATAAAGCCCCATGAGCTCCGCCCGATGTCGGAGAAAGAAATTATGCAGCGTATCAAGGACAACCTGGAAGCGCTGGACAAAATGAAGTTTCAAAAAGCTGTCGGCGGCGAGGTGAAGAACCCGGTTCAAATCAGGTTCTTGAGGAAAGAAACCGCGAGGATGCGGACAATACTCCGCGAGCGCGCGATCGCAGCGAAAAAAAACGACGCAGGCAGTTCAGAGAAGAGTGAGGTCGCTTGATGGAAAGCTCAGCCGAAAAGAGAAGCCTAAGAAAAGTCAGGATAGGCAAAGTCGTGAGCAACAAGATGCAGAAGTCAATTGTCGTAAGCATTGAGCGACGGGTTCCGCATCCGATTTACAAGAAGTACTTCAGGAAAACTACAAAGCTCACGGCGCATGACGAGAAGAACGAGGCTCGAATCGGTGACATCGTGAAGATCATGGAGACACGGCCGCTTTCAAAGAGCAAACGCTGGCGCCTTGTAGAAATTGTCGAAAAAGCGAAGTAACGGAGGCTTAGAAATTGATCCAGGAAGAAACAAATCTCGTCGTTGCCGACAATTCTGGCGCGAAGAAAGTCCGTTGTATAAGAGTGCTCGGCGGACACGACAGGCGTTATGCGGGGCTCGGAGATTTGATCGTTGTCTCCGTTAAGCAGGCGATCCCAGGGGCCGAAGTTAAGAAAGGCGATGTGTCCAAAGCCGTTGTGGTTCGCACGAAGAAAGAATACAAGCGGCCGGACGGCACCTTCATCAGGTTCGATGAGAATGCTGCGGTGTTGCTTAACCAGCAAGGCGAACCGCGCGGTACGCGCATCTTCGGCCCGGTTGCCCGCGAGCTGCGCGATAAGCAGTTTATGAAGATTGTCTCACTCGCTCCCGAAGTCCTTTAGAAGAGGTTTATGGAATGAACGTTCGTAAAAACGATATGGTGCTGGTCGTCAGCGGCAACTCCCGGGGAAAGTCGGGAAAGGTGCTGAGGGTGATCAGGGAAAAGCAAAGATTATTGGTTGAAGGCGTCAACATAAGGAAACGCCACACGAAGCCGACTAGTCAAATGCCTGCCGGAGGAATCATGGAGCGGGAACAATCCATCCATGCTTCTAACGTTATGGTTATTTGCCCGAAGTGCAACAATGCGAGTAGATTGGGTCATGCAACAGTGGCGTCCACGACGGGCGATCGAAAGCAGAAAATGCGCGTGTGTAAAAACTGTAAAGAGATGTTTTAATAGGGTCTGAGATATGGCAAAAGAGAAAAACGAAAATCCTGCACCCCAGGTTGGAAAAGAAAAGAAGCCCAAGGCAGCGCAACAGTCAAAGGCGAAGGGTTCGAAACAAGAGTCCGCACGGACGGGGCCGGCTGTAGAAGAAAAGGTGACGGCGCGCCTCTCGGAAACCTACAAGAAGGATATTATTCCGGCCCTGATGAAAAGGTTCGGATACAAGAACGTGATGCAGGTGCCCAAGCTCGAAAAGATTTCCATCAACTGCGGCGTAGGCGAAGCGACACAGGATCAGAAGATTCTGGAGACAGTGGTCCGCGAGCTCACCGTGATATCGGGTCAGAAGCCCGCCATCAGGAAGTCGAAGAAAGCTATATCGAACTTCAAGCTGCGCGAGAACATCGCGATAGGATGCAAAGTCACGCTCAGGAAGAACAAGATGTTCGAGTTCATGGATCGGCTGATCAATCTTGCGATCCCTCGTGTCCGCGACTTCAGGGGCGTACCCGACAAGTCGTTCGACGGCCGCGGAAATTATACACTCGGTCTTAAGGAGCAGATTATCTTCCCGGAAATCGATGTGGACAAGATCGAGAGAATTTTCGGGATGGACATCACCTTCGTGACGACTGCGAAGACTGACGAAGAAGCGTATGAGTTGTTGAAAGGCTTCGGAATGCCTTTCAGGAAACGCGAAGCGTCCGAAGGGGCCTTCGGCCAAGCGGCGTAATTTTGAAAGGAGTATTTGAGTGGCTCGAACTGCAATGATCGTCAAGGCTCAAAGGGAGCCGAAGTTCAAGGTCAGGAAGCATAACAGGTGCACGATATGCGGACGACCGCGGGCATATTATCGCAAATTTGGCGTTTGCCGTATTTGCTTCAGAAAGTTGGCTTTAGACGGGTTGATACCCGGAATCAAAAAAGCAAGTTGGTAATTTAATTTAGGAGTGGAAGTCGATGTCTATGACTGACCCCATTGCTGATTTCCTCACACGATTGAGAAATGCGGCAATCGCACGCCAGAGAAGAGTGGATGTGCCTGCAAGTAATCTGAAGAAAGCCATTGCAAAGATCCTGTATGAGCAACATTATATAGACAAGTACAGCGAGCTTAGCACTGATACTCAGGGCACCATCAGGATCTATCTCAGGTATTATAATGGTCGGCCGGTCCTGACCGGTTTGAAACGCGTTTCCGTACCGGGTCGCCGGGTTTATGCCGGCGCAACCGAGATGCCTCGTGTATTGAACGGGCTTGGAGTAGCGATCGTATCGACCAACAAGGGTGTAATGACCGATAAGGATGCCCGTCGCTTGAAGGTTGGCGGAGAAATAATCTGTTACATTTGGTAATGACAAGGAGTTTCTAAAGTGTCACGTATTGGGAAAAAGCCCGTTCGAATCCCGAAGGGAGTGACTGTCCAGGTCGCGGATGGGAGCCTGAAGGTTAAGGGACCGAAAGGCGAGTTATCGGCGAAGCTTCACGAGGCGGTTACCGTTGAAGTAAAAGGCGAAGAGGCTATCGTCAGCGTCCGTGGAAACTCGTTCAACGCGATACACGGATTATGGAGAGCGCTGCTGAACAACATGGTTAGCGGAGTCGTTAGCGGATTCGAGAAGAAGCTCGAAATTGTGGGCGTCGGCTATCGCGCCGACATGAAAGGATCTAATATTCAACTTATTCTCGGATTCTCTCACCCAATTCTGTTCCGGCCTCCGCAGGGAGTGAAGATAGAGACTCCCACACCTACGAACATCGTAATCTCGGGACCGGACCGGCAGCTTGTTGGACAGGTCGCCGCGAAGCTGAGAGGATTCCGCCCGCCGGAGCCGTATAAGGGCAAGGGTGTGAAGTATGAGAACGAATTCATCCGTCGCAAAGCTGGTAAAGCCGCGGCAGCAGGAAAATAAAACTTTGAGGTTTGTTTAAATGGGACGTCTTGAAATTAAGAAAGTGCGTGGGGAAAGAGCGAAGCGCAGTCTGAAGAAGAAGATTCGTGGAACTGCGGACCGCCCGCGCCTGGTAGTATTCAGGAGCCTGAAGCATATTTACGGTACTATAGTTGACGACAGCCAGGGTAAAACAATCCTGCAGGTATCCAGCCTCAACAAAGAGGTCGCCGACGAGCTAAAATCGGTGAAGGGCAAGACGAGCGTGAGTAAAGTGGTTGGCATGGCTCTCGCAAAGAAAGCTCTCGAGAAGAATATTCAGCAAGTAGTGTTCGACCGGGGCGGGCATGTCTATCACGGCCGCCTGAAGGCTTTCGCCGACGGCGCACGCGAAGGCGGACTGAAATTTTAAAAAGGCATTATACAGATGAAATTAAAAGACCTTAAGAACGCAGAGAGAGTTAAGCCGGATCAAACCGAGCTGAAGGAAAAGGTGGTTCACATAAATCGAGTCGCCAAAGTGGTCAAAGGCGGACGTCGGTTCAGCTTCAACGCGATCGTTGTCGTGGGTGACAGCAAGGGAAGCGTAGGCGTCGGCCTCGGTAAGGCGAACGAAGTGAACGATGCCATAAGCAAGGGTGTGGATGATGCGAAGAAGAACGTCGTTCACGTCGCTGTGCTTAGAGGGACGGTCCCTCATCCGGTTGTCGGAAAATTCGGCGCAGCGAAGGTCTTGTTGAAACCTGCCACACCGGGTACCGGAGTCATTGCCGGCGGGGGCGTCCGAGCGGTGCTCGAGTCGGCCGGAGTGCAGGACGTCCTGACTAAGTCCATGGGATCGTCAAACCCGCACAATGTCGTCAAAGCAACGATGCGTGCCCTGCTGAATCTCTCGGATGCTCATATGATTGCTCAAAAGCGCGGTATGAGGACTCGGGATTTGTTTACTGTGGAAGCTGGCGAGCAGTCTGTCGACGGTACGACGCCAGAAACGGCAAAGGTGACTCAATGAGTGACGGGAAAAAACTAAAGATAACTCAGATCCGCAGCGTGATTGAACGCCCCGAAAGGCAGAAGCGTACGATTAAAGCGCTCGGACTGGGCCGCATACGGAAGTCAGTTGTCAAGGCCGATACTCCTCAGATAAGAGGTATGATTGCGAAGGTTCAACACTTAGTCACCGTCGAAGAGGTTTAGGAGAACTTAGATGAATATTCTCGGAAATTTGAAACCCGCCCCTGGAGCTAGGAAGAAAGTTAAGCGCATCGGTCGCGGTGTCGGTTCGGGGCACGGTAAGACGGCGGGCAAAGGTCACAAGGGGCAGCGTTCACGCTCCGGTGATCAGATCAGGCCATGGTTTGAGGGCGGTCAAATGCCGCTCAACAGGCGCATTCCGAAATTCGGTTTCAAAAGCCCGTTTAGGGTCGAGTACCAGATTGTGAATGTCTCAACACTCGGCAAACTCGCCGAAGCCGGCAAGCTTGCAGATGGCCTCGTTACTCCGGCGGTGCTTTATAGGCTCGGTGCTGTTGCCAAGAAGACGGTGCCGGTCAAGATACTCGGTGATGGAAACCTGACCGTGAAGCTCCAGGTGTCAGCAAACGCGTTCAGCAAATCAGCTTCCGAAAAAATCGCAGCAGCAGGCGGTAAAGTTGAAACGATCCCCGCCATCAGTGGGGCCAAAACACTCGAGTCCTAAGATATGTCCAGACTAACTGAGAGCTTAAGAAACGTCTTCAAGGTAGAGGATCTGCGAAAACGGATACTCTATACTGCGGGGATACTCGCCATTGTACGGCTTGGAGCGCACATCACTCTGCCGGGGGTGGATGCGTCTCTTCTCGCGGACGTTATGAGGACCCAATCGCAGAACACGCTTTTCGGGCTTTACGATTTGTTTGCCGGCGGCGCCTTCTCCAATGCGGCAATCTTTGCTTTGGGAATCATGCCCTACATCAGCGCGGAAATCGTAATTCAACTGCTGGGCGCGGTGGTCCCGTACTTTCAGAAGCTTCAGCGCGAAGGTGAAGAAGGCCAGAAGAAGATCAGACAACTGTCGCGATATGGTACGGTTCTGATCTCCGCTCTTCAAGCATGGGGCGTAAGCGTCAGGCTTGAGAGCATGACGACGCCGGGCGGGCTTCCTGTCATCCCGGATGTAGTTCGCGGTCTCGGCTTCACGCTTTCGACGATCATATTCCTGACATCGGGCACTATCTTTATGATGTGGCTGGGCGAGCAGATAACCGATAAAGGTATTGGAAACGGCATCTCACTGATAATCACCGTCAACATCATTGCACGATTTCCGAACGCCGTTCTCGATGAGTACCAGCTTGTCAGCTCGGGCGCGAGAAGCTTCATCTCTGAAATAGTGGTGGTCGCACTGATGGTCGTTATCATCGCTGCAATCGTATTCGTGACCGAAGGTACAAGAAAAGTCCCCGTCCAGTACGCAAAGAGAGTCGTAGGAAGAAAAGTTTACGGCGGTGTTACACAGTATATACCGATCCGCGTGAATACGGCAGGTGTTATGCCGATCATCTTCGCACAATCTATAATGTTCGTGCCCCAAACGATTTTGACGTTCTTCCCGAATAATGAGTTCATGCAGAGTATTGCAGGGTATTTCTCCTTTACATCGTTTACATACTCGTTTATATACGCTTTGATGATAATCTTCTTCACGTATTTTTACACGGCGATTGCATTTAATCCAACGGACGTTGCCGACAATATGAAGAAGCAGGGCGGTTTCGTCCCTGGAATCAGACCGGGTCAGCACACGGCGGATTTTATCGACAATATTTTGACAAAGGTGACGTTGCCGGGTTCAATCTTTCTCGCGATCGTCGCCATACTCCCTGCGTTCATGACGAGGTTCGGAGTCAGCGAAAGCTTTGCGCAGTTCTTTGGGGGCACGAGCCTTCTGATCATCGTCGGCGTAGGGCTCGAGACCGTTCACCAGATCGAATCTCAACTTGTGATGCACCATTATGACGGCTTCATGAAGACTGGAAAGCTCAAAAGCCGTCGGTATTCTTGAGTCTGAATGATTACCGTTAAGACCACACGCGAAATAGATATGATGCGCGAGGTGGGAAGAGTGGTGGCCGGGATACTGGAGACTGTAGGCAAATACGTGAAACCGGGAGTCACCACCGAAGAGCTTGATCGTATCTCGGAAGATTACGTTCTTTCACAAAATGCAAAACCCGCGTTCAAAGGTTACGGCTTCGATAAGCGGAACCTTTTTCCGGCGACAATTTGTCTTTCCATCGACGACCAGGTTGTCCACGGGATACCCGGGCCGAGGAAAATAGAAGAAGGACAGTTACTCTCCGTCGACGTTGGAGCGATCAAGAACGGCTACTACGGCGACGCTGCCAGGACCTTTGCGGTCGGTAATATCGGCGAAGAGAAAAGGAAGCTGATGGAAGTGACCGAGAAAGCATTGGAACTTGGCATCGAGAACGCCGTTGCAGGCAATCACGTAGAGGATATTTCTCAGGCTGTTCAGGATTACGTCGAGGCGAACGGCTTTTCAGTTGTGCGCGATCTCGTCGGTCACGGCATCGGAACGAAGCTTCACGAAGATCCACCCGTCCCGAATTACGGGAAGAAGGGCAAAGGACCGCTGTTGAGGCCCGGTATGACGCTGGCCATTGAGCCGATGGTAAACGCGGGAACATATAGAGTATATACGGCACGTGACGGTTGGACAGTCTACACGTCTGATGGAAGACCGTCTGCTCATTTTGAAAATACTGTCGTGATCACAGATGGAAAACCTGAAATACTTACTGCTTCCAATCTAAAGGATCCTTAAGGATGGCGAAACAAGGACAGATTAAAGTCGACGGTACAATCAGCGACACGCTGCCTAACGCGACATTTCGTGTGAAACTGGACAACGGTCACGAGATACTCGCGCATATCTCAGGCAAAATGAGAATGAACTTTATCAAGATTCTTGTCGGCGACAAGGTGACGGTTGAGCTTTCGCCGTACGACCTAAGCAAAGGCAGAATCGTATATCGTTACAAGTAAGGAATTAAGAAAATGAAAGTCAGAGCATCGGTGAGAAAGCTTTGCGACAACTGCAAAATCATCAAGCGCAAAGGCGTTGTCAGAGTGATTTGCAAGAAAAATCCGAAGCACAAGCAGCGCCAGGGATAATAAAGGAGAAAGAAGTTGGCTAGAATTTCAGGAGTAGACCTGCCGAAAAACAAGCGAGCCGAAATCGGCCTGACTTATATATTTGGAATCGGCCGTACGTCGGCGCACGATATACTTGAGAAAGCGGGCGTTGATCCTGCCAAGCACGTCGGCGAGCTGAGCGATGAAGAAGTTTCAAAGATTCGGCAGGTGATCACGACCGAATACAAGGTCGAGGGCGCGCTGAGGAGCGAAACCCAGATGAATATCAAGAGACTTATGGACATAGGAAGCTACCGCGGCCTTCGTCATCGCAAGAGCCTCCCTGTGAGGGGCCAGCGCACACGGACTAACTCCCGGACGCGCAAGGGCAAGAGACGCACAGTGGCAGGAAAGAAGAAAGTCGCGGCCAAGAAGTAAATGATAGGAGGTTTTTGATTTGTCTAAGGTAGCAGGAAAAAAGCGGAAAAAGACACAGGTCGACGCGCACGGAATCGCGCACATCAAGGCCACGTTCAATAACACTGTCGTTGCGCTGACCGACATCTATGGCAACGTTGTTTCATGGTCGTCCGCAGGCAAGATGGGATTCAAGGGTTCCAGGAAGAGCACTCCCTTCGCCGCTCAGACGGCGGGAGAAGCTGCCGCTAAGGAAGCGGCCAGTCTGGGAATGAAGAAAGTAGAAGTACTCGTGAAAGGGCCCGGCTCAGGCCGGGAAGCCGCTATCAGGTCGCTTCAGACCGGCGGCCTTGAGATTACCAGTATTCGCGATGTCACGCCGATCCCGCATAACGGCTGCCGCCCTCCTAAGAGACGAAGAGTATAAAATAATTTTTTCGGAGTTGTAAATGGGAAGATATGTAGAAGCGAGTTGCAGACTTTGCAGAAGAGAGAGACAGAAACTGTTCCTTAAGGGAGTAAAGTGTTATACCGACAAATGCCCTCTGGAGAAGAGAAACTATGCTCCGGGACAGCACGGTCTCCGCAGACGTCAAAAGGTGAGTGAGTACGGCGTACAGCTCCGCGAGAAGCAGAAGGTGAAAAGGATGTACGGCGTCTACGAGCAGCAGTTCAGAAATTATTTTGAGATGGCGACCCACCAGAAAGGAAGAACCGGTGAGAACCTTCTCAGGCTTCTGGAACGCAGGTTGGACAACGTCCTGTACAGACTAGGCTTCGCGGCCTCCAGGAAGTCCGCGCGTCAGCTCGTGTTGCACGGACACTTTCTCGTGAACAACAAGCAGGTAGATGTCGCTTCGTATCTGTTGAAGCCGGGAGATGTGATAAAGGTGACCGACGCAAGCAAGCAGCTCGATTCTATCCACTCATCACTCAAGAGGATCAAGGAAGGGATGTTACCGTCGTACCTCCAGCTCGATAAGGCGCAGTTGACCGGCACCTTCCTGCAGGTCCCGGAACGTTCGGAGATACCGTTGCCCGATGTGAATGAGCAGCTTATCGTTGAATTGTATTCGAAGTGATGTTTGGCGACGGGGTCAAACGTTCCCCGTCCGTGGTATCTCTGGCAGAGAGAACCGATGAACGAGACGAGTAACAGAGAAATTTAATTGAGGTGAAAAGCTAATGAGCGCTGTGAAATTGCAAATGCCAGAAACAATAGTACTGGATCAGTCAAGCTATAGCAATACGTTCGGCCGTTTTATCGTTGAGCCGCTCGAACGTGGATATGCTACTACGCTGGGAAACTCTTTCAGGAGAGTCTTGCTGTCCTCAATTCCCGGTTGGACGTTTACGCACTTCAGGATACCGGGGGCGCTTCATGAGTTCTCGACCGTAAAAGGAATGTCCGAAGACCTGGTCGATTTCACGCTGAACCTGAAAGGTGTTCGGATTAAACTGATCGACAAGAAAATTGCGAAGATAAGTCTTAAGTTGAAGGGTCCGATGGATTTCACCGCGGAAGAAATCCAGCGCCAATTTCCGCAGATCGAAGTACTGAATCCTGAACATCATATCGCGACTCTCAGCGAATCCCGGGAAACCGAAATCGAGCTGAGAATCACCCGCGGAAAAGGATACGAACCCGCTGAGGATCATAAGCTTGCAGAAGCACCGGAGGATCTGATCTCCATAGATGCCCTCTTCTCGCCGATTAGGAATGTCAGATTCTTTGTACAGCCCACCGGAGTCGGCGAGAAAACGACGCTCGAGAGGCTGACTCTTGAAGTCGAGACTGACGGTTCCATAACACCGGAAGATGCAGTAACGACGGCGGCCAAGATGCTCCAGGATCACATTCAGCTTTTCCTGAACCTTGGGATTCACCAGGAAGCTTCAGAAGAGGGCTCCGCCCAGGAAGAGGAGGCCGCACGTGTCAGGAAACTCCTGAAGATGTCCGTCGATGAACTCGAACTGTCCGTCCGCGCGCATAACTGCCTCAAAGCGGCGAACATTCATACGATCTCGGAGCTTGTCAACAAGGACGAGGCGGAATTACTGCGTTTCCGAAACTTCGGGCGCAAGTCCCTGGCGGAACTGGCTGAGAAGATCGGAAGCATGGGCCTGAATTTCGGTATGGACGTCAGTAAGTATTTGAAAGACGACAACGAGTAATCGGAGTTTTTGAAAATGAGACATCTGAATTCTGGAAGAAAATTAAAAAGAACGGCTTCGCACCGGAAGGCTCTTAAGGAGTCCCTCGCGACCAGCCTCATTCTATACAAACAGGTCCGCACTACGCTGGCTAAGGCCAAGGAGACACGTGTCTTCATCGAGCCGCTCATAACCAAAGCGAAGAAGGACAGCGTCCCGGCACGCAGGCATGTTGCGCGCTTCATCAAGGACGGGGAAGCACTCCGGATACTTTTCACGGAAATCGCCCCTAAAGTTCAGGAGCGGCCGGGCGGCTATACCAGGGTCGTGAAATTAGGGCAGCGCCATGGAGATGGCGGCGAGGTTGCCATTATAGAACTCGTCGATTTCAATGCTGCAGACGAAGCTGACAAGCGGCGCAAGGGATCCAAGGCCGAGAAGGAAGCCGCTCCGGCGAAAGAAGACGCCAAGGAGACTTCGGCCGCCGACGCTCCGCCCGCTCAATAGCGCTCCAAGATCCTTCAGCAAGCAAAGCCTTTTCGACAAATTCCCCTTCGAACGGCATTGGCACGTTCGGAGGGGAATTTTTGTTTCCTTTCCTGTTGCACATAGGGTGCATTGAGATTAATACGAAAATTTCTTAATTTCATACGTGAAATTAGTAAACGGGGATGAAACCTTATGAAGATCGAGGCAGCTAAGTTCGTCACGAGCGCTGTGGACTATTCACAGGTGCCTGATACGGATTTGCCCGAGATAGCCTTCATCGGGAGATCAAACGTCGGCAAGTCTTCGCTGATCAACAAACTCTGCAACAAGAAGAGCCTGGCACAGGCAAGCTCCACCCCTGGAAAAACAAGAGCTTTGAATTTCTTCCTCATCAACGACGAAAAGTACTTCGTCGATCTGCCGGGATACGGCTATGCGATCGCTCCAGAGCATATGAAATCGAGTTGGGCAAAACTGGTCGAGACCTATCTGCAGGATAGGAAGCAATTGAAACTTGTGGTTCAGATCCTGGATGCCAGGCACGAACCGATGGAGCTCGACAAGATCATGATCGGCTGGCTGGAGTTTTATAAGATCCCTTATGTGATCGTGATGACGAAGGCCGATAAGCTTTCTCAGAACAAGATGAATACCCACATGGCGCGCGCAAAGGCTCAACTCCCCAACCTCAAATTCTGCCAGTGTTTCCTCCCGTTTTCAGCCGTATCCGGCCAGGGGCGAAACGAACTAGTGAAGATTGTGGAGGATTTTACTGAACCGAAGGATTGAGATTACGTCCGATCACTCCACGGAATTCGCGGGCGATATAACTTTCGCCCGTTTTTTTAAGAAGCTGCCGCGTTCTTCCTTCCGATAGCTGCTATTTTTGCCACCATCCAGGCCGCAACTCCGAGCCCGAATAGTAATAACGCGAAATACAAAATCATGTGGCTCCAATGGAGATTCACAGGTGATTTCGAAACGTCCCCGCACCGAATTATCTCGGTGTTCTGCACTCTTTGCCTGCTGACTGCGTTAAGCGCGATGATGAGAAGCTGTAATATCGCGGCGACAATTACACCCCTCTGCGCAGGAAGCCTTCTTTGACTGAAGTGCGCAACTAGGACAAATCCCGGCGATACTGCGGTGAGTCCTAACGTCGGACACGCGAGACGATGCTTCGCGATCTGCACTATCGTGGATCTCTCCATTGCTCCAAAAAGGAAGAAGACGTACTCCATGGCCCATCCGAAAACAAAAATGTGGATCAATGATTTTGCCGCCAGAGGAGAGACCAATCAGATCGTCCACCAAATGCCGACACCCGTAATGGCGCCGAAGACTACTGTGAGGAGTGCGAAAATCAGCGTATGCGATTTAAAATAGTTCAGGAGGGAATTATTGCCGGTCTCTTACGCGTAGGTGACTACAGTTGCCAGTCCCATACCACCCTCGACGGCATAAATCGAAACAGAGACATGGACCGTGGCTATCATCGCTATAAAAATTGGGGAAGTAAGGTCAGGGATGTACCACCATGGATAAAGCTTTCAAGCCTCAGTGATAGTTTTGTTTGGGTGCTCAGCGGTATAAGGTAAGAGATTCAATGATGAAGCGGAGGGTGAGGGACTCGAACCCCCAAGCCCGTGAGGGCGCCGGTTTTCAAGACCGGTGCATTAGCCATTCTGCCAACCCTCCAATTTCGCCCGGCGCAAACCGTGGGAAACCGGGGATCCCTTATCTGAAAGTGAATCGCGGTCCCGCTTTCGGACTTCGGGAATCATCAGATAAATTTACGAACTTGACGTTCGAGTTTCAAAGGAGAAAGCCGCGTGATTTTCCCGCGCGGCTTTCTTTGGACCTAGTGCTTCATGAAGATTGCGAAATATGGTCCTAGCGGCAGTGGCTGTGTGAAGGAACCTCTCTTGAGGTTATGCAGCTCCGACTGCACGTCTTCCGGGTAGCGGTTGATGTCGATCTCTCCTATGTGCCCGACAGACATGCTTACCTCTTTGCAACTGTAAACGGAGGCAATCGAATCAAAGGAAGCTCCTTCTCTCAGGAAGGAATACGCAGAGTCAGCCTTGGCGAAACTCATGCAAACGAGTTCCGAAAGATCCATCATTATCGGCGTCGAAGTGACGACTCTGGCCGTTTGGATAATTCTCATTTGGATTGGCTTGTCGTCCATGAGTGCAGGAGAGAATTTCCATTCCATAATTCGTTCCACAGCAACTGCATCCCACTCCGGGTCACCGCTGGATTTGGTTAGAGTAACATGCCGGACCGCGCCGTCCTTTCCGACAAGTATCTCCATTCTAAGGTAGAAATCCCTGCCCGCCAGCGCTACCGGAGGCTGAGGTAGAGGTGCCTTCTCGATCAGCGTCGGCGGAACAATCCTCGAGTCTAAGCCGCTGAAGGAAGAGCAACCTGTGGCTAGAACTGCCAAGCTTCCGAGCAAAAGCAGCAAGTGAGGTTTGAACGCATACATGAATTTCCCCCTTTCGTTTAGATTTTACTTCATCGAGACTTTACGAAATATCGGTTTAAAATTCAACTTTGGAAGAATTTTGAACGTAACCGCTCAGTTACGGTGTTAGAGGAGATGGATGTGAGGGGGAATGTGAGAAGAGAGACACAACGACACAATCCGAACCGACAACCGTCAGTCGTTTGAGCTTATGGATTTGCGTTATGGCCCACTCACCCCATCCTGACCTTTCCCTACAAGCGGAAGAAACCTGAGCGAGGGTTCGCAGGCTCTTAAATTCCTTTGATGGAAGATGATAGCCTGCAGACTAAAGTTAAAGTGGAACGCCGGTTCCGTTCAGGTGCTCGTTGTCTGTCGTCACAATCGTCGTCTCCTATCCTTGATAGATTGCGCGCAAATCGTCATCTTCAAACAACGCGTCGTGCACCGCGATTATTTCAATACCATTCGCTTGATTTTGAGAACACCTGTTCTCTTTCTTGTGCTGTGCGTCGCGGGATGCTCGTCATCGAAGACCGTCTTCGACGTGCCGCGGAAAATGACCGGCGTGGTAATGATGGTGGGCAACGAGCCTTTCACCAGCCTGGCCATCCGTATCGACGAGAGCAAAGTCTATTTGATCAAATGCAGCGGCATTGTGAGACAGATGCTTCTTTCAAATCAGGGCAAAAAGGTGGAAGTTTTCTACGTTGGAATAGAAAAGAAGAAGCCCGTTGACGAAATAGAGATAGTCAAGGCTGTAGCCGCACAAGACTGAATTCACTGAACAAGTAAGGGTGTGCTTATGAGACTCTCTATCATTTCCTTTACCATACTTACCGTATTCGGGATTTCTTACGGACAGTCCGTTCAAAGTCTGCCGGTTCCGGAATTCGCGAAGACTTACCCAATCGATCCGATGCCGCTGTTGTATGACCATTACCGGGAAGCGGCAGAGTACGCGTTGGCACATCCCGAAATGACGCGACATCCGCACACAAAAGAATCCGCGTCATGGAATTTCAAAGTGGGCGATGCGCATTCATGGTGGGTCTCGGACCTCAAGGCCCACACCTATTACCAGGACAAGTCGACATGCAGGGGGATCGGAAAGCACTGCTACGTGTTCGTTGAGGACTCTATGTGGACCAGCCGAGTCACACAGGGAGCGGTCGACTCGATCATAAACGATTTTGATAATATGACCCCGGCTAACCCTTCGAGAGGCATCTTCGAAACCGATTCCCTCGCGTTCGGTGCGCCTCCGGATGTGGACGGCGATCCAAAGATTATCATACTAATATGCAATGTCCGCGACGGTTTTACGGGTACAGGAGGATACGTGGAAGGCTTCTTCGATCCCAAACAGGAAGTAGGCGGGAGCTATAGTAATAGCGCTGAGATATATTATCTCGATGCCAACCCGACTGACCTCACGCATTCAAGCGGCATACAATCCGCCATGTCGACCGCCGCGCATGAGTTCCAGCACATGATAAATTACAACTACCACAAAACGTCGGTCGCACCTGTTTTCATAAACGAAAGCTGTTCCAAACTTGCCGAGGTCATTTGCGGCTACCCGGTTTCCAACCTCTCATTGTACTCGAATGAAACCAATCATTATCTGTTCGACTGGAGAGGTTACGACAACACTATCGTCCTCAATGATTACGCCCGTGCCCAACGGTTTTCGATTTACCTCTGGGATAGGTTCGGGATAGGTGTTTTCAAATATGTTGTGCAGAGCAATCAAGTATCCGAGATTTCGATACTCAATGACGCATTCTCGAAGGCGGGGATACCGTTCACGTTTAATGACATTTTCAAGAACTGGCTCATCGCCAATGAACTCAACGACACAACCGGGAACCGAATGTACGGTTACGCTTATCCTGCACTCCCGGCATCCAACGGAAAGCTGATCAATAACCCCAACACAACGGGGTGCGATTCAGTGGAGCATGTCGCAGCTTCCTATCTCATCTTCAAGAACGGGAGCAACCTTAAGATCACTTTCATTAACACCACAGGCAATGCGAACCTCCAGGTCCAGGCGATAGAGACCGGCCCTGTTTCGAAGAATGTCCTCGCAGTACCTTTCGGCTCCGAATTTTCGGAACCCGGATACGGCACAACCTATACCACCATAGCATTTGTAGCGATAAACCGGGATCCTGCTAATTTCGCTTCGTTCAGTTACAAGGCGAGCGGTTCAGTGAGCTCGAGCGCGACGGAGATCAAGTACGATAACACTGAGCCGGTAGGCTACTATTCATGGTCCATGTCCGACACCGTCTGCGTCACCTTCGATGCTTTCCCGCAGGGGATACTCGATTCAGTCCGCATAGGATTCAGGAAAGCCGGGTCCATTTCGGGGGGCATCTACCGGTATACCGGCGTTCAATCTCCAACCCCCCTTGGCGAACTTGTCGCTTCGGTCACCGCATCTATTTCAACGACCTCGCCGCTTCCATACCCGGTTCCGTTTCAAAACTGGACAACCGTAGACCTGACATCGAGCCGTATCAATACGGATCGGCCCTTCGCAGTTGCTCTCGTGATTCCCGACGATTCTGGACTTCCGGGAATGATGATAGCGAATCAGCCCAGGGGCGGCCCATATCATAGTTATACTTACCTTAAATCCTCCGAGGCGTCTCCGAAATCTGCGGGCTGGTATGTCGTCTCCTCCTCGGATAGTACCATAGCCACCTATCTCATTCGCGCCTACGTCAGTATCGCAACTGCCGTCAAAGATGCCGCCGCGTCAACTCCCCGGTCGTTCGGCTTATCGCAAAACTATCCGAACCCGTTTAATCCGACGACGAATATCGAATATCGAATCGCGGTTTTCGGATTTGTGACGCTGAAGGTATTTGACGTCTTGGGAAGACAAGTCGCGACTTTGGTCAACGAACTCAGGAGGCCGGGAGACTATTCGGTTGTGTTTGATGGCCGCAGCCTGCCAAGCGGCGTGTATTTCTGCAGACTCACAGCTACACCGGCCTCCGGCGAACGTGGATTCAGCCTGGTGAGAAAACTCGTTCTAGTGAAATGACCACGACGCCTGATGTACTTGCGAATGCGGCTGACTCAAGCGCTCGCTGAAGCTTTCCCAAAAGTTCGGTCTGTCATGCTGAACGAAGTGAACCATCCAGTTTTCAGACTCTCTGGATGGATTCTATATTTGCTTTGCTCTTTCAGAATGACATTCCCCTCCTTTAGTGTCAGCTTATTAGGGATTAAGTGGGCAGACAAAAGGTAATTGACGGCCTTTAGAATTGGTGGTAATTCACACTCTGTGGTGCAGGCTCGAAACGTGGACAAGAAAGCTCGCTGCATCCGCCACCGTTTCCTATGTATCCAGGGAAGAATTTGTCACTTGAACGACAGCGTGCCGTGTGCTATCGACAACGAGTAGCAGGCATAGGGACCGACAACAAACGAAACGAGGAGAACGATCATGAAACGGATAAAGTGGTTAATACTGGCTTTCTTGACTGGAGTTATGATTGATGTGCATGGGGCCCGGGCGCAGCAGCTTGGAATTACAGGAGGTGTGAATATCGCGAGCCTTACCGGTCATCCCTACAGTTCATCGCGAGATGGTCTGATAATCGGAGGATTCGCGCGTTACAATCTTGTCGCCGGACTAGCCCTCCAGCCGGAGATCCTCTTTTCCATGAAAGGAGCATCGGGCACACCGAATTCCATAGGGCCTGTACCAGTCTATGTCCCGGAAACCAGTACGCTGACGCTCGATTACATCGAAGTCCCGGTGTTGCTTAGGATGAATCTGTTTAGTCTGCCGATTCTGCCTGCAGGATTCGATTTATTCGCGGGCCCGGACTTTGCCTTTAACGTCTATTCGCAAGCTAAGACCACGACTTACTCATCTTCCGGCACACAGGAGTTTACAAGCAACGCTTCGGAAAATATTCGCGAGTTTGATTTCAATGTTGCCGTCGGAGGCGGACCTAATATCAATATAGGACCGATAACGCTGGGGCTCGAAGTCAGATACACTTTCGGAACAGGAAGAGCATTCCGCTCTGCAGGGAACAACTGGAACAACAACGTCTGGTCGGTTATGGCGAGTGCCGGCTTCTAATTGTGCCGGTATCGGCTATCGACAATGCCAGTGCATTGCAGTAATTTGACTGATCGACGACGTGACACGGTTGAGATGAGAACTTAGCGGGTTGCGCCATCCGTCAATCAAAGGCTAACACTTGTACACCAGAGGCTCATCTCGCATGACTTCGCGATCAGGTTACTCTGATTTGATTTCATCTCCCATGTAAACCAGCTTCACTCCGGATTCCTGTGCGTATTTCGTTATCCGGTCGTCGCGGTAGAATTCCTTGAAATAAATTGTGTGGATGCCGGAGTTGGCGATCAGCTTGAAGCATGTCAGGCAGGGCGAGGCGGTGACGTAGATCTCCGAGCTGTTGATGTTCACGCCGTTCTTCGCTGCCTGCGCGACTGCGTTCGCCTCGGCATGCATGGTACGGACGCAGTGGCCGTTTTCCATGTCGTGACCTATGTCGTCGCAGTGAGGCGCGCCGTGCAGACTCCCGTTGTATCCGGTCGAGAGGATGACTTTGTCGCGAACGATTACGGCACCGACATGCTTACGGTCGCAAGTGCTGCGTGTAGCGACCTCTTCAGCTACCGCCATGAAGTATTCGAACCAGCCGACTCTGATTTTTGACATGATGATATCCTGTTGTGGTTAGAAAATATTATGCAAAGAAATGTGAAAACACAAACCGAGCGAATTTGCGCGAGTAAGGCGATTTGCCTGCCCGTTCGCCATCTTATTGTGGAACGCTTGTCGGATGATTATATTTCTGAGCCAAAAAACAGGAGGATTTTATGAAAGGCAAATCATTTCGTCCCTACGGAGTACTTGTAGCTGCGATTCTCGTGTTACCATCTATCGGTTTTGCGCAGTCAAAGCCGATTAACGTCGCGCTCTTCAATCCGATTCAGATTTTCCCTGAAAGTACCCCGATCACCGGCCTCCGTATTAATTTGATTTACGGAAATAACGTGTCGATGCTCGGACTCGACTGGGGACTCGTCAACGCCGTCGGGAGTGGTGGAATGACCGGTGTTCAGTGGGGCGCAGCCAATGTCGATGATGGGAACGTCCTCGGTTTCCAGGCAGGCCTGCTTAATATGGCAAAGCAGAATTTCGAAGGCTTTCAATATGGCTGGGTCAACATTGGCCATCATGTGACGGGCTTTCAACTTGGGCTCGTGAATTATGCGGGTACCATGAACGGGATTCAGATTGGAATAATCAACATGATACGGACAGGAGGAGAGTTTCCTGTCTTCCCGATCGTCAATTGGTCGTTCTGATCTAACTTGCGATTTACCTACGCCCCGGGACTGATCCAGGGGCGTTTTTTGTCTCCGTGGAACGTGGATGTGGGCCGCTAAGTATTCGCCCGCGTATCAGGGGTGATTTTCATCAGTGTAAGCAAGTAAAAGGAATGGACGTCGGCGACGGCAGAGAAGTGGCCCAATCCCCCAATCGCTTTCCATCTTAATCCTTTGGCCTGCCGGTCCTTTGCGCCGGAGTGTTCCACATGGAAATGACCGAAGATCAAATAGTCAAGATCGCGAAAGCGCTCTCCACTAAGACGCGCGTACGGATTGTCCGCGAGATCATCAGGCAGAAATCGATTACGTGTCGCGATGCAGAGAAGGTCTACCATCTATCGCAGCCTACGATTTCCCACCACCTTAAGGTGGTGTTTGAAGCCGGTACTCTCGAAACTCAGAGGGACGGTCGATTCGGCATTGTTATGAATTCGCTCGTATCGCGAGGGATTTCGGTCGAATTCGTCGAAAACAGTCATGAAGCTTTGAAAAGGGTTGTGGATCTTGTTCCTGAAGGAGCGACTCTGGTTACGGCAGCGTCGGTGACGCTTCACGAAATTGGCTTCATCGATGAGCTCAAATCCGAGAGACATTCGTGGCGAAATATCAGCGCGGAGATAAGATCGGAGAACGATCCGGAAAAACGCGCGCTGCTTCGGAAGCAGAGTGTCCAGGCGGATTACTCCATCGGCAGCGTGAACTCAATTGCTGAAACTGGCGAGGTTGTAATTGCCAGCGGATCCGGCAGTCAGCTGTCACCTTATCTCTCGAGCAAGAACGTGATCTGGATAGCGGGTATTCAGAAAATCGTCCCGACATTGGAGGATGCCATCCGCCGGGTCAGAGAGTATTGTCCGCCGAAGGTCGAAGAGGCCGGTATGAAACTTTCCGGCCGAAGCGGATTGGGAGAGATTGGCAAACTCCTGATATTCGAGAAGGAGGCGGCCCATCTCAACAGAAATGTACGCCTGATCCTGGTTAACGAAGTGTTCGGATATTGAGGCGCGAGTGATCTCTGGTCCAGGCCGGAATGTCGGAAGTCGCACTCTGCACTTAGTAACATTCATGCAGATAGGTGTTCAACCAGCAGGGATACGGAAGAAACGCCGGGCTTGACGGAGTTGCAGTGTTACCTTGTCCGTGTACCGCTTGCCTCTCGAGGTTAAACTCAGACAATGTCATGACGTGAATATTGGCCTCCCATCAGTCAATACGAGAGTAAATGCGAGTCTTCCGCACGGGGCCGCAAAAGCACTCTAGAAGCCGGGCCGAAAACCCGCTGCAAAACTATTTAACCACAAAGGTCACGAAGAAATGGCGCAAAGAGCACAAAGAAAGAGCGATAAATGAATAGATCCCTTCGTGAAAAATCTTCGTGCTCTTTGTGGTTGGACTTTTCGGCTGCGTCTCTATCGCCGTCTCATCGTGGATCACTAACATTCTATCGGCCAAACACGCCGGAGTTACGCTTCGGGCTGCGTTTCAATCCTGTCACCATGACATTCGTCGCCCGGATTTGGACTTTTTATTCCCGGTTATTACTGCGGTCATGATTCCGGATCTGAATACGGATGAAGGCTCACTTTTTGTAAATTATGTCATCAAAAAGATGTGGGAATTGTGGCAATCCTGAAACATCCCGGCAGAAGCGAATCGCTCATCTATTCCTATCTGGCGATGAGACGGATCATCGGAGTCCTCGCCATCTTGCTCCCCGTAATCATTGTGACTGGTGGATTTATGCAGAAAGGCTTCGTCGTGGAAGGCTCGCTCAGCAGCTACTATTACACGAATATGCGCGACTTCTTTGTGGGCATGTTGTCAGGCGTGGCCCTTTTTCTGCTGTCTTACAAAGGGTACGAATTGATCGATGATGTCGTGACGAATCTCAGTGGCCTGTTCGCCCTTGGAATTATTGCGTTCCCGACATCGAAGTTTTCAGGACACGTCGTCAAAGTCGGCATCTTCCTTACTCCCGATAACGTTTCGCAGTATATCCACCTTGCATTCTCGATTGCTTTTCTCTTATCGCTTGCCTTCAACTCGATGTTCCTCTTCACCAGACATGGTGGCGCGCCCAGCAGGGAAAAGAAAACCCGAAACGTCATATACATAGTTTCCGGCTGGTTGATGCTGGCGTGTATTGTCGGCATGGTAGCCTATATCGCATTCTATTCTAACACGGCCCTGGCGAAGTGGAGGCCGGTGCTCGTTTTCGAGACGGTCGCGCTGATCTCATTCGGCGTATCATGGCTTGTGAAGGGAAACACGCTGTTCAGGGACAAGCAGTTGTCGGCTATCCGGTAGAATAACGGATGATGCGATACCCGCCGTTGTCCGGCCTTGCCGTCTATTTCACTCAGAGTTCTTCGATATTCCTTGAAATTGCGAATTGATCTAAGAGAGAAGGCTGTTATGAATCAAAGAAGGAAAAATCCAGGGAGACAATCAACGTTACTCCAAAAAGATTCCAAATCTCCGGCACTGGAGAAGACAGTAATACTCCCGAAGCCAGGTCTTGTTCGCCGCCTTTCAGTTGCCGCTGCACTAGAAAGAAGGAAGACTACACGTGAAATCGGAGATCGGGAATTATCTCTCCAGACTCTTTCTAACCTGCTTTGGGCCGCTTGCGGAGTGAATCGAATAAAGGGACCCTTCGACACCCCGGGAAGGACGGCTGCCTCGGCGAGCAATTCGCAGGAGATCGACGTCTACATACTGACGGGGGAAGGGGTCTTTCTTTATGACCCTTTTCAGAATCTCCTAAGATCCGTTCTTCAAGTGGACCTTCGTTCAATTGCAGTCAATCCGGGGCAGGCTAGTCTGGCGGTGAAAGCTCCTCTTCATCTTGTTTACGTGGCCGACGTAGACCGGCTTGTCAAAACCTCCGGTTTTCAGGAGCCGGGACTGCATGATCCCGAGGTTCAGAAAGCGTATTGCTTCGTCGACACCGGCATAATAGCGGCGAACGTCTATCTTTTCGCTGCGTCGGCGGGGCTTGCAGCATGGTTCCATAACTGCAATAAGCCTGCATTGACTAAAAGACTTAACCTGCGCCCGGACCAGCATGTCCTCTTTGCGCAGACCGTAGGATACGCAAAGAAAAATTAAAAGCAAAAACGGCATCGGAAAGAAGCTCTCGGAGCGTCGGGATGACCCATGAGTGGTACAGGACATTCGTTTCGCGAATCTTGTGACGACAAAAATCGGAAGCCGCCGAATCCTTTTTGAACAAACTGCATCGAACCGGATGTGCTGGCTTTCTGGCCTAATTGACAGATCAACACGGGAAGCGCTGTCCGCGTCTTAATCTCCGGTTGCTGAGGGAGCAAGTGGAGAGTCAAGGGTCGGCGTTCGGCAGCTGTACCACTGTGGCCTTGACATTCATGCGGATGCAGGCTAAAATGGAACGGTTTCGGCGTGGTTGACAGCATTGAGCCAAACCGTCCTTCCTGGAAGTCAACCTATCCAGCACGACTAAGATCGCAGCGGATACAATTACCGGGTTCCGGAACTATCATCCGCTTACAGAGAGTTATTCAACAGAGCAGAACCAAAAAGACCGGAAACATTTTTTAGAATCTTGAGCACCTTAGTCTTCCCGCACCACTTCCGGGCCAAGAGAAGATTGCCCGGAACGAAAAATAGCCTGATAGCCACGGTTACCTGGCCAGCTTCGAGAACAACCTGGAGCAGCATCAATTGGACATCATGGTTCAACAAAATCGGTCTCTTCCGCGATTTGCTGCACTATTTGCACGGGATTACGGCGGCGAATTCCTGCCGCCCGGATACTTTAAGCCTTTTCCCGCCAGGAAAATCTTTCTGCTCACATCCCAATAACGTATTGAAAACGTATGGAGGAGGAAACAACAAATGAAATCCAGATTCAAACTGAGCGTCACGACGTTTCTCGCACTTACCCTTCTGTCGTTCGCCTTCATTCACAAGGCGAATGCGCAAAGGGTCTACCCACCATGGTCGGCATTTCCGCAACAAGGGAAACAATTCACGGTACCCGGTATCGACGATGTCCCCGATTTGCACGGCGATATAAACGATCCACAGCTCGTCATCTTCTTCGCGGGGAATCAGTTTATGGTCGTACCCGACCTGATCAAAGCCTTCCAGGAAGAATACCCCCGGTACAAACGCATCTTCGTCGAAACACTCCCGCCGGGAATTTTGCTCGACCAGATCGCGCAGGGCGCGATTGTCATAGGCAACATGAGAATATCCGTCAAGCCGGACATATTCACGGCCGGCGAGGCTCGGATTGCCATGCTTACAAAAGAGAAGCACCTCTTCACTGAGTCGGTAGCTTATGCAAGGAACCGGCTTGCCATCATGGTTTATCGGGGGAATCCTCTTCACGTTTCGTCATTGAACGATCTCGGCAAGCCGGACGTGAGGGTCAGTATGCCGAATCCGCAATGGGAAGGGGTCGCCCATACTATCATCGCAACTTACCGCAAGGCCGGTGGTGAAAAGCTTGTCAAGGAAATAATGGACACGAAGGTCAAGGCCGGGACCACCTTTCTTACCCACATTCATCATAGGCAGACTCCGATCCGCATCATCGAAAGGAAATCCGATGCAGGTCCCGTGTGGTACACGGAGGCCTTCTTCCAGAAAATGATAGGCAATCCGATCGAAGCTGTCCAGATACCTGCAAAGATAAACACGGTCGTGACTTATTCGGCGGCGATGCTCACAAACGCGCCTCATCCGCAGGCCGCTAAGGACTTTCTCAAATTCCTGAAAACCAAGAGAAGCTCCGAGATTTATCGGAAGTTCGGTTTCATGCCGCTTAGGTAGAAACGCGGACACTTAAATGGTTTCTAGAAAATTCCAAGCAAGGAGGTAAGGACAAAATGAAAAGGAAATTACTCGTGCCGGCGGGGCTCCTGGCACTGTTGGTCTGTGCTTTTATTGCCGCCAACTACGGAGACTCAGTCTTCGCGAAGAGCCCGCAAGCAGCCAAGATGGTGGACGGCGTGGCGTACAATCCACCCGCGCTGAACGAGGCGCCCGCAAGCATCAGAGCTGCCGTGATGCTCGGTTACAACATCATGAACGATCCGCAGAAATATGCGAGCAAGTATGTGGGCGATAGCGTCACGTGCTCCAGCTGCCATTTCAACGGAGGGATCTCGCCCGGCGGAAAGAACGGCGGGCTCTCGCTCGTCGGAGTCGCCGCGAAGTATCCCGCGTACAGATCTCGCTCCGGTCAAGTGGATGACATTATCGCGCGCACAAATGCGTGCTTTCTTAGAAGCATGAACGGCAAGGCTCTCCTGCCGGACAGCAAGGCGATGGTGGCTATAGTCACTTACTTCCACTGGATATCCAAGGGAATTCCGATATACGGAAGAATTCCCTGGCTCGGTCTGAAGCACATCGAGAGTCGCCACAAGCCGAGTGCGGTCGCCGGGAAGAAAATCTTCACTCAGACCTGCACCGCCTGTCACGGAATGGACGGCCAGGGAACGAAGATTGCCCCGCCATTGTGGGGAAAGCACTCGTTCAATGATGGCGCGGGGATGGCACATCTCCAGAACTTCGCCGCTTTCGTTCACGACAATATGCCTTACCAAGTCTCAAACCTTACACCGGATCAGGCGCTCGATGTGGCCGCTTTTGTCACCGCCCAACCGAGACCGCATTTCGTGAAGAAATGAATTACTAAAAAAATCAATAAGAGGAGGAACATCATGAAAGGAATCACAAAACTGTTATTCGTCGCGTTACTGGTCGGGAGCTTTTCGAGCCTCGCGAGTGCGCAGACTAAATGGGAATACCCCGTCATAAAGGGGTACGGCCCGGTTCACCCGCTGCCTCACGCCGCCGTCCAGCCCGATAAGTCCATAAACTACAAAATACTCTTCGACGTGACTCAGGCTTCGAAGAACAACGCCAAGGTTGATCCGGCGCTCGCCCACATCGCGAGACTGATAAACGTATTCGCGTCGGCAGGGACGATGCCGGACCAGATGAAGCTCGTGGCCGTCATTCACGGACCGGCGACCCCAATTGTCCTGGACAACTCGGCGTTCAAGGCAAAATTCGGTATCGACAATCCGAACATTAAACTAATAAACGAGCTCAAGAAGAACGGCGTAGTCATTTATGTTTGCGGCCAGGCTCTCGCAGACATGAGTTATAAGCACGCTTGGGTAAATAGGGACATCACGATAGCCCTTTCCGCGCTTACTGTCGTACCGACATACCAGCTTATGGGATACGCTTTGATGGCCTGGTAGGGCTTCAATACAATGGGTCAATTTTGGATGGCAGCCCGGCGGTTTCCGGGGCTGCCATCCTTTTTTTGTTTCCCTCCCTATCCGCAGTATGGCCGGGCCATTCGCGCATCCCGCGTTCCATCCCGGAGTTCATAACGATTCGTTTGCTCTTCGTGTTTGCTTGTCACGCAGATCACCTTAAATTGTATGTGATATTGTATACGCACATGATTGGAAAGAGGAAAATGCGGAGCAGCACCATTCGGCTGTACACGATTGGAATGTCGGTTTTCATGCTTCCTGTGTCAGGCAGCGCCTCTCCCGAAGTACTGTGGAGAATTGGAAGATTCGATCACTCTTCGCGGGAGTTTCGCGCCATGCACGGTTCGCGCACGCGGCGCGAGCATACGCTTCCGTTGACCGACGTGATATATACGATAGGCCGCAGCTCGTGGAATGACTGGCCCGCCTTCCTGCCCGCCGGGAAAAGCCGCCCGGCCGGTCGCAACAGCCCATCACCGACCATTCGCTTCAGACTTAACGCACGGCCTGCCGGTACGTATGAGTTCAAGGCGGCATTTACGAATATCGATCTGCTTGGCGGCGGCATGGGTGCCAGGCGGCGTTTATCGGTACTGAGGTTGAACGTCAACGGTCATGTCGGGGAAGCCTTTCAGCATCCGCGCTGGCATGCCGAAAAGTCCGGCGGCAAAATTCTGGATGACGTCATCAGCATCGAGATCCCGACCGGCTATCTTAAACGTGGAGTGAACACGCTGACGCTCAGTGCCTTCGACAACCCTCCAGCTCACAACGCATCGAGCAACTCAGGATTCGATTTCGATGCACTCGAGCTTCTTAATTACCCTCGAAATAAATTCGATCCCCGCGATGTATCTGTCCGCGTCGAGCCGACCGTGTTCTATAAGCGCGCCGGGGGCGGACTCTCAGAGATCGTCGACGCTTTTGCGTCGTTGA
Organism: Bacteroidota bacterium; assembly: GCA_021845665.1. Classification (GTDB taxonomy): domain Bacteria; phylum Bacteroidota; class Ignavibacteria; order Kryptoniales; family JAKASW01; genus JAKASW01. Next base: position 48,051 of record JAJZVO010000008.1, on the reverse strand, counting down.
GTCGGCCAGCCAAAAGCGTTCGAATCTCAATTTCAATCGATGGACATGATTACCACAGGACAATGATCGACACCTGTGGGTTCGGCGAACAGAAAGCATCGTTTGAAGTCGCTGAATTTTCGCCCGGAACGGCTGCACTGGTTTCGGTTGTTGCAGCCGGAAATATGAAACAATTCGAGATGATACTTTCGCCGGCGAGGAAATGGAAAGTCTTCATGATTCCCAGTGTACACCTCGACGTCGGCTTCACAGATTACAGGCCCAAGGTAGCGCTTCTTCAAGGCCAGGTGATCGCTGAGGCCATGCGTCTCGTGAAGTCCCATCCCGATTTCAGCTATAGTCCCGATGGGTTCTGGGCTGTCCAGCATTTCTTCGCGGAGAGAAGCAGTGCTGAAAAAAATAGATTCCTGAAGCTTGCCGCCGAAGGGAAATTGTTCGTACCGGCACAGTATGCGAACCTGCTGACTGGATTCGCATCGACGGAAACTTTGATACGTTCGCTCTATCCGGCATATCGTTTTGATCGGAAGCACAATCTTCCCTTCGATTACGCGAACACAACCGATGTCCCTTCTTACTCGTGGTCGTATGCCTCTGTCCTGGCGGACGCGGGCATTGAATACTTCGAGGCGGCGAGCAACAACGGTCATGCTCCGATCCTCCGTCTCGGCGGACTCGATGCGAAGACGCCATTTTGGTGGGAAGGGCCCGACGGAAAAAAAGTGTTCATGTGGTACACGAAGCGCTACGCTCAGATGGCGCGCCTATTCGGCGTGAAACCCGGCATAAAAATCGGAGAAGATGCGCTGCCGAGATTCCTGGGGTTCTTCGACAAACCTTCGTATAAATCCAACGGCGTAATAGTCTTCGGCGACCAGCACGAAAACTCGTATATGAATCCCGGATTTGCATCGCTCGCCGGCAGATGGGACAGCCTGTTTGCATATCCGCATTTGCAGTACTCCGGCGTGGCGGAAGCGATGTCCTATATCAAGAGGCAATTCGGAGGCGACATACCCGTCATTCGAGGCGATGGAGGTCCGTACTGGGAAGATGGAATCGCGTCGGACGCGAAATATGCCGCGATCGACCGTGAGACCATGCAGAGAGCACTTTCGGCCGAAAAGCTCTCCACTCTGACATCTCTGATTGACCCCAGGATAGAATTGAGCCGCTCGCTCATAAACAACATGTGGCAAAATATCATTCTCTATGATGAACACACATGGGGATCTTCCGAAGATGTCTCAGACCCGGGGAGCATGCAGTCCGTCGGCCAGCTGGCGGCGAAGCATTTGTTTGCTCTACAGGCGAGAAATGACTGCATGAACATAATAAGAACAAGCGCAGATGCGATCGCCGAACAGACCGGTGCGGGAGCGGAAACGCTCGTCGCATTCAACACGCTTAACTGGGCCAGGAGTGGAATGATAGATGCAGACATCCCGCTGAGATGCCGCATCTACGACGCCCACGACAGCTCTGATGTGCCCTTCCAGGTATTGAACAAGTGGAAGACCGTACAAAAGGTCCGCTTCGAAAGCGGCCCAATACCTCCGCTCGGATATAAGTGTTTCGTCCTCAAGAAGACGAAGGCAATTCCGATTTCAAGTGCTGCCGAACCGTTAACGGACACACTTGAGAACCGATACTATCGCATAGTCCTGGATTCCAGCAGTGGAGCGGTGAAAAGTATTTTCGATAGACAGCTCGGTAAAGAGCTCGTGAATCAATCGGGTCCGTATCTTTTCGATCAGTATGTGTATGTATCGAGCGGGAACGAATCACCTCTGCAGTTCCCTGGACCAGACGGCCATGGGAAAACCGCAGTGAAACTCGCGATTAGCCGCGCAGAGAACGGCCGGCTGGTTTCCGTGACGCGTGAACCGTACGGCACAGTCGCTTTACTCCGAAGTTCGTGTAAGAACACTCCTGAAATTGAAACGAAGATCATCCTCTTCAACGGGGAAAAGAAAATCGAGTTTGTCGACCGCATTTACAAAAAGAGAGTTTATACCAAGGAAGCTGCTTACTTCGCTTTTCCTTTTTCCACGGACGATCCCGAGTTCCGGTACGAAACTCAGAACGGCTATGTCGATCCTTCGCGTGATTTGCTCCCAGGTGCAGGAAGAGAATGGTTCTCCGTCCAGCATTGGGTGGCTGCATCTGAAGGCGGCACCACGGCAGAAATCGTGCCCGTGAATGCTTCCCTCGTTACCTTCGGCAATATCGTCCGCGGAAAATGGCCGGCGACATTCGGCAAGCGGGCAGGCACCGTATTCTCATATATCATGAACAATTATTGGAAAACCAACTATGTCGCCGCACAGGGAGGAGAATTTACTTTTCGATATCTCATGACGAGTGGCCGGGCACTTACGCCGGGTAAGATGAGCAGGTTCGGCTGGAACGAAATGACTCCAATCGAAGTCGACAGGGTAACCCCGAACGACGCGCAGTACTGGCGGCGAAGTTCCGTGTTCAGCCCGGAGAAGAGTTACGTGACCGTCAGCTCGCGCAATGTCGTGCTCTCCGATTGGAAACGCGCCGAAAATAATCGCGGGACTATAATGCGCTTCATTGAAATGAACGGTACTACGGATACCGTCAGTGTCTCTACTCCGCTGGTCCGTATCGATTCGGTCTGGAAGTGCGACGCCGTTGAGCGCGACGAACGGAGACTTCCTTCCACGACAACCGGCTTCAAGTTTGTCATCAAGCCGTTCCGGATTGAAACGATTAGAATCGAAGGGAACTGACAAATATCAGAATGCGAATGAAACCTTCCGGCGATGGATGGCGGTCTGATATTTGAAATCGTCGGTCCATTCATTCAGCCCTGAACCTTCATTAGGCGGCTCTCCGGCGGCACAGTGTCAATGGGCCTCGACTTTTGTCAATTTAGAATATTCCCGCGCTTAAAACTTGACAAAATAATTAAGTATTTCTAATTTCTATTGTCATGAATAACCAAAGACCTTCACGGAAGACAGAGACAGTTCAAGCATGCGCCTGTTGTTGTCGTTCTATGATGATCGCCTCGGTTTCGCGAAGGTGCGGGTCTATGAATTGAACTAGAACCTACAAATCAGATTTTTAAAGCCCTTCGTCGAATATCGGCGAAGGGCTTTTTCATTGTATAGAGAATTCCGGCGATGACCGCGCGATGATTTTCCGGAAGAATGCAAAAGGAGGAGATTGAGTTGGACCTGAACGAAGCGCACACTTATAGTGCAGGCATAGATACATCCGAAGCTTATGCTGAAGATGCGAAAAATATGAGGAGTGCGATTGCGCGCTTCAAGATCGGTGACATTTCTGAGGAGGAGTTCAAAAAGTTCAGGCTCCAGTTGGGCATCTATGGTCAGAGACCCGATCAGCAGGGATTCAGCATGGTCCGCGTAAAGGTTCCTTACGGACTTCTGACCTCACTGCAGGTCCGGCGGCTCGCAAGTATTGCAAGACAATTCGCTGACGGCATCGCGCACGTCACGACAAGACAGGATATCCAGCTTCACTGGGTAAAACTCGAAAGCGTTCCGGAGTTGATGGAGAGCTTGAATGAAGCCGGCCTGACGACGCGTGAGGCGTGTGGAAACACCGTTCGCAACATAGTCGGGTCTCCTTTGGCCGGAGTCTCCGCTGACGAAGCGTTCGACGTGACTCCATATTCTCATCTCCTTGCAAAACATTTCCTGCGGAACGAGCTGAGCCAGGCTCTCCCGCGAAAATTCAAAATTTCTTTTTCGGGGATATCCGATGAACGCGACGCGATAATTCCTTGGATACACGATATCGGATTCGTCGCAGCAGTAAGAGATGTCGACGGTACACCTGTCCCCGGGTTCAAAGTTTTCGTCGGTGGGGGACTCGGGGCTCAGCCGCGTGTCGCTGACGTTCTTGAAGAGTTTCTCCCTGCCGGACTGCTTATTCCAACGACCGAAGCTATCGTCAGGGTTTTCAACGATCACGGCAACAGGAAGATCAGGTCGAAGGCGAGGATGAAATACGTCCTTTGGAGACTTGGTTTCGAAGAGTTTAAACGGCTCGTTGTGCAAGAGAGAGAAAAGATACTTGCTTCAGAAAGAACATTCCCCGAAGTGGAGATAGGGGAAGAGGAGGGCTATCTGCCGGTCGATCATCCATGTATTCCGCAATCGAACGGAGATCACGAGTTTAACCATTGGTTGAATTCCAATGTGTTCCCTCAAAGACAGAGCGGGTACAACGTGGTCTATGTGAATACGACTATCGGAGATTACACTGTCGATCAGCTGTTTGAGCTTGGCAGGATTGCGGATAAATTCACCAACGGCATGGTACGCACCACCGCTCAGCAGGATATCGTGCTGAGATGGATCAGGTCTTCCGATATCGCGTCAATCTATCACGAATTGAAAGGGGCGGGACTTCACCAGGCTGGCGCTCAGGAAATAGCGAATGTAACTTCATGCCCGGGTGCGGACACCTGCAATCTCGGCATCACTCATTCGCGTGCACTCGGAAAGGAACTAACTCAACTTCTTCAGCGGCATCCCGACTGGAACGCCCTTCTGGATGGGCTTCGCATAAAAATAAGCGGTTGCCCGAATTCATGCGGTCAGCATCATGTAGCCGCAATAGGATTTCACGGTGCCACAAAGAAGATAGCGGGTGGAGAAATACCTTCGTATCTGATTTCGATCGGCGGTGGAATGAACTCCGGCAGGCACACATTTGGAGGAACGCTAGGGAGAATTCCCGCACGTTATGCTCCAGAGGCCGTAACGAGAATTATCAAGAGATATCTTTCAAACAGAATCGAAAGTGAGAATTTCTGGCAATTCTATGAACGCGTCGGTATAGTTGCATTTCGCGATGTTGTCAGGGATTTGGCGGACCTGCGTCCGGAAAGACTAACTGGGGAACTATTCATCGATCTCGGGGAGGATAAGGCTTTTGCCGCGTCGTCAGGCGAAGGGGAATGTGCCGCATGATCAACATGAGGCCGGCAACATCATTAAGTCCTCTCCGGTCAGCGTATACAGTTCGTCGGTTAGAAGCGGCCCAGAAATTTGGCGTTGTCGACAGGATCGAAAGACTCCCTTCAATAAACCTGTCGCTTACAGTCTGGTCCGAGATCTCTAAGTTGATGCTGGCTGGCGAAGATGCGATCCATGGCTTTTCCGGAGGAGAAGATTACGAGGACGCCCTCAACGTGCTTCTATCCGGCAACCCGGTTCAAATGATTCGGCCGTTGTTGATGATCTCAGACGACGAAGGTGAGGACCTCAATGTTCGCACCGAAGTGATCCTGAGGGACCTGGACGGAAAAAACATCGCGCTGATGCATCTTACCGAAAAATTCAGGATAGACATTGAGCCTTTGAAACTTATTGCCCCCCGGGACGAGGAATTGGTACCGTTGATTCGTGAATACCTCCTTTACGGTTACGATCTTGCTATCGCAGGTGACATTGATGTTGTAACCGTTGAGAAGGATGCACTGTCGGCTCTTCCGGTAGCCGGAGAGTCCGAACAAGCGGCCAAGAGGAGTCGTGGATGAACCGATTGTATCCCATATTCCTGAAAGTTAACGGACGGCGTGTCCTCGTCGTGGGAGGAGGAAATGTCGCCGAACAAAAACTAAGGAGCCTTCTCGATTGCGGAGCAGATGTCACTGTGATTTCACCCTCGTTCACTCCGTGGATGGAGGCGCATTCCGTTTCGTCAGGAGTCTCTCTGAAGCGGCGGAAATATACTGACGGCGATGCGGCGGGATATACCGTCGTTATAGCAGCGACCGATGACCCTGCCGTGCAAAAGCAGGTCTATTCAGAAGCCTCCGCGCTTAATGTTCCGGTCAACGTTGCAGACGAACCCGATTTGTGCACTTTCTATCTCGGATCGGTGTTTTCTAAAGGCGATTTGAAAGTCGCAGTCTCGACTAATGGCCTGAGCCCGACCGCTGGGAAAATAATCCGTGACAGGATAGCAGATGAGTTCGGCACGGGATACCCTGAGACCATCGAGAAGATCGGACGGTTGCGGCCGGGTATCCGGGAGACGTTTCCGGATTACGAGAGCAGGAAGAGAGCACAAGAACAATACGTCAAAAGCAAGCTCCACAGAACTGGAAGAATGATAAAAAGGGGAAGCGATGGACGGGAGAGGAAGATCGGCGCAAGAAATCTTTCAATGAAAAGCTTGAAGGATAACCGGGGTGTTACTGGAAAAGTGTTTCTTGTCGGTGCGGGACCTGGCGATCCGGACTTGATCACCGTGAAAGGTTTAAGGATGCTCCGGTCTGCGGAGGTAGTTCTTTACGATGCATTGGTTTCTCAAGAACTCCTTCGCGAGGTAATTTCTGCAGCTGAGCTGATCTACGTCGGCAAGAGGGCGCGAACTCACTGCATGAAACAGGAAGAGATCAACGGCATCCTTATCCGGAAAGCTCGCGAGGGAAAAATAGTCGTGAGACTCAAGTGCGGCGATCCTTTCGTTTTCGGCCGGGGTGGAGAAGAGGTGGAGGCACTGCAGCGGGCGGGTATTGAAGCCGAAGTCGTTCCAGGAATTACTGCAGGCACCGGCATACCCACCTCGAAAGGCATCCCTCTCACACATCGCAAAGAGGCTTCGAGCGTTCTCTTTGTAACGGGCCACGAAGATCCGCTTAAGGCACGGGAGTGTGTCGATTGGGCTTCTGCCGCGCGGGCCGACACAATCGTAATCTACATGGGGACGAAGAACCTCGGGCCCATTTCGGAGAAACTGATATCCAACGGAGTCCCCTGGCTCAGGCCTGCTGCGGTAATATTCGGTGGTACTACCGACGAAGAAAAGCTGGTGATGGGAACGGTCGGTGACATTTCTGAAAAAGCCGGCAGGATAGAAACTGATCTCCCGGGAATTATCGTTATTGGAGAAACGGTTATGTCGCTCTCGGCCAATTCAGTTCGCTGCAAATCTTCTTCTCCAAATATCCCCGGGCAAGAAAGGAATAATTTTCTTGAACAGCTATTTATGTAGCGTGGATGGATGTGCCGGCGAACCCGCGGCGCGCGGACTCTGCTGGAAACATTATATGAGGTTTCGGAGATACGGAAACGTGTCGTTTCAGAAACGCCGGTACCGGAAATCACCCAAGTGCCGCTATTGCGGAAACAGAAGCCCGGAAGACTTCTATCCGCAATACAAAAGCATTTGCAAACGATGCAAGAAACTTCGCGCAATAGACAGGCAAAGGGCCGTGAACATTTCAATCGTGGCAACGGCTCATCAGAAGACAGAAGTTTGAATAAGGTACCATTCTCGGTGGAAAGCGGCGGCACTCGCTTAGAACAGACGCTGACGGATCAACGCGAACCGGAGAGGAATTCTATACTCGGTCAGATAGGCAATACGCCGCTTCTCCGCATTCGAAAACTCACCGAGGGAATCGAGAGCGCCGCGATCTACGCGAAGGCCGAATGGTTCAACCCTGGGGGGTCTGTCAAAGATAGGGCGGCTATTGCCATGATCCGAGATGCCGAGAGGTCCGGTGCGCTTACCGGAGAAAAAGTTATAATCGACGCGACGAGCGGAAATACCGGAATAGCTTACGCGATGATAGGAAGTGTGCTAGGATATCGTGTTACGCTTGCGCTCCCTGCCAATGCGAGCAAGGAAAGAAAAGCCGCCCTGCGGGCCTACGGAGCGGAGATAATTCTAACAGATCCGCTCACGGGCACCGATGGGGCCCAACAGCTCGTCAAAGAGATTATAGCCGCTGAACCGGGCAAATATTTCTATCCCGACCAGTATAATAACCCCGAAAATTGGATGGCGCATTACAGGACGACTGCACCGGAAATATGGGAACAATCGGGACGAACGGTGACTCACTTTGTGGCGGGGCTTGGCACAACCGGGACCTTCGTCGGCACATCGCGTCGTCTGAAGAAGTTCAATCCTGCGATTCGTTGTGTGTCATTTCAACCCGACTCTCCGCTGCACGGACTCGAAGGATTGAAGCACCTGAGGACTTCAATTGTGCCGGGCATCTACGACCCGTCTGTCTCAGACGAAGAGCTTGCTGTCTCTACCGACGAAGCTTATGAGATGGTTAGACGTCTGTCGCGGGAAGAAGGGCTGTTCGTCGGCATTTCGAGCGGCGCTGCTATGGCCGCATCGTTAAAACTTGCACTCGAAATCGGGTCGGGCATCATCGTGACCGTCTTTCCGGACAGCGGTTCCCGCTATGGATCCGATGTGTTCTGGGACACGGAAATGATGCACACCGATCCGGAACATCCGAAGAATGGCTGAATGGTTATCATTCTGAAAGAGCTGGCTGACAAAATCGAAAATCACGGAATGTCTTGCTACCCGGAGGAATGTTGCGGAATAATCTTGGGAAAGACCGATGGCGGGAAGCGGATTGTAAGCGATGTGTTCGAGCTCCACAATTACCAGGAAGAAAACCGCAGGAGAAGGTTCTTTGTGACACCGGGAGAATATATGCGGGCTGAGAGGATCGCCACCGAAAAGGGTCTGGAACTCCTCGGTTTCTATCACTCACATCCCGATCATCCTGCAATACCTTCCGAGTTTGACAGAGAGCATGCCCTCCCTTGGTTCACCTACGTCGTCCTGGCGGTCGATCGAGGCGAAGCTAAAGTGATGACTGCCTGGGAGCTCTCAGAATCGAGGGATAAATTCCTGGAAAGGCACCTCTCGGTCGAGCAGAATCTGCGAGATTCAGCCGACGTTGGAAAGAGAGCCGGACCGGTTTGAGTTGGTCTTATCGAAAATCGCGACAGACTGCCCGTAGTATGATACCGACAATTTTTAGATCGAGAAATGAGGAGCAATAAAATGGCAATAAAAGTTCTAATCCCCACTCCCCTCCGCCCCTTTACCGGCAAAAAAGACGTGGTCGAGGTCGAAGGAGCCACAGTCGGGGAGGTCCTGACTAACCTGACTGAAGGATTCGATCAGATAAGACAACACCTCTATTCTGAGGACGGCACATTCAGAAGCTATGTGAATATTTATGTGAACGATGAAGACATAAGGTATCTGGCTAAGGAAAAAACCGCCGTCGGTGAGAAGGACACGATAAGCATTATCCCGTCGATAGCCGGAGGGGCGGATGCGGATATTCAGGAGGTAGAGAGCGAAATCCAACTCTCGAACGACGAGGTGCTGCGCTACAGCAGGCACCTTATTATTCCCGAGGTCGGTATGGATGGGCAGAAGAAACTCAAGTCCGGGAAAGTATTGATGATTGGAGCCGGCGGGCTTGGATCACCTGTTGGAATGTATCTTGCAGCGGCAGGAGTAGGGAAATTGGGAATCGTCGACTTCGACGTAGTCGACCAGACAAATCTCCAGCGGCAGATTCTTCACTCGACTCGGGATATCGGCAGATCCAAGCTCGATTCTGCACGCGAGACACTCGAAGGGATAAACCCGAACATATCCATAGAAACTTACGAAACCAGGCTTTCCTCGGACAATGCTCTGGACTTGTTTGCCGATTACGATGTGGTTGTAGACGGCACCGACAACTTCCCTACAAGGTACCTTGTGAATGACGCGTGCGTCCTTCTGGGAAAGCCAAACGTCTACGGATCCATATTGCGGTTCGACGGCCAGGTAAGCGTCTTCGACGCAAGACGGGGGCCCTGCTACAGATGCCTGTATCCTGCGCCGCCGCCTCCCGGCCTGGTACCGAGCTGCGCAGAGGGCGGAGTGCTGGGGGTGCTGCCCGGAATAATCGGGAGCCTGCAGGCGCTAGAGGTAATCAAGCAACTCCTCGGCGAGGGAAATCCTCTGATCGGCAGACTCGTACTTTTCGATGCGCTCAAGTTCACGTTTCGCGAACTCAAACTTAGAAAGAATTCGGAGTGCCCGATCTGCGGCGACAGTCCGACGATACGTGCATTGATAGACTACGAGCAATTTTGCGGCATAGACAAGACCGGCATATCCCGACCGGCTGTCGACGAGAAAACCGAGATCACTGTGGAGCAGTTGAAAGCCCGTCTCGATGACGGAGAGAACGTCTTCATACTCGATGTCCGTGAACCGCGCGAGTATGAGATCGTCAATCTTGGTGTGCCGCTTATTCCATTATCGGAATTGCCGAAAAGGATCGGCGAGCTCGATCCGTCTCGTGAGATAGTGATACACTGCAAGATGGGAGGACGAAGTGCAAAGGCTGCAGCGTATTTGAGGCAGCGGGGATTCAAGTATGTCAGGAACCTTATCGGCGGAATCGATGAGTGGACTAACAAAATAGATCCCACTCTGCCCCGATACTAAAACTCAGTGAATTCGACGAAAGGGAAAATAGATGTCACTATATGTTGTCCAACATAAGCACACCGACTCGACTTGTCCCGCAAGAAACAGGGAAATGGGACCGATGCTTTTGATGCACCTCTCCGGTGAGAATGCAGGAAAGTATGGCGTGAAGATCGATTCTGAAGCGGTGGTAGACGGGGCCCATACCCTGTACCTGATCGTGGAAGCGACCGACAAAGGGCAGGTGGAGAAGTTCATGGAACCGTTCGCGCGGGTGGGGAGCGTCTTGATCTTGCCAGCTTCTGTTTGCGAGGTTGTCGTCGAACGCGGATCGTGTTGACCCTGTAGCATTTCGCAGTGCGGGGGTGCTGCGCTAATCATGTTCTTCCGCAACGTGAGGGGATGGCCGTCCCATTTCTCCGAGAGATGGTGCGCGGCTCAATTTGTGTACCAATTTAGTTCGGACGGGATGGCAGAAATACCGCCGCAATTCCGACCCGGTTAACGTACTATCGGAAGTCGTTCCCCCGAAGTCCGACATTTTCCGGGTCTGTTGATGGGCCCGCTTTCCCTGGCGTCGGGCCCCGCTGCACTCCTTCCCGGTCGGTGCAAAAAAAATGGCGGCGGCTCTTGACAGCTTTGCCACCCGGTACTATATTGAACACGCCTTTGTATACAATAATGTATAACGCTTTCGCACCAGAAATATCGCCCCTGAACACGCCCCGTGAACTTTGCGTCACAACAAGGCCGCAGTTCGGATGCCGCCTTGCGGCAGAAACTGGCGAGCCGCAGACTGATTCCCGCGCAATATAGCGGCTTTCATCGATGACTTCAGCTTTCGGGGTGGCCATCCCAACCAGGTACTGTGACTCAGATGGCGAAGCTGTATCGGGGGTGGCGAGGGCGCGATCCACCCATGTATTAGCCGGGTAAGAGTGGCCCGGCGATTCTTGCTGCCGCCGTTGTATATTTATCGGGATACGCCATCATCTTAAAGTGAATACGATGCTGCCACGGTGCCCGACCTATTTCCATCTGGCTTCAAGGATGAGCTTCGCCTCGCCGATCGGCGATCGAGCTGTCAAATTAATCAGGAAGAGGAAAGATGAAATCCCGCAGGACGCAATCCGGGCTTCCGAAACCGGCCCGTAAAAAGACGAAGGAAATGGTGTTTCAGACTCTGAGGGCGGATATTATCTCCCAGAAGCTGAAAGCGGGGCAGGCGATCCGAGAGGACGAGCTTGCCCAGAGTTTCGGCATGAGCCGTACCCCTATTAGAGAAATATTGAGGAAGCTCGAGCAGGAAGACCTTGTCAGGGTAATTCCCAATAGGGGCGTCTTTGTTTCGGAGCTTACTCCTGAAGACATTGAAGAGGTGCTCGAGATACGAACTTCCATTGAGACTGCCGCCGCCCGCTCCGCGGCAGACAAAATGACCGAACAGTATCTGATGGAACTAAAGGACATAAGCAGACAGCTTGACGTGGCTATCGAGCTTCAGGACAGTATAGTCTCGTTTGAGGCGGACTCTAGACTCCATAACCTTATCCTCGTCGCCGCAGGAAACAAACGGGCGCACAGGATCATAAATAACCTGATGGGGCAAATCCACCGGATAAGATTCATCTCCGGACATATGCCGGGGAGGATGGAAACTACGATAGGCGAACATAAGCAAATCATTATGGCCCTTCTCAGCATGAACGCGGATCAGGCTGAAGAAGCGATGCGCAAACATCTCGTCAGCACGAGAGAGCTTCTGCTCCCCTCGTCCGACATGGACAAGAAATTTGAAGAGTTCGTCCGCAATTCGATTTCACTTTAAACAGGCATTCAGATGGACGTACTTATTACAGAAAATATCGACGGCGAAGCGATTGGCCGTCTGGAAACTCAATTCAAGGTCCTTCGTGACGGCAATCTCTGGAAAGAAAGGGAAAAGCTGGTCGGTCACATCGAGAAGGCGAAGGCCATAATCGTAAGAAATCAGACCAAAGTCGACAGCCAGCTGATAGAGGCCGCCAAGTCGCTTGTGATCATAGGCCGGGCCGGCGTTGGTTATGATAACATCGACGTCAAGGCCGCTAGTAAGCGGGGGATCGTCGTAAGCTATGCTCCAAACGAGAACACCATTTCAACGGCCGAACATGCGTTCGCATTGATGCTCGGTCTGTATCGCAAGCTGCCTCGTTCCCATGTGTCGACCGCCGGTGGCGAGTGGGACAGGTACAATTTCGTCGGCCATGAAATGTACGGAAAGACCCTCGGCATACTCGGCTTCGGCAAGGTAGGTGCCCGCGTCGCTATGCGTGCCAAGGCCTTCGGAATGAAAGTCATAGCGTACGACAAGTTTCTTGCACCGCTCGATTTCACAGTGACGGAATCGGGAGCAGTGTTGATGTCTCTCGAAGATGTCCTGGCAAACTCTGATATTGTCTCCTGCCATCTTCCACGAAACGAGGACACGATCGGGTTGATCGACTATTCCAGACTGAAACTAATGAAACCCGGTGCTGTTATTATTAACACAGGGAGAGGCGAAACCATCCTTGAAAAGGACCTGATACGCGCCCTGAAAGAGAATGTCATTGCCGGAGCCGGACTCGACGTGAGAGAAAAGGAACCTCCGTCAGAAACGGAGTTGAACCGCATGAACAATGTGATACTCACGCCGCACGTCGCAGGTCTCACGATCGAAGCCCAGGAGAAGGTGATTGATTCTGTGGCTGCCGACATTGCGCGCGTCCTGCGCGGTGAGGCTGCGGTTAATTATGTGAATTTCCCGATCCCAAATACAGGAGTATGAAATGGCACAAGGAGAAACAAAAATAAACAAATTGAAATCTGCCGGGAGCGACGGAAAAGACTACCGGATGTACATCGGCGGAGAATGGGTCTTCTCCGGGAATTCATTCGAGGTCAAATCACCTTACGACGGATCGCTCGTCGGTCGTGTTCCGGTTGCCAATCCGGAGCAGGTAGACTCCGCTTTGAATGCGGCCTCCAGAGCGTTCGAGACTTTTTCAGCCAGCACTCCTTACGAAAGATATCTCGTGCTGAGCAAGACTGCCGATCTGATCAGGCAACATTCCGAGGATCTTGCAAGGACGATCACGTCCGAGAACAGCAAGGTAATAAAAGAATCGAGGGGAGAAGTGGCGAGAGCTGCCGATACGTTCGTTTTCGCGGCAGAGGAAGCCAAGAGAATCCACGGCGAAACTATCCCTCTCGACGCGGTACCGGCAGGTGCGGGCCGCGTCTCCTACACGTTGCGAGAGCCGATCGGTGTAATAGCGGCAATCTCGCCGTTCAACGCCCCGCTTAACCTTGTCGCGCACAAAGTCGCGCCGGCGATAGCCGCGGGCAACACAGTCGTACTCAAACCAGCATCGTCGACGCCCATAATCGCGTTGAAGCTTGCTGAGATCATGGAGCAAGCGGGACTGCCTAAGGGCGTGTTGAATGTTGTGACCGGCAGCTCGTCGGTGGGCGAACAGCTTGTGAAGGACCAGCGAGTAGTGATGGTATCCTTCACGGGAAGCCCGGAGGTTGGAAAGCATATCCGGGACGTCGCGGGATTCAAAAGGTTTACTTTCGAGCTCGGTTCCAATTCGGCGGTCATCGTGGATGACGCTTCGAGGCTCGACGAAGCTGTGACAAGATGCGTGCAGGGTGGCTTCGCACATTCCGGTCAGGTATGCATCTCTACGCAGAGGATACTCGTTCAAAAGGATATAGCGAAGGAATTCGTGCAGAAGCTCACCGAGGCCGTCGGAAAGCTCAAGGTGGGAGACCCTTTCGATGAGACTACCGATGTTTCCGCTCTGATCACGAAGAAAGATGTCGATCGCGTGATCTCATGGATCGAAGAAGCCAAGAAACAGGGCGCCAGGGTTGCCACAGGCGGTAACCGCGAAGGCAACGTGGTCGCGGCGACGGTCCTTACCGACGTCAAACCTGAAATGAAAGTGTTCAGCGACGAAGTGTTCGGCCCGCTTGTCGGAGTCACTGTCTACGACAAATTCGATGAAGCCATTGGCCTTGTGAACAAGTCTCGATTCGGGATAAACGCCGGTGTTTACACAAATGATCTCAGCAAGGCGATGAAAGCTACCCGTGAGATAAAGGCGGGCGCGGTGTTAATAAATGACGTGCCGAGCTACAGGGTAGACCACATGCCGTACGGTGGGGTCAAGGAAAGCGGACTGGGACGCGAAGGGCTCAAGTACGCAATTGAAGAAATGACCGAAATGAAGCTGGTGATCTTCAAACTGTGAGTCGCTTGGACGGTTAACCCGTCACAGCTTTTGCTTGAACCCTATGCCGGGTTCATCTTTTGTTCGACTTTTTAAAATCGAATCGAAATGAGTTTTCAAGTCGTTTAGAATGTGAGGGAGAAGCATTAAAGACGAAGTGACAAAACTATCCGGGCTGTCGCGGAGAGATTTCCTTCGGCTCTGTTCTATCGGAGCCGGCGGAGTAGCCGCTTTCTCCGTCCTTGGGAGCCGCGCCTTCGGCACCGCGTCTGAGCTCCATCCTCCCTCTGGTCCGGCTGTATATGCATATAGGCTCGACCGGAACTGGCGATTCGGCGGGAAATTCGACGGCGCCGGGCTCGGCATGACGTTCAACGATGACGACTATGCGAAAATCGTGCTCCCTCATTGCGTCACCAGCCTGTCTTGGCAAAACTGGGATCCTGCAGACTGGGAAAAGGTTTGGATCTACCGCAGGCATTTCGATCTCCCTCCAGATGCACTGCGGGGCAGGATCTTCTTGAAGTTTGAAGGAGTGATGGTCGGTACCACCCCTGTAATCAACGGCCACGCTCTTCCTCAGTATCTCGGGGGCTACCTTCCTTCTAAGTACGAAATCACCGAATGGGTAAAGACATCAGGCAACATCCTGGCCGTCATCGTGGATTCACGGTGGAGCAACACTCCGCCTGAAGGTTCGCCTAAGGGTCCCCGGCGCATCGACTACCTGGAACCCGGAGGCATTATGCGCTCCGTGCGGCTGGAAGTCGTTCCCGACACATTCATAAGCGACGTGTTTGCCAAGCCTGTGAAAGTGCTCGATCCGGATAGGAGGATCGATGTTACTTGCACCGTTGACTCCGGTGGAATTGTCAAGGGGCCGGTGCAGCTCTCGGTGGAGCTTCGCGACGGACACCGCATCGTCTCTCAGTCGTTGAAGACTTTCAGGGTGGAGAAGGCAGGGACGAACGAGATCGCGCTCACTCTTTCCGATCTCGGCAACGTGAAGCTCTGGCACGTGGATTCGCCGAAGCTCTACGATGTCATTGCGACTCTTTCGGTGAATGGAAGTCCGGTCCACGACTACAGCGTGCGAACCGGAATTCGTGACGCGAAGTTTGAGCTTGACGGCTTCTATCTGAACGGCAAGAGGCTGCAGATCTTCGGACTCGACAGACACGAGTTGTTCCCCTATGTGGGATTCG
This sequence comes from Bacteroidota bacterium, assembly GCA_021845665.1. Taxonomy (GTDB): domain Bacteria; phylum Bacteroidota; class Ignavibacteria; order Kryptoniales; family JAKASW01; genus JAKASW01. The sequence continues at coordinate 32,318 of JAJZVO010000008.1, read as the reverse complement.
CCATGCCGCAGCGCGTCATGCACCATGATGCTGAGATTCTCAGGCATGAATTCAACTGTAATATGGTACGCTGCTCTCATTATCCTCAGTCGGAAGCGTTCATGGACGCCTGCGATGAGCTCGGGCTGATGGCCTGGGAAGAAGTCCCCGGATGGGGATATATCGGAAACGAGGCGTGGCAGGAGCTTCTCATTCGTGACGTTAGAGAAATGGTTATCCGGGACAGGAATCATCCTTCGGTGATCATTTGGGGAGTTCGCGTGAACGAGTCGAGGAACGATCCAACGCTTTACAAGCGTACTCGTGAAATCGCCAAGTCCCTGGATAGTTCGCGGCCGACTTCCGGAACCATGACGTCGGGCTCCAGGAAAACATGGAAGACCGAATGGCACCAGGACGTCTTTGCTTACGACGACTATCACGCGGCCGCTGACGGCGGCGTCGGCATTGAGAAGCCTGTGGAAGGGTACCCTTACCTGATAACCGAGGCGGTGGGACAGTTCAATTATGCCCAACCGAAAGAGGGCTTCAATGTGACGTATCGCCGGGCAGGCGACATAGGGATACAGGAGAGCCAGGCGATCTGGCACGCTCAGGCGCACAGCCGCGCGGGGAACGATCCACGGATAAGCGGCTTGATAGCTTGGTGTGCTTACGATTATGGAAGCCTGATAAATTCGTACCACAATGTGAAATGTCCCGGCGTCGCGGATGTGTTTAGGATCCCTAAACTGGGCGCCTCCTTCTACCAGGCTCAGGGAGATCCGGAAAAGCATCCGGTCATATATCCCGATTTTTACTGGAGCTTCGGTTCGGATACCCCAAACGGGCCCGGTAAGAGTGCCGCGGTCTTTTCTAACTGTGATAGGCTCGATCTCTATGTCGACGGGCGTCATCTCTCAACGTTGTACCCGGACGGCAAAGGGTACCCGAATCTGAACCATCCGCCGTTCTTTGCCGATCTCGAAATGGACGGATCGGGCAACCCCACTCTTCGAATCGACGGCTACTTGAAAGGCAGGCCGGTCTTTTCAAGGTCGTTCTCGTCCGATGTAAGCCAGGACAAGTTTATCGTCGAGGTCGACGATAAGGAATTGAAAGGCGACGGCATCGACGCGACGCGGCTTACTTTCAGAGTCGCGGACAAGTTCGGCACTCCCCGTCTTTATGGCCAGGGAGAGGTCGAGTTTGGTATTACGGGCCCCGGCGTAATCGTCGGTGACAACCCGTTCGATCTGAAACAGAGTGGCGGCGTAGGCGCGGTCTGGGTTAAGTCGATTCCTGACTCCGGCGGTTTTGTCAGGATTTCTGCAACTCACTCTTCTCTCGGAAGTGTCTCCGCTGAAATTCTGGTCCGAAAAGTTCGGCCAGATCAAACGGAATTGTAGGTACTTTGAACTAATTCAAACGATGAATCTAATCCAGAAAAAGGTTGACTCGATATGGAAAAATTGAAGGTTGCACTTGCGGGGACTTTCAGACCGATCTTCAAAGGAGACATGAAGTCGGTTCTCAGGCACAGCATAGATGTTCTGAAGAAATTGAGTGCAGAGATGGGATTTGAGTTTATCCCCGTTGAGAAGGGGATGGAAACCCTGAGCGACGCCGAGGTGGTCGCGAAAGAACTCGAATCGAAGAAAGCCGACCTTGTCATTATACAGAACTCGTCTTTCGCGGATGGCGACATGATTCTGCCGTTCTTCCGCACATCGCCGCGCCTGGCAGTCTGGGCGGTCGAGGAGACGACGGACAGCGGTCCTCTTCCGCTGAATTCTTTCTGTGCGACCAACCTTTACATAAGCATAGCGGGACGTTACAGCAACGGCTACGCCAAGCCGGTGAAGTGGCTTTACGGGAACGCCGACACCGAGATTTTCAAAAGGCGTTTCGAGACGACCGTCAGGGCGCTCACCGCTGTTAAGAACCTCAAAGGCGCAAAGATACTTCAGATCGGAGAAACCGAATTCGGTTACCACGATCTCAAATACGATACCGCGAAGCTGAACAAGCTATTTGGAGTGTCTGTGGAGAGACTCGAGCTCGACGAGTTCTACGGCGAATTTGAGGCTGCCATGAAGAACGGCGCAATCGACGCAAAGGTCGCAGATATCAAGAAGGAAAGCGGTGGAATTGTCGCGTCGGACGGCGACGTAAGGAAATCAGCCGGCGCTGAAGTGGCGTTCGAGAATATCATAACCAAGCACAGCGCCGCCGCCGTAAGCTTCAGATGCTGGCCCGAGGTACCGGGGAAAATCAGCCTCATGGTCTGTTCCACTATAGGCAGGCTCAATCAGGCCAATAGCGCCCTCGGCCCTGACAAAGTCGCGGCGACAGAGACCGACGTCCTGGGCGCAATATCGATGATGACTCTGAAGTACCTCACAAAGCGTGAGGTCGTGCTCATGGATCTCTCGGGCTGGGACATGAAAACGGATTCGATATACATCTGGCATTGCGGGAATATTCCGAAGAGCTGGTTCGACAAGTCCGGCTTCAAACTCGCGAACCATTTCAACCGCTACCATATGGGAACCGTGCGTGAGGGGAAGATGAAGCCGGGCGAGTTGACGGCCCTCCGGTTCCTCGAGAGTGATGCGAGCGCGTTTCTCGCAACAGGCAATTTCTACGAAAGGGAAAAACCGATATATAAAGGCTGCAGCTCATGGATGAAGGACCTGAAGATCAACGGTCAGGCAACTTCGAGCCTGGACTACATGAACACTCTGCTCGTCAACTCTGTGCCGCACCACCTCGCTTACGTGGACGAAGATGTTACCACCGATGTGAATGAGTTCTGCGCATGGCTCGGTATCGGCGTCATGGACCCGGTACTCTACAGGGATTATTTGCAGAGGCCGGCGCCACTGGGGAAACAGAATCTAAATACGAAATTCTAATTTCTACGCAATGTTCAAATCTAAAAATCACAGACCATCGCTTCACTTTTTCTGTGAATATTTTGAATTTCGATTTCTTGAATTTGTTTAGAATTTAGAGCTTAGAGTTTTACTTGGACTTTAATGGAAGGCACCAATAGTTGACATCAGGTAATCTGCTCGTAGCTCAGGGAGGCGGACCGACGGCGGTTTTCAATTTCAGCCTTCTTGGAGTGGTCGAAGAAGCAAAGCGTTTGAAGTCAAAAGGAATCGGGAAGATCATCGGCGCTCTCCGGAGCATCGACGGACTTCTCGATGAAGATTTGATAGATTTAGGAAAAGAAAGTCAGTCGAACCTGAGACAGGTAGCCATGAACCCCGGCGCGGCGCTCGGATCGTGCAGAAGAAGAATGGCCGAGGAAGACTACGGACAAATCCTGGAAGTCTTCAGGAAGTATGATGTCCGCTATTTCTTCTACATCGGCGGGAACGGATCGATGTACACCGTACACAAGGTGGATCAGCTCGCGCGCTCCGTCGGCTACGTGCTCAACGCGGTCGGTATCCCCAAGACGATCGACAACGATCTGGCATTTACCGATCATTGTCCGGGTTTCGGAAGCGCCGCGAGATACTTCGCTTCGGTGACGAGGGAGATCGGTCTCGACGTCGCATCGCTTCCGCCCCCTGTTTCGGTTATCGAGACTCTCGGCCGAAATACCGGATGGCTTGCAGCATCGGCCTCTCTTGCGAACGACGGTGAAGGGGATGCTCCAAACCTCATCTATTTCCCCGAGCGAGTCTTCAGCTTATCCCGTTTCCTGTCGGATGTCTCCGATGTGTATGATAAATGGGGACGCGCCGTCATCGTTGTAAGCGAAGGTCTGAAAGATAAGACCGGCCAGTATTTAGGCGGAGTGAATGCGAAAGCATCCAAGGACGGCTTCGGCAGGAACCTCCCCGGCGGTGCGTCCTCGTACCTCGCCGCGAAGATAGCAGAGAAACTCAAGCTCCGTGCGCGAAGCGAGAAACCTGGACTCGCAGCGAGGACCGGCGTGGAATATGTCTCCTCCGTCGACCGCAAAGAAGCATACCTCGTCGGCCAGTCCGCAGTTCGGGCTGCCGTCAATGGTAAAAGCGGCGTCATGATGACGCTCGAAAGAGCCGCGGGAAATCGATACCACTGCAGCATCGGCGAGGCCCCGCTCGAAAAAGTTGCCAAGGCGGAAAAATTGCTCCCGGCGAGTTTTATCAACAAAAAGGGTAATTACGTTACGGAGGCTTTCCTTCGATATTGCCGGCCGATATTAGGCGATACCATCCGTAAGTTCCCCGATCTATCGAAGCATCTACTCACCTTTGCCGCTCGCGGCAAATGAAGCATCGTGAAGAAATGTGAAAGTTGTGAATCCTCTTATGTCTAAAATGAGTGAAAATACATTAAAGCAGGGCGATTTGCCTGGAATTGAAAGTCGAAGCTACGACGCCGGTCTCGAATCATACACGCTCGCGAACGGGAATGGCATGAGCGTGACGATCATAAACTACGGCGCAGCGATCGCTAAGATTGTTGTGCCCGATCGCGGCGGAGTTCTCGCCGATATCGTCCTCGGGCATGATGACCCAAAGGGATACATAGGCGGCAGGTTTTATCTCGGCGCGACTGTCGGCCGTTTTGCCAACAGGATAGCCGCCGGGCATTTTGTGCTTCGGGGGAAAGAGTACCACGTCACAAAGAACAGGAACGGCAATCTCCTCCACGGCGGCAACTTGGGCTTCGATAAGAAATTCTGGAAAACGAGAATTGTGCAAGCCGGCGAAAACCCGGCGATCGAATTGAAACTCCTCAGCCCCGACGGCGACGAGGGGTTTCCCGGAAACCTCGATGCGGCAATTCTGTATACGGTTACGCAGGATGACGAACTGCGAATTGATTATACCGCCGTGACAGACAAGACGACGGTGATCAACCTGACGAATCATGGCTATTTCAATCTTACCGGTTCGGCCGAGAATTCGATATTGGACCATGTCCTGACGATTAATGCAGACACGTTCATCCCGACCGATGATGCTGGACTTCCGACGGGCGAAATGAGAGATGTGTCAGGAACGCCGATGGATTTCAGGAAACTGACCGCAGTCGGTGATCGGATCGGAGTCGATTACGATCAGCTGAAAAACAGTGAAGGTTACGACAAGAATTTTGTACTGAACGGGTACGACGGGGAAGTCCACGAAGCGGCTGTTCTGTACGAACCTGTCTCCGGCAGGGTGATGGAAGTTCTGACTGATCAGCCCGGGTTGCAATTTTACTCAGGCAACTATCTCGACGGTGCAATGGAAGGGAAGAACGGAGTCTATTACAGGGAAAGGACGGGCCTTTGCCTGGAATGCCAGCACTTTCCGGATTCACCTAACAGGCAGAATTTTCCTTCTACGACACTTGAGCCGGGAGACGTTTACAGGCAGACCACGATATTCAGATTCTCTGTGGATACGGACCAGAATTGAAATTGAAAGTCAGAACAAACTACTAGTGGAGATGCATCAACATGGGGCCCAAACCCGACCAATTTAAGTTCAAAGTCGAAGATTTCTTTCCGAAGAAGCTATTCTATGAAATCACTGATGTCAGGGTGGACAATCGGGATGAGGTAATCAAGCAGGCGAAGAAGAGAAAGCGCCGCAGCAAACTCACACGGGACGGCAAGCTGATAATTCTTGCCGCGGACCATCCCGGGAGAAGAGTCACAGCTCTTAGAAGTGACCCGATAGGCATGGGCGACAGGTTTGAATATCTCGGTCGAGTGCTCAGAGTCATAACGGACAAGGAGTTTGACGGCGTCATGGCGACGACCGACATGATCGAGGACATCATAATTGTCGATTACCTTTATCAAAAGAAGACGGGCAAGAGCTTCCTCGATGAGAAAGTGATCATAGGCTGCATGAACCGTGGTGGTCATGCCGGTTCTCTCTTCGAAATGGAAGATGTATTCACTTCGTACACGCCGGAGAGCCTGAAGGCAATGAACCTCGACGGCGGTAAGATGATGTACAGGCTCGATCCTACTGACCACGGTTCGCTGATAACTATACGCGAATGCGCGAACGCGATAACGGAGCTGAGCCGCCTCGGTTTGTACTCCTTCGTGGAACCCGCCACAGTCGAAAGCCGCGAGAAGAAGTACGCCTTCAAGACCGACCTCGAAACTCTCGTGAGGGATGCGGGCGCGGCGGCAGCTCTCGGCGAGACATCGCTCTACACCTGGCTTAAAATATCCTATAACGAAAATTTTGAACGCATCGCCAGGTCTACTACACTTCCGATCATGCTCCTCGGCGGACCGGCGAAGGAGTCTCCTGCCGAAACCATAAAGTCGTTCGAGAAGGCGATGAGGTCTGCGCCTAACGTTCGTGGCGCGATGGTGGGCAGAAACGTCGCATTCGTGCAGGACGACGATCCTCGCGCAGTAGCGATGGGATTATCAGCGATAATCCATGACGGGTATTCCGTCGATCGCGCTATGGAATATATCGATACCAAGAGAGGTGAAGATATGAATCTCTTCTCCGCCTGGGCCCGCTAGTCAGGCTGCACAAGAGAGTTTCTTCAACACACCTCTCCAATCTCACAGCCATCCAGTTTAATGAAAATACTCCGTGAAAGGGACGCCTTGATCTGCGTTCGCATTCACTAATGAGAAAGGAATGGAAATGCTAATCAAAGGACTTACCGCTTTTGGTCTCCTTCTACTCGTAGCGGTCATGCCTCAGCTGGCATTCGGTCAGCCGGAAGGAAACATTTCGGGAAAGGTCACCGATGTTAGTACCGGTGAGGCCCTTCCGGGCGCGACCGTTTACCTGAAAGGGACCAGCCTCGGTGCCTCTACGGGACTCAACGGTGACTACAAGATTTTGAGCGTGCCCCCTGGCTCGTACAGATTGCAAGTCAGCTATGTGGGTTACAAGGCGCGCCTGATCCCGGTTAAGCTGACTGCCGGTGAGCATCTTACGGAGGATGTGAAACTGGAAGCTGTCGGAGTACAGGGGAAAACAGTTGTCGTCACCGCGCAGGCGAGCGGACAAAACGCCGCGATCAACCAGGAGCTTTCTTCTCACAACGTCGTAAACGTCGTTTCGGCCGCCAGGATCCAGGAGCTGCCTGATGCCAATGCGGCAGAGTCCATCGGGAGACTCCCCGGCGTATTCCTCGTGCGCAGCTACGGCGAAGGAGCACAGATAGCCATTCGCGGGTTGCAACCCAAGTACAATCGCGTCGAGATCGACGGGGTCGAAATGCCTGCCACCGATAACAGCAACCGGTCTGTCGACATGAGTATGATTTCTTCCGATATGTTGAGCGGCATCCAGCTGTTCAAGACCGTGACTCCGGATATGGATGCCGCGGTACTCGGCGGAACCGTCAACCTTGAGATGCAAAAGGCACCGGTGACGACTAACGGGCTCCCATCGGTGCAATTGTGGGGGCAGGGAGGATACGACAATCTCCAGGGCACCTACAACAATTACAAGTTTTTCGGGAGCATCGGGAAGAGATTTTTCAATAACAAGTTCGGCATACTCGCTCAGGTGGTTGTCCAGAAACAGAATCTCACTGCAGACATATTCGGCGGCAGCTACGGCAATACAAAGTCGAATTACTATAACCCTGGCCCGATCATCATGAACAGTCTGAATCTTACCTACAAGCCGACCGAAAAGCGGCTCTACGACGGACAGCTCACGCTTGACTACAAGTGGGGAAACGGGAACATAGACCTGATGAACTTCCTGAGCCAGGGTACCCAGGTGACTTCGACGTTCGGACAAAACTACAATTTGAGCACCGCAAATACAATTACATACCAGTCTGCCTACTACTCTCCCATCACCAACGTTATCATGAACGTTCTCCATCTCCATCAGGACGTTATGTCCTTCCAGACCGACTTGAGGCTGTCGCATTCATACACAGAGAACATCAATCCGGGTTACTGGAGCGTCGGATTCACACAGTCAGGTGCCGGAGTAAGTTCAATCAATGACAAGTTGGATCCGCAGACGATAGCACAGCAGGCCACTACATTCGCGGCCCCGAACCAGACAGTCTTTGATGGCCTGAGTACCAATACAAGCTTCACGCGCCAAAGGAATTTGGGAGCCTCGCTTGATGTGGAAAAGAATCTGACGTTTTCTGATCTGATCAGCGCGAAGTTGAAATTCGGCGGGATGTATCGTTACACTTTCAGGTCCTATGTGTACTCGGACGGGGGCGGCACTTTGTACCCGCCCGGAAATTTCGGGGCGCGTGCCGCAGTCGTTGCAGCCAATCCATGGATGCTGCAAAGTCCGTATAATCAAAATCCGAACGGCAACGATGAGTTTCCGATCACAATGTTCTCTAACCCGTCGAGCAGTTTCGGTACTTTCCTCGGCGGCAACTACACGATGCTGGGCAATCCGACCAATCTCGGCCTTCTTTCGTCCATAATAAACACTGTGATGCAGTACGCAAAATCTCTACCTCCAGTGACAGCGGGCCCGTATTCACCGAGCATGTATGATGCAATCAACAACAATTATATAGGCCACGAATACCGGGACGCGGCATATGTCATGGCTACCATCAACATCGGCCCGCGGTTGTCTTTGATTCCAGGTGTAAGATATCAGGGCCTGACGACATCATATACCGGTCCGCATGTTTTCAAAGCGTATGACAACAATACGTATCCGTATGCCTTCCCTCATACAGACACAACCACGACCGAATACCATGGGTACTTTTTGCCAGATGTTATTCTGAGCTACAAGCCGACATCCTGGTTCAACATCAGGGCGGCTTACACCAACACGCTCTCCTATCCTGATTTCAGCTCGATAGTGCCGAAGATCGATATCTTCATAAACAGCGTAAACTGGAACAACTACCTCCTCCAGCCTGCGCGTTCCCAGAACTACGATCTTGCTTTCGCGCTGTACAACAACACCATCGGGTTGTTCACCGTAGATCCGTTCCTCAAACAGATCGATCACATGATATTCTCGACGGGTGGTTTCGGAATCATCAATCCCGCTGATTATCCCGGCCTTCCTGCTTACACCAAGGGATATGTTCTCGGAAACACGAGCATAAATAACCCCGATCGCGTCAATCTGTGGGGAATCGAACTCAACTGGCAGACACATTTCTGGTACCTTCCGTCCGTGTTGAGCGGTCTCGTTATGAACGTGAACTACACGCACATATTCTCCGGAGCAAAGTATCCGTTCACGATGACGGAAAGAGGCGGGTTCCCACCTACCATATCTTACGTCGATACATTCTATACCGACCGGCTGATCGACCAGCCGAACGACATCGTCAACCTCTCCATTGGATACGATTACCAGGGATTCTCTGCACGTGTGTCGATGATCTACCAGGCAAATGTGTACAGCGGCACAAGCTTCTGGCCGCAGCTTCGCACACACACCGCCACATATGCGAGATGGGATTTCTCGGCCAAGCAGAAATTACCTTGGTACGGACTCCAGTTGTACGCCGACGTCAACAACTTGAACGGAGCGGCAGATATAACAGTCGTTCAGGGCACAGGATTTCCAACGAGTGAACAATCGTACGGCCTCACAGCAGATCTCGGTCTCCGATGGACGCTTTAATTGCCCGGCCTAGGAGCGTTACCAAACAGGACGGCAGCATTATTTCAATGAGACTTCCTTTTGCAGATCTGCTCAAGCGAAATCTGACTCTGCCTGCCTCGCAGGTTGAAAGCCGCCACGCATTGAACATCTCACGGAGTTCCAGAGAGGAGCACAGATGGACACGGAGAGCAATTTCTTTTCCCTGTGGCTCTCTATTTTCTTCCTCGGTGTCTCTCTGTGTAATTGTTAATCTCCTGTCTGGCAGAGGGGCCGCCGCGGAAGAAAGCTCGTTCAACAAATTTTGATGATAGAAAAGATTCATCCACTAACCAAAGGGAGAAACACGATGAAAGCAATAGTCACTGTGACATTCATCATCGCATTTGCTGCATCTTTCATGGCTCCACGCAACTCCTATGCTCAGGCGGCCGATACCGTCATCGTCTACGCTAATCCGACGGGCGAGACGTTCGAGCAGCAGATCATGGGAGATACCACCGCGACGGGCCAGCGAGTCAATCCTAATACGGTGTATGTGCTCCAACAAACGACGAAAGTCGATACTCCGTATTATTTCACGGATCCTATTCTAGTCCGGAACTACAACCTTACGATCATAGGAAGGCGTAACCCGGTCACCGGCATGCCGCCTGTTATCCAGCCGATCGTTCGTCAGAACAATACCTACCCGTCCAACCTTATATCGGCGAGTACGCCCGGCACGATCAAGCTGGAGCACCTTTACATTCTAGGAACCGCCCCGGACAGCGACAACGCTATCGCCAACCTCATCAACGAGAGCGGTGATAGCAGTACCCTCATTCTTGATCACGATGTGATAGACAACTGCAACGGCTCCGTCGGAAATTTCTCCGGCAATTGGGACAGTTTTTACATGACCAACTGCGAGAACAGGAACGCCTCGAACCAGTTCTGGCAGTCGGGCGGTGCAATGTGGGCGCTCTATGGTGTGTCGATGGATACCGTCAAGATACTTGACAATACTTTCTTCTGCATGGGACGCCAAGCATACGGCGGCCCCGGCTACTATAAATACCTCGATCTCAACCACAATACGTTCTTCCTTAGCTGTAGCGGCCTCCTCCTCTCCAGCCATCTTACAAATGCCAACATCTCTAACAACATATTCTACGGAGTCGAAGCTCACGGTGCCGACTCGACGTACATCCGCAGCGGCGGAGCGAATGATGCGAAGCAAGGATTCGGGATTGTTATGACGGATTCTCTGCGCACGGTCGGAACCCAGTACGGCGTCAGCGAAGCTCAAAGAACCATCACCGTTGATAACAACGTTTACTATTGGCCCGACACGCTTCTCAATCTATACAAGGCCATCGACGACACAGCGAAGGGGTGGACTGTAGTGCCTCCAATCTGGATGAACGCGCAGACCGCTTATATGTTCAGCAATCATACCGCGTGGCCCGGTTTCAAGGCCGCGAACAACGACAGCGTCGATCCCGGATTCAGTTCGTCGCTAGTAATACCCTCAGTCGACTCGCTCATCAAATTCATCCTCGGAGTAGGCTGGAACACCCCCTACGGCTCGCTCGGAAACGCCGGCGTCTTCCGCTGGTGGCAGCTTCAGACAAATCCGTATTACACCGGTATTTTCGCCGGAGTTCCGAAGACATGGAACGGTTGGAACAGCGGTTACCCGGTTCCGGAAAACCTCGCTTTCTCCAATTCGCAGCTGACGACCGCCAGCCTCGACGGAAAGCCGGTCGGTGACCTCAACTGGTTCCCGTCACAGCTTCCTCTCGCGGTAAAGACAACAGGCAGGCCGGTCCCGTCGGCCTTTACGCTGAGCCAGAACTATCCTAACCCGTTCAACCCGACGACCGAGGTCAAGTTCAGTCTTGCCCATGCAGGCATAATCAGCCTCACGGTCTATAACGTCCTGGGTCAGGTCGTCTCAGTCGTCGCCCAGGGTTACAAGCCAGCGGGCCAGTACACGTACAGCGTCAACATGGATAGATTCGCCAGCGGAGTCTACTTCTACTCTCTCCGTGAGGGCGCAAACGTTATTACAAAGAAAATGCTTCTCCTTAAGTAATGGATCATCCTCCATTACAGGAGCGGGACTGCCTGCAGCCAAGCAGGCAGCCCCGTATATTTTTCCGATTGACCCTTTCTGCGGCGAGACCTACTCTGTTACTTGGACATGAATGCGTCGCACTTTCACAAAACAGTTCCATTTATTTCACCGGGAACCGCTCCAGGCAAAACTCTTTTCGAAGGTTGAATTTTCTATGAGGTCTGTTTGCAGGAATTATCCGATTCTGATCGGGGCAAGTCTGTTCCTTTTCATCTTACTATTTGCAGCGAGTTCACGGGCTCAGTCACCGGTTTCATTGACAATCGATACAACGGCGCCGAATATTTCAATTCCCCCGGATTTCTCCGGCCTGAGTATCGAAACCGGGAGTCTAAGATACGGCAACGCCGGAGTTGCCGGCAATTGGATGGACGATTCTACTCAGTGGCCACAGGCGCTTCATGCACAAATGATCACGCTCTTCGACAACCTCGGAATCAGGAACATTCGCGTAGGCGGTGGCTCAGTGGATGCGAACAACGTGATTCCCACCAACTCCGACATCGATGCCTTTTTCCGTTTCGTCAAAGCGACAAACCTGAGTGTCATTTACTCTCTCAGGCTCCTGAACGGAAGTATATCGCAGGACACCGATATAGCGAAATACGTCTGGTCGAATTATCATCAACACATAAAAAACTTTGCGATCGGCAACGAACCCGATTTTCATTCTTATCATTCCTATCCCGGCCATATCGTGGACTCAACTATATATGAGACCGATCCCGGCGTCGCGGGTTCCGCATTCCCTTCCTACCTCGCAAGGTGGGAGACGTTTGCCGCCGCAGTGAAGACGGCGATCCCCGACGTGAAACTCGGTGGGCCGGATTCGGGGAGCAACTATCCCATACCCGGCGGGGCGAATACTTACTTCGACGGCCTGCCTTGGACAGTCCAGTTTGCCGACAGCACATTGAGCCTCGGAGATGTCACCGGGATCTACTTCCATGACTATGTCGGCCAGGGTGCCGGAGGCACTCCGCAGTCGATGGCCGATGCCATGCTTTCTGCCACTTGGGACACAACCTACTATCAGGAATTGTACGAGGCGACTTGCGTCCCGGTGCTTCACGATGGACTGAGCTACCGCTTGACCGAATCCAACAGTTTCAGTGGCGGACTTACCGGCGGTAGCACGAGCTTTGCGACCGCACTGTACTCCTTGGACTACCTGCATTGGTGGGCGGAACACGACGCATCCGGCGTCAATTTCCACAACAAGCAATGGGTACTTAACGATACCATATATATGGGCTCGAACGGCAACTACCATATTAACCCGATGGGATACGGTATCGCGGCATTCAATATCGGCGGTCACGGGAAGGTCGATTCCGTTACGGTGACCAATCCGGATAACGTCGACCTGACAGCATATGCCGTTCAGGACAGCAGTGGGAAACTCTTCGTCACGATAATCAACAAGGAACATCCATCAACCAGGCCGTTTGCACCTGCCCCGCAAAATGCCATCGTAAGTATTTCCGCAAACGGTTTCCCGGACACGGCATCCGTAATGTATCTCTCTGCACCGGAACGAAACGTCCTCGCTCAGGGCGGGATGACTCTTGGCTTTGAACCGATAAGAAACGACTTGCCTTTCGTCGGGAAGTGGTCACCCATCGATAGCGTTGAATCTGGACACTACGTTGTCCGCATGCCGATGACCACGGCTGCGATCGTCAGGATCGGAGGTCCTTTCGTCAGCATTAAGCCGCCGGTTGGGATGAGTCCCGATGGAGAGAGCGCCGTACCTCGGATGGCCACGCTCAGTTGGGCTTCGTCCACAGGCGCGACAGGTTATCATGTGGAGATTTCTGCCGACAGTGCATTCAGTTCCGTAGTATTCGATACAACCACGACAGCTGCGCAGGACACGTCTGTTCAGCTTTCGACACCTCTGAATGCGACCACCAAATATTACTGGCGCGCTCTAGTAATGGACACACTTTTCACGAGTTCGTACTCGGCGGCCGGTTCGTTCACAACCGGCGCCGGATTACTGTCTGTGCGTCAGCCTATCGGCGTACCTGAGAAATTCGCTCTCGCGCAGAATTATCCGAATCCTTTCAACCCTTCGACAGAAATCGATTTTAGTCTCGACCGTTCCGGCAACATGAGCCTTGAAATGTATAATGTCCTCGGGCAGCGGGTCGACGTCGTGGCCGATGGATTCAAACCGGCGGGCGAGTATTCGTACAGCGTCAACATGGACCAATTCGCCAGCGGCGTTTATTTCTATACACTGCGTCAGGGAGCGAAAGAGATTACGAGGAAGATGCTTCTCCTCAAGTAACGGGGGAGGCTCGCAGAGATGGTTGCGCGTATATCCCCCATCCCTTAGGATTTTGACGGGCAACTCAAAATATCGGGGTACGGGACCGAGAGGAATATGCTAAGATCCCGTCGTGGGGTGAGCTTTCGATCGCCAATGTGTGCTGGCAATTCAGCGTTCTCTTAATTCCAGGCTATCGAGCGGCATTTCACTCCGTTCATCATCAATCAGGTTTTGCAAGTAATCCCCCGTCGGCCCGGCGTGCCGAAGAAGACCGACGTGGTAATCCCGGCTACAAAGCAATCAAATCGAGATGCGGCAGACTTCGCGCGCCGGGCGCGGCTTGTCAGGTCACATCGTAAAACTCAAAAAGAGGAGAAGAAATGGAAAGCTGTATAGCTTCTTCGGGGAATTCAGCGAAGAGAGCGCACGTTGCGCCGAGTTTTTTGCTCGCATTTTTAGCGATGGCTCTCTTCCTGGGCCTGCCAGACGCAGTCACATACGCGCAGGATGTTGTGTCGAGCCCGGTCGCGTATTCTTCGTGCTACCTTACTTCAAGCGGCACGCTGTACGTTTGGGGGAACGACAATTACCTCCAAACCGTAATTTCGAAAAACAACATCCCCCAGGATTCGATACCTGTAGCAGTCAAAATGCCCGCAGGTGTCACGAGCTGGACGCAAGTGGCGACAGGCCAAAGCCACATCGTGGCCCTTGGAAGCGACGGGAACGTCTATGCATGGGGGCTCAACAACTACGGCCAGTTGGGCGACAGCTCAACTGCAAGTGACTCGATACCGGTAATGGTGAAGAAGCCGGCGGGAGTCACAAGCTGGACTGCCGTGGCTGCAGGCGCCTTTTACAGCATGGCAATGGCGAACAACGGTGACATATACGCCTGGGGCTTCAACAATTTCGGACAGCTCGGAAACGGGACGACAAGCAACGATAGTATCCCGACGCTGGTTAAGCTTCCTACGGGAGTAACCGCAACCAAGATCGCTGCAGGAACCAATTTCGGCCTCGCCGTCGGCAGCAACGATTCGCTTTATGTGTGGGGAAGAAACTTTAATGGTCAACTCGGTATCGGAAATACAACGGATCAACACAGCCCCGTGACTGTCAAGTTTCCATCGGGCGTCACATCCTGGACTGAGATTGGTGCCGGAGCCTTCACAAGTTATGCTTTAGGGAATGATGGTAATCTTTACTCCGCAGGATCCAACGGAAACGGTCAAGTAGGAGATGGCACCACGTCGCAGCGCAACTCATTCACGAAAGTATTGTTGCCCGGCGCGGCGACGGGCTGGAAGAGCTTCTCCGGCGGCGGAAGCTTCTGCCTAGGAATGGCCAGCAACGATTCGCTGTATGCCTGGGGATTCGGAAGCGACGGCGAACTCGGCGATGGGCAAATGCTGAAAAACAATACTTCCATTCAAATCGTCAGCCTGCCGGCAGGAGTGACCGCAACTTCTTATGCGGCAGGCCACAATCACGGATTGATCATCGGGAGCAACGGCCACATGTATTCATGGGGTTTGAACAGCGCTGGCCAGCTTGGCAACGGGACGACCGTTGAAGCGATCGTTCCGGTGTACGTCAACTCCCAGGACCTGGCGGCTGCTGCATTGTCCGGTCCCGCGAACGGCGCCCAGTTGGCAACCTCAGATTCTACCGCCACATGGGGGAGCGTCTCAGGAGCGAACAGCTATGAGCTTCAGGTTTCCAGCACCAGCAAGTTCACGACAATAGTCTATGATACCGCAGGCCTGACGGGAATATCGTACCCGATCCGAAGCCTCTTCGGTCCGGTACTGAGCCTTGGGTCGACGTACTACTGGCGCGTTGTCGGTGTAAGCAGCACGAGTGGCTCGTACTCCGCAATATCGTCTTTCACTACTCCCGGAGAGCCCGTGACTTCTGGCCTCCGTCTGGCTGCAGAGGCAAATTCGAACTCTTCATACTTCATTAATGCGATGGACACGCTCTTCACGTGGGGAAACAACCAGTATGGTCAATTGGGCAACGGTACGATGGTCAATGATACTATCGCGACCGCGATACCTTTCCCTATTGGAGTAACCGGCTGGAAAATTGTAGCCGCGGGACAGACGCAGACGGTAGCCCTCGGCAACAACGATACCCTCTACGCGTGGGGACAGAACAATGACGGCCAGCTCGGAAATGGTACCACGAGCGATACAAGCCTGCCGGTAATGGTGACTTTCCCGGCGGGTGTCAAGAGCTGGACCGATGTCGCGGCCGGAGCTGCACACTCTCTTGCAATTGGCAACGACGGAAATGTGTACGCCTGGGGCTTTAACAGCACAGGTCAGCTTGGCGATACGTCTACCACGAACTCCAGCGTCCCTGTCAAGATGGGATCGACGGCCGGCCTGAAGCCCGTGCAGGTCTTCGCCGGGAATAACTGGAGCGCGATACTCTGCTCCAACGGAGAGTTGTTTGAAACCGGGCGCAACGCCAACGGTCAGCTTGGCGACGGCACCAAAACAGACAGCGACACGCTCGTAATGGTACAGCTCCCGGCCGGCGTTTCGGGTTGGCTCGCGTTTGCCGCTGGCGGTTATCACGCGATCGCAATCGGCAACGACGGCAATCTCTACGGATGGGGCAACGGTGGAAACGGCCAGCTTGCGGATGGTGGTACTGCGAGCCTTACGACTCCCGGGAAAATTGCGATGCCCGCTGGAGTTACAGGATGGGGCGCGATAGCTTGCGGTGAGAACTTCATCGAGGCCGTGGGCAACGACGGTAACATTTATGAAGCCGGCTACAGCAACGACGGCGAGAGCGGCAACGGGACTACTTCCGGAAGGGTCACTGCACTGACTAAGGCTAACATGATGGCCGGAGTCTCCAAGTACGACAACGTAGCAGCGGGTCACAATCACGTCCTCGCTATCGCGAGCAACGATTCCCTCTATGCATGGGGAGCAAATTCATCCGGCCAGTTGGGTGACGACAGCACGACGAACTCCTATGTGCCTGTGAAGGTTTTGTTTGTCGCCCCGGGGCCTCCCGCCATCCTCGCTGCTCCGATTCTGCTTGGGCCCGCTACCGGCGATACTCTCATGGCAGCCGATACTGCCCTCGTCTGGAAGTCAGTTCCTTCGGCCACGTCCTACGAAGTCCAGGTTGCGTCCGATAGCGGATTCTCATACGTCATCGTAGACTCGACCGTCTCAGGCGACACTTCGCTGGTTATCGGCAATTTGATCGGGTCAAAACTGACAAGCGGAACGAAGTACTTCTGGCGGGTCAATGCGAAAACCTCGACACTTGCAAGCGCGTACTCGATCATCTGGTCGTTCATCACTCCTGTTCCGAGCGGAATCGAAGCAAGCGGTGCCAACTTGCCTAGATCTTTCGCGCTCATGCAGAACTATCCGAATCCTTTCAACCCGTCGACAGAAATCAAATACAACCTTCCGAAAGCTGCTTTCGTAACGCTGAGGGTCTACAATGTCCTCGGTCAGGAAGTCGCAGCGCTTGTCGATGGGCACCAGAGTGCCGGATACTACGATCTAAGCTTCAACATGGATCGCTATGCAAGCGGAGTTTACTTCTATATCCTCAGAGCAGGAAACTTCGTGGCAACAAAGAAGATGATGTTGATCAAGTAACAAATGCGTACCCGAAACGGCGGGCGGATTGTTATCCCGTCCGCCGTTTCATTCTTCTAATTGAATGGGTTGGACTAGTCGGAAGCGTAATCTAAAATCGGGCAATCGTGCCATAGGTTTTACGGTTGCTCTTTTGTTCGCTCAGACCGCGCTCGCACAATCGCCGGTTACGATTACAGTCAAAGCTTATAGTAGTATCATGACGGTTCCGGTAGATTTTGTTGGGCTTAGCTTCGGGTCGGCAACGATGCAGGCTTATGTGAACGGGACGATCGGATATTTCTTCGCCCCGTACGACTCGGAAGCGGTAAGTCTGTTTAGGACGCTTCGGATAGAGAATATGAGGATTGCCGGTGGAACAGCGCTGTGGGCCGAAGACGGCAGCCTTCCCGCTCGTCCGGACATCGACGCCTTTTTCGGATTCGTCAAGAAAATACCGGGACTCAAAGTGATCTATTCACTTCCGTTGTTCAACGCAAGCGATACAGCCGACGCCGCTGCCGCAAAATACATCTGGCAAAATTACGGCCGCTACCTGGACTGTTTCGAGCTCGACAATGAACCGGACTGGCACAGCCAGCACACCTACCCCGGTCACACGGTTGATCCTCAGATTTATGAATCGATACCGGGAACGGCTGGAAGCGCGTTCCCCTCTTATATCGCGAAGTGGAGAAGATTCGCCGAGACCATTGCCGACTCAGTACCCAGTGCAACTTTTGCCGGCCCGTCGACCGGGAGCAACTGGCCGGTTCCGAATTCCGCGAACACTTCATACGAAAATCAATCATGGACAGCCAACTTCGCGGATTCAATACGGAATTCCACCCTCGGCAATTTAATAACGCAGCACAACTATGTCGGCCAGGCCGCAACGGGAAAGACGCCGCAGCAAATGGTTAATGAAATGATTTCTCAGGCGTGGGATACGACTTACTATCCTGACCTTTACAATGCTTGTCTGGTTCCCGCCGTGAAAGACGGATTCGGATTTCGGCTCGAGGAGTCGAACAGCTTCAGCGGCTCCGTAGCAGGCGGGAGCAATTCATTCGCCACCGCCCTCTGGACTCTAGATTATCTCAATTGGTGGGCGCAGCACGGTGCTGCCGGCGTCAACTTCCACGTCAACGAATGGGGACTTAATGCAGTCATTTCCAAATCGGGAGTTACCTACGGCGTTTACCCGATGGCTTACGGAATCAAGGCCTTCGATATCGGGGGTTTTGGGAAAGTTGATTCGGTGGCAATAGCCAACCCTGACGGACTAAATCTCACTGCCTATGCGGTTCATGACTCGGGAAGCACTTATGTTACGATCATAAATAAAGAGCAGGGTCCCTTCGCGCGAAACGCGCAAGTCGCCATACTAACACCTGCAGATTCTCCGCACAGCGCCGGCGTTATGTACCTTTCGGCGCCGAATAAC
Source organism: Bacteroidota bacterium (assembly GCA_021845665.1). Lineage (GTDB taxonomy): Bacteria > Bacteroidota > Ignavibacteria > Kryptoniales > JAKASW01 > JAKASW01. The sequence goes on along the minus strand of JAJZVO010000008.1, from coordinate 13,327 downwards.
AATTTACTCGAGACGACCGGCGTGACTCTCGGCGGCGCGGTCATCACAAACTCGTGCCCGTTCGCCGGAAGATGGACTATACTCGATTCATCACAGACCGGGCAATATGTATTGACTGTGCACTCATCTTCCGCCGCGATCGTGAAAATCGGCGGCCAGCTGACCGCTGTGACGCAGAAGCCGGTGTATCCGGATAACTTTTCTCTGTTGCAAAATTATCCGAACCCGTTCAATCCCTCCTCTATTATTGGTTTTACATTGAATCGATCTGGCGAAGTGAGCCTGAAAATTTATAATGTCCTCGGTGAACCGGTTGACGAAGTTGCTCACGGTTTCATGCCGGCCGGTAGCCATTCGTATAACGTCGACATGCAAAAGCTTCCAAGCGGCCTTTATTTCTATACCCTTCGGCAGGGAGCAAACCGGTTGACTAAGAAAATGCTCCTCCTTAAATAACTAATCATTCAGAATAATGAATCCATCTAAATTACCTCTTGTTTTCTTCTCTATAATTCTTGTTACGGCAACCGCATTCTGTCAGTCATCCGTTACACTGTCTATAGATACACATGTCAACGGTGTGAAGATACCTTCAGGCTTCATCGGCGAAAGCTTTGAAGCCGCAAGCCTGAGAGATAATGTGAACGGCGTGCAGGGACATCTTTTCGACTCCAGCGATAGCGAGATGGTACACCTCTTCAGGGAACTCGGAATAAAGAATTTACGTATCGGCGGCGGGACGGTCGACATGCCGAACATCAATCCCACTCATGCCGATATCGATGCGCTCTTCAGCTTTGCCAGAGCAGCCGGTGTCAAGATTATCTATTCGGTAAGATTGTTGAACGGGAACGCACAGCAGGACGCCGCCACGGTGAAGTATGTCTGGGATCATTACTCAAAATACATCGACTGCTTCGCGATCGGCAACGAGCCGGACTGGCATTCCTTCCATCTCAGGGATCCTCGGATTTTCGAGACTGTCCACGGAGTCCCGGGGTCCGCGTTCCCATCATATCTTGCCAGGTGGAAGACCATCGCGACTGCAATACTCGATTCGGTTCCGGGTGCGGAGTTCACAGGACCCGACGCGGGGTCGAATTATCCAGTCCACGGAGCGAAGGATACTTATTACCGCGGAAAACCATGGACTGTCAACTTCGCGGACAGCATTTCTGCCTGGCATTTCCCTCACCACGGTTCGCTGAAGTTTGTGGATCAGCACAACTACGTCGGCCAGGACGCAAAGGGTCAGGGGCTAAGCCCTGCGATAATGGCAGACAGGATGTTGTCGCCTGATTGGGATGCGTATTACTACCCGGCGCTGTACAATGCGATCGGCACACCGGCCTTGCCAAAGGGATGCGGTTACCGAATGACAGAGTCGAACAGCTTCAGCGGCGGAGTCAAGAACGGGAGCGACTGTTTTGCGACGGCTTTATACGCGCTCGACTATATGCATTGGTGGGCGGCCCATGGCTGCCTTGGCGTGAATTTTCATACTACCCAATGGCGCTACAACGGCACGTTCTATCTGGACAAAGACGGCCAGTATCAGGTTCACCCGATGGCGTATGGCATAAAGGCTTTCGACCTCGGCGGTCACGGTGAAGTTGTGCCTATCAAGATATCCAATCCTTTCGGAATAAATATGACAGCTTATGCCGTCCGGGGGCACTATCACTTGTATGTGACGATCATAAATAAGGAATATGGAGGCGGTGCCCGCGAAGCGGACGTTGCCATCCACGCTGAAGGCATTTCCGGGAAGGAAGAAGTGATGTATCTTATGGCTGCCGACGGGAACGTCCTTTCGACTACCGGCATAGTTCTCGGAGGTGCCCCGATCACGAACAAAGGACCGTGGGAAGGACGGTGGTCTCCCGCCAAATCAGGCAAGATGGATGTCTACAAAGTTCATGTCCCGCCATGCTCTGCTGCGATACTGAAGATTAATTGATAAGACAAAAAAAGGCTGAAGCGGAATGACGACACACGCGGCAATAATTGTGGGGCTGGTTATCTATGGCGTGGTTATGCTGGCCGTATCGTTCTTCTGGATGAGAAGGGTTAAAAAGCCGGCCGACTACCTGGTCGGCGGCCGCACGCTGCCGTCCTGGGTACTCACGGGAAATATTACAGCCGGAAGTATCGGGACCGGGGTCATTATCGGGGCATCTGGACTGGCGTACCAGCATGGCTGGGCAGGCAGCGCTTACCCTATCGGGCTCGGATTAGGAACCGCGCTCGCCGGCGTGATCTTCGCCGTGATGCGACGACACAAGTTCATGACGCTGAGCGAGGAGATCTCTTCTTACTATGAAGGGAAACGGATCGTCGTCGAGTTCTCGAATATCACCCTTTTCCTGTCGCAGCTTTGCTGGCTTACCGTCCAGATCATGGGCGGAGCAAGCGTCATCGCCGCCGTCACGGGAATACAACCCGAAATGGCCGTGATTGCAGCCGGTTTGCTCACGGCAGGCATAGCACTTCCAGGCGGCTTCAAGAGTGTCGTCTATACGGATTTCCTCCAGGCGACGATTCTGTTGACCGGGTTCGGAGTAGTAACCTATTCCGCGCTTCACCACGCAGGCGGCTTTGCCGGACTGACTAGCACGATGCCTTCCGCGTATCTGTCTTTCCTCGGAGTCAAGTCGTACGGCAGTTGGAAAATTGCAGGGCTCATCGCCGCGCTCGCCTTGAGTGTGCTCGCGGATCCCGGTAGAAGGCTCAGCATGTACAGTGCGCGTAGCGAGAAGGGAGCCCGCGTCTCCATGGTAACGGCGGGACTTATCGTAATAGCTTTCTCGGCGATCATCGGGATAACGGGAATGTACGCGTATAAGCTGAATCCTCATCTTCCCGTTCCCGATGAGGCGCTTCTCTGGCTCGTGATGGAAATCCTTCCAGCCTGGCTGGCTGCCCTCGTCGTCATTTCCGTCGCGTCAGGCATCTTTTCCTGCGCCAACGGTAATGCCATGGCGATAAGCACCTTTTTTGTCCGTCACATCTACCCCCTTGCCATGAAGCGTTATCCCAAGCGGCCTCTTCTTGCAGCGCGAAGCGCTCTCGCGGTGGCGTTTGTCCTCTCCACGATTATAGCCATGCATGCCGGAACCATCGTGGGATTTGTAATAAAATTTCTTCCCGTCACCATGAGCGGGCTGGCGATTATCATAGTGCTCGGAAGATTCTGGCGCCGTGCCACCTGGCAAGGCGCACTTGCCGCGCAGATAATCACTCCCGTAGTCTCGCTGGTCGTGATGTTCCTCTTCCCAAAATCGACGTGGAACAATGCGGTTCTCCTCGCCGTCCCCGGGGTTATCGCCTTGATCGTCGTCAGCCTCGTGACATCACCTCCGACGCGTGGATTCGCTGAAGTCGCCGAGGCTCTCACCGCAGAACGCGAAGCGATTGAGGGAGCAACGGTTGGCAAGCAGGGAAAGAATGCAAGTGGAGAAATTCTCGGCACCGTCGGTTTGCAGGGCGAGGGAGGCGCTGTTCAGTGAAGGCCCAAAGGTCATGGCTGTTGCGTGCGGGCGAACGTTGTCGTCCATCTGTTTGAATCTGATCGCTTTCTCACCTGAACCAAAAAGGAGAATCATACGCGAACATTAACATCAATATTCGTCGCTCTTCTTTTGGCCGGAGTACCCGCCGCTTGCTTCGGAAAGAATATCGACACCCCAGCTCCGCGTGGCGTCCCGACAGTCGATGAGCTGGCAGGCAGATGGCTCGACACATCAACTCTTCTTGCAATGCCTGCAGTCAATAATGCCGACGGTTCCGCCGAAGCTTCGCGAGGAACGCTTTCCATAGATAACCTAAGCTTTCCTCCCGTCACGATGACCGGAAATACCGGGACGCTCCTCATCGGCAACAGGCCCACAACACTTGATAAGACCCGATGGTATCCTTACCAGGTGGTGAGGAAAGGATCTCAGGTCAACATCGGAATCGAGACGGCCGTGAGAATGATTTATGCGAAGCGCGGACTCCTCTTCCACCTTGTCCTGACAAACAACGGAACGACGGAACAAATTTTTAAGCTCGCAATAAATCTTACCGCGAACACGTCGGAACATTCCAGTTGGGGATGGCAGGTGCCGAGGCCGCAGGAGCCGGATAGGTTCAATGCCGTCGCGATGGATAACGGCCGCTCGCTGCTGCTCAAGGATTCTGAAGGCCAGCTGGCCAATTGTTTCAGCTTTGAGAATAGGCCCGGCGGGATGAAGGTCAATGCTCATTCGGGCGAAGCGATCTGGAATGTTAAGCTAGATCCGAAACAGACTGTGACCGTGAACTACGTCCTCGCCATCGGATACGCCGATTCGAAAGTTCACTCCGAAGCGGTCGATTGGGCAGACAATTTCAACAGCGCTTTCGAGCAGGTTAAGAAAGATTGGCAGACCCGCTTCGACGCGATGTTCGAGCCGCACAACAAGTATTTCTCGGGTTACCTTCCGACGCTTGTAACTCCCGATAAGGATCTGCGCCGTATGTATTATATGAGCGTCATGTCTTTGCTGAGCGTTCTACGGACGGGGTTCCCTGTCGCCAAAAGAGTTTATGTCAGCAACTCGCCGCAAAGCAATTGCACGATGGTCTATTTCTGGGATACCAGCGAGTGGGCAAACACGTTTGCGCTTCTCGATCCTGCGATGCTGAAGGAATACCTCGAGTCCTGGCTCTCGAAGGGGATATATGACGGTTATGCGGAGGAATATCTTACGGGCAGACTGGAGGGACCATGGTACAGCGCGAACGATCTCTCGATATTCCGCCTGATAAACGCTTATCTCAATGTTACCGGCGATACCTCTTTCCTGCATGAGGAGATCGGCGGCAAGACTGTCCTCGACCACCTTGTCGAAATTGCGAATCATTGGAAGAGTCTGGTCAAGCCCGGTCATACGCTTGCCGATTACGGCGCTGCCTCAAACCTTCTCGAGTGTGTCCCGACTTATGTCGGAGAGGTCGCGTCGTTGAACGCCGTGAATGTCTGGATAATGCGCCGTGTCGCGGCTATCGAAGATGTCTACGGCAGCAAATCCGTCGCGAGAAAGCTCAACGAAGAGGCCGATCATCTGCAAGCTGCCGTCATGCGCCTTCATGTTCCCGGCAAAGGTATATGGTACACAGTTCATGAAAACGGCAACCGCGTGCCTGTTCACTCCGTTTTTGATTTCGCAACCGTCGGTCTCACAATCGGCAAGTATCTTCCGCCGAAAATGCGCCAACAGATGCTTGGCTTCGTCGAGCGTGACTTAGTCACAGATCACTGGATGAGAGCACTCTCGCTGAACGACATTGCGGCTTCCGCTTCCAACCGTCCCGACCACGGTCCAATGGGAGCCTTTTGCTCCTGGCCGCCTGAGACGATGCGGGTTATGTGCTATTTCGGTCAGTACCGATTGGCGCTGAGATTTCTTCACAGCTGCACTGGTGTAACTTATGAGGGCCCCTTCTCGCAATCTCGGGAGCTTCTCGGGAAATCGGATAACTCACGTGTAAGGATAGCTCCGGCACCGCAAACGTATAACGCCAGCAACGGCGGCTCGTTTGCCGAAACGATCCTGCGTGGTTTCTTTGGCTTCAGACCGGACTTCCTCAATAAGACGATCGTTCCGGATCGGGCCCCCCACGGCTTCCAGGGAAAATTGCTGAACGTTCATGTCGGCAATCGTGTGTTCGACATCGCCAGCGGCGCCCGTGGATTGAGCATCACTCCCGGAAAATAAGATTCAGAGGTTGTCCCAAAGGAAAGTCGGAGTCATTGCGAGGAATCAGTCCGTTTTTCCAAATGGACTGCTGACGTGGCCATCTCCTCAATGAATCCACAAAATTGGGGATTGCCACGTGAGTCTGTCTCAAAAACAGCCATCCGATGAATCCGACGGCTACCAGCAGCACAATACCCTCGGAGTTTCGCGCTTTGAGAGGCGTCGATTTTAATCGATGGCCCTCTTGGAACAGCCTCGATCCCGATGACAGGGGTTTTCGGGACAGCCTCTCGCAGCCGCAGCTATCCGTCTCGAATCCTTCTTATCCTCCGTTACACACATGCCTTCATATATGGAGAACTTAATGTCAAAGTCCACCCTTGGTTTTCTTGAATCATTTGTAACTGCAATAATAATCTTAATTCCTTGCGTGTTTAACGACGTGAATGGGGAATATATCGGGATAGACGGAGAGATTCACAAAGTTCCGCGAGGCCATTCTCAATATGAAAAGATATCGGGCTGGGACGCTTGCGGGTCGACGCTGACAAGGTCGGCGCGACGTCCGACGGCAATCTGGTCCGAAAGGGGCTCGCCTCTTACATCAGGCTCGGTTATGTCCCCGGTTCAGCTTCCGTCACGCTTGAATATGAAAGTGCAGATTATGCTCTTGCCAGGTTCGCGCGCGCACTGGGGAAAAAATCAGACTACGATAAGTTCATAAGCAGAGCCTGGAATTGGAAGAAACTGTACGACCCATCCACAGGGTACATTCAGCCGCGAGACACCGCCGGGAAATGGGTGGAGGATGTGACCCCGTATACGAGAGCAGGCTATACCGAAGGGAGCGCGTCGCAATACACGTGGATGGTCCCGTTCGATTTGAAAGGTCTTGTCAAACTTATGGGCGGAAGACACGCGGCAATCGACAGGCTCAACCGCTACTTCATACATCTCAATGCCGGCGATACGAGCCCGTTCGCTTTCATGGGGAACGAGCCATGCGAAGGCGATCCGTGGGTTTATGACTACGCCGGCGCACCGTGGCTCACGCAAAGAGTCGTTGGCCGAATTCAGGACAAGTTGTTTACCGATTCGCCGAGCGGAATTCCAGGCAACGACGACGGCGGAGCTCTGTCGTCATGGTACGTGTTTTCCGCACTCGGCATGTACCCGCTTGTGCCGGGTGCAGGCATTTATGTCCTGGGATGTCCGCTGTTTCCCAAAGCCGTTTTGCATTTGAAAAAAGGGACGGTCACGATAATAGGCAGAGGTGCCGCCTCGGGCAGTCCCTGTGTCCGCAGCGTCAAAGTCGACGGTCGCCTGTGGAACAAACCCTGGATCAGATTTTCAGGCATCTCTTACGGGGCGACCCTAAGATTTGTCCTGAGTTCAACCCCCGCAAGAAAATGGGGTAGTTCTCAGGCTGACGCACCTCCTTCCATCAGGTGATCCTTTTTTCTATGGACATGAGTTAATGTCCTTAATAAGGAAGGGAAGCGGGCGGTCGTCGTCGTAAACATGAAATCGGACAAAACGATCTCGGTAAATGTGAGCCTGCCGCACCACGGTCCGCTGGTCGTCGCGACGCCGGAACATCCGCTCGCCGTTCCGACTTCCGGCACACTTACCTTATCTCCCCAGTCTGCAGCGCTTATCATGGAGAAATGATCGCTATTACCGCGGTCGTTGTCATTTGATTTAGTTCCGGAAAAGAAGGATGCATGAAATGAATTTGAGAACAAAATTCAAAAACGTATTCATCGTTACTGTGGCGATATTCTCTGCATCGATGCTGTATGCACAAACCGTTTCCGCACGCGAGGTTGTGCTTCAGGACAACAAGCTCCTCGTCGGCTTCGATTCCGAGACTGGTGCTCTTACCAGGATCGTGGACAAAACCACGGGCTGGACGGTCGAGCGCCGGCCGGAGCTCGGCATGTCGTTCAGAATGCTCGTCCCGCTCCCGCATCGCCAGGACAATTTCATTTTGGGCCAGAAACAGCTCGCCGTCGAAGTCAAGAAAGTCTCCGATCATGAGATTGTACTGAAATGGGAAAATCTTCTCAGTCAACATGGGGGAATTATTCCGATAACATTCGATGCGAACGTGACGTTGAACGACGGCGTCCTGACTTTCAATAGCAAAGTGGTCAACAATTCTAAGTTGATGGTCCAGACCGTCGATTATCCCTATTTCGGCGACTTCACGTCCCCGACACGAAAAACGCCGATGGTTGTCAGAACGATGTGGTACGGTAACCTCGGTGCCGACGAGATATATCCGTATTTCAACAATGAACTTGGATATTGGGGAGACGTTTATCCAACAAAGACTTTCAATTCGGACAAGAGCCTCTTCTGTTTGATTCAGACGCCGAGGGAAGGCGTGTATGTGGAGATGGGAAATCCGAATCAGCCGTACTTCCTCCAGTTCACTTTCGAGCAGCATCCGGGTGTGTTGTCGTCGGTAACGGACCAGGTACCGCGGGTGAATGAAATCGGCGGGAAGCCTGTCCACTTGGAGTTTAGAACGTGCCATTTCGTGTTTGTCCATCCCGGTACAGAGATGAAACTGGCTCCGGTTGTCGTCGAGTGCTATCGCGGCGGGTGGCAAAAGGGAGTAGACATTTATAAGAAATGGAGAGAGGCCTGGTTCAAGAAGCCGCATTTACCGGACTGGGTCAAGAAAGTCAATTCATGGATGGAGCTGCAGGTGAATACGCCGGTCCAGAATTACGCCGTTCCATACGACAGCCTCATTAATTACGGCAAGGCATGCGTCGAGAATGGCATCGGCGCGATACAGCTTGTCGGCTGGAACAAAGGGGGCCAGGACGGCGGCAATCCGTCTCTCAGCACAGATCCCGGACTCGGAACGTGGCAACAGCTCCACGACGCGATCCAAAAAGTACAGGCGATGGGCGTCAAGATGGTGCTCTTCGGCAAGTTCCCATGGGCAGACATGACTACCGAGTGGTACAAGAAGGATCTCTATAAATATGAAGCGAAGGATCCCTACGGGATTCCTTACATAAAAAGAGGCTACCTGTATCTCACGCCCCTTCAGCTGGCCGACATAAACGATCATGCGTTCGCCGTCATGGACTTCCTCGACCCAGCGTACAGAGCCATTGCCGTCCAACAGTTCAGGAAAGTCCTTGCTCTAGGCGCGGCGGGCTTCCTCTATGATGAAGTCCCAACCCACAGCCCGGTGAAATACAACTTCGCTCCGGGGCATGGATACAATCCTCCCGGGTACATTTATGCCGGAGATGAGCCTCTAGCCAGGGAACTCCACGCCGCGGCGGACTCGGTCAATCCGAACTTCCTCTTCGCAGGTGAAGGCCCGCAGGACTGGCTGAAGCAATACTATCCTTTTTCATACATACGCGTCAACGAAGGCACCACGCCTGTCGCGCGATACATAGCACCTCACCTGCCGATCATGGTTGCCGTTATCGGCTTCGACAATCGTGAAATGTTGAACCTCTGTCTTCTCGACAAGTATATCATCAGTTACGAGCCTTACAATTTCAAAGGGAAGCTCAGCGACTTCCCGCTGACGCTCGCGTACGGAAAAAAGATCGACGCGCTCAGAAGAAAGTACAAAGCTTATCTCTGGGACGCGACCTTCCGGAGCACCGAGGGCGCAACGGTAACGACGAATTTTCCGTATCGATATCCGGATTTCGTGACTGGTAACGCGCCGGGACAGGGCGGAGGATGGCATCCCTTCGCAGGCGCCTATAAATATTCGGTCTTCGTGACTCCGACCGGGAAACGAGCCGTCGTGGTCATCAACCAGGGGCCGAAGACATTCACAGCTCACGTAAACATTCCTCATGCAGGCAAGCTTGTCCTCGCCACGCCCGAGCATCCAGATGCTGTACCGACCGACGGCACTTTTCAGATCCCTCCGCGCTCCGCGGCGGTAGTTATGGAACAATGACGACTCCGGTCTCGACAAACGCCGGCGGGCAGAGAGAGCCGGTTCTCCGCATGGAGGAAATCTCCAAGTCTTTCGCAGGGGTACCGGTTCTTCATGACGTCAGGCTGGAAGTAAAACGTAGTGAGGTCCATGCGTTGACGGGTGAAAACGGTGCGGGGAAATCGACTCTCATGAAAATCCTCGCGGGCATCCACCAGAAAGACGAGGGACGCATCTATCTGAACGGGAAGCCCGTGGACATACGCTCGCCCAGGGAGGCGATCCGGTTCGGGATTTCGATGATCCACCAGGAGTTGTACCCTGTCAGGGATATGACCGTCTGCCAGAATATTTTTCTCGGCCGCGAGCCTTACAGCAGGTTTACCCGCGTGGTGGACAGAAGGAAAGAGAGAGAAGAGACAAGAAGGCTCTTCGAGGAGATGGATATTGCCGTCGACCCCGACCAGAAGATGGGAAATCTTTCCGTCGCAGAAATGCAGATGGTTGAAATCGCCAAGGCGGTATCTTGCAGTTCGAGCATCATCATCATGGATGAGCCCACTTCTGCGATCACGGGAAAAGAGGTTGCGAAGCTGTTCGAAACCATTTCGGGCCTGAAGGCCAAGGGGATCGCTGTTATCTATATTTCCCATAAGATCGAAGAGATCTTCACCATCTGTGATTCTATATCCGTGCTCCGCGACGGGCGATATATAGAGACTCGACATGCAAGAGAATTCGACCGTGACTCACTCGTAAGCCGCATGGTTGGGCGCGAGATCAAGGACCTTTTCCCGAAATCAAAAGCGGAGAGAGGGCTAGTTACACTGGAAGTCGAGGGGCTCACCCAGAACGGCGTTTTCGACAATATCAGTTTCAAGGCGCACAAAGGCGAAGTCCTGGGGTTGTCGGGACTGATGGGGGCGGGCAGGTCGGAAGTTGTGGAAACGATATTCGGATTCCGCGGCTCGGACGGCGGAACCATCAGGGTGAACGGCAAGGAAATTGTAATGAAATCTCCCGCTGACGCAATCCGGCACGGCATCGCTCTAATCACGGATGATCGTAAGACGAAAGGACTCAACCTGACCGCGTCAGTGAGAGACAACATAACTCTCGTAAACTTGAAAGCCTTCAGCCGCTTCGGACAGCTTATACGGCTGAAGAAAGAAAACGAGACAGCGGACGATGAGATTAAGAAGTTCCGCATAAAGGCGCGCGACAGGTATCAATCTGTCGGGACGTTGAGCGGCGGGACGCAGCAAAAGGTCGTGTTGTCGAAGTGGCTGTTAAACGATCCTGAGATCATCCTCCTCGACGAGCCCACACGCGGGATCGACGTCGGCGCAAAGGCGGAGATCTACGGGATCATTTCCCACCTCGCGGAAACAGGGAAGACGATCGTAATGGTTTCTTCGGAACTGCCGGAGATCCTCGGCTTATGTGACAGGGTTATCGTCCTCTACCATGGAAGGATCAGCGAAGAATTAGAGCGTAAGGACTTCAACCAGGAACGCATCATCAAGGCCGCGATGGGAAACCCGGACGGCGCGACAAGTCTCAACAAAAATTGAGAGCTAACTGAATGGAGACATCGACCGACGAATTGAACGCGACTGGAGACGACGCGGCTGCCGCATTGTCTTCGGCAGATCGGAGAGCCGACAAGCTAAGGAGCGCTGCGAGGTTTTTCTCCAAATACGGGATCTACTTCGCCCTGATCCTTCTCGTTTCCGTGCTCGCGGTTATATCGCCGCCCTTCTTTACTGCCGCGAATCTCATAGACATACTGCGCCAGATTTCCGTCATCGGCATACTCGCTGTTGGCCAAACCGTCGTCATAATCACCGCCGGCATCGACCTTTCGGTCGGCTCGATACTCGCACTCTCGGCCGTCATGGCGGCGTCTTTTGCTCATCCCGGCCAATATCCTCTGATCGTTCCGTTGATAGTCGGACTTGGCGCCGGTCTCGTCTGCGGCGCACTCAACGGATTCCTCATCGCGAAGAGCAAACTGGCTCCGTTCATCGTAACGCTCGGGATGATGACTGCGGCCCGCGGAATGGCGCTCGTCTACACCAGCGGCAGGCCCGTGTTCAACCTCAGCAACGCGTACGACACGATCGGAACAGGCTACCTCGCAGGCATACCGCTTCCTGTCGTGATATTTGTAATGGTTATCCTCGGCGGAATTTTTCTGCTGCACTACACGCGGTTCGGAAGATATGTCTACGCGGTTGGCGGAAATGAGCTTGCCGCGAAGGTGTCCGGCATCAACACGGAGAAGATTCTCATTTACGTCTACATCCTTCAGGGTGTACTGGCAGGCGTTGCCGGTGTCGTTTTGTCGTCCAGGGTCATGTCCGCCTCGCCGGCGCTCGGAGAAGGATACGAGCTCGATGCCATCGCCGCTGCCGTCATCGGCGGTACGAGCCTGATGGGCGGTGTCGGAACTATAACGGGCACTGTCGTCGGCGCGCTGATAATAGGTGTGATGAACAACGGCCTCGACATGCTGAACGTCTCATCCTACTGGCAGCAAATTGTGAAAGGTGCGATAATTGTTCTCGCTGTCCTGCTCGACAAGAAATCGAAAGGAAAATCATGAGAACGCTCGCGAGGATAATACTCCTCCTGACCTTATTATCGGCTGATGTACATGCAAGGGAATACTTCGTTTCGGTCAGCGGAAGGAACTCACATCCTGGTACAGCGGAACTCCCGTTGCGTACGATCCAGCGCGCAGCCGACCTTGCACAGCCCGGAGATACGATTATCGTTCGCGCCGGAACTTACCGCGAACGTGTCGATCCGCCTCGCGGAGGCACCTCCAATTCGAAACGTATCGTTTATGAGGCTGCTCCCGGTGAGAAGGTGATTATTACAGGCTCGGACAGAATGAGAAACTGGATGCGGGTCCGGAACGGCGTCTGGAAGACGACCCTCCCGAATTCATTCTTCGGAAGCTTCAACCCCTACAGCGATGTTGTCCACGGCGACTGGTACAACCCGAGAGGACGAGTGCGCCACACGGGTACGGTCTACCTCAACGGCCGCTGGTTCTCGGAGGCGGTCAACCTTGATGACGTGATCAATTCCGCCAGGGACGACTCCGTCTGGTTCGGAAAAGTCGGGCGAGATAGTACCAGGATATGGGCTCAGTTCGGCAAAGTCGATCCTGATAAGCAGGACGCGGAGATCAATGTGCGCAGGACGGTGTTCTTTCCCAGGAAGACCGGTATCAATTACATAACTGTGCGCGGTTTCATACTGGAAGATGCCGCTACTCAGTGGGCACCACCTACCACCCGGCAGGTTGGCCTGATCGGACCGGACTGGAGCAAGGGCTGGATCATCGAGGACAACGTCGTCAGGTATTCGATGTGTGCTGGAATTTCTCTCGGCAAATACGGCGATAAATGGGACAACACGTCGGAAAATTCAGCCGAGGGATATGTCAAGACTATCGAGCAGGCTCTTGCTCACGGCTGGTCTAAAGAAGACGTCGGCCATCATCTCGTGAAGAATAACATCATTTGTCACTGCGAGCAGGCCGGCATTGTCGGAAGCATGGGCGAGGTATTTAGCACGATCACAGGAAATACTATTTATGACATCTGTTCCAGGGAATGGCTTATGGGCGCCGAGAGGGCGGGCATAAAGTTCCATGGTG
>JAJZVO010000126.1 GCA_021845665.1 Bacteroidota bacterium | reverse complement strand
CAACCTGGTCATTTGCGTCGCGTCCTTTCAGACTACTTTGTCGAGTCGCTTAGCATACCGTCGTTTCCAACCGTATACCGACTCCTCGCTACATGGCTACAGAGTTTTACCATCTCTGGAACCTTGGAGGTAGAGCGCCTCTCCCTCCTCATCCAGATAGTTAAGGAACAGTTTAGCTCGGCACTCACTTGAGCATCATCATCTTGGTTATACCGATTATCCTGAGGGCGTTGCCTTCGCGCACCCTGAACTGGCAAAAGTAAACACCTGACGCTACTGAAATGCCGTTACGGTTCCTGCCGTCCCAGATTATCTCATGGTAACCTTTACTTTGCTGGCCCTGCTTAATAGTCCGTATCTGTCGGCCAAGGATATCATATATAACAACCTGGACACCGCTCACATCTTTGGGAAGCCCATAGCGTATGGTCGTTGTCGGGTTGAAAGGGTTCGGATAGTTTTGGAACAGCGTAAATTGCTCTGGTATAGTAGGAACACCATTGTTGTAGAGTTTCGAGGCGATTTCTTTTCCGTCAGCGGAAGAGAGAACGGCTGAGACCAGCGTGATACCTTTAGCGTTGCTTTGTACCAGAGCGACCTTCCCCTGGAGTATAAAATTGCCTTTCATGCTGTATGCAAGCACGACGACTGTATCGTCCTTAATTTTCGTAGTCGAGACCTCAAGCCCGTTCAAGCCGTCAAGATTGCTGAGGACACTGGCATCTTTACACCCCGCAATCGTCAGCTGGAGCCCATAAACCGGCACTGGCGAGTTGAGCCATACTTTATCACTGGCCAGATCGATCGTTGCTTCCTTCGAAGGTTGAGATTGAGCCAAAGAAGCGACCACCGCCTTCGAGGCCACGGAACCGGGATGGAGTATTAAGTTGATAGTCCCAATCACATCAAGCACGTTTACAACACTATCTGTATTGACATCCGCAGCGGCGAATATAAAAGGCTGTGGATTTTGGCCCACGATGTACGACACATCGGCAATGACATCGAGAACATTGACCGTGAAGTCGCCATTCGCGTCACCCGGAATGGATGTCAACGCCTTTGTTCCGACGAACTTAGAAAAATCACTCTCAGTGAAATCTGTTCTGACAACTTTGTAAGCGTAATAGTAATTCGTACCGGGGGTCACGTTAAAGTTTGTATATGTCGTGTCGGTGATGAGTTTCGTGCTTATCAAAGTCGTGTCGGAGTAAGTCGTATCTGTAGTATTGTTGAACCTGTACATGTTGTAGCCAAGTATGTCGGGCAGATCCGGCTTCATCCAGTCGAGTTGGACCTTGCCGAGACCGGGAGTTGCGGCAAAGTCAACAGATTCGGTCCCCGCAGCATCTATCAGGAAGCTGAAACGCATATCCTCGACAGGAATTTCAAATCCTTCAGGGTCTTTTGCACCTGCGACACGAATCGTGTTTATGCCATCGCCGGTGTAAAGCTTCACTGTTTTATACGCTGTCCAGACTCTGGCGCTGTCGGACCAACGTGCGGAGTCGGTCACCGCTTGCTGGTTGAATGGATCGCGAACGCCAAACGAAAGCTGAGGTGTCACCGTTGTGTCCATGGGGCGGTTGAAATAGACATCGAAGCGGTGTGGACCGACGCCGATAGGGTTCATGAGATATTTCTGATCCTGCGGATCAACGCCATCAACAAGAACCTTCCAGACGATGCCATGAGCGGAGTCAGAAGGAGCCGTGAGAATAGGATAGACATTGAGAAGAGGTCTGCCAGGATCTTCCCAGAAATCATAATAATCCTTAGTTATCCTAACTGAGTCCGTTGTCCCCCAATATTGATTGGAGAAATTGACGACGTCTGCAGAACCATTAGCGGACACTGCATATGTTTTAGGGACATTGTCACCACTCAAGAAGCTATTTTCCCAAATCGGGCTTGCACCACTAACCTGAAATAGGAACGCGTAACTGGACCACAATGTAGGTTGGGAGGGATATAAGTACGCGTACAAATTCGTTAAGCTGACGAAGTTGTTATATTCAACCGAGGTTGACGACGGTCCGCCAATGAAGATTAGATTGTGAAAGTTGTTTCGAAGGAGGTATGCCACGTTTCCGACTCCAGTAACAGCTGCATTAACAATTGAACAATCGGTAACTGAATCAGCGCTAAAGAGTGTAGGATAGTAGCCTAATCCTCCCACTCCGTTTATTGTGCAATTCTTGAATACGGGAGCCGAAAGTCCCAATCCGGAACCGCCTACCGAAGAAATCATACAATTCTCGAATCTCTGTCCTGACAGACTGGCGCCTTTGAGATTAAAGTCAACGAATCTATATATCCCATTCCCGAAGCCTCCGCCATCAAATGCGATTAAGCTGTCTTTCGTACCAATAGCCCGAACGAAACCGCGATTGTCAACCCCAGCGTTTATTACCACATGAGTCCCTGGCAAAATCGTGATCGTGTCACCAGTTCCGATTCTTAAGCTGTTGTTTATCAACCAAAGACGATCTGGAGTTAATACAATAGACGTGTCCAAGAGACCTGACAATTCACTTCCGTTGGAGATCTGGAAATTGATCTGTTGGACTGTAGTATCTTGAAAACCTTGACACCACATCCGTACATCCAACGTGATATTTCTTGCGTTCGTAACGATACTGCCTACATGAATATCGAAAGGAGTAGTCTCCTTCCGACCGTAAGGTGAAATGCTCCCTAATGAATCCTGCCGGTTGAGTATCTGAATCCCGGAACTGTCAACACCGATTCCAAATCTTATTTTTACATAAGCACTGTCCGCTCGCACCCAAGTATTTCTGACTTCACACTGGATTTGTATTGTTTCACCGGCGTCAGCTTGACCATCCCCGTCATCACCAGACAGGGTGTCTGTCAACGAATATGATGTCAAATCGAATTTCGGCATTCCGTTCGACTTGCCGTAAATGGCGGCAAATGCGTTCAACAAATCTGAAGAATGGATCAAATCACCCCACAATTCCTCTCTCGAACCGTTTGGATTCTTTGAGAAATAAAGCGCAACCGCACCCGAAACCATTGGCGTTGCCATCGAGGTTCCGCTCATAACGCGGTAATTGCCCCCTGGCACAGTGCTTATGATGACTTCACCTGGTGCCAACATTTCGTAATTGAAACCCTCGGAATATTCCGAGTAAATCGGACCATCAGGATCATAGTTAGAAAAACTAGCCAGACCTCCTAACATACCCCATGCTTGAACACCCAGCACATACGGAAGAGCAGCCGGATAAAAGGTGGTTGGATTCATCGGATCTTTCGGATATATGCTTTCATGATCGTTCCCTGCGGCGGCAACAAGGACACACTGTGCGTAAGCGTACTGGAGGGCTGTCTCCATTGTCAATGACCTCGCGTAACTCCCGAAACTCATATTTAATACAGTTGCACCCTTCATAACTGCATAGTAAATGCCTTGCGTTATTGTCGCCACATCGCCTCTGCCGGAGCTCTGGAACACTTTTATCGGCATTATCTTCGCGCGCCAGTCAACACCTGCTATTCCTATGCCGTTGTCACCAACTGCGCACGCAATTCCCGCCACGTGTGTGCCATGACTGTTGTCATCGCTCGGATCGTTGTCGTTGTTTATGAAATCCCAGCCGTGGACATCATCGACGTAGCCGTCGTTATCGTCGTCAACGCCTGTGACTCCATCGGCTTCGGCAGTATTTGTCCAGATGTTGGCCGCAAGATCGGGATGGTGCCAATCCACTCCTGTGTCAAGGAAGGCGATGATCTGGCTCGAGTCGCCGGTGGTCGTGTCCCAAACCGCGTCTGCATGTACGGCAGGGATCGCCCACTGCTGGGAGTAGAGAGGATCGTTGGGAGTGACGACGTAGGGAAACTTCGGGTTGGTAGCGTTGCTATTGTGTTCGGTCAGATACTCCTGAATTCCCTGAGGGGTGATGACACCCGACTCCGGTTTATCATCCACGATCGAATAGATGTAATCCGGCTCGGCATAGACGACGTTGGAATCGTTCTTCAGTGCCTGTATCGCGTCGAACTGCTTCAACGGATCTCCGACGGTGAGCTTGTAAATGCTGTTCAGGCTCGGCCTCTCGAATGTGTAACCGTTGAAGGATTTGAGAATCTGTTTCTGCGCCAGCGGCTTTGCCCCTTTGAACACCTGTGCAACAGAGGTAACGTCAAACTCTCTGAAGATCGCGTCGACTGAGGGGACCCCAGTCTTCCTCAGGGCCTGCGCATCTCCGGCGGAAATGCTCGCTGCATCTTTGAACCTGACAAGTATAACGCCGGGGACAAAGTCCGCCTTCGTCATGTTGCCGTCTAGCTTGACGGGCTCTTTCGGGGTATTATCGCGGAAAAGTGTGGACTGCCCATAAGCCAGCTGGACAGCGAAGAGCAAGATGAATCCGGTGGCAATTTTATGCATAGCATTATTCCCCTGAAAGTTATACCAATTGAATAACTGCAATATGCGCGGATAGATCATTTATTCATTAGTATTCCTGACATTCCTGCGCTCGACAAACTTATAGCATTCGCCCGGAGATGCTGAAAAAGCTTCTCCGGCTACAATACGATATCTGTGGGGAGAAGGACAGGTGGAATCCCTTCCGTCACCAGCACAGCCTCCTACGACATTCGATCTATCTCCACGCACCACATTCATTGCGACAGGCTGCGTGAATTATTCTGGCGTTATCCCGCGCCAATTCTTATGGCACAATTTAGAGTGAACAGATTTGTGAATCAAATCCGGGGAGGTTCTGTGTGACGGAAATCGCGATTGTAAAAAGCAGGATCAAAATTGGAGGCGAAAACGCGAGCTATGGCAGCTCAACCGGGACTTCGATCAGGACATATGCGTATGTGCAGCCGGGGCACCCTTGTGGTAGACGTGTATCAGATGAACTATTAGGTTGATCCGTTATGCCGTCCACAAAAGGGGCGCCGGTGCAATGACAATCTTCAAATGAAAATTCTAAGTCTTACGGATGAAGGATTTCGACAAAAGTCGAGCGCATTGACTGCTTCCTTGAAAGACTCCCACAGTCTATTTTCGCTCACTTGCGGGACTGATTTGCGTCTCGCTAATGAGCGCATAAGAAAGGGGAACTCGCCCCAGCATATTCTCGCTAAGGCGGGTCCCCTTGAGGAGAAGCAACTCTCATTTAGGCTGCAAAGTGGTTTCGAGAGGATGTAACTTAGGTTCTGACAGACAAAAACCGCGAGTTCATATCACGAGTATTAGTTTCCCAAACGTTGTCATTGACGCTCTTTCACTGTTATAGCCGTTTCATTTCCACAATTCCTCCGTGCTCTTCTTGAGCGTCATGCAGGTTTCGTAGAATTCCGGTAGTGCCATCATCCTGACGAAGGTGAACCCGCGGGTCGCGCGTATTAGCGGACTCGGATGCTCGTTGAAGTACTC
>JAJZVO010000061.1 GCA_021845665.1 Bacteroidota bacterium | reverse complement strand
TCCGATCTATCTTGTCTTCGATCTGTTGGGTTTTCCTGTTTAGTACCATCATGCGAGCGTGATCGCGGGGCTGGGCCGGGGTTTTCGCTATCAGTGTTTTTGGTACCGCGTACTTAAAATCTGTTAGTTTCATTCTTTCATAATCCCTTTGTTTGATTTAGTAGGTCCCGATCCAGCTCTCGCGCGGGATCGGGACGGGACTACGGTTTTGTATTACCTCTTCGATTTCGCGGAAGTTTTCTTTGCCGCTTTTTTCGCAGGTTTCTTGGAAGACTTCTTCGCTCCATTCATCGGATACTCCAGCGCCGCACGTGCCGCAGCCAGTCGCGCGATCGGCACCCTGAAGGGTGAACAGCTCACGTAGTTGAGGCCGATCATGTGGCAGAACTCTACCGACGATGGTTCGCCGCCATGTTCACCACAGATGCCGATCTTCAGATCGGGTTTCACTGAACGTCCCTTCTCTTTGGCGATCTGCATCAGAGATCCGACACCGACGCGGTCCAACACCTCGAAAGGATCCTTTGCATAGATTTCCATCTGTGTATACGGGATCAGGAATCTCGCCGCGTCGTCGCGGCTGACGCCGAGAGTGGTCTGCGTAAGGTCGTTCGTGCCGAAGCTGAAGAACTCCGCGACCTTTGCCACTTCGTCGGCGGTCAGGGCGCCGCGCGGGATTTCGATCATTGTCCCGACATGGTAGTTGAACTTGGTGCCGGTCTCTTTCATGACATCCGCGGCAGCCTTGCGGACGATCGCCGCCTGGTTTTCCAGTTCTTTCACGTTTCCTACCAGGGGGATCATCACCTCCGGTTCCACCTTCATCCCTTCTTTCTGGACGTTGGCAGCAGCTTCAAAAATGGCCCGGGACTGCATCTCGGTTATCTCGGGATAGATAATTCCCAGTCTGCATCCGCGGAAGCCGAGCATCGGATTGAACTCATGAAGGTCTTCTACCCGCTGGTGGACTTTCTCATAACTAATGCCCATCTGTGCGGCGAGCTCACGTTGGGCTTTTTCCTCGTGAGGAAGGAACTCATGCAAAGGCGGATCGAGCGTCCTGATGGTTACCGGGCGGCCGCCCATCGCTTTGAAGATCCCTTCGAAGTCTTGACGCTGCAGCGGAAGGAGTTTGGCGAGCGCAGCCTTCCTGGCCTCCAGCGTGTCGGCAAGAATCATTTCCCGCATCGGACCGATCTTTCCTTCGCCGAAGAACATGTGTTCCGTCCGGCAGAGCCCGATACCTTCTGCGCCGAAAGCAACCGCGTTCGAGGCTTGGTCCGGCTGGTCGGCGTTTGTTCGAATCTTAAGGGTCCTGTACTTGTCCGCCCAGCTGAGGACCTTCGCGAACTGCTGGTACACGGGCGCGTCCTTCGGGTCAAGCGTTTTGTCTATCAATACCTGCAGAACCTCCGAAGGCTTCGTCGGAACTTTCCCTTCGATAACTTCTCCGGTTGTTCCGTCGATAGAAATCCAATCGCCTTCCTTTATCGTCCTGCCGCCGACTTTCATTGTATGGGTAGAGTAATCGATCTCGAGAGCGGAGCAGCCGGCAACGCATACTTTGCCCATCTGTCTGGCGACAAGCGCTGCGTGCGAAGTCATACCTCCTCTTGCAGTGAGGATACCGACCGCTGCATCCATTCCCCTGATGTCTTCGGGCGAGGTTTCGATGCGCGTCAGGATTACGGTCTCACCGCGCCTGTTCCACTCTTCGGCATCCGGCGCGTTGAATACGACGCGTCCGGTCGCAGCGCCGGGTCCGGCGTTCAGTCCCTTCGCGAGAAGCTTTCCAGCTTTCACCGCGGCATCCTTCTCCTTGAGATCGAACACGGGGCGGAGAAGCTGGTTCAGCTGATCGGGTTCGACCCTTCGAAGCGCTTCTTGCTCGCTTATCAGTCTTTCTTCAACCATGTCTACCGCCATCTTGATCGCGGCGAATGCCGTCCTCTTTCCGACGCGGCACTGCAACATGTAAAGTGTGCCTTCCTGGATAGTGAACTCGATATCGTTCATATCCTTGTAGTGCTTCTCGAGAGTCTTTCTGATCTTCTCCAGTTTGCCATAGATTTTCGGGTTCTCTTTTTCCAGCTCCGATATTGGTATCGGAGTCCTGATTCCGGCAACGACGTCTTCGCCCTGCGCGTTCATCAGGTACTCGCCGTAGAACCTGTTTGTTCCGCTGGCGGGGTCGCGGGTGAAAGCGACACCGGTGCCCGAAGTCTCACCCATGTTGCCGAACACCATGGCAACGACGTTCACCGCGGTTCCCCATGACTCGGGTATGTCATACATCTTTCGGTAGGCGATTGCGCGATCGTTGTTCCACGAGCCGAACACCGCTCCGATTGCGCCCCAGAGCTGAGTCATCGGGTCCTCCGGAAAATCATGCCCTGTATTCTCCTTGATCGCCCTTTTGAACTGCTGTACCAGGTCCTTAAGATCGGCGGCCGTCAGTTCCGTATCATGATGGATTCCCTTTTCGTGTTTCTTTTTCTCGATGATTGCCTCGAACGGATCTATCTCGTCCTTATGAGTGGGCTTGAGGCCGAGCACGACGTCGCCGTACATTTGGACAAAGCGGCGGTACGCATCGTATGCAAATCTTTCGTTATTCGTTTTCTTTGCCAGACCCTCGACTACGGTGTCATTTATGCCGAGGTTCAGGATGGTGTCCATCATGCCGGGCATCGAAGCGCGGGCACCCGATCTCACTGAGACCAAAAGCGGATTGTTCTTGTCGCCGAACTTGGTACCGACAGCCGATTCGAGGCGCTTCATCGCCTTCAACACATCCTCCTTCAGCGTCTTCGGATAGGAGTTCCTGTTCGCATAATAATACGTGCAAACTTCCGTCGTAATCGTGAATCCCGGAGGAACCGGTAGACCTATATTGGTCATTTCCGCAAGGTTTGCCCCTTTTCCGCCGAGGAGATTTTTCATCTCAGCCTTTCCTTCGGCTTTCCCATTGCCGAAGAAATAGACATACTTTAGCTTACTCATTTTCTAACCTCCATGTGCATATTTTTCTGTGTCGTGATAGTTTGAAAGACAGGACCCGAAAAGGTCGAGCACTCCACGCGAGAACGGATTGTCAAATTGAATTCTCTCAGGATGCCATTGTACCGAGACAATTCTGCTCGGTAAATCATCGTTTCCCTCGATCGCCTCAACAGTCCCGTCTTCCGCTCTTGCGGCGACTCTCAGGCCGCTGCCTATTCTGTCCGCCGCCTGGTGATGTGCGCTATTGACCTCGCCTGTCTCTTGTCTTATGAAATCCTTCAGGTGCGACCCTTCGCTGAGCCTGACACCATGATATCTGTCCTCATTCTTCGACAGCGCTTCATGCTTCCTGCCGTAATACTTCTCGAGATCGAGGACCAGTGTCCCGCCGAAATACACATTAAGTACCTGCAAGCCTCTGCAAATGCCGAGAATCGGCATACGTTGTTTCGTCGCAAGATCGATAAGCTTGAACTCGCTGCCGTCGCGTGCAGAATCCACGTGGGCCGTCTCGTCCGGCCAATCGCCGTACAATTCAGGGGCGACGTCTCCCCCGCCGGTGAGGAGTAGCCCGTCGCAACTTTCCAACAGCGACTCGGTGCCCTCCCCGATCACTTTGATCTTAACATCCGGCAGTTTGGTCATGTAATCCATGTACCTATCGTTCTTCTCGCCGGAATTGGACATACCGATTCTAAGCATACACTCTCCCGAATGCCCCCCTGAGGGCATTCTCAATATGCTCGCCGCCAGACTCTACGACGGCTTTCTCGTTCAGCGAGTATATCCGACCGATGTCTTCGAGCTGCATCAACTCTTCGTCAAGGAATATGCGGACCGCATCTTTCGCAGTTGTTATCGCGATGACATCCTCTTCACCCTCGAAGATACTGTCAATATCGTATTCGTCGTACCAATGATGATCCGGAAATCGTCTCGTTGAAATGAGCTCACCGCTCAACCGCGATACGTTTTCAAAAAATCTTTCCGGACGAGCAATTCCGCAAAAAGCTGCGGCTTTCTTATCCCCCAGGAATTCCAAAGGATGATGCGTGCCTGCATGATCTGTCAGGTCTGAAGCTACGAAATTCACACCGGCGACCGGTGCGTCAGAGTACTTTCCTTGAAGTTCCTCGTAATCTCGTGCCTCCGTCACCGCGTCATGAGCAGTCAGCACGACAACATCAGCCTGCTTTAGCCTGCTTTTAGAATCCCTCAGATTGCCGGTGGGCAAATAACTGTCACGCAGCTCATAAAGTGAGCGGCTCATAAGAATAAAATCGATATCGCGATGCAACTCCCTGTTTTGGAGACCGTCGTCGAGCAAGAACACGTCCGCGTCGAATTTTTCGAGGACTTCCTCACCGGCACGATGCCGATCTGCATGAACGGCGACCGGCACATCCGGGAAATTCATCGATATCAACGCCGGCTCATCTCCAAGCATTTGTATATCCGGGTTGCTTCCCTTATCAGGACAGGCAATAACAAGTTCTTTTGTCAGGCGCCTGTACCCGCGTGAGAGGACGGCCGGTTTTTTTCCCATTGCTATCAACTTTTCAAGGAGGAGCATTACGAACGGTGTTTTCCCCGAGCCGCCGACCGAGATATTCCCCACAGAAACGACGGGTCTTGGGAGTCTCTTCACTTTGAAGAACCCGGAATCATAACCTGCGTTTCGTACATCGACAATCCCTCCGTAAAGAGCGCTGAACGGGAGTAATATGATTTTGAAATTCTCTCTCATTTAACGTCAGATCGTCCTGAGTATCAAATCGGCGGCACGATCGGTAGCACCCTTCTCACCGAGGATGGTTTTCAATTCCGAATACTTCTCCCTGATGTCGGACACGACGCGGGGTTCGGTAAACATATTTTTTAGCAGCCGCGCTGCCTTCAACGATGAAAAATCCTCCTGGACGAGTTCCTCGACGATCTTCTTGCCTGCAACGATATTCACCAGGGATATTGAATCTAGTCTGACAAGCATTCGCCCGAGAAGGTAGTTGAGCCAGCTTGTTTTGTAGACTACGACCATGGGAAGGTTATGAAGAGCGGCTTCGAGTGTCGAAGTACCGCTTTTGATCAAGCCTGCGTCGGCGGCGCTCATGAGAAGATCGGACTGATCTGTAATTGCGACGTTGACGCCCGAGTTCTTAATGATACTCTCATAAACCTTCCGATCAATTCCGGGGACACAGCCGATCACGGCATCCAGGCTGCCTCCCACTGCGGATAACTCGTCTTTGAGAAACTCGACCGACTCGAGCATAGTCGGGAGAATACGGCTGACTTCCTGGAGACGACTCCCTGGAAACAAAGCAAGGATTTTGCCATCCGGTCGTGTCAAATGAGCGCTTCTGAAAGCTACAATCTCCGGCTCCGGGTGATCCTCCATCTCGTCGAGCAACGGATGTCCGATAAAACATGCATCCACGCCGTCTTTCCGGTACAGATCTTCCTCGAACTTGAAAATTGTCAGCATCAAATCCACGGTCCGTCTGATCTTTTCGATTCTCTTCCTTCCCCATGCCCACACCTGCGGACTAATGAAATAGATCACTTTGATGCCGCACTTCCGCGCCAGTGCGGCGAAACGCAAATTGAACCCGGGGTAGTCGACGAGAATCACCGCAGATGGCCGCTCGTCGTTGATCGATCTCAATAGGTCCCTCCTCACCTTCCGAAGGAAAGGGATCTTCGAAATTATCTCAGAGAAACCCATCACCGACATTTCCCTCACGTGATGGATCAATTCGACACCTGCAGCTTTCATCTTATCGCCGCCGATACCGTAAACTCTTATGTCGCTCTTTTTTTTAAGATTCTCAACAAGAAGTGCCGCATGCTTGTCACCCGAAGCTTCGCCGGCAATGATCATGACTGTTTTCATCGCAACGCGCTCCTGAAGATGCATATCAGCCACAATACGATAACGATCGAACTGATCGCTATGAGTGACGACCTCTCCGAGCGGACAGCGCGAGCGAAATCCGGTTTGAGTTCGCCGTTTCCTCCAAAACCCTTAAGCTTTGGTACAAACCTGCCGACGCCTGCTTTATACTCGCTCCAGTTTGAAAAGGTGCGCGAGAGATACTCCTCCTCCAGACTGACAATTCCAGTGTATTGGAAAATGAAGTATGCGAGAGCGACCAATGGGAGAAAAGGCATAAGTGCATTGGACATAACGCCGACTCCAACATACATCAGAATATTTCCGACGTAGAGCGGATTCCGAACGTGAGAGTACGGACCGCTCGTGACAAGTTGGCTGCCACCGACTGTTCCCGTGGTCCTTGTCTCGCTGCCTGCGTACGATACGCCCCAGAACCTGATCGATTCACCCAGAGCCACCAGGATCAACCCAATCACAATCGAGGTGAGTGTCGGCCTGGCAAAGATCAGCATAACAAAAAGGAACGGGATGGGAGTGTAACTCCGGTATGTAAACAGGAAATTCCGCCAATTCCTCGACTTTTTCTGGCCGCCACTTGAAACGCTGTCTGTCACTCTGTTAAATATGCCTCCCGACGTTTTAGTTCGGCGCGATGGCGTTTCCTGAAATTCCCGGATGAGGTGATCTTGCTGAATTTTGCGAGCACATCATCGAAGGTGTCGAACGGGTAATACGTAATGTTATTTTCTTCACAGTATTTCAGAAGGTCGTCCTTGGCGAAGACAACATCGGCATATTGGACAGCACACCTGTCCGAATAACCATTGCCTACATAGACAATCACATCGTCCGGTCCCGTCTGGGTAAGGATTTGGTATCCTTTGCAGTTCGCACATTTAGTGCAATCGGACTCATGCGGCAGTTCTATTTCAATTCGGGTTGTTTCGAAGCGCGTGTGGTTGGAATAAAACGGGATACCGGAAATCCCGTTCGACTTCAGTATCTCAGTGATGTAGAAATCCAATCCGTCGCTTAGAATCGTGACGCCGATTTCATTCGCCGTGCAGAATGAGAGGAAAGTTTTGAAGGAGCCGTCGATTTCGCAGCTCTTAGCGAAACCCATCGCCTCTTCCCGAGTCACTTTCACGAATGCTGCCTCTTTGATAAGGAGACCAGCCCCGGATAGACTTCCGTCTTTCCATTTTTCAACGGCCTTCAGTGATTCCTCTTCATTCCCGAACTTGCGGAAGAACATGTTGCCGACATCCGCTTTCGTGATGGTGCCGTCAAAATCGACAAAGACTCTCGGGGTAAGACCGGTCATTGATTCATCACCCAATCGTCCACGAATCTGACCGCGACGACCTTAGATACGCCCTGCTCCTGCATTGTCACGCCGTAGAGAGTATCGGCGGCTTCCATCGTTCTCTTGTTGTGAGTGATGACGATGAACTGAGTATCCGTCGCAAATTTCCGTATCATGCGGACATAATTGTCCGTATTATTGTCGTCGAGCGGCGCGTCCACCTCGTCAAGAATACAGAACGGGCTCGGCTTCACAAGGTAGATCGCGAACAGCAGTGCGATGGCAGTTAGTGTCTTTTCACCGGCGGAGAGAAGATCAATGGACTGCGGCCTTTTGCCGGCGGGCTTGGCCATTATCTCTATCTTTGCCTCGAGAGGATCGACGTCCTGTTCCAGCTTAAGCTCGGCTTCGCCGCCGTTAAAGAGGCTTTGAAAAGTCGTCTTGAAATTCTCATAAATCTGCTCGAATGTTTCGAGGAACTTTTGATGGGCGGTATGGTTGATTTCGTCGATAGTTTTCGTGAGAGTCTTCTCCGCCTCCAGCAGATCGTCCCGCTGTGCCACCAGGAAATCGAATCGCTGTTTTTCCTCGGTGTATTCGGAAAACGCCACCAGGTTGACAGGACCGAATGAATCGACTCTTCCCCTCAGGTAGTTGACCCTTTCGTGGGCTGCCCCTATATCGAAGTCTGCCGGAACGTTCATCGTCTGCACCGTCTGCGCGACGAGGTCGAAACTAAACTCTTCCAGTGCCCGCTCCACAATACTCTTTGCCTGCGCCTCGAGTTCGCCGATCTTCAGGCTTACCTGGTGAACTGCTTCCACAGCGGACTCGTGGCTTGTACGAGCCAATTTGAGTTTCTTATCCTCGGCATCTTCAGAACGCTTCTTATCCGAAAGGCGAGTGTTGAGGTCGCCGAGCTGCCCGTCAAGCGCGTCGATTTCAGTCTTTGTGTTCGTTCTCGATCCATCCAGCTCCGCCAGCCTTCCCTGAAGCTGATCCATTGTTATTCTGGCTGTGTTGATGTCTTCTTCAGCTCTGGCAACGGATTCCAGGTTTGTGCTGACCTGCTCCTGTGAGGACTGAATCTCACGCTTGAGAAAATTCAGTTTGTTGATGCACTCGATGTGCCTTGCCTGAGCCACGCGGAGACGCTCGTTTCTAGATCTGTACTCTTCCTCGATTATCTTCAGTTCTTGAAGTGAGGCCTGGTATTCCGTGTCGGAAGCGGTTTTTATCGAGCTTAATTCGGCGAGCGAGGTCTCGGCCTTGTCTAGTTCCTGCTGTGCCACTGCGACCTCACCCTCAAGCTTCGAGATTCTGGCCTGTATGTCCGTTATCTGAGTCTCGAGGTTTTGAAGAGCGCGTTCGCTTTCAACGCTCGACTGTTCTATGCGCGCAAGTTGGAGCTCGAGGTCCCTCAGTTTTTCATTTCCCGACTTGATCGGAAGCGACTCCATCTCGGACTGAGTCGCCGTGATTACCCCTTCAAGCTTGGAAAGTTCGCCGGAGAGTCTCTCCTGCTCGCCCCTGAGCTCTTCGAGCTGACGAAGCTTGCCGACTCTGCCGCCTTCCGTGCGCCGCGTGCTTCCGCCTCGTATTATCCCTTTCGCGGAGAACACATCGCCCGTATAACTGACGCAGAATACCGAAGTATCTTCACGCAATATCTTTTCGGCTTCGGAATACCCCTCGACGATTGCGACGTTGCCGAAGAAATGCTTTCCAATCGCCCGGTGTTCCGCCGCCATCTGGATATGGTCGAGGAGCCTCTTGAAGGGCACATGGCTCGGAGGTAGATCTGCCGAGTGAACTCTGTCGAGGCAGACGAACGTGACTTTGCCAAGGTCCTTAGCCCTTAGCGAATCAACTGCGCTTAGGGCCGTATGCTCGTCGGGGGCGACCATGAAATTGGACGCTTCGCCGAGAATCGATTCCGCGGCGATCCTGTATTCAGGTTCGACGTAAAAAATATCGCTGAGGATATCGAATTTCGGGAGGCCGTCGATCTCCCCACGCGCGAGCGCTTTCGCACCATCCGGAACCCCTTCGAGATGCTCGACAAGGCCGTTCAGGAAATCTATCCTGGCGTCGTTTGCCTGAATCGTGTCGCGGAGATTCTGAGCTTCTGACTTTTTGCGTTCGTTTTCGCTGAAGAGCTCCTCTCTATGCCTTTCGAGGTCGCTCAGTTTAGTTTTCTCATCCTCGATTTCGGCTGAGAGCCTTCCCTTGTCAGCCCTCGACTTCTCCAGCCTGGAGAGGAGATTCGATCTTTCATTTTCAATCTGGCTTTTGCGTTGAAGCAGCTCGTCACTGTGAGATCGTACGCGTTCGAGACGGGCGTGAGATCTTTCTCTCTCGTTCTGCTTCAGGGCGAGGTCGTTCAGTATTTTTATAAGGCTCTCGTGACTCGAATTCGACTTGTCCCTGGCGCTGAAGAGCTGTTTCTCGAAGTTCGTGAATGTCTCCTGCTCGGAAGCGAGGCTTTCGGACATACTTTTTTCTTCGGACTCCGTTTCGGCGAGACTCAGCTTCAGCTCTTCGATCTGTGAAACCAGAAGCTCGTTTCTCCCGCCGAGGTCTACCTTACGCTTTTCGAGCGCAGAGATATTTTCAGTGAGACCTCTCCTTCTTTCGGTCAGCACTGCGATTTCCTCTTCGATGCCGTGAAGCAAATTCTGTTTTTCGGAACGCTGCTGCCGGACCACAGAAAGGCTCTTCTCGATCTCGGCTATCTCCGTGCGAATCAGATTCAGCAGTTCTTCCTCATGCGACAAAGTGTTCGCCGCGTTTGTCTTATCGGTCTCGTTTTGTGAAAGGTTCTCTTTGAGGGGTCCCACTTTGCCGATAATCGAGTGATACTCCGAAAACAAATACTGCCGCTCAAGCTGACCGAGCTCATCGACAAACCGTTTGTACTGTTCGGCCCTTTTTGCCTGCCGTTCGAGCGAGTTGACTTTCTTTTCGATTTCGGCGATAAGGTCATTTACCCGGAGCAAGTCGCGCTGTACATCGCTCAGCTTGTTCAGGGCGGCGCGCCTCCTGGCTTTGTACTTCGTCACGCCTGAGGCTTCTTCGAACATCTTCCTTCGTTCGTCGGTGTTCTCCCTCAGGATATCCTCGACCATCTTCAGCTCGATGACCGAGTAAGCCGTTGCAGCCATGCCCGAATCCATAAGCATGTCCTGTATATCCTTAAGGCGGCACTGGTTCCGATTTATGAAATATTCGCTTTCGCCCGACCTAAATACGCGGCGCGTAATGCTGACCTCGGAATATTCGACGGGGAGAAGTCCCTTATCGTTCTTGATCGTTATCGTGACCTCGGCCATGCCGAGAGGTTTGCGCTTCTTAGAACCGTTGAAAATAACGTTCTCCATCGAATCGCTTCTGAGCATACTGCTTCTTTGTTCACCCAGCACCCAGCGAATCGAGTCAAGTACGTTGGTCTTTCCACATCCGTTCGGCCCGACGACAGATGTAATGCCCCCGTTGAAAGTCAGTTCAGTTTTCGTGGCAAATGATTTGAATCCAAGCAACTCTAGTTTGGAAAGAAACATTTATGTCACTCTGTTTTCGACGATAAATTTGTAGAAAAACTTCGCGTAAGCAATCAGCCCGTCGGTCCCGTTGAAATAGAACGTGGCGATGAAAATCAGCGCAACAAGAATCAAAGACCCGATGATCCCGACTCGGAGTGTAGGCAAATCGTAAATGACACCAATCCCATGGAACAACCTGAACAGGCTGAGGAGCAGAAGGGCCACCAGAATAAAAGACGCGGCCCAGACGAATCTCGAATCACCGAGCAGTCTGAAAAGGATCATGTCCACGAGAATCAGCGCGGCCATCGGCAGCATCGACCACGTGGCAACTGTAAATGCGCTGACCATCTGCAGTCTTATTTTGACAAGATACGAGAACAACTTTATGATCAGCGTAATAATCGAAATCAAAATCATGAACAACACGGTAAATATCACGATGAAGCTCACCGGATGCCAGATGAGATAGTCGATTTTGATCTTCAAAAAATCACCAGGGATAACCAGACCGAGCATCCGGTCAAACACATAATTGTCTTTGAAAGCATAGACAAGGCTTGAAAGGTATATGGATATCCCTGCAGAAACCAGTAAAAGCACTGTGGATGTCTGAAAGGCCGAGATCATCCGTTGGTCACGGATATCTGCGAAGAAATTGTACGGGCGGAATACAGCTCGGGTCGCGCTCTCCCTGAACCAACGCCGACTGTAATGTAGATAGGTTATGAGCACAAGGAGAAGCGTCGATAATATAACGAAGATAATCGGCGGAGTGTCGGAATAATTCCCGATCGGAAGTGTAGGCAGCGTCTCATCGTTAAACAAAGCTCTGACCGCAGCGAACGCCGGACGCTTCTCACGCCAGTAACTTACAAGCCCGTAACTGTAAAGGTATGGATGACCGTTCTGAAGGAGATGCGGAACCGCGCCCTTCCAATCGGAGTAGCTGTTTACGGATATCCCCGCGAAGTTCCCGTGTTCAATCGCTTCGTATGCATCCACAAGATATCTTGCCTGATGTTCGAGCGACAGCGGATCGGAATATCCGTTGTGATTTCTCATCTGAGTCTGGGTTCCTACAGATGAAATCCAGTACGTCTGACCTCCGGGAGCGGCGGAAATTTCGGCTAAGAAATTCTTAAGGGCGTTAGCGGAGTTGAAGGGCGACAGATCCAATCCAACAAAGTCTGCGGCGGTCGAAATTGTATCCGCCATGCCAGTTAGCGGAGTATAGTAAACAAGCTTGTCAGTCTCGTTGTGGACTATCGAAGCGACCGTTGAAATATAGTCGCGAGTCACTGCGGCTGTCGGATCCAGGTTGCTTCCTGCCGAGATGGCCACGACCGAAGGGTGCGAACAGGTATTCTGAATAACTTCCTGGAGATAACTCTGGAGTGAACTTCGATACCTCTCGGATTCCAGAACCGAAGCGGGCGCATCAACGAGCGGAATCTCCTCGAAAACCATCAGGCCGAACCGGTCACAAAGATCCAGAAGGTCCTGCGAAGGGGGATACGCAACAACCCGGATGGCATTCGCTCCCAGGGTCTTTATCACCGCCACATCTTTCTCCAGCTGGACCTCACTGACCGCCGCTCCGACGCCCGGATAATCCGCGGTATAATTCACACTCTTCACGAAAGTCTGTTCACCGTTCAGGTAGAACCGCCCACCGGAGACTGTCATCGTCCTGAATCCCAGATTCTGAGAATATTCATCCAGCATCGCTTTGCCTTTGTAAACATAGTACTGGATCGAGTACAGATTGGGATGTGATGGCGACCAGAGATTGGGATTCTGAACCGTGAGCGAGAGAGCTATTTTGACATTGTGATTTTGGGCGAGTTCAAAATCCACATCCGAGGACTTTGCCACGACATTACCGGTCGATTTGTCGACCAGGGTCGCACGGGCGATGAGCGGCATCGTGGTTGCGCTCGAGTCCAGCCCGTACCGCGAATAATCTGCGGCGTACACGACGAAGTCACTCTGCACATTCGCAGTCGTGTTGGACGGATTGAGTTGTGTCTCGAATGTGGCGTGATCGATATAGACCGGAGGCCTGACATCGAGATATACATCTCTGAAAAGACCACCGTAGCATTTCCTCTGGTAGGCAAGCTGCTTTAACGGAATAGTCGAAACAGGGTTCAGCCTATTGTTGCTCATGATGTCTATGATATTCTCGGAACCTGCCTGTAGTAATCTATCCGGGATCCGTACATCGATCCTTGAATACGCACCGTTATGGATTGCGACGAACTCATTGTTTATCCTGATTTCGGTGGACACACCCCCGTTTCCGAGAACGAGTCCGAAGACATTATGATTGACAAACGCCGACGGGACATAGACTCGCTTGCGAAAGATAATCCTGCCGTCGTAATCATATGTAGAGGGGGTGGTTATTTTGCGCCAGGTCTTGCCGCCATTTACCGATGCCTGCCACGTGCCGTCCAGGTCGATTCTCCCTCTGGTCGGCGTTACTTGCGCGTATTGCAGGCCGTGATTGGCGAGCTCATTTTGTGGATTTTCGCTCTGCTGTGCGAATGAAAGGCACGAAGTGCTCGCGAAAACGAACAAGAAAACGGGAAGGGCCAGTCTTGGAAGCTTAAAGGGGGACATTTATCGAGGTTTAACTCCCATTGTTTCTAAATTTAACAAAATAACGGGGGGAATGCAATCGATGGAAGAGGGCATTTGGCCTCAATTTCGCCTTTGAAGTTGTGGAATCGCCCTTCTTCCGGCAATCTCCCCGACGTTAATCATTTCGTCGAGTTTGTCGAAGTTAGCCCAGGTGGTTCTGCCCACTTCGGGATGGATTACTATGTTTGAGTCACGCAATTGCGTTTCGGTCAGGTGTCGGTTCGTTATTTCGCCGGATCTCATCGCAATTTCAAATGCATTATCGAGCCGTTCTTCCCTCTTCAAGTCCATGGAGACATCGACGGCGATAATTTTGCCGGAGGATAGACTCTTTGCCGCCGCCACCGGTACCGTACTCGTTGCGCTCCCGTCAATCAGCACCCGCCTTGCTACTTTTGCTGGCTCGACAAATCCCGGGATAGAGGAGCTTGCGACCATCGCCGGAATAACTCTCCCTTCCTTTAGAACGACTTCGCTCCCGGTTCTCAGGTCGGTCGCCACGCAGGCAAATGGGACCTTCAAATCGGCGAATCGAACATCTGGAATCAAATACTGAAAAGCTTCCTCTAATATGCTGTTGGAGAAAACCGCGTGCATGGAAGCGGCCTTGAGATAAAGGAAGCGTTTCCCGAGTTTTGCGAGCGACTTCTCCGGTTCCCGGAGGATCGATGGGTCTTCTGAGACAAGAAAAAAAGTCCGTGCATATTTTTCGAAGAATGAACTTGAGAGAAACTTCCTGAACACCTCTTCCACTTCGACGGCATCACCGTAGTAGGAGAACATGCCGCCGATTACGGAGCCCATGCTCGTTCCCGCGATCGCCCCGATATCCACTCCTTCACGCTGGAGGACTTTCAGCACACCGATATGGGCCAGACCTCTGGCACCTCCTCCGCCAAGTGCGAGAACATATGCGGTTGATTTCCTTCTAAATGCCGTCATACGTTCTCACTTAAATGTTCGTTCGTTATGAACCGGAGGCTCTTCCAAATATCCTGGCAACAACATCCGTATCAGCTTACGCGCTCCACTACGAACTCCGTCAGCTTGAGGAGCGATTCTTTAGCTTCCGACCAGGAAATCCCTTCCAATTCATTCCGCGCCTTCATTACAAGCTCCTCAGCTTTTTTGTGTGCACGATCGATGCCTCCGTAATTTTGCGCGAAGTCAATCACTTCTTCTATTCGCGATCCACGCTTCCCTTTCTTCAGCAACTTAAGGATCGACGCGGCAGCTTGCCTCGGCGCATTTTCAAAAGCGTAAATCAGAGGAAGAGTAACCTTCCGCTCCTTTATGTCGCCACCTATCGGCTTTCCCAAAGTGCCTTTCTTACCTTCGTAATCGAGGACATCATCGCGGATCTGGAAGGCGACACCTAAGTACTCACCAAACTCCCTGAAGTGGGCGATCGTCTCCGCGTCCTGGCTCGAGCTTGCAGCTCCAAGTTCACAACATGTCGACATGAAAGATGCGGTCTTGTCCGAAATTATTTTGAAATAAGTACTCTCGTCCATATTGAACTGACGGGATTTCTGTATTTGCAGCAACTCGCCCTCGCTCATTCGCTTGACGGCCACGGAGCATATCTTAAGAAATTCGAACTCGTCATTCTCCAGCGAAAGAAGAAGACCGCGGGAGAGGAGGTAATCTCCCATCAGCACAGCCACCTTGTTTTTCCATACAGCATTGATCGAGGCAATTCCCCGACGGGTGTCCGCACTGTCTACGACGTCGTCATGGATCAACGTTGCCGTATGAAGCAGCTCGACGAGCGTCGCGGCTCTGTAAGTGCTCCGGTTAATTCCGCCGGAGGCTTCTGCGGAAAGGAGCACAAGGAGAGGGCGTATCTTCTTCCCTTTTTGGCGGAGCATATATCTTGCTACTGTATCGACAATTCCGACTCTCGAACGGACGGCGTGCCTGAATTCATCGTTAAATATTTTGACCTCATCGCGGATCGGCGAGATGATCTCATCAAGATTCAAATTTCACCTGTAGAAATTACTCGGATGCTGCTTTCTTCTTTTCTTTGTTCGCGCGGGTGACTCTTACGACTACAATAGATATCTCGTACAGAATGTAGAAAGGTACGGCGATCATTATCTGGCTCCCGACGTCGGGAGGAGTGATCGCCGCAGAAACGAAAAGGATAACGACGATCGCGTGCCGTCTATACTTCTTGAGAAACGATGCGGATAGAATGCCGATCTTAGCCAGAAAATACGACAGCATGGGGAGCTCGAAAACCGCCCCGCACGCGAGGAGAATGCCCGTAATGAAACTGAAGTATGCCTGTATATCGATGATGTTTTCGATGTACTTTGTCCCGAAACCCGAGAAAAAAGAAAGCGCATTGGGAATCAGGACATAATACCCGAAGGCGCCGCCGAAGAGGAAAAAAAAGGTCGAAAAGAAAACGATCGAAGAAATGTACTTCCTCTCATGAGGATACAATGCCGGCTCGATAAACTTCCAGAACTGGTACAGCGTGTTCGGCAAGCTCAATACGGCTCCGGCTATGAAGACAATCTCCATGTACAGCATTAGCTGTCCGTACGGCCTCAGGTTCTGTATTTTCAAGGGAGGACGCGCATTTATGGCGGGAGCGAGGAGGAACTTGTTCACGATCGCATCGGCAAAAAATGCGCAGACCGCAGTCCCGATGGCTATTCCGACAAGAGCCCATATGAGCCGGCTCCTGAGCTCCTCCAGATGATCCCAGAAGGACATCTCCCTCTGCGGTTCTTCCGGTAACTCTATATCATGAACGTTCTCGCTCATGAGTTCGCGATCGTATGTTCCTTCGCAAAGTCATACAGCGGATACCTGCCGCACAGTGCAGCGACGTCTTCTTTCACCTGAGCATAGACTTTCTCGTTGCCGATGTTTCTGACGACTCTGTCGATGAAGGAGGCGATTTCCGCCATGTCATCCTCATTGAATCCGCGGGTCGTGACGGCCGGCGTGCCGACCCTGATTCCGCTCGTGATCATTGGCGACTTATCGTCAAACGGGACCATGTTCTTGTTTACTGTGATGCCGCTTTCCTCCAGCGCCTTTTCGGTGTCCTTGCCGGTCACGTTCTTGTTTCTGAGGTCGACAAGCATAAGATGGTTGTCTGTGCCTCCGGAGACGAGCTGGTAATCCAACCTGGTCAGTTCCTGTGCAAGCCGTTTCGCGTTCGAGACGATCTGCCGCGTGTAGGTTCGGAAAGAATTGTCGAGCGCCTCTCCAAAAGCGACGGCTTTGGCGGCGATGACATGCATCAGCGGTCCGCCCTGAATTCCGGGCATGACGTTGGAATCCACAATCTCGGACATCATTTTCAGGCGGCCGCTTTTCGGAGCGGTTATGCCGAGCGGGTTCTCGTAGTCCTTCCCGATAAGAATCAGCCCGCCGCGGGGACCGCGCAGCGTCTTGTGAGTCGTGGATGTTACTATGTGGCAGTAAGGAAGCGGGTCGGAAAGAAGCTTGGTCGCAATGAGCCCAGCCGGGTGTGCAATGTCCGCCATAAGGAAAGCACCGACACCGTCAGCTATAGCCCTGAAGGTCTTGAAATCTATATCGCGGGGATAGGCACTTGCGCCGACCACGATCATCCTGGGTCTGTGTTCCTTCGCAAGCCTCTCGACCTCACCCATGTCTATTCTGCCGGTGTTCCTGTCCACGCCGTAAGGAACTATATTGAAAAGCTTCCCGCTGAAATTCACAGGCGATCCATGGGTGAGATGTCCGCCGTGAGACAGGTTCATTCCAAGGATTGTGTCTCCCGGTTTGATGAGCGAGAAATACGCCGCCATGTTTGCCTGGCTTCCGGCGTGTGGCTGGACATTGGCGTATTCTGCGCCGAAGAGCTTCTTCACGCGATCGCGAGCAATGTTTTCGGCGACATCGACGAATTCGCAACCTCCATAGTAGCGCTTCCCCGGATATCCCTCCGCATATTTATTTGTGAGAACAGTCCCAAGCGCAGCAAGGACTGTCTTGCTCACGAAATTCTCCGAAGCGATAAGTTCAATTGTTTTGTTCTGACGTGTAAGTTCGTTCGAGACAGCTGAGAAAACTTCTTCGTCGTTTTCCCTGAGAATCTTGAAGAAATCCATATCTTAAGCCTTCTGTATTGGAATTTTCCTGTGACTTGAGTAGGTATCAAGCACCTTACCATACTGCGCTTCGCCACGGCACTGGACAACCTGCGAAAGATCACCGGCTGCGCAGATACAGCCGGCCACAAGGAGCGTGGTAAACTCTTATCTGGACATCAGTCTAGCCGGGGTCTGATGAACCAGGCCTCTCCCATCGTGAACGATACGTAAAGTCTGAAAACTCTCTCATGGAACAGAAGATCGCTTTCCAGACCGCGAAACCCGTATTGGACTCCGACGTCCAATGTCGCAGTGTAGCTCAGAGGCAATTCAATGCCAGCTGTCGCAAACAGCTCATCGACCTGTGCCGGTTGTCCCGAAGTCGTCGGCACGACGAACTGAGTCTTGCTGTAATAAAGTCCGGCTCTCAAAACTCGTTTTGCAAAGAGAGAACGTATGCTTCTTCCCTGGAGATACTCGACCCCACCACCGATAAAGAGGACATTCTTCAGTGTTCCGGCAGGAGTGAACGAATCGTAGTACTGGGATAGCCTTTCTGTGCGCACGTCCAGCATTGCTGCGAGGCCATTGTCGAATACCTTCGCAATTCCGATCCCGTATTCGGCTGGAATGTATCCCGAAGCATTCTGGGAAAATGTCGTGTCGAGGCCATCCGGATAGATACTGTTGATCTGATTCGCGCCCGACAAGTTGAATGGATAACGATAGTACCCAGCGATCGTTAAGCCCTTCAGGAAACTGAGATGTATCCATTTATCGAATCCACCGAGCACTAAACCAACAGTTCCGCTAGCACCTCTCAGGTAGAGGCTATTATCCGTGTAAGCACTCTGGAAGCTTGTGCTGTCAAAAGTCACGTTTGAAATGGATTGCATCCTCCCGAATGCATACTGGAACGATGCACCAATCCCGATTCCTGTGATCGGCGAGAAGCTCCCACCAAGGAAAGCCTCACCTAAACCGCCGGAGCCCTTCCTGTCGAAGACATAGGACGAGCCGCTCACTCCTGCCACAGAGTCCGTTGAATTGATACCGTAGCTGTACGATGTCATAGGAGTGAAGCCGCCTGCAACGGACAGCCCCAAGGATTCGTCGAGCGGAATGGCAAAGATACCGCCCCCGAAATTTCCATTCGCACCGTATGAGGTGCTGTTCAGACTCTTATCCACCGATGTAACACCGGCAAAATCGTAAGTGGCGGTCATCTGTACGTTCTGCAGTCCGATCCACGTTGCGGGATTGAGCCTGTTCAGATAACCGTCGCCGATAAGGGCAAGTCCGGCATTCCCCATCCCGGCAGATCTGGTCCCTGCAAAACTTGAGAATGCCCCGGCGCCCCTGTCCGAAAGTGGCGAAGCATCCTGAGCCAGCGCTGTGGCTGACAGAATAAGCAACAGCAACCCTGATTGTGCAAATTTCTTCATCATCTCTTCGTAGGAGTGTATGTTATCGTCAGTTTGGGCTTCAAAGAATCGGGTGCGTTTCCGTTATATAAAAAAACAAGGTCGGCACTACTCATCGCATTACTTTGTACAACCATGAAACCATTATTCTGAGCATCCACCATGTACTGGACAATGCTCGTGACATTGAACTTGTATACGTTCCCCACAGGGTAACCATAGGTTGGGAAATTGGAATTCACCTCGTTGGAGGATGCATTGATCGTGTAGTATGCGGTCAGCGTATCAGCCGATAATCGTGTATAAGGCAATTGTGCCGTTGAGTCCATCCGCAGCGTGAGGGTCGCCTGGTTGATAATGCTGTAGTTCGGAACACGGCTCAAGTCGAACAAGATATTTGATTGCTCACCCGTGCCGGCCTGGACTATCGAATAAGGCCCCTTAGGAGCCGTCGTCTCGATCGTCGTTTGGGCGACTGACGTAGCGTAGCTGAGCGATACGTTCGTAGTATCCAGCGTATTATTTTTGATATAGATAACTGTGCACACAGGGATCTGACCGGTGACACCATAGACCGGCCCGTAAACTGAGACGATCCCCTGATCGTTCACAGGCTTTATGATAAAACCGTCGTTCGGTACGGCGGTGTCCTGAGTGGCTATCGCCCATTGCCTGACGATCGATGAATCGAGATTCAGAACTACAGTCGAGTCAGTCACGGTGCTGGAGGTTATTATGTTCTGTGTGCCGTATCCCACGGCGTTTACACTGTCCCAGGTGAAGGTCGTGGAATTCCAGACGGTATCCATGGAATATCCGGCAAACGTCGTGCTGTTGAAATTCCCGCCGGGACCTTCCAGCAGATACGACGAACGATAGAGAGTTACCGTGGTAGACAAGATCGTCTGCGCCGAGTCAACAGGATCGAGGGCTGAAAACCTCATGAGCAAGTCGGCTTCAGTCCAGGCGACTTTCCCAAGTAAAAGCTCCGAACCCGTGCCGGTCGCGAGTCCTGTGTTAACCTGAGAGGAGGTCACCTTTGCCGAGTCGGCAACTGAATTGAAGTATACCGGCACCAGTGCGGAATCGCTGGAGACCAGCCAGGCGCCTGTCTGATTTATCTTGTTCGAGCAGCCCACAACAAACATCGACAGAGCGAGCACAAAAAGGGAACTCTTAATTATCGGTCTCAATCTTCTTTCGGATAAAGTTTGATACACTATCGAAAAGGTTCTTAGCAAGATAATCTATTTTGATTCCGCCGTCAATGCACCGCTGATAATCAGACTCGCCGTAACCGGTTCGTACAAGAGAAGTACAAGTCCCGGCGTTTTCGCCGCATTTGACATCGCTCCACTTGTCGCCAACAACGAACGAACCGGCAAGGTCCAAATCGAATTCCGTTTTAGCCCGAAGAAGCATACCTATGCGCGGTTTACGGCATTCGCAATTCACTTTATCCCCGTAGTTAGGATGGTGCGGACAGTAATACACGGCGTCAACTCTTGCGCCTGATTGCTTCAGCATCTCTACAAGCCTGGAATTGACTGAATCCACCTGTTCAGCGGTCATTATTCCGCGGGAGACACCCGATTGATTCGAGATTACAACCACTTTGAGCCCAATGGCGTTCGCGATCCTGATTGCTTCGGAGGAACCTTCAATCAGTTCCAGATCGCGGGGGTCCGTAAGATAATCCTTGTCGATGTTGATCGTTCCGTCCCGATCGATGAAAACGGCCCGGTTCACTTTTCCAGAATCTTGTTATACAGGTCTTCGTATTGCTTTGCTGAACTTGTCCAGGAAAAATCCTCCATCATCGCGTTACGCATCACCTTCTGCCAGTTTTTCTGATCACCGAAAAGTGCCACGGCGCGTGAGACGGCCTTTACCATATCACCGGCTCTGAAGTCCTGGAAAAAGAATCCAGTGCCGGTCAGTTTTTGCGGATTGACCTCTGTGACCGTATCGGCAAGTCCGCCTGTTTTTCTAACAACCGGGATCGTTCCGTATTTCAACGAGTAGAGTTGGTTCAGCCCGCACGGCTCGAACTTGCTCGGCATGAGAAATATGTCCGAAGCACCTTCAATCAGGTGCGCGAGTTCGTCATTGTACCCGAGCTCCAGAGACATCTGGTCCGGAAATTTCTTTGCCAGCGCTTCCAGCTTTGCGTGGTATTGCTTTTCACCGGTGCCCAGGAGAATAAACTGCACCTTCAACTTCATCAAGTCTGCGAAACCGTCGACGACCAGGTCGATCCCCTTTTGTTCCACCAGTCTCGTCACCATCCCCACCAGCGGGACACCGGGCTCGAATTTCTTATTGAATCTCTTAAGGAGATACTTCTTGTTCTCCACCTTCGCGTCGAGCGTCTTCACACTGTACTTGAACGGAATGAACTGGTCGGTATCCGGATTCCAGAGTGAATAGTCGATGCCGTTGACTATCCCAGAAAATCTCTTCTTCTTTTTCGCGAGGACACCTTCGAGACCGAACCCGTACTCTTCGCTTCCCGATATCTCATCGGCATAAGTACTACTGACGGTAGTCACGTAATCGGAGTAAACGATGCCAGCTTTCATGAAGCTGAATTTCCCGTAGAACTCCGCTCCTTCCGGCGTGAACACGTCCGCGGGGAGACCCGTTTTCTGGAACGTCTCTTTCGGGAAGAGACCCTGGTATGCAACGTTGTGAATAGTGAAGACTGTTTTAATGTTCTTAAAGAACGGATCCTTGCTGTAAATCTTTTTCAGATAAACCGGTACGAGACCGCTTTGCCAGTCGTTGCAGTGGATAATGTGAGGCGCCCAGCCGAGTCTTTTCAGAATTTCGAATATGCCCCGCGAGTAGAAGATGTACCGTTCATCGTTGTCGGGATAGTCGCGTTTCGTTTTCGGATCCTGGTATATTCCCTGCCTTCCGAAAAATTCCGCGCTGTCGATAAAATATATCTGGACTTTCGTCCTGTCGCCGATGAGGAATGAAGACTTGACGTTTAGCTTTGCCGTCTTCTTTCCGATCGGGATATCGATATCCTTCAGCCGTATGATCTCATGTATTCGGAATTTGCGCTCGTTGACGAATCCATAACGTGGAATTGCCAGCCGAACCTCGTGTCCGATTTCTTTCAAAGCTTGCGGTAAAGCACTAGCAACATCTGCCAAACCGCCGGTCTTTGCAAAAGGAAATACCTCTGAGGATAAAAATAAGACATTGAGGGGTTGCGTCATCTCATACCATGGTTTGTTTGAAGAAAAATACCGAAAATCCGCCAGATAATCAATCCGGTTTCGGAAAACGATACATATGGCAGGCCGATTAGGCCGGGGTTCGTTCCCGATCCCTTCCACTGGTCGAATCACGTAAATTATGCGGGGCGACAACAATCCGTGAAATACTTGACGTCATACTGCCGTAAGTGAGCGGAGCCATTTGATGCCGTTTTCCGTTCCACGTCATCTTGCATCACTTGGAGAGGTGAAATATATTCGTAAAGATCACTCGGGATAACGAATGCAAATACAATTCATTGGCGCTGCGCAAACCGTCACCGGCTCGATGCATTTACTCGAAGTCAACGGGAAGCGCATTCTGTTCGACTGCGGATTCTTTCAAGGTAAGCGGGCCGAGAGCATCAGGCTGAACAGGAACTTCGACTACTTTCACCCCGCGCAAATCGACGCCGTCATTTTGTCGCACGCGCACATCGACCACAGCGGGAATCTCCCTAACCTCGTCAAACAAGGTTTCACTGGACCCATCTACTCCACTCCCGCCACTCGAGATCTCTCGGGAATAATGCTCACCGACAGCGCCAAGATACAGGAACAGGACACGGCGTTTCTTAACAAGAAGCTTGCAAAGCGCGGCGAGCCTCCCGTATCTCCGATATACAATACGGAGGACGCGCTCGCGGTGATGCCGCTGTTCGTCTCAGTATCCTATCATCACGAGATAAACGTCGTCGACGGCGTCCATCTCACCTTCCTCGACGCAGGCCACATTCTCGGAAGTGCAATGGTGCATCTGCGCATAAATGACGGCCACGAGGATAAAATACTCGTATTCACCGGCGATCTCGGGAGAAGGAATATGCCGCTTCTCAGAAACCCGGACGAGGTTCGGGAAGCGGATGTTCTGTTGTCGGAGAGCACCTACGGGGGAAGGCACCACGATCCTATTCAGGGTATGGAAAATCAGCTTAAGGAAGTAATACTACGCACGATCAAAAGAGGCGGAAAGATCGTCGTACCTGCCTTCAGCGTCGAAAGGACGCAGGAAATCACTTATGCTCTGCACCGTCTCTTCGAAGGGAAGGCGCTTCCAAGAGTTCCGGTTTTCGTCGACAGCCCGTTATCCGTAAATGCCACCGAAGTTTTCAGACTTCACCCGGAATGTTTCAACAAGGATATTTTCAAGATGGTGATCGCGCATGACGATCCATTCGGGTTTGAATACATAAATTATATCAGGTCCGTTGAGGATTCGAAGAGACTCAACGATATGAGGGAACCGATGGTGATCATATCCGCATCAGGCATGTGCGAAAGTGGGAGGATACTTCATCACCTCGCAAACAACGTTAGCGATCCGAAGAATACTGTCCTGATCGTCGGCTACCAGGCTCCGGATACTCTCGGAAGGCGGATACTTAATCACCAGCCGGAGTTGAAGATTTTTGGAGAGATGTTTCCGCTAAAGGCGGAAGTCGTGGAAATGCACTCTTTCTCCGCGCACGCGGACCACGACGATATTGTCGGCTTCGTAGAGAAGTTTGACAAACAAAGACTGAAACAAATATTTCTTGTACATGGAGAGGCGGACGCGCAGGCGGCATTACAACAGTCTCTGTCTCAAAAAGGCTATAAGAATATATCAGCGCCCAAGAAAGGAGAAAGAGCTACCATTTGAAAAAGCTACTGATTACCGGGGGCTCCGGACTGGTTGGCAAATACGTTGCCAAGGATCTTTCGGTCGACTACGAAGTTGCAGTGGCCGACAAGCAAGAGCCAAATTTCGACGTCAAGTTTTTCAAAATCGATATTACAAGGAATGAGACCTT
Source organism: Bacteroidota bacterium (assembly GCA_021845665.1). GTDB lineage: Bacteria > Bacteroidota > Ignavibacteria > Kryptoniales > JAKASW01 > JAKASW01. The sequence goes on along the minus strand of JAJZVO010000061.1, from coordinate 4,271 downwards.
CAAAGCTATCGAGGGGGACTTCGATGCCATCTTGCACTTTGCGGGAATTCCCACTCCGCTTAATGATCCAGAAGAAGTTGTGTTCCAGGTCAATACCTTCGGAACTTTCAACACGCTTCAGTTTGCCGCTTCAAAGAACGTAAAAAAGGTAATTCTGGCATCGAGCGAATCGACACTCGGATTCGCTTTTGCAAGACAGGCCCATAATCCTTACTACTTCCCTATCGATGAGCAACACCCTCTTGAGCCTCAGGACGCATACGGCCTTAGCAAAGTCTGCTCGGAGGAAATCCTGAAGAGCTTCTCACGCGGCTACGGTATGCACACTGTGGCACTGCGCTTTCCGTGGATATGGGTACCGGAGGAAAAAGAGCGACAGCTGTACAGAAAACTCATATCCGACTACCCAAACTGGTACAAGAACCTTTGGGCATGGGTTCACGTTCATGATGTCTCACAAGCCATGGCGAAGGCCATCGAGATCAAGAGCGACGGTTTCGACCGCTTCTTCATCGCTGCCGACGAAAACTGGACTGGCTATCCAGCCTACGAGCTGATCAGAAAGTTCTACAAAGGCGTGCAGACAGTGCATTCATTGGAAGGGCCTAAGAGTTTGATAAGCAGCGACCTAGCTCGGGTAGTTCTCAGGTATTCGCCAAAATTCTCCGTCTCGGATATCTTCGATTGAGGCGAGTCGTCATTGACACTGACGCGGGCGTAGACGATTCGATAGCTATTGCCTACGCCTCGCGCCTCCCCGATGCAACCATTGAACTAATGACGACAGTCTCGGGTAACGTTCCTGTAAGTGAAGTTACACAGAACGTTCTCTATCTGAAGAAGATTCTTCGACTGGATGTACCTGTCTTCTCCGGAGCTGATGTTCCTAAATCCAGGAAACTCATTACCGCGACGGAAGTACACGGCAAGGATGGAGTCGGCGGCTACCGCATATCGGAAGGGATTGCATTCCCTGCGTGGAAAACAGGCGGCGCAGCAACCGCGATAGTCCGGGCAGCGAAGAAATATGGCAAGAGGCTTACAATTATCTCGCTCGGTCCTATGACTAATATTGCCCGGGCTGTATCTATTGATCAGGGAGCGATCAAAGGAATCGGAAGCATAGTACAAATGGGCGGCGTGTTTTCAGGCTACGGGAACACAACCGCCTTTACCGAGTTCAACATATTTGTCGACCCGGAGGCGGCTTCGTACGTGCTTGAAAACGGCGTGAAGGTGACATTCGTGCCGCTTGACTTAACCGAGACATTTTTCCTGCCTCGGAATATTGTTACAAGTTTGCTGATGAAGACCGGCGAGACTTCGCCGGAACTCGTCCCACTTTTTCGCAAGGCACTGAACTACTATATCGATTACCACAGGCACGCGGATAAACTTGACGGTTGCTATATGCATGACCCAATTGCCGTTGCGGCAGCGATTCATCCTGAATGGTTCCGTTTCATCGGCTCTTCCGTTTCAATAGAGACTCTCGGAAGATTCACCGCGGGAATGACGGTAGCCGATCTCAGAAAGAAAACTGTTCGCGGAAACTCGCGCATAGCTGTCGCCTTCGACGCTCTGACTTTCTTAGACGACCTTGCGAGCAGAGTATTCGGTGCGCGGATCGGGAATTCAGCCGGAAGGCGGAGCTGTCTGCGGCAACGCTTCACCGCAAATTTCCGAGATTTTCTCAGATAGCCGATATTATATTCTCAGATGTCCATCGAATTCAGAAACGTAAGCAAGAATTTCTCAGGCTTCCCGGCGCTCGATTCAATCTCCTTCAAGATAGAAAAAGGAACCGCGTGCGGTTACATCGGGCCAAACGGCGCTGGAAAAACAACTACTGCAAGGATGATCGTCGGGCTGGAGAAATCAGATTCCGGCTTCGTTAAGATCGGAGACGGAGAGGATGTGACAGAATTGCCTGCGATGAATAAAGGGATCGGTTATGTGCCCGAGTCACCGAAACTGTACGAATCGCTGACACCTCGTGAAACGATTGCAATGGCTGCTACGCTTCGGAAATACGATGCCGGTAAAGCTATGAGGAAGCTGGAAGTCCTATCGGAAATACTCAGGTTCGGCGACTTCTTAAGAAAACCGATAAGCGGCCTTTCGAAGGGAAACAAGCAGAAAGTCATACTCAGCCTGGCGCTTCTATTCAAACCTTCGATATTGGTACTTGACGAACCTACGGACGGGCTGGACCTTCAAGCCGTAATTTCCCTGAAGCAGTTGATAAGGCGATTTACTGCCCGCGACGGAACGGTTTTTTACAGCTCGCATTTGCTCGACATAATCGAAGGTGTATGCAGCGAAGTCTACTTCATTAACCACGGCAGGATTGCAGGACACTTCAGGAAGGAGGAGTTCGAAGGAAAGAGAGGCTATCTCGAGGAAGCTCTCTCGGAGAGCATCGGCACAACAACCGATCAAAAGGTCATAGACGAATTCTTCGATGATGCGGATTAGCCTTGTTCTCGTCATAGTAATGTATATCACCGCAAATGCTTTTTCACAGACCGTGACTTCTCCACTCAATCTGCCGGGCAATTCGATACTAGCGGGGTTCAGCCAGGATTTAAGCACACTTGATTGGCTCGGCAGCGTCAACAAGACATGGCAATCAAAGGATTACACTATTTCGTTGAATGAGAATTTCCATTCCGTATTAATAAAGTCGTCGCCGAACCTTATAAGGGACGACCAAAATTTCTCCGCACGGCTCAATCGCAGATTCTTCGGAGATATTTTCGGGTTCGGATCAGTCGAATCCGACTACGTCAACGACAATCGACAGGTTGGGCTCAGTTCCGTCGGAGCGTCCCAGCTTCTCGGCGGGCTCCTGTACGCGGGAGCGGAGGACACGCTCCTCGCCGGCGCCGGAAACAGGTGGGATAGGCAGGCTGGGGTCAGCAACAGCGGTTTCACTTACACCCTTCGCGGGATCGGCATTTACGCACCCGTGCCAGGGAGCGAACTGGTCCCTTCACTGTACATGCACGACGAGCAGATTTCACCGAGGAGAAATTCCGATAAATCTTTCCGTCTGAGATACCGCCAGATTTTTTCGCCGCAGGCATTCGTCAACTTTTCCGGCGTTTACAGCGGACAACTAAGAGACTTCTACTTCCCAGCCGATTCTACAGTGACCTCACTTTTCGATGTTACAAACAACATCCAGGAGAGGAATGACAACCGAACGTCCTTTTCCTCCACCATATATATGCCCGTGCTTTTCTTTCAGCTGAGGGGTTATGCTTCATATGCCCAACGGCAAATCGATTTCAACTACAGATATCGGCCGTCTTCCCCTTCTAACACTCTCTACGACACAAGAATTCGTACGTCCAATTTCGACCTGCATGGAGATTTGATTTCAACATTCCTCAGCGACACTCTCATGGTAAGCATGGAACATAAGGAAAGATCCGAGAGTCACACGATAATCAACGCGCTTGGGAGCAGCCCATTCACACAGCAGCAGATGTTGAACCAGGAGCAGCTTGACAACTTCGGGTCAACGAACACGTTGACGGGCCAGCTCTTTCTCAATTACAGTGCAACCTCATTGGATGTAACCGGCCTCGCTTCCCTTTTCCGCTACAACACACCGAGCAGCCTGAACTACGACGACCGGGATGAGCTTACCAATACGATCGCGCTCAATCTCAACCACACCTTCAGTCCTTTTCTAAATGCAGGCTTCGGAGCAGAAGCCGATTTGATCCACATCGTCTACATCGAGTCCCAGCGCAGCGCGAACAACAATAGAAATTTCATCTACAGGTTTTACCCGATAATCACTTTCTCGGACGGAGCCGTCAATTCTTACAATCGCTTCGAAGTATTGGCAAACTACACCGTCTACGATTATGAAGCATTCTCACAGATACACAGCTTCTCATTTCGCCAGGCATCGTTCCTCGATTCTACTTCGGTTAACATGACATCCAAATTGTCGCTCTTTGTCATGGCGAATCTCAAGCTGTACGAACGCGGTGAACTTTATTGGTCGAGTTTCTCCGAATACCCGTTGAATTACTTCGTCGACCAGACATTATGGTTTTACTTGCGTTATACGTCCGGTAATTTCTCTTACGGTGCGGGTTACAAATACCTCACCCTGACCCAATACAACTACGTCACGGCGAAAACAAGCGCGTTCAGCTCCGAGATCATCAACACAGGCCCGACTGCGTTCTTCTCCGTATCTTTGTCCCGGTTGTCGATCAGCCTAGACGGTTGGTACCAGGTATCCGGAA
>JAJZVO010000125.1 GCA_021845665.1 Bacteroidota bacterium | reverse complement strand
TCTTTTCTGGGTCATAAAGAACGGCGTCAAGAGCACCGGTATGCCCGGATTTGCAAAGACTCACTCCGACTCGAAGATTTGGGCGATGGTTGCATTTCTCGAGAAGATGAAGAACATGACGCCGCAAGATTATGCGGCGATGGAGAAGGCAAATACGTCGATGGGAAACATGAATATGAACATGAAAATGTCTCACCATGAACATTAGAATAAACAACCAAATAAATGGAGCACGGAACACCGAACAGAACGGACCTGCACGGGTTTAAAAGAAGGAGCAACTCTTACCGCGAAGGGCGCAAAGATTTTAAGCAAAGCGCGCGAAGAAGATGAGTCGGTTTTCCCGTCAGATTTTCTTTGCGGACTCTGCGCTGCCTTTGCGCTCTTTGCGGTTACGCTTTTCGCCCAAGCTCCAGGTGCATTTGCACAGCAGACGATGAGATGCATTTCTTCTCAAGGCTGATCGTCGGAGTAGCAGAAACCTACTTGCGCGTGAATGACACCGGACATTTCAGGTTTCAGATCAGCAGAAGCGATTCTGTCTGCAGCCTCTGGGTCCCTGACTGGGTTCTCGGAGGCAATTTACCGCGCATGAGGCAAAATCTCCGTCATTGAATATGACTGGCCCTTTCGGTTGCGCGAAATTCGTTCCGATTTTGAGAATCTGAAGCAGGTCATGCGGCATCATAATTGTGGAACTACTTATTGCATTTTTTGTTAATGGCATAACAACTTATATTAAATACGAAGTGAACGAAAAAGTTAAATATCTGAATCTGCTTGTCTTGCTAACCTTCCTGGTCGGACAGGTCCAATTTGCTTATGCTTCCTACTTCTGCACGATGAAACAGGCTCCCGTGAAAAGCCCGGTAATGGCGATGGCTTCCTCAAGCAATGAGACAGACGACGTATGCACCCAATGCTCCGGCGTGATTCCGCCCCAGAATAGACTTCAGTTGGTCGAAGGCAACTGCATCAAAGTCGTTACCGCAGAAAAGAGTGTGGTCAGCAGCTTCACGGATTCAGTCAAAATGCTCAGCCACTTTGTGATCGTGTTTGGTTTTATCCCGGCTATGAACGGGCAGCATTTAGCAATCAGCAATCAGCTGTCAGCTATCAATAACGCTGACCCTCCTCCTTTAGATTTACCCACTCTCAATAGTAATCTCCGCATTTAGTCCCTTTTCCTGATTAGGAAGTCCCCGGAACACAACGTTCGGGGAGCCGGATATACAGCATTTGTGGTATAATCTGGCCGGAGAACCGTTGCTTGCAACTCATCAATACCACGGTTCGCCAAGCTTCCACTCTTTAACTCGTAAATAGGAAAGGCGAAGTATGTTATTCAAGAATCTTAAATTCTCGATTTTCAATTTTGAATTTGCTTTTGTTATCGTCCTCTTTTCAGGATTGAATGTGTTTGCACAATCTCAGCTGGATAGTCTCATAGCGACTGCTGTCCGCAACAATCCGGAAATCAGGACGGCACGCTACGAGTCGAGCGCTGCGGAAGCGAGAATTAGTCCGGCCAGTACGCTTCCGGATCCTCAGTTATCGATAATGGCTGCGAATGTCCCGTCGAACTTCACGCTTACATCAGACGAGATGACGATGTTCCCGCAAGTCAAGATCATGCAGTCGTTTCCCTGGTTTGGGAAGCTTAGCGCAGCAGGCGACGTGGAGAAATTTGGTTACAAAGCCTCATCAGATAGGCTCTCCACAGTCAAGCTTCGTGTTATATCGGAATTGAAAAGCGTTTACGGGCAGATATACAGCACCGAGAAATCAATTGAGTATCTGGAGTATAAGAGACAGCTTCTGCAAAGTGTTGTCAAGGTTGCTGAGCAGCTCTTTGCGGTCGGCCAGGTTCCACAGCAGGACGTTTTCCGCGCGACCGCGGAGCTTACGATGGTACAGTCGGACTTGATTACGACGCACGGCATGCTGTCGGACCTCGACGCAAAACTTGGCGCCCTCCTCGGACAAAACGCCCCGTACAGCATAAAGGTTGACACACTCGCGCTTCCTTCGCTCGGTTCGCTGGCAGCGCTTGAAGCCGAACTCGGCGACGGTAATCCTGAACTAAGGCAGATCAGGAATGTCGAATTGGCGGCAAAAGCCAGGACAGTGTTCGCAAAGAAAGACGCGGTTCCAGACGTCAACGTCGGCTTTTCTTACGGGTATCGCGGTGCTTTGATGCCTGACGGCACAAAAGCTCTGAATATGATGAACTTCGAGGTCGGATTTAGTCTACCGATTTTCTTCGGCGCGAGACAGCAGAAAATGATAGACGAGGCCGACTTCATGCAGCGGGCTGCCGAAGAGCAATATGGCACAGCCGAACTCGGGTTGGACAGCGAGCTGCGCTCCACTTACGCCGACGCCGAGGCACAGTCGAAATTGATCCCGCTCTATACGAAAGAATTAATTCCACAGTATGAAGCAACGTACAACTCTTCGCTCTCTTCATACTCGGTCGGGAAGACCTCCTTTGCGATGCTGATAGACAATCTTACGACACTGATAAACACTAAAATAGAGTTAACAAAGATAGAATCCGCGTATTTCTCCGCTTCGGCTCAGATTTCGAAGCTTATGGGAGAAAGTTCTGAAGATTATAGAGGTGTGAAATGAAGAAGGCAATTCTATTCATGATCCCGTTATTCATGGCAGCGCTGATTCTTGCCGGCTGCGGCAAGGCGACAAAGAGTAATGGTGCAAGTTCAAATTCGGCAACGGCAACCAAGGGCGAGAGGAAAGTCCTTTACTGGTACGACCCGATGAACCCTACGATTCACTTCGATCATCCCGGCAAATCACCGACGATGGACATGGCCCTCGTCCCGATGTACGCGGACCAGGGAGAGCGCGGCCAGGATGTCATCAGGATCGATCCTGCGATGATCCAGAACATTGGCGTCGTAACGGCTCCCGTCGAACGTAGGAAGCTTACCCGAACTATCAATACTTACGGAGTCGTTGTACCGGACGAGAAGAGCATCAGTGACATAAACACACGTGTCAGCGGATGGATCGACCGGCTGTATTTCGACTACACCGGTAAGGAAGTGAGGAAAGGCCAGCCGATGGCGGTGATTTACAGCCCGGAGCTTATCGCTGCCGAGCAGGAGTTCCTGCAGGCAGTCAGCTTCGCTTCGGTCAGCGCCAATACCGTGACTCCGTCCAACACACTCATCAGTAGTGCCCGTGAACGGCTCAGATTCTTCGGGATGAGTGGAGCTGAAATAGACAGGCTGCAGTCGACAGGAAAAGTGATCGACAGGGTCACAATCTATTCCCCGAGCGACGGCGTCATTCTTGAAAAGGATGTCTTCGAAGGACAGAAAATATCAGAGGGACAATCCTTATTCGAAGTCGCCAACCTCTATCATGTCTGGATTCTTGCGGATGTATTCAAGATAGACATGCCATTCCTGAAGCTTGGATCTCCCGCGACGGTCACCTACAGCAATTCCGAAGCGTATGATGGTCGCGTCGATTTTGTCTATCCCGAAGTCGATGTGACAGCGAGAAGCGTCAAGGTGAGAATTCCTCTCAACAATCCTGGCTTGGTGATGAAGGTCGGACAATACGTCAACGTCGCAATCCACTCGCCTGTCAGTTATGATGCTATCGCAGTTCCGTCCCAGGCTGTGATAAACACCGGGCTTCGGAAGGTCGTAGCCGTCGCACTGGGCGGCGGTCGGTTTGAAATCAGACAGGTGAAGCTTGGCGCATACGCGGGCGGATATTATGAAGTTACCGATGGACTCGAAGTGGGTGACACGATAGTTACTTCGGGACAATTCCTCATCGATTCCGATGCGAATTTGACATTTGCGGGCGCAGCATTGGAGGGACCAACGGAGAAGGGAAGAGGGACATCACCGGATACAGGAAAGGCGATGCAGGAAGAGGATATGAATAATATGCCAGGGATGAGTATGCAAGAAGAGGAGAAAGGAGAAAGGGGGAAGGTAAAAGGGAACGGGGGCCCGGATAAAATGCCGGGAATGGATATCTCTGGCCAGCATTCCAAGAATACGAAGAGGAAAACAGCGAAGCCAAAGAAAGACCCGATGGAAGGAATGGACCTGAGCATGCCCGGAATGGATATGTCAAAGACACCTCACGATACAACCACTTACGGGTCTTCGACCGGGCAGGAGAACTGACATGCTTGCAAGAATAATTGAATGGTCGATAAAGAACAGGTTCATAGTAATCGTACTCCTGTTGTTTGTTCTTGCGGCAGGTTATTTCGCGCTCTCAACAAGCCCTGTCGACGCGATCCCGGACTTGAGCGATGTGCAGGTGATTGTCTACACCGAGTATCCCGGCCAGTCGCCGACTGTGGTACAGGACCAGGTAACTTATCCGCTCACTTCATCGCTGATCTCATTGCCGAAGGCAAAAGTCGTTCGCGGTTATTCGTACTTCGGATTTTCACTTGTATACATAATTTTCAAAGACGGGACCAATCTATACTGGGCGAGAAGCAGGGTTCTGGAGTACCTTAATTATGCGGCGAACAGACTGCCGCGGGGTGTGACACCTCAGCTTGGTCCGGATGCAACACCGGTCGGTTGGGTCTACGAGTATGCTCTTAAGTCGAACAAGAGAAGCCTCGGCGATTTAAGATCGATTCAGGACTACTATCTGAAATATGGGTTGTCAACCGTGCCTGGTGTCGCTGAGGTGGCCAGCGTGGGCGGCTATGTCAAGGAGTGGCAGGCGACGCTTGACCCGAGGAAGCTGCTTGCGTACCACATCTCTCCGATGCAGGTAGTAAACGCAATCAAACAGAGCAACAACGACGTCGGCGGCGAAGTGATAGACCATGCCGGGTATGAATTAATGATAAGAGGGCTGGGCTACATCCAGAGCCTCGACGACATGAAGGATATTCCGCTCGGAGTCGCGAAAGGCGGAAAATTCTATCCGCTCGATTCGAAAGCATTGGGACGGTCGCAATCTACAGGAGGTGGAGGCGGTTCAGGTATGTCTGGCGGCGGGGAGTCACCGCAACCCAACATGCCGAACGGCTCGCCCGGACAGTCCGCCCTCGCGCCGTTCTTGAATAGGGATTTCTCCAGCGGAACACCGGTCCTTCTTGGCGATGTTGCAGATGTCCAGATCGTCGCCGCCCCTCGACGTGGCGTCGCGGACCTGAACGGGCAGGGGGACGTTGTCGGCGGAATAGTTGAAATGCGATACGGAGAAAATGCACTCAAGGTGATCGACGGCGTAAAGAAAAAGCTTGCAGAGCTGAAGCAGGGACTTCCGCCCGATGTCCAGATTGTTCCGGTCTATGACCGTGCGGACCTTATACATAGGGCGATCAATACACTTCAGGATAAACTCATTGAAGAATCGATTATTGTGGCGCTTGTTTGTCTCCTCTTCCTCTTCCACTTCAGAAGCGGATTTGTCGCAATCCTGACGCTTCCAACCGCGATACTGATGGCATTCATAGTCATGAGACTTCAGGGCCTGAATGCAAATATCATGTCGCTTGGAGGAATAGCCGTTGCCATTGGAGCGATGGTCGATTCGGCGATAATCATGATCGAGAACGCACACAAGCATATAGAAGCCGACGACGGGACGACGGACAGATGGAAACTCATCACCGAGTCGTCGAAGGAAGTAGGTCCGTCTCTGTTCTATTCGCTCCTCGTGATCACGGTCTCGTTTATTCCCGTGTTTGCACTGACAGGGCAATCCGGCAGAATGTT
>JAJZVO010000007.1 GCA_021845665.1 Bacteroidota bacterium | reverse complement strand
GGTAGACTCCTCAAAAGAGATAAGCTGGGATCCGCGTCCGCTCCTTCAAGTTGGCGACACGGTGACTATCAATTATCTCCTCGACCTCATGATAACGAGGAGCGACAATTCTGCCGCCAACTGTTTGATAGACGTTGCGAGGAGGGATAGCATAAACAAGACGATGCACGAGTATGGTTGGTATGGGAGCGAAGTCACAAGGAAATTTCTGAGCAGGGAATATGAAGATTCGGCATACAAGAATATAAGGGGTACGAATACGTGCGCACTGCACGCGGCCGATTTCATGTACCGCATTTACACGAATCAGCTTGTCAATCCGTGGGTCAGCATGCAGCTGAAGGCCTTGCTGGGAAGACAGCTCGATACGACGAAACTTTCAGAGGGACTTCCGCATAATACTATGTTCTACCACAAGACCGGTTGGTGGGATACCTGGACGAACGACGTCGGAATAGTCACGAACGGTAGAATCAAATACATCGTTTCCTGTTTCACTCCTCTCGATGAGAGCGTGGCTGATCCAAGACTGAAGGAGCTGTCCGAACGCATTTTCGCTCTTGTGGTACGCAGGAACGAGGACATTCGCTGACGGGAGTGTATTCCTCGGGCGGCGCGTATACCCTGCCGCAGAATATCTGCGCGGCTCGCTTCGGATAGGACAAGCGGGATCGCACCTGCTTGGTCCTCAGAACGCCCTTCTTTTTCCCCGAATAGACTTCGGAAGCAGCAGGCGGCAAACCCCGGCAGACGGAATTCGATAACCTGAGAGCAGATCCATTTCATGGGTCTGGTAATTATATCTTTCTCTCCCCTTTTTGACGGAGTGGCGACTGTCTGCCTCTTCCCGCGGGCATTCATGGAGGCCCCTTGTCCAACCGGAAATTCGTGCGCAAAATTAGCCAGGTGGATAATATTACGCCCTTGTGCAGGAGGTTGTGCTAAGCAACCATGAAATCGGGGGAAAGTCGCGGCATAGTGTTTGTAAATCAGTTGTCTTGAGATGTTTCCTGGTACGTAGGGCTGCTCGACGATGTTCCTTTGCTCCAGTTCTCCGTGAAAGGCACTATATCAATTAAGTATTTGGGAGAAATGGCATGAATGACGAGGCAGAATCGACGTGGTTTGCAGGTTCAGCGAGAGCGGGCAAATACAAGCTTGCCTGGCAGGCGAAACTCAAACCTGAGACGAGCGGCGCAAAGAGAACTGAAACGCTCGCCATAAAAAATGCGCGTGAACTCGAACAAAAGAGTGAAATGATTCGGACCGAAAGAGACGGCAGCATGGTACAGATAGCGCATTTTCTGTATGCACATCTATTTCAGAGCGGTGCGGCGACGAGGAGCCAAAAGCTTTGACCCGATTATCATGCCGGAAGGAAAACAAATGAGAGAAGTTGTCGCAGAGTACGATGCAAGAAACGCCATGGAGAACGGAGAGAACACTACGGAGAGAGGCGGGGGAAATGCCTTCTATCACATGTTGTTGAGAAGGTTATCAGAGAACTGGAATAACGATTTTTCCGATAACTTCGACTTTGGGATATTCGGCACGCCTGAACGGATGGTTGTCGATCCCCGGGAGAGTCTCAAAGAAATAGAGTTGTACTTGGATAATCTTCAATCAATGTACTCTCTGCTTGATGACGAGAGATCAAGGGACTTGTTCTTACAGCTGCTTGCATTCAGGATTCTGGGACACAGAAAGGTAAGACTGCCGTTGTCTCACCGCCTTTACTTCGAGGCCATCGACAAGTTGTCCCGGCTTGTTGACACAGAGAACAATACACAAGTCAGATTTCTCGATCGGACGAAGCTCCTGTATCAAGCGGACTTGACGCCGGTGAATTTGCCGATAAAGATCTTTACTACCCCGATGACCATTCTGACGCAGTTCTTATTGAAACAATACGAGTACACGACGGACGAGATGATGATCATAGGAGCGCAACCCGGTGACGTCGTAATTGACGGGGGAGCGTGCTGGGGAGACGTGGCGCTTTTCTTCGCAAATAGAGTAGGAAAGTCCGGGAAGGTATATTCCTTCGAATTCATCCCCGGAAATCTTGATATATTCAGCATCAATATGGGATTGAATCCATCTCTTGGGGGCAATGTGGAATTGATCGCCCAACCTCTGTGGAGTGAATCCGGCGTAAGAACTTACTATAGAGACACCGGGCCGGCAAGCAACGTAACTTTGGCGAAGTTTGATGGATGCGACGGCGTAGTAGATACGATCACTATCGACGATCTGGTATCTATGGAACGATTAAAAAGAGTCGACTTCATAAAAATGGACATTGAAGGAGCGGAACAGTACGCACTAAATGGTGCTCGAGAGACGTTGCAAGAGTTCACTCCCAAATTGGCGATAACGGTTTACCACAGCATGAACGATTTTTCAAATATCATTCATGTTATTAACGACATGAACTTGGGTTACAAGTTTTACCTCGGTCATTTCACGATCTACCACGGAGAAACGGTACTATTCGCAATAAAGCCGTGATTTCTATTAAGAAAGGTAATGAAATGGAAGAGCCTGTGATCGAGACCGAATTGTCGACGATAGCCAGTGAAGAGGAAATTTATGTTACTCGTCCAAATCTTCCGCCACTGGAATCTCTCCTTCCAAGCCTGGCAGCAATCTGGGAGAGTGGTAGACTGACAAACAACGGCCCCTTCCATCGACGTTTCGAAAATGAACTGGGAAAACACCTTGGTGTCGGGAACGTCAATCTCTTTTCCAACGCCACGCTTGCGCTTATCGTCGGCCTAGAAGCGTTGCGGATTCTTGGGGAAGTCATTACAACTCCATACAGCTTTGTGGCGACTACCCACGCATTGCAGTGGAACGGCATCACGCCGGTATTCTGCGACATCGATGAAAGGACGTTCAACATAGATCCCGACAAAATTGAGGCTTTGATCACAACGCGTACAAGCGCAATAATGCCCGTCCACGTTTACGGCAGGCCATGTGAAGTGGACAAGATTCAGGCGATTGCCGACAAGTACGGGCTGAAGGTTATCTATGATGCCGCGCATGCCTTCGGTGTGACCATGAAGGACAAGAACCTGCTACTCGAAGGCGACATGTCCATCTTGAGTTTCCACGGTACCAAGCTCTTCACAACATTTGAAGGGGGAGCGATAATTACAAGAGACGAAAAGCTTAAGAAGAGAATAGACTTCCTGAAGAATTTCGGTTTCGCGGACGAAGTTACCGTTGTAGGCCCGGGCATCAACGGCAAGATGAATGAGTTTCAGGCCGCAGTGGGCCTCCTTGGCCTCCAGATCGTTCAGGATGAGATCTCAAAAAGGAAGTCGGTTGCGGAAGCATATCATAAAAGACTAGACGGTGTCAGGGGGATAAAAACTTACGCTGCACCAGACGAAGTGTCGTACAACTACGCATACTTTCCGATCCTGATTGACGAGGAAGAGTTCGGAGCGAGCCGTGACGAGGTTTACGAGCGATTGAAACGCCATAATGTGTTCGCTCGGAGATATTTTTATCCTTTAATAAGCGATATGCCCACATACAGAAACCTGCCTTCGGCCGGGAGGGAACACCTGCCTGTGGCCGGAAGAGTCGCCGATCACGTACTGTGTCTACCAATGTATGGGACACTGGAGCCAAAGAGTGTCCATGCCATTTGCAACTGTATCAGGAATGATCGGTAGACGACCAATGAGGATAGTGGTGATGCAGCAATACTCTTTCCTTTACACCGCCTGCTTCAAATCAATCAAATCCTCTGAGATCTATCCATCCGCTGAAAGGGCCATCAACCATGATGAGATCAACCTCGCAAAGTGCGTCGCAAATAGTATCAAAGAAGTCGTGAGGATACAATATGGAAGCATCAAAGCCTGAAACTCTAATGGAGTATCTCGATCCCGAGAACTACATTGGACGCCTCGTCGAACTGCCGAAGGATTTGAATCCTCTATACGATCTTGATGTTGTCATCCGCGCAAAGATGCTTTGGGCCAATCCGATACTCAACGGGAAACTGCTTCCTGCGTATCTGATGCTCAAGCATGCCCAGGAAGCAGGTCGGCTCAAGGGAGCACGTACCCTTGTAGAAGCAACCAGCGGAAACATGGCTGTTGCTCTTGCGATCCTTGGGAGATATTTCGGGATAGAGAGAGTAATCGCAGTGGTTCCACCCAATATCGCCGAAGGCAAACGGGAACTCCTTAGGTTTTATGGCGTAGAGGTCATGCCATCGGAAGACGGAATCGAGATGGCGAAGGCAATGGGTGAGAGGCCAGGGTTTCTGAATTTGTTTCAGTACGGGAACGACAGCAATCCCGCCGGGTATTACAGGTTTCTGGCTCCAACCATTTTTGAACAGATGGCAGGGAAGATAAGCATTGTCGCAGCAGGTTTGGGAACAACTGGAACCATTCAGGGTATTTCAGAATACCTGAGGGAGAAGAATGTGGGCACACTTGTCCTGGGGGTTATTACAGCAGCAGGGGAGTCTATTCCTGGAGTACGAACAGACGAGAAGCTGAAAGAAATAAAGTTCGACTGGGGCAAACTCGTCGATGAAACGGAGCGTGTCGGCAAGGATGACGCTATGAGGTCGAGCCTGGCTTTATGCCGCGCTGGAATCCTCGCAGGGCCGAGCAGCGGGTTTGTTCTCGCCGGGTTAATGAAGTTCTTGAGGCGGCAGCAACGCGCCGGGTCGTTGGACACTCTTCGAGACGGAGATGGCATAGTTGAGGCAGTCTTCATTTGCTTTGACCCGCCCCATCCTTACATCCACGACTACCACGATTACTATGACGAGACCAAATGTAATGTGACACATACCGAGGGAGGTCTTCATTTGGAACAAGCTCCTAACTCTTTGACCGAAGCTTTCTGAAGAATGGCTAAGATTTCAAAGAGCGACCAAAAGGAAGAGAATGAGGTGCTATGGAAACAGCAAAGAAGATCGCATCGGAAATAGCCCTTACAAAAAGGGCAGAATTGTTGGAGCACTTCAAGGCCAGTCCAATTCCTGATGAAGAAAAGATCAGGAACCTTGGCCTATTTTTGCTACCGCAAGAATTGAAGAAGTTTCTTTTTCTCAACGATTTATATCAGAAGGTAATGGATGTGCATGGTGTCATCATGGAGTTTGGAGTAAGATGGGGGCAGAATTTATCTGTCTTTCAATCGCTCCGTTCCATATACGAACCTTATAACCACAGTCGCAAGATTGTCGGATTTGATACCTTTGAGGGGTTTAAGTCGATCAAGAAGAGCGATGGCAATGACAAGATTATTCGGGATGGAGCTTTGACAGTCCCGGATGGATACGATTCATTCTTGAGAGCGGTCTTAAGGACACTCGAGTATCAATCCCCTATTAGTGAATTGCAGAAATTCGAGGTGGTAAAGGGAAATGCGACAGTAACTGTGAAGAAGTACCTGAAGCAGCATCCCGAGACCATCGTCGCGCTCGCCTACTTTGATCTCGATATTTACCAGCCCACCAGGGTCGCCCTTCAAGCGATATTGAGTCGTGTGCCCAAAGGGGGGATCATATGCTTCGACGAGTTGAACTGTCCAATATTTCCGGGTGAGACCTTAGCCTACGAAGAGGTGCTCGGCATTCGAGCGCACAAATTGCGCCGGAGTCCTTTCAGCCATTTGCAGTCTTATGTGGTAATGGAATAACGCCAAAACTTCTGACGACGGGCAATGCCTTTATGAAGACAAGACTTAAAATACTGGTGACGGGCGCTTGCGGCGTCACGTCGCGGTCTGTTGTCCGTTCCCTGTTGATGAGCAACAAATTCTCCGGCTGCAAGTTCATCGGAACGGACATCGGTGACAACTTGTACGGCTTTTACGAGAGGCTGTATGAAAGGATCTACAAGGTGCCGCATGTAAGGGCACAGGAATACCGTACGACGATGGAACGCATAATAGAGGAGGAGCACATAGATGCAGCTGTGGTCATTCCTGAGCTCGAAGTTGTATACTGGTCCTCACACCCCTTTCCAGTACCGTACCTGGTACCACCGCCAAAGTTTTCCGAGTCTGTTATAAGCAAGCGAAGATTGTACGACACGCTGAATGGAACCGGATTGATTCCGGCCTATTTGATATCTACAAGACAACAAATTCAAAGTCCTGAATTCCGCAACCCACTCGGATATCCATGCTGGGTAAGAGACTTCTCAAGGGGGAGCACGTCAGCCAAAGGAGCCTACATGGCTTCGAATCTGGAACAACTGACTGCCTGGATGGCCATCAATCAAGGCATAGAAGATTATATGTTATCGGAATTTCTACCGGGCAGTAATTATGCCTGTCACTTGTTGTACAACCATGGTGCACTCTTGAAGGTCGGCATTTACGAGCGGCTCGAGTATTTCATGAGCAGCGTGGCGGTTTCAGGTATCACGGGAAATATCTCCCGCGGCAGACTCGTCAACAGTCAGGCAGTAAAGGCAAATGCCTTAAAAGCAGTAGAGATTATCTGTAAAAAAGGTCACGAAACTATGCATGGTCTGGTCGCAGTCGATTTGAGAGCTGATCATAAAGGAAATCCACTGATTACTGAAATCAACATTCGCCATGTGGCATGCACCTCCGCTTTTGCGTCAGCTGGATTTAACTTATCCGAATACCAGATGCTCTGCACGCTTAATAGAACTGGTGAGATCGACAGCGAAGTTGAAAAGGTCTATCCCAAAGACAATCTGATCCTTAGAGATATCGACGGACCGCCAATCTGGATACCCAATTTCGTCCCGCTGGCGGACCGAGAAAGCCGATGATTCGAGATATTGCAAAGGGAAGGGGAAATCGCCGTAATGCCAAGCACTAAACTCCTCGAAGTAAAAAAGGAAGTAATCGAGCTGCCCCATGAGGTACCTGATAATCCAATGGTTTCTGTGTGTGTACCGACGTATCAGCACGCGGATTATATCAGGTCATGTCTCGATTCCATACTAATGCAGGAATGTGGCTTCCCGTTTGAGATCATACTGGGTGAAGATGAATCGACCGACGGGACAAGAGAGATCTGTCTTGAGTACGCTAAGGATCATGCGGACAAAATCAGGCTCTTCCTGCATTCCAGAGAGAACAACATAATCATTGACGGGCATCCGACTGGACGTTTTAATGTCTTGTACAGTTTATCACAAGCTCGGGGTAAGTACGTCGCCCTATGTGAGGGGGATGACTATTGGACCGATCCTCACAAGCTGCAAAAGCAGGTGGATTTCCTCGAAGCAAACGTTGACTTTGCGATCTGTCATCACAACATGAATGTTGTGTATGAAGATGGCAACAAAGCATCTCACCTTTCAAATTCGCCGGATCAAAGAGAAATCTCCAGCATAGACGACCTGGCGCGCGGCAATTTCATCTTTACCGCATCATGCGTGTTCCGCAATAACTTGGCAGGGGAATTGCCGGATTGGTATTTGGAGTCTCCTGTTGGCGATTATCTGCTCCATCTGCTGAATGCTCAATATGGAAGAATCCGGTACATGCCGGATGTCATGGGGTCATACAGGATTCATCGCGGCGGAATGTGGGAAAGCACTCCGAGGGCCTCGCGTCTCGAAAGGTGGATGCAGGTCATCGATTTGATCATGAAGTATTTCCCCCCTGAAATCAAACGGACAGTTGTGTCGGATCAGGAGATCGAAATAAGTACTCAGCTGATGGATCATTTCAGCAATGACCCGCGGAAACACAATTTCTATTTCCGGAAGCTAATGGAAGGTATTACATACTTAAGTCGGCCGTCAAATGACATAGAGGCCCATGTCCTTCCCCCGAAAGTATCCATCGTCGTCAGGCTAGCCGGGAACACGGAGCTTTCCAGGAGATGCCTGCTATCGATTTACGCCAACACGCCGCACGACATTTTTGAGTTGATCCTGATTTACGATGCGGAGACCGATGGCCAGGACGCACTCGTCCGGACATTCAAGTCTCAGTATGGTAACGTAATATCTCTCAGAAACGATCGGAGGCTCAGTTTCGCGACATCAGCGAATCAGGGTATCAACCTAAGCGATTCAGGGTATGTTGTGTTCCTGGGCGACAACACTGAGGTCACGTCGGGATGGCTTGAGACGCTGCTGCAGGAGGCAGGTACCGACAACGTCCCGGGAATAGTTGGAGGGACACTTCTTCAGGCCGAAGGGATGGCTGGTGTGAATCCCGAAGAGGATGGCCGTGATGTCGAAGTTCACTCACTCCGGTGGGACTCTGCAGACAAGCCGGAGGATGCCGCATCGCAGTCGCTCGTCAGCGGGCTCTGTATGCTGGTCAGCAGGGAAGTGATCAGGAGAATCGGAGGCTTCAACGAACGTCTGACCGAGCGCGATCCGGATCGGGATTTCAGTGACCGGGCTGCCGGAGCCGGTTTTCGGATTCGCATCTCTGACGCGCGCGCGAATGTGAATGACACACAGTCTGAAGAAGAAAATACTGACCTTGCCGGCAATAATAGTTGCAATGGAGTTCAGGGGCACGGCAACGAGGAGGAGCCACAGATACAACAGGTAACGAAAACGGCTGAAGATACATTTGAGAATATTGAAGATAACGAAGGAAATGTTGATCTGGTTTCCGCAAAAGATTTAAGCGTGGCTGATGTCGGAAAGACTCTGGCTGAAGCCGAATCGTCAATCGGTTCGGGTGATTATCGCAGGGCCGATATCGCATTGAAACGTGTGCTTGCATCATTTCCCTATAATGTGGATGCCCTTAACGATTTGGCGGTAGCCAGGATTATGGCCGGTAAGAAGCGCGAGGCAGCGGCCCTCCTTGAAAGAGTGCTTTCCATCGATCCGGACAACAAGACTGCCAGCGAGAACAGGTCTGCCCTGAATAAAGAAGCGACTCAGGGGCTCTCGGGTGATAGGAAGAACGCAGAACGCAAGGGCGACAGCTCCAGGCTCGAAGAAGATGTTCTCGAGTACCGTCGATCCGTCGAACGAATTGCATCAATGGAAAACTTCAACCTCCCCGGCGAGGTGCCGTGGCCAATACTGGAGAATGCTTTCAGGAACTTCGGTGACTGGCACACGAGGTTCACTTTCAACGGCCGGCGGTACGGTGGGACCAACTCGTATACCAACGATCCGAGGATAATAGATTTCCTGACGTGGTTTCCAAATGGTGGAAAAGTCCTCGAACTCGGCTCGTTCGAAGGCTCGCATACGATACGACTCGTGCAGAGTCCACGGATCGAATTTGTGATGGGGCTTGAAGGGAAGGATTATCTGATACAGCGCTCGAAGCTGATCAAGGCGATATCCGGAGGCAAAAAAATGGACTTTGCCAAATGCGATTTTGAGACCGACGATATTTCAGTGTTCGGCCGATTTGACGCGGTCTTTTGCGCCGGTCTCCTTTACCTCCTTTCGAAACCCTGGGAGATAATCGATAAGATCGCATCGGTCTCAGACAGTCTTTTCATCTCGACTCACTATGCGAGAACGGCACGGTCATCATCGAACGGTTTCGACGGCGAGTATCACGAGAATGAACCGTATGAAGCCCCGCTAAGCGGTCTTTCGCAACGCTCGTTCTGGCTTACCTTCGATTCGTTGGTCAAAGCTCTTCAACAAAATGATTTTGAGGTCGTGAATGTCAGGCACTACAATGACTGGGGTGGGATACCGCTGGTCAACATGTCTTGCCGAAAGAAGAATTCCTGCCGTGGATCCAAGTATTCCGAAGTCTCCCTGAAGACAAGCGGACAGGACAAACCGACGATGCAAGTTCCTGCCCATGGGCCTGCCATTGCTCCTGTCCGCGAGCAAGGATCGCAGATATGCGTGCCGACGATGTCGGGGAGAACGCGAAGAAGGAGCTGCCCATACATCGAGCACGGTTTGATACTACATCAGAACCACCTGCAGATGTGTTGCTCGTACCACCACGACAGGGGGGCGATTCAGATTGGGCCTTACACGGGCGGGCCGTTTCCGATGGAAATGGTCCTTCACAAACGGGAGGAAGTCAAGGAGGCAAACAGGACCGGTGTCTATTACGGCTGCGACGGTTGCAGTTTCCTCCAGGAGCGCGACTGGCTCGATGTCCCGCCTTACCTGATCGGCGTCATGGATATCTCCGTGAGTTCTGCATGCCAGCTGCGATGTCAATACTGTTACACGGTCAAGACCCCAGAGATCGCCGGCAGAAGCAGCTACGATTTGTACGAGACGTGCAGCGAGTTTGTCCGGAACGGCTGGCTTTCCCCGAACGCGAATATCGTTTGGACCGGAGGTGAACCGACAGCTTTCAAGCGTTTCGACGAGACATTGAGTCTATTGATGCAGGGAAATATCCGCCACAGGATTTTCACGAACGGGTACAGGTACTCCGAAACCGTCGCCCGAGGCGCCATGGAAGGGCACGTTCAGCTGATTTGCAGTCTCGATGCCGGTACCGCTGAGACTTATGAGAAGGTGAAAGGAAAAAATTACTTCGAACGTGTCAAAGAAACCTGCTCAAAGTATGCCGAATCGGCCGGAGATTTTCGACTTAAGTATCTTTGCGTCAAAGACAATGCGAGAAAGACGGATGCCGATGGCTTCATGAACCTGGTTCAACAGTGGGGAATCAAGAACATCTTTCTCGATGCAGATCTGACCGAACCTAAAGCAAATCAAGATGTTATCGATACCCTCGGCTACATGTACGCGCGAGCAGGACAGAACGGAGTTGTTCCCGATTTTTATGACGGCGTTAAAGGTTTTCCTGAATTGAAACTCCCGGAGAGAATTATGGAAGTCGCCGCTCGAATCAGGCTGGACGACCTTCATGACTGTGGGAATATCCTGCTTTCCATTAAAAGCGACGAAGCGAAAGGTCTTGCGCCGCTTAACTCGGTACAGGTGATGTCTGGTCGGGACGGTATCAACCTGATCTCTGCCGGCGATGATCCATCAGTCCTTTTGCCTGAATTCTGGCTGCCGCGGAACCATCGTGCCGTGGTATCGATCGACATCACTTCTCCCTGCGAAGATATGCTTCAGGTCTTCTACATACCGGATGCTGAGTTCCAGTATACCGAGTTCTACAGCATCAAGGTCACCCTGACCGCTGGCAGGAACAAAGTCATCCTATCAGGGTTTCCAAACAGCGGAGGAATAAAAGGGCGTGTCCGGCTCGATCCGGGGATTCACCAGGGTGTGTACACACTGCATTCATTGACAGTATCAGCCGAGGAAACCGGATCGGCCGATCGTTATTCTCGAAAGGGGATAGACCATCAGGCGCCACAATGCAACGTTAATGTCGACGACAACGCCGCCTGTACGATCTATCGTACAGTAGACGACCCCATCGCAAAACCCGAAAATACCTTTGGAATCCAGAACAACTGATCGGAGTACAAGACCGGACGTCTTTGAGATCTCGATAAGCTCCAAATATCCGGGAAGAGTAGCGGTCCGCGAATGAGGAAGACGTGAAAGAAGCTGGGATCCCGATCCTTCAGGCAACAGTGTCGGGGTCAAACACAAACAAATGGCGGATGAAGGATAAAGATCATGCAAGAGGTTCAGAAGCACTTCGCGATTTACACAAGCACGGCGGGCAATTATTTTTTTGAAGAGATAAGAGATCTTATCGCGGCAGGACTCCGGCAGCTTGGTATTAGGGTGACTCTCCAAAATGAAAATCAGCCCTATCTGTCGGATGCCGATTGGCATGTGTTTGTGGCTCCACATGAATTCTTTTACCTTGGTAGGGGTGAGATTCTCAGGAAAGAGGGATTGCCAGAGAACTCCGTAATCGTTAATACTGAGCAGCCGTCGACTCAATGGTTCGCGCTGGCACACACCATGTTCCAGCATGCCAAAGCTATTTGGGACATCGATTACCATTCCTCGCAGAATATCATGGCGCGGAAGATTGAATGTTCCTACCTTCCACTTGGATATGTCCCCGATTTCAAATCTTATCGCAGGATGGACAAGCTTCCCGCGGCAATAGCTCCCGACGCGCTCACTATGGCGGAAAGGAAGCATTCTTTTCTTGACGATCCATGGATTCGAAGGCCCATCGACGTCCTTTTCATGGGCACGATGACTTCCCAGAGGGAGCAGTTCTTCAAGAGATTTGGTCCTGTCGCGGCAAAGTACAACAGTTACCTGCACAAAACACCTGCAGGGGGCCCGATTGTTCCGGGAAATCCCTGGTATATCGGGACTGAGGGATCGGTGGGCCTTGCTCAAAGAAGCAAGATCCTGCTGAATATCCACAGGGGAAATGACGTTTACTTTGAATGGCATCGTGTGGTAATGCTCGGGATCTGGCAGCGCGCGCTTGTAATCAGCGATCCCTGTACTTCCGCGCCGCCTTTCAAATCTGGAATAGATTATGTGGAAGCGCCTCCGGGTGAAATACCATCGCTCGTGGAATACTATCTGTCGAGTGCGGACGGTCGCAATGAAGCTCAAGAGATAGTGCAACACGGCTTCAGGACCCTCACCGAGAATTGCAGGCTTGCTGACAGCCTCTCCTTGTTGATTGACCGGTTGCCTGCAACGCAGACAAGGAAGGAGAAAGCGTTTCTCCCCGCCAAAATACAGCCGGAACCCCGCGAGCGATCCCGTGAGGCGGTCCCCAGAATTTGCGTGGTCCTCGGGAGAAACGAAACCCGGGGCCGGGACTACGGCGGACCGGCCGGAATGCTGCGAATGGCGAACCTCCTCGCCGAAGCCGGAAATGAAGTCACGGTCCTTCATGCGTCACCTGATTGGAGGGGAACCGGGGCAGAGCAGAAAAGCGACGCTGCAGGAGCGTCATCAGGTATTGCTCACCTGACACTTCCGGCAGCACCGTTTGTTCAGTATGAATTTGCCGGGCGGCACGTGATCGATTCCATGAATGCTTACCTCTGGCTCAGGGAAAATCGATTCGACACGATCCACTTCGCAGATTCAGAGGGGATCGGATTTTATTCCCTTCTGGCAAAGCACCAGGGATTGGCATTCATGACAACAAACATTGCCGTTCACATCAATGGCCCGAGTCGGCGAATTATCGGCTTGAACTCCGCCTACCTCGCTCAACCGCGTGACCTCGAGGTAGATTTCATGGAACAGCAGTGCATCTCGCTCGCCGATGCCGTTGCATCTCAGTTTCAGAATCCCATCGAATGGATTGAGGCCGAGGGATGGAGGCGAAATGAGAACGAATTCGTGAAGCCGTATCCAGTCGGTCATGCATCGGATTCAGCTTCTGATAGACAGATTCCGAAGGGAACAAACGGACTCATCCTTCTGACAACCAAGGTAACACCCGACGGCATCAAGTACCTTTCCCGTTCAGCAGAGAGACTTCGGGAAATCTGGCGGGGACGGTTTGCGACTGCAATACTCAGTCTGGAAAAGCCTGACAGGTCCCAGGAAATTAGAATGCTGCTGCATTCATCTTCCGAAAAACCCGGCGCGCAGATCAGCCTTGAGATTGCCGACACTCTGTCCCGTATCGAGGAAATCCTGACCAGCAATAGGTGTGTTGTAATGCTCCTGCCGACGGACGAGAATCTTCCCGAACTCGCGCTGATGCTCAAGCGTCTCGGCGTCCCGTTCTTGACGGCTTCCCCCGAAGGAGCAAAGGGCCTGAGTGAAAATGTCCCGCTCGAGAACGGGTATACGCTGGCGAGCCCGGCACGGGTCGCTTCAAAGCTGAAGAGTATGTTCGATAGAGGAACGGAAAGAGAAGAATTCGAGGCAAACGACAACGAAGTGGAGAATGCCTGGGTGAATTGGTCGGTCGGTCTTGGAAAGAATACGGGGGAGAAGAGTGCGGAAGCGGCAGATGATGAATTACCTGTGAGCACTCAGCCCCTGGTGAGTGTTTGCATTGTGCACCACAACAGGCGGAGTTATCTGGAACAGGCGCTTGCTTCAATCGAATCCCAGGACTACAGGAACTTTGAGGTTGTGTTGGTGGATGACGGCAGCGACGTTACCGAGGCTATACAGTACCTTGAAGAGATCGAACCGAAATTCAAAAGGCGCGGATGGAAAATAGTCAGACAGGAAAACAAATATCTCGGAGCTGCCAGAAATACCGCCGCCAGGCATGCCAAAGGCGACTTCATTCTTTTCATGGATGATGACAACATCGCGAAGCCGGAAGAAATATCGACTTTTGTGAAGGCGGCAGCAGAGTCGAAGTCTGACATCCTGACTTGCATTACTGACGTGTTCTCGGGAGACCATCCTCCGGAGACAGGTCAAAGGAATAAGCGCTGGCTGCATCTCGGGCCCGCACTCTCCGTCGGGGTGTTCAAGAACTGTTTCGGCGATGCCAATGCGTTCATTCGACGAAAGACATTCGAGGCGGTTGGCGGATTCACGGAAGAATATGGGATAACACACGAAGATTGGGAGTTCTTTGCCAAGGCTGCCCTCGCAGGCGCCAGGCTGGAAGTCCTTCCTGAGGCTCTTTTCTGGTACAGAGCATCCGTCGGAAGCATGGTCCATAGCACAAACACCTATGCTAATACGATGAGATCCCTGAGGCCCTATCTGCAGGCGGTTCCTCAGTCCTTGAGACCGCTCCTGCATCTTGGACTCGGACTGAACATGCATCGCGTCTCTTCCGGAGCCCTCTTGCATCAGGACGAAGTCGTCGAGCTGGTAAGTGCCTCCAGAACACTCTTCGATCTTCAGCAGTACGAACACGGCGTTATGGTGATGTACGCCGCTCTCAATCTTGCACTGAAAACAGATAAGACATCTTTAGCCGAGGAAATCACCGCGGTATTGCGAAAGCCGAACTTCAAAGCCATTCTCGCGAAGAACGGGATTTCCCTCGACAAATTGCTGGAGTCCTTTTCTTTCGATTTGAAGCCCGGCAGCTCCGCGACCCTTACATTTAGAGCCGGAGAGAGTGGTCCGGTGTCGGTCCCGTCCGGGGTCTCCAAGCCTGCGTCTTCGGGCGATGGCAAGCTTACATCGATTGTCATTCTTACATACAATCAGCTGGAATACACTAAACTCACACTCGATAGCATCCGCCGGCATACGAAAGCCCCTTATGAAATTATCGTCGTGGACAACGCGTCCTCCGACGGAACGGTCGAGTATCTGAAGACCCAGAAGGATATTCTGCTAATTGCCAACGAAAGCAATGCAGGCTTTCCCGCAGGCTGCAACCAGGGGATCGAAAGATCGAAAGGCCACTATGTGCTGTTGCTGAACAATGATGTTGTCGTTACGGATGAGTGGCTGAACGGATTGATTGAATGCGCGGAGAGTTCACCGCTCGTTGGGATAGTCGGCCCCATGAGCAACCGTGTAAGCGGGTTGCAACTGGAGAGGAACGTCGGATACACCAGATTAAGCCGGCTGCAGGATTATGCCAAAAAGTACAGGACAAAGAATCGCAGGAAATGGTTTGAGTCGCCGCGAGTGGCCGGTTTGTGCATGCTGATAAAAAGGGAAGTGATACACAAAATCGGAGGACTCGATCCGGCTTTCGGTCTCGGCAATTGTGAAGACGACGACTACTGTCTTCGTGCAGCACACGCAGGCTTCAAGGTGGCCATCGCAAGTGACGTCTTCATTCATCATTTTGGAAGCAAGAGCTTCGCGAAAGACGGCTGGGAAAAATACAAGGACTTCATAAGAACAAACGAGTTGATATTCAAGGACAAATGGGGAATCGCTCCGCTGGAGTGGTGGCGTGAAGGCAAGCCTGTGAGCAAGGATCCCCCATTGCATGTCCGGCTCTCACTGGACTCTTCGGAAGGGAGCATCAGTGGGAACTCATCAGTGTTGGAACTTCGTGCCGGAGCGCAAGATATCCTTGGCGCCAATGGCGCCGTTGCAGGTCTCAAAGAAAACGGAGATTTGCGCGGCGACGAGCTGGACCTCACGTCCGAGAGAATTGATGCATTGTATGCCGACGCCCGCAGCCTGGCCATAAACGGGAATACCGAGGAATCGATCCGGATGTTCGAGGACTTGCTGAAGATCAGGCCGGACCATTCCGGTGCACTCAACGATCTAGGAGCGCTTTATTTCCAAAAGGGACTCAAAGGGAAGGCTGCCCAGCATTTTCGTGATTCTATAAATGCCAATCCGATGAATATCGAAGCGATGAGAAATCTAGGGGATCTGTATCTGGAAGCCGGACAGGTTGAAGAAGCGATGAAAACCTTCAAGGATGTCTTGGCGGTGAAACCGAACGACAGGGAAACTATGCAGAAGATCGGGTATGTCTGTTCCATCCTCGGCAGGACTGAAGACGCGATGCTGTTCTATTCAAAGGCTGAGCAAAATGCCTGAACGGATTCCTGAGAGGAGCGGGTGCCTTGACAGCTCCATCGGATCTACGAAAACCTTCAGCTTTGCAGCTTGTCACCACGGCGGCTCGAACAGAAGTACTAGTCCGCTTCACCATAATAGACAGTCTCAGTGATGGCAATCATCTATTTCGATGCACCATTTTTCAATCTCAGCTCGGCTACGATAATCAACCGTAATCTGGCCTCCTGGCTGATTTCCCTCGGCCATGATGTCCGCATTACTCCAGGCAAGGGAAATTCCGCGCCCATATTACATGGCGAAGACGAACCGCTTAAGTCGATCATCTGCCGCATCGAAGCTGTCGCTCATCCGGAAATTACAATCAGGAACAGCTGGCCTCCGGATATGACTCCGCCGCCGTCGGGACGACTGGTCCTCATCCAGCCGTGGGAATTCGGAAGCATGCCTGAGTCCTGGGTGGACCCGTTCTCGAAGGACGTCGACGAAGTGTGGGTCCCGAGCGGCTACGTGCGTGATGTCTATCTGGCAGGCGGTGTACCATCAAACAGAGTGCAGATTGTCCCGAACGGCTTCGATCCTGAAATCTTCAGGCCGGATGCTACTCCGCTGGGTCTCAAGACGACGAAAGGGTTAAGGTTCCTCTTCGTCGGCGGCGCCATTCATAGAAAGGGAATCGATTTTCTGCTGAATGCCTACTCGACGATCTTCACCGCCACGGACGATGTCTGCCTGGTGATCAAGGATTTCGGGGCGGACTCCTTTTACAGGAAGATGACTTTGCGCTCGCAGATCGTTGAATTCATGTCACAACCCGGAGTACCTGAGATCGAGTATCGCGACGCCGATTTGAGCGAGTCTGACCTTGCGGGACTTTATTGTACTTGCGACACGCTTGTGCTTCCGTATAGGGCCGAGGGGTTCGGCATGCCTGTACTGGAAGCAATGGCTTGTGCTACACCGCCGATAGTAACCGATGCAGGCCCCTCACTGGATTTCTGCACGGATTTTAACAGCATTCGGATCAGAGCTTCGAAAAGAGTCCTTGGAGAAAAACAGGTATTCGGATTGAAAACTGTGGAATATCCCTCTCTGTTTCGTGTCGACCTCGACGACCTTAGAATGAAAATGAAATGGGCTAAGGAAAACAAAAAGGAGCTGAAGAAGCTTGGCCTTGCAGGGGCCGCCTACGCCCGTGAGAATTGGACATGGGATACCGCCGCGGGGATTGCCGATGAAAGAATTCGAAAATTACTCGCGAAGCCGGAGGTTAATTCTTGCCTGGAGGCCTGATGTCCGATGAACGGATGGAGTCTCTGGATGAATGCACTGTCAGGGCGGACGGAAGATACCGGTATCTCGACAGCCGGATACTTGACGTAGCCGGGGAAGTGCTGAAATCCAATTCCCATCTCGCGAGAGATGAATCTGTCAGGCGTTTCATGGGGTTATTTGGACAGATCGGGGAGTTCTGTGTTCACTTCGGTGGCGCAGAGGACGCGCTTCTTCTCCTCTCGACTTTCTATGACGAATTCCCGGGAAGAACCGTCGTAAGTATTTCGAATTCGTCCGTCTTGGCCAGGAGTCTATTCGATGCTTTTCCCAGCCTCACCAAAGTGTACTTACCTCCTTATCCGGATGAATTCATCATTCACGTTATTCTCAGGAAGCTCTTCGGTGCGATGCTGAATTACCGTGGCATGGGGCGACCCCGAGGGATCCGGATTATTTCAAGGAGTGGGGATGCGGACCTGACATCGAGAAAGAATATGGTATAAAAGAAAGGCCCGATGGGGACGCGAGGGGGATTGATTTCCTCAAATCTGCGATCATGCATCCCCTGATTGCTTTCATCGAATACATTCGGTTCCCCCGGACGCCCATTAGGATTGATGCGAACAGAAAGGGGCATTGTCTGTCTGAAGCGGGTGAGCTAAATTATGTCTAAAAAGGTAAGTGTATGTTCGAACCCCAGAAGCAAAAGGCCGGCGATTTGAAAACAAGGATAGAAAACCTGCGGAGGTTTCTTTGACGTCGACGGCAAAAGGGAAGAGATAGAAAGGCTTCACAAAAAAACACTCGAGACGAATTTCTGGGATGATAACCGCGCTGCCCAGGAGGTGATGGGACAGTTGAACGACCTGAAGGTATGGTCGGATCAGTGGGAAGGAGCCGCGAAGAATGTCGATGACGCGCTGGCGTTTATCGAGCTTGCTGAAGAATCGGGGGACGAATCGCATACTGCAGACGTAGACGCGGAACTTGCGCGGGCGGAAAAGCTTGTCTCTGATCTGGAATTCAGAAAGATGCTTGGGAACGAGGACGACGACAAGAACGCGATTCTTACGATTCATTCCGGAGCCGGCGGTACGGAAGCCCAGGACTGGTCCCAGATGCTCATGCGAATGTATATAAGATGGGGCGAGCGCAACGGCTTCAAGATGGACATCGCTGACATGCTCGAGGGCGAGGGCGCAGGCATAAAGAGCGTCACGATAGAAGTCATTGGAAAATACGCTTATGGTTACCTCAAAGCCGAGAATGGAGTTCACAGGCTTGTCAGGATTTCCCCATTTGATGCGAATGCCAGGAGGCACACGAGTTTCGCGTCAGTCTACGTGTATCCTGAGGTTGAAGGTGATGTCGAAATCGAAATAGATCCTAAGGACGTGAAGTTTGAAACCTTCAGATCGGGCGGGCACGGCGGTCAGAATGTGAACAAGGTCGAAACTGCCGTGAGGTTAATACACGTCCCGACAAACACAATCGTCGCGTGTCAGCAGGAGCGCTCCCAGTTTCAAAACAGGGAACGCGCCATGAAGATGCTGCGCTCGCGCCTCTACCAGATGAAAAAAGAAGAAGAAGAGGCGAAAAGGGACGCTATCGAAGGAGCCAAGAAGAAAATCGAGTGGGGGAGCCAGATCAGGTCTTACGTCTTCCATCCGTATAACCTTGTGAAAGATCACCGGACCGGCGTGGAAACGAGCAATGTTCAGGCCGTCATGGATGGCGACCTCGACGATTTTATTCGCGGCTATCTCATGGAGTTCGGACTCGCCGGCGGAGAGGGTGCAAAATAGCAGTGGGCTATCCATCTTTCATCGCCAAACGGCTGGCCCAGTCGCGTTCGCACAACCGTTTCGTATCTTTCATTACGTTGTTCGCGGTTATAGGTTTGGCAATCGGGACTGCCGCTCTTATCATAACAGTCTCCATTCTGAATGGATTTCAGAAGCAGATTTCAGACAACGTCTCCAATTTTACGGCGAATATTGAAATCCGCGGCTTTGAAGATGTGAGTCTTCCGGATTATCAATCCGCGATGAGCAAGATCCTCTCGCAGAAGAATGTTAAGTCCGTTTCTCCGTTCATCGCTCACGAAGCCATGATACGCGTCCATCGTTCGCATGCGGTGAACGCGCCATCCACCGATGGGCTTCTCTTGAAAGGTCTTCTGACGAAGTACGACAACAGCAGCATCAGGCGCGAAATCATTTCAGGTAAGTACGACCTTTCAAATCAGGGATCCATGTCGCCTCTTCTCATGGGGGCAAAACTCGCAAGAAAACTCCAGGTGAGCGTCGGGGACACGGTCTTCATTTTTGGAGTCGAAGGAATTCCTTCGCCGCTCAATCCTCCGAGAGTTCTCTCCTTTGTCATCACCGGAATCTATGAGACCGGGATGTCGGAGTATGACGATATTTACGGCTATACGAATCTTACTTCGGCCGCGTACCTTTTCAACATTCCACCCGGAAGCGTCACAGGATTCGATGTAATGGTGGACAACCTGGGATCCGTCGGGACTACCGCGCATGACCTGGAACTCAAACTCGGCTATCCTTACTACCCACGTACGATGTACCAGATGTATAGAAATCTCTTCGCTTGGATCGAACTTCAGAAGAAACCGATTCCGATAGTGATCGCGCTAATTATAATTGTGGCGGCGTTCAACGTCGTCGGTACTCTCCTCATGATCGTCATCGAGAAGATGAATGCGGTCGGAGTTTTGAAAACACTCGGCGCTACCCGCGGTGCTATAACGAGAATATTCCTGTTGCAGGGAGCATTTATCGGAGCGGCAGGCACTCTTATGGGAAGCGGCCTTGCTTATGCCATATTGGAACTGCAGAAGAGATACAGCCTGATTCACATTCCGGGATCGGTCTATTTCATGAACACGGTTCCGGTTTCTATGAGGGCAGCGGACTTTTTCCTGATCGGCGGAATAGCTTTTGTCCTGTCGCTGGCCGCTTCCTACCTTCCCGCGAGGACGGCGTCCGGCTTCGATCCGCTCGAATCGGTGAGGTATTTCTGATGTCATACTCGAGTTTCGTGGCCCTTCGCTATCTTAAATCGAAAAGGAGGATGACCTCCGTTTCGATCATCTCCCTCATATCGTTACTCGGAGTCATCGTCGGAACCGCGGCGCTCATAATCGTCATTTCAGTCTTCAACGGATTCCAGGGAATAGTCACGAGGATTTTGGTGGACTTCGATCCGACGATCAGGGTAACCGCCGAATCGGGACAATACCTTTCGAATCCACAGAAGGTGATGGCGGAGGTTGCGAGCCTCAGGGAAGTGAGATCCGCTACGATGTTTCTTGGCGGAAAGGCGATGATAGTTTCTGGCGGAGTGAACAGGGCAATCAACATCGTCGGAATTGTTCCGAAAGGCAACGAACGCATTTCAAGCCTTTCGAAAGCGATCGTTCTTGGAAAATTTCTCAATCCAGACAACGACCACCAGATCGTGATAGGCTTGTCGCTTGCCGATGCACTCGACGCCGTCGTTGGAGATTCTATAGCGGTGATAAGTCCTGCCGGCATCGAGAGAAGTCTCACTCAATTCTATCAGCCGAAGGTTGAGCATTTCGTCGTCGGTGGAATATATCAATCGAACAATAAAGACTACGACGGATATTACGCGTTCGTTAATCTTCCGGCGGCGCAGTACCTGTTCGCTTCTCCGGATTCGACAGTCTCACCCGAAATGGTGAACGGAGTCGATGCCAAACTCTATGACATTGGGAAATCGAACGACGTGAAGTCCAAACTTGAGAAGATGCTTCCTGGGGACAGAGTCGAGACTTGGTATGACCTTCACAAGGACCTCTACCAGATGATGACGATAGAGCGGATCGTAGCTTACATTGTCCTCTCACTCATTGTTGTGATAGCGGCTTTTAATATTCTCGGATCGCTCACGATGACGGTCATCGAGAAGCGGCGAGAGATCGGTGTGCTCAAAGCGATGGGGGCAACGCAATCGGGTATCATGAAGATTTACCTTCTGGAAGGATTTCTCGTGGGTCTTTTCGGGAGCATCCTTGGCTTACTTCTGGGGTACGGCGTTGGTGAAGCGCAGATTAAATTCCAATTCTTTAAGCTGGATACGAGCGTATATATAATACCTGCACTGCCGGTCTCCATGCACGTCTCCGACTTCATCGTCGTCGGACTGATAGCGATGGTGATATGTTCGCTTGCGGCCCTGTATCCGGCAAAACGGGCGTCGAAGATCGATCCTGCCGAAGCAGTGAGATGGGAGTGAATCAAGTTGTCTGAGAAAATTGTGCAAGTTTCTGGAATAACGAAAAGCTATTTCATCGGCAGGAATGAACTTCAGGTTCTGAAAGGAATTGATTTCACAATCGATCGGGGTGAGATCATTGCTGTTATAGGCGCCTCGGGTGCGGGGAAAAGCACGCTTCTCCATATCGTCGGCACACTTGACAAGCCGACGGGTGGTAAAGTCCTTTTTGATGGTGAGGATGTTTTCAATTTGTCCGATGAGAAGATCGCCAGATTCAGGAGTCTTCAGATCGGTTTTGTCTTTCAGTTCCACCACCTCCTTCCGGAGTTTACTGCTTTGGAAAATGTTGCAATGCCAGCTTTGATCGCCGGGATGAAACTCGGTCAGGTAAAGGGGCGTGCACATGACCTGCTCGCCGAGGTTGGCCTGGCAGACAGGGCGGAGCACAGGCCTTCGGAATTGAGCGGTGGCGAGCAGCAGCGGGTAGCGGTCGCACGTGCGCTCATAAACGGGCCGAAGGTTGTTCTGGCAGACGAGCCGTCGGGAAACCTCGACTCTGTGAACGCGGAGGCGCTGCACCGGCTTCTCCTCGATCTCTGCAGGAATCACTCGACGACATTTTTGATCGCTACGCACAACGATCATCTCACAAGTCTCGCACATCGAGTCTTCAAGATTCAGGACGGAGTTCTCGTTGCTTGAAGAGTGCGATTGTAACTCGTGGACGAGGTGATTAAATTTCAACGCCGGGCACGTAGCTCAATTGGATAGAGCGTTGGCCTCCGGAGCCAGAGGTTGTGGGTTCGAGTCCCACCGTGCCCACTGAGATCGCAGGTCAGGCGACGCAGTGGTGTTTTCGGTCACACTTATTCCCTCATCCCGGCCAAAAATTTCCTGCCAGACTCGCGCGGAGAATCGCTCTGGTCCTGTAGTCGAACGGCACGGCTTTACGGTGGAGATCGTCCAACCCCAGATTCGGACTCGTTAGCCGGCATTGGTTATTTGTTGTTGTATATTTCCAAAGAATTCACGTCTAATGCAATGTGGTTTTCAGAATACACTCATGAAGATTATCAGACTATATGTCCTTCTGTCTCTTTTGGTATTTATAAGTAATGCCTATGCACAGGAAGAGAAGTATCAAATAGCGGGGAAGTATTTTCCTTATCTTGAGAAGAGCAGGCCGAAGGTAGCACTCGTCCTTTCGGGGGGAGGTTCCAGAGGCATTTCACAGATCGGGGTCATCGAGGCGCTGGAGGCCGCTCACATACCCATCGACCTAATCGTAGGGACGAGCATGGGAAGCATTATCGGCGGGCTGTATGCATCCGGGTACTCTGGTGTCCAGCTCGACTCCATCGCCCTCTCCCAGAACTGGAACCAGCTCCTTGCATTGTCTGACGCCGTCAGCAGAAGCGACCTCTTCCTGCAGCAAAAACTGGACGAGGAACAGAGTTTCCTTGTCATAAGATTGAACGGGTTTGAGCCGGTACTGCCATCCGCCCTTGCGAACGGGCAGCGGCTTACGACGCTTCTTACCCGGCTCGTCCTGAATGCTCCGTACAGGGTCGTGAATTCCTTCAACGACCTGAAGATCCCGTTTCGTGCCGTTGCCACGGATATGGTTACCGGAAAGCGTGTGGTTATTTCGACAGGCGATCTGGCACAGGCTATGCGTGCAAGCTCTACGGTGCCCGTAGTGTTTACGCCCATCAGGGCTGACTCCTTGAGACTTGTGGACGGAGGCCTGGTCTCTAACATACCGGTAGACATTGCCAGAAGCATGGGCGCGAATCTCATAATTGCCGTGAATACGACGAGTCCGCTTCGTCCTGAAAGGAGTATTACGACTCCCTGGGATGCGCTCGACCAGGTGACGAGCATTATGATGCAGCAATCTAATAGGTTGGAGCTTGAGAAGGCGGACGTTGTGATCACTCCTCATCTTAATGGTCACTACTCTTCAGATTTCAACCACCTGGATTCATTGATTCAGGAGGGAAGAATTGCCGCTGAGTCGAAGATCGCAATCATCGACTCGCTCTATCGAGTCGACACGAAGAAGATGGATATTGCCGAAGCCAGAGGGCCCGACCGGAAGATAGTGTTGGGAAAGCCACACCTCCAAACCGATGATACACTGGAGGGATCGCCTGATTACGACTCGAAATCGTTGCTCTTTTTA
Source organism: Bacteroidota bacterium (assembly GCA_021845665.1). Taxonomy (GTDB): domain Bacteria; phylum Bacteroidota; class Ignavibacteria; order Kryptoniales; family JAKASW01; genus JAKASW01. The sequence goes on along the minus strand of JAJZVO010000007.1, from coordinate 81,484 downwards.
TCGAGTGTGAGATTCTCGGGAGCTTTCAGAATGCCTGACTCGGTTCTGATTCAACCTTTCAGGGGACTCCTGGGACATTACGATAATCCAGTTCAGATAAATTCCGCTTGTGAGAATCTCATTTGGATTTACAGAAATCATGATCTTGGGATGGCCAGGATCTCGGATGTGAGCTACGACCCCGTTCATTCCGCACTCAACATATCAATAAACGAGGGGGAGGTTTCAAGCATATCGCTTCTCGGAAACATCGTAGCGAAACCGTTTCTTATCCGCAGGGAGTTCCCTCTCGAGCCGGAGGACATATTCACAACCAGTCAGGCTATTGAGGGCATCAATAATATCTACTCGACGAACCTCTTCAGCCAGGTGCTCCTCTGGACCAAGTACGATCCATCCACTGCTCTTACTATCGACGTGACTGAAAAGAGCTCGCGGCTGTTCAGATTCGGCTTGCGCGCCGACAACGAACGCAACGGCCAGGTGTTCGCGTCGCTGTCCGACGATGATCTCTTCGGAACCGGGACCAGGGCTGGGTTTTCCTTCGCGGGAGGGTCTAGAAACAGGCTCGGTGAAATGTTCCTGGGAACAACGCGCATTCTCAATACCGACCTCACGTACGATTTCCGTGCGTTCACCGGTTTCAGGGATGTCCGCTACTATGTTGACCAGTCGAGCCCTTCAGCACCCACCGTCTGGGATTTAGCTTCAGTCGGTGAGTACCGGATTATCCGATCAGGGTACGAGTTTTCGATGGGGACACAGATCCGCCGCTTCGGGATGGTGAGCGCGACGCTCGACTACGGATGGGATCGGATAAAGCCGCTTCACAATTTCTCAACCAGCTACTCGGCTAGGCTGGTGGACCTGAAGATCGGCTCGTTTGTCGATACCCGCGACCGTTCCGCGTTTCCGAGAACTGGTATCCTGAGCGATATCTATTTTGAGACTTCGCTTAAAGGACTGAACAGCCAGCAGGCTTTCTCGAGAATTTATTTCGATTACGAGACTTACCAAACCGCCTTCTCTTCATTCACATTTAAGCAACATTACATATTCGGCTTCGGCGACAACTCCCTGCCGCTTTCAAGGCAGTTCAGTCTCGGCGGGCAGGATCTTTTTTATGGATTGCAGGAGGATGCTCTTCGCGGGAGACAAATATTCCTTGCCAGCGCCGAACTGCGTGTTAAACTGCCGATAAAGATTTTCTTCGACACATATCTTGCAGGCCGCTTCGATCTCGGAGACGTTTGGGCGCAGCAGGAGAACATTGTCCTGAAAACTCTCAAGCAGGGAATCGGAATGTCTCTGGGGGTTGACACCCCTATCGGACCGTTTGTCGTGAGCGTCGGAAAAGCCTTTTATCCGGGGAGGGGATCAAAACTTCAGACGCTTTCAACCCCCTGGCAGTTCTATTTCAAGATCGGCGTGGAGATACCAACCATCAGTTCATTCCAATAAGGACAAACTGATATGGGGCAGCTTCCAGGTTATTTCCTGATGTACATCTCCTGCTCGACGAAACTCGCTATGTCCTCAGGTTCGTGACCATTTCCTCCGGCTTTCTTCTTTCTAGTGAGCTTTGATTCGAGCCACCGTGCGGTGGCCAAAACGAAAATCCCGACGAGCGCACCAGCGATGACGTCGACTCCGTAATGGTAACGCATGTATATGGTGGCGAATATCAAACCTGCGCCGAGTGGAATGATGATCATCGCCGACTTTGCCCGGTACCTGATCGCGATAGCTATGGTAATGAGAGTCATTTCGGTATGACCGCTTGGGAAACAGTCGCGTTGTGCAAGTGCTGCCGCCCGTGCTACATTCGTGATCGACTCTCCGGAGTTTATTATCCCTCTGAGTATCGTTGTGAGATATAGACCCGGTAGCTGCTCATTGAGCTTAGCAAAATTGTATAGCGTGAAACGCGGCCCGATCGCCGGAACGAAGAGGTAACCTGCATAAGAAGTATAAAATCCGAGCATGAGCGCAAACAGGAAGAATAAGAACCCTCTCTCGTTGTGCTCCCTTAACAAGTCGACACCGAGTATGATCCATAGGATATAAAAACTGCTGTAGCAAATCTGGAGGAATTCCGTCAGACCCGGAGTCGCTATCTTATCCAGAACTGCTGTGGGATCGGTCCCAAAAAGCATTCTGTCAAGTTTGATCAGCACGTAGTCGAGGTCGTGGGGATTTATCGGATGGACCATCAGGTACATTTCCTTGAAGGTCAGGAAGATTAGCGGAATACTGTACCACTGTGTGAAAAACCTGATAACCCTGTTCGATCTCGTGGCATCCAAATTTACAAGCACGAGTATGATAGCGGAGGCGGCGAGATTAGTTGCGATAATCCAAACGAAATCCTCAACGCGGGAGTGGAAGATCAGCGCTACGATCGATATGAGCGCCATTCCGAGGATGTTTAGATGGTCGAGCGGCCTCAACCTATTAAGGTCGAACATGTTTCTCCAAAAGTACGAACATACTGTAAATCTCATCGGGCGCAAACGTCTCGATTCTTCCCGTCTTGAATCGGTCTTCCAGTATCTCGATCGCTCCCTTCCCGTAACGTGAAGCGACGAAATGCCGAAACATTTTTCTTCTCATTCCGAAGGCGCCTTTCACAAACATCACGAACCCATCCTCGTCTTTCAGAGGATCCCTGCTTTGAAAAACGATTTGGACCAAGCGTGAGTCGACCCGCGGTCTCGGCCGGAAACATCCCGGGGAGACGAGGAAAAGCTTTTCAACGGCCGCAACAAGCTGCAGCCGCACCGATATCGCCCCGTACTCCTTCGTGCCCGGAAGGCCGGCCAGTCGTGAGGCCACTTCATCCTGCATCATCAGCACGGCGCTGTCTATCTTTTCCCTGTTATCCACGAGCCTCGATATGATCCTACTCGTCAGGTTGTACGGAATATTCCCGACTACCTTGACCGGCGAGGTCCGGTCTCCAAACTCGTATTCGAGAAAATCACCTGAGACGATTTGGACATTCGGGTGTCCTGAAAAGCGTGTCCTTAAATCCTCGGCGAGGTGTCCGTCCTTTTCTATCGCCACGATCCTTGCTCCGGTGTTCGCCAGCAGCCCTGTCAAGGCTCCCTTTCCCGGACCAATCTCGACGAGCGAATCCGCAGGCGACGCTGAGACTGTATCGACTATTTTGCGCGCGATGTTCTCGTCGACGAGGAAGTTCTGTCCGAGAGATTTCTTTGCCGGATAGGTCGAGTGCACGGCTGTATCCCCGTGCCCGTTTGTGTCACCGGATTTTCTGTGCGGCGGAATCACTTCAAGGCCAAATAATCGTTTGGGTTCGCGGTTCTCCTGTCGGCTATCGACCCGTTAAATGACACTATCGTGAAGCGGGCATCGTTGGTCGTGCCCCCCGCCACCACGCCAAGGTTGAGGGTGTGGTCCGGTCCCAAGCCCAAATCCGGGTAGGACTTCTGCAGATGAGCAGCCATCTCGGTACTCAAAGGCGGGAACACTTTTAGCGCAAGTTTATAATCGAGAGTGCCGTCGAAACCATGCCACCCGTCGAGCTTGAAATCGAACGGAGTCCCGTTAGCGATCAATCTGTTAAAATATATTCTGCCATCTGTTATGTCGACCGTGAAGGTCGCGTTCTTAAATCTGGCAGAGTCCTTGTCTTTTCCTCCAAGAAAAGTGTATAGCTTGGTCAACACGGAATAGTGTCTTATCGAAACGTTGGAGAGCTGCAGCCGCCCGCGTCCACCGAGACTGGCAAGGTCCATTTTCCCCGAGTCATCAAAGACGCCGTTTATGTTCAGAGATCCTTTTCCGATGCCGCCGGATATCTCATCTCTCCCGATGTACCTGCGAAGTAGCTTTCCGAAATTGGAGGTGGTGATGCGCGCCCTTATGCTGAATGTTGTCCGGTTTGTCTGGCTGTAGTCAGTCCAGCCGCTTACATCGAAGCTTCCTATGGAAGAAGAATAGGACAACTTCCTCAGCTTCACGAAGTAGTCGAGAAGTTGCAGGTTAGCAGAAACTCGAGATAGCGAGTCGGTGGGCATTACCAATTTCCCGGCGGTAAAGTCGAGCGATATGTTGGCGGTCGGCAGCCACGCCAGGACCGGTCTGCCGATGTTCAGGTTCATGTGGGGAAGGAGACCAATGGTGCTGAAAGTCTTCGACACGATCTTCAGCCTGAGATTCGGTATGGATGCCCGGTTCCCGAGGAACGCGGTCTGATAATCTGATAATGTCCCGCTGAGTACCATGTCGCTTGCGCCTAATCTGATTAGGAGCTTGTTGAACGTGGCCCGGTTGTTTCTAAGAAGAATGCTGCCGTCGCATTCTCCCGTGTAAAGAGTATCTATCCCGATAGGCACCTGGACGAGAGCATCGTTGAAGTTTATGAGACCGTTTCCGTGCACACGGTCTGTGTATGCATCGTAGTTGAACGCATACCTCCCGTGGATCGAACCGGAGAATCTGTCTTCCTTAGGCATGTCGAGATTGCGTGCGAGCCTTGCAAGGTCGATGTCGCCGGATATTTTCGCCGAAGCGGTTTCGGGAGGGCTCATTCTTAAGTGTATCGAGGCGAAATTCTGTCCGAGAGTTGCTCGCGGCATCGAGATGGAAATTGAGGAAGAGTCTCCGAATATGGTGTATCTCCAGACCAGATCGCGAACGGTCAGTGAATCCCCCGAGCGAAGCGCGGCATCGAAATCCCTCAAATGAGCTTCGAACTGCATATCCGTGAACGAGTTTCGCCGCCGCAGACGGAGAGTCAAACCGAAGCGACCTTTGACGGATTTCTTGATCACGACTTTCTTGAGTTGCGTCGGAAGTATGTTGTACAGACCCCGGGCCGATGAGTCGGCGTTTACCGTGAAGACTGAAAGGGTCGTCGTGGGATAAAAGGAATATGTTATCGCACTTTTCAGATGGATACCGAAAACGGAGCCCTGGTCGGACTGAATCTTTACGATATCATGTTGCTTGTCGTAGTCGAGGTTGGCAGCGAGCTGGATACCGTCTCCAGTAAAAAGGTTCGATGGGCCTTTCCAGAATTCAAACCGTCCTATTCTGAGCTCAGATGTCAGGAGTAGCCGGTCTTCTTCCACGACTGTCTTTATTCGCGAAGTGAAATCCACGTCAAGGAACCGCACCGAGGTCCCCGCACGGTCGTTATCCCATACTAATGTTCCGTTCGCAACCTCGAAGTTCGATAGTAGAAGGCTTGAAAGCGAACTTCTGACATTTCCTCTCTCCCGGCTGAAAGATTCGCTGAGAAGATGATCGGTGTTCAGTTTCCCCCTTAGATCCTGTTCGAGATAGAAGGTCGGGGAATAGAAGATCACGTTATTGATCACGAGCCTGTTCTTGAGAAGAGGAAGTATCTTCGCGTCGATAACGACCGACTTCGCATCGAGCAGGTAAGGTGTCTCGAATTTTCCCGATGAAGGGTTTGAGACTCTTAGCCCGATAATCTTTATGCCGATTGTCGGGAAAAACGAAAGCTCGACCTGTTCAGCCGAGACCTCACGATTCAGAAGCTGACTTATCTTTGGAAGGACGAGTGCAGTGAGCCTGTCACTGGAGAAAATTACTTTCGAAAAAATTAGCGCGACCAGGATTATTATGCCAATTGTCGCAGAAAGATACTTGATTATATTCCGGGTTCTGCTCACAAAACAAAATATAGGCTTTACTCTGTGTATTATCAATTTGTGTATCGCTCCGAACGCGAGCTGTGTTCGTCACGAGCTACACCCGTTAGGAATGTTGATCTCGCCGGACATTGTAATAGAAGCCCTGCAAAGTTATTTTAGATTGTGTTGATAGCTTTTGAAGGTATCGATGGAAGCGGGAAAACCACTCAGGCAATGGAGCTTTCGAAACGCCTTGAAGAGGAAGGTATCCCGAATGAGGTTGTCCGCGACCCGGGCGGGACCAGGCTCGGAGAAGGCGTGCGCGAACTTTTGTTGCATCGCTCCGACCTCATAATACGCCCCCTTGCGGAATTCCTGCTGTTCAGCGCCAGCAGGGCTCAGCTCATCGAAGAGAAGGTAACACCGATGATTCAGGCCGGCAAAACGGTCATCCTCGACAGGTACTTCTATTCTTCAATCGCGTACCAGGGATTTGGGAGGCATATCCCGATAGATGAGATCGAATCGGTGAGCCGGTTTGCGACGGGCGGTCTGCTCCCGGACATCGTTTTCCTGGTGGAACTTGATCTTGATACCGCCATGAAAAGAAGAGAAGATGCCGGAAGGCAAGCGGACCGGATGGAGGACGCTGAGATCAGATTTTTCAAAGACGTGATTTCAGGTTTCAAAGAATGCGCACGTCGAGACCCCGGCAGGTTTGTTATTGTTGACGGAAGTGCTCCTATCGTGAATATCTCTGAACGAATTTATAATGATGTTACAAATAGAATAAAAAATCTGGCGGAGGAAAGAAATGCGCCGTAGATCCCTGGTAGTATTTGCTGTCCTGCTGATTGTAAGCAGCGTAGGTTTTGTTGCAATCCGGAACAGTGAGAGGTTCTTTGAAGTAAGAAAAAGCATAGATTTGTTTGGTGCCGTGTATAGAGACGTGATCGAGGATTACGTGGATCCCGTTCCCCCTCAGCAGCTTATGAGAAAGGGAGTCGACGCGATGCTCGCTTCGCTTGATCCCTACACGGTCTACATGGATAAGGAGAACAGCGGCGAGATCGACCTCCTGACTAATGGAAAATACGGTGGCATCGGAGTCTCCATAGGGATGGCGAACGGCAAAGTCATTATCACTGGCGTGATAGACGGCTACAGCGCCCAAAGGCAGGGACTCAGAATCGGCGATCAGATCCTGAAAGTAGACAATGCGGATGTCGATACGCTGAAGCTCGACCAGATCAGCAACATGGTCCGCGGCGAACCGGGTACGCAGGTGACGTTGACCATAAAAAGGGAAGGGGACGAGAAGCCTTTCCAGGTAGTCCTTGTAAGATCTGAAATACGTCTTAAAGCCGTTTCATTCCATGGCGTGGTCGACTCAAGCATCGGCTTCATCAAGCTCGATCAATTTTCAAGAGGTTCCGATGAGGAAGTCCGCAATGCTCTCGTGGATCTGATGGCGAAAACAAAACTCAAAGGCCTGATACTGGATCTGAGGAATAATCCCGGTGGATTGCTCGAATCGGCCGTTCACATCGTCGAACTATTCGTCCCGAAGGGGAGCCTCATTGTAATGACGAAAGGAAGAGACCCTTCCTCCGATAAAAAGTACATCTCGGACCGCGATCCTATCGCCCCGAACCTGCCTATTGCAGTCCTGGTTAACGGGAACAGCGCCAGTGCCAGCGAAATCGTCACAGGCGCGCTTCAGGATCTCGACAGGGCCGTGGTCGTCGGAACCAACACCTTCGGCAAGGGTCTCGTTCAGACGATTCTTCCGCTCGACAACAACGCTCAACTCAAGATCACTACAGCACGGTATTATACTCCCAGCGGAAGATGCATCCAAAAGATCAACTATAACCTCAGCCGCGAAGGCGAGAGTCCTATAATCCCCGACAGCTTGAGAAAGGAATTCAAGACTCTCGACGGACGAGATGTCTTCGCTTCCGGCGGAATTACGCCTGACTCGATCGTGACGGGCGAACACTATTCGGATTATGTCATTCAGCTAATGCGTGGCGGGTTCTTTTTCAATTTTGCCACGCAGTACCGGTCAGAACACAACTCGATACCGGCCCACTTCACTGCCGGGACGGATGTACTCGACGAGTTCCACAAATTCGCCGAGAAGAATGGATTCACTTACATATCTCATCTCGGACAGATCGTGGACGATGCTCAGCTCGTAGCATCGAAATCCAATTACACTCCGGCGCTATCCAAAGAGATCGCAACCCTCTCCAAGAACATTGAGGCAGACGAACGCGGGTTATTCGACAAAAATTCGGACGAGATATCGCAGTTGATGACGGCCGAGCTCATCGGAAGATTCGACGGCAACTCCGCGCAGATAAGGACAGGACTCAGGTACGACAGGCAGACCAAGGTAGCAGAGGCGATTCTAAAGAACGATCCGCTTTACCTGCGCATCCTTGGACTGACTCATTGATTATACTTGGGAGCTCTTTTAAATTTTACGCAAAAACAAGGAATTACAAATAAGATGTCTAGTAAAGCAACAGAAGTACCAACTTCGTTTTCAAAGGGTTTGGATGGAATAATTGCCGGTCAATCTTCTATTTGTTTCATTGATGGTGAGAAGGGTGAGTTGGTTTACCGCGGAATAAACGTAGATGATCTCGCGGTCAATTCTAATTTTGAAGAAATTGTTTACCTCTTATGGTACGGGAAGCTTCCCAGGCTTAACGAGCTCATCGGATTTAAGAAAGAACTTGCAGCCGAGCGCGCGTTACCGGAACCGCTGATCAGCTTTCTCAAGACGGCTCCCAAAAAAGCTTTGCCAATGGATGTCCTGCGGACGGCCGTGTCCCTCCTAGGCCTCTTTGACGAGGAGGCGAAAGACAATTCTATCGATGTAAACTGGCACCGTGCAAAAAGACTCGTAGCGAAACTCCCGACCATTGTCGCTAACCTTCATACGCTTCGTATGAATGGCGACTACATTAAACCGGACACGTCGCTGGACCATTCTGCGAACTTCCTCTATATGTTAAATGGGGTTGAGCCTGGCCAGATGGCGTCGAGGACGTTCGATTGCGCGCTGATACTGCACGCGGATCACGAATTCAACGCCTCTACTTTTTCAGCAAGGGTAACTGCCGCGACGCTCTCCGACCTTTACTCGGCCATTACCTCGGCGGTAGGTACGCTCAAAGGCCCCCTCCACGGCGGAGCAAACGAGAACGTCATGAACATGCTCCTTGCAATAAAGACTCTGGGCAACGTCGAAGGGTATCTCGCTAAACTGTTCGCTGATAAGAAAAAAGTCCCGGGGTTCGGTCATCGGGTATACAAGTCGGAAGATCCACGCGCAAAACACCTGCGAAAGTTTTCCAAGCAACTCGGCGAAACGATCGGAAACCTCAAATGGTATGAGATGTCGGAAAAAATAGAGCAATACGTCAAGAAAGAAAAGTCTCTCCTGCCGAATGTCGATTTCTATTCGGCATCGACGTACCATTACCTTGGCATCCCGACTGACCTGTTTACACCGATATTTGCCGTCAGCAGGGTTGCAGGCTGGACAGCCCATGTCATGGAACAGTATTCCGACAACAGGCTGATCAGGCCTGTGTCCGACTATGTCGGCCAGCACGACGCCAGCTATATCCCGATCGATCAACGGTAAGAGGAAGGCGACATTCCCCGACAATGCCCGGGAATTGCAGTTATCAGGGCGCACCATGTCGAAGACTGTCGGACAGGTGGCTATTTAAACGATGAAATCATCCAGCAATTCAGAAAGTACAGAAGTCGAAAACCATGTGAGTTTGTGCCCGTTCTGTAGAATTGTAGCGGGTGAGGCGAAAGCTGAAATCATCTACGAAGGTGTGTCGAGCATTGCCTTCCTCGATATAAATCCCATTAACTTCGGACATGCGCTTGTGGTTTCGAAAGGGCACTTCAGCGATTTCAGCGAACTTTCCGATGACGTCCTCTGCGACATTGTTTCTTCCCTCAAGATCGTATCGAGAGCGATCATCGATTCATTGCATCCGGCGGGATTCAATATCTTCAATAATAACGGGCTGGCGGCGGGACAGTCCGTGTTTCATTTCCATTTCCATGTGGCGCCCCGTTACAACGGCGACGGTTTGAAGATAAGAACGCAGTTGAAAGTTTACGAGTCCCCTGAGCAAATGGCGGAATACGCGAAGATGATTCGCGGAAAGATAGAAGTAAACGATAAATCAGGAGAACGAAAATGAATCCTTACGAAAGACTGTCAGTGCCCACGAAGGGCGAAAAGATTCGGACTGTTGACGGGAAGCTTGTCGTGCCGGACAATCCGATAATACCATTCATAGAGGGCGACGGTACGGGACCGGATATCTGGCGTGCGAGCAAAACGGTTTTCGATGCGGCGATCGAGAAAGCGTACAGAGGGAAAAAGAAAATCGAGTGGTTCGAGGTTTATGCCGGAGAAAAGGCGAACAAAGTCTACGGCAGGGAAGTGTGGCTTCCGGATGATACTCTGAAAGCCATCAAGGAATACACCGTAGCCATAAAGGGCCCTCTCACTACGCCGGTGGGAGGTGGAATACGGTCTTTAAATGTTGCGCTTCGCCAGATGCTGGATCTTTACGTTTGCCTCCGTCCGGTCAGATATTTCCAGGGAGTCCCGTCTCCTGTGAAGAAACCGGAGCTTATCGACATGGTGATCTTCAGGGAAAACACCGAAGACATCTACGCCGGGATCGAGTGGCGCGCGGGAACTCCGGAAGCGAAGAAGATTGTAGGCTGGTTGATCTCCGAAATGGGCGTGAAGAAGATCCGCTTTCCCGAATCCTCCAGCATCGGCATAAAACCCGTGTCCGAGGAAGGATCGAAGCGGTTGATACGCGCCGCTATCGAATACGCACTCGCCAGAAAGAGGAAAAGCGTTACCCTGGTACACAAGGGGAATATCATGAAGTACACTGAGGGCGGCTTCAGAGATTGGGGATATGAGCTGGCGAAGCAGGAGTTCCGCGACCAGATCGTGACATGGGACGAAGTCCAACACGGCGCAAGCGCGGACGGGAAAATCTTGGTGAAGGACGCGATCGCCGATAATTTTCTCCAACAGATACTCACAAGGCCCGCCGAGTACGACGTGATTGCCACACTAAACCTCAACGGTGATTACATCTCCGACGCGCTCGCAGCACAGGTAGGCGGTATCGGTATCGCTCCCGGAGCGAACATAAATTACCAGAACGGCTTCGCGATATTTGAGGCTACGCACGGAACCGCCCCGAAGTATACCAACATGGATAAAGTGAACCCGGGGTCCTTGATACTCAGCGGCGTTCTCATGTTTGAATATCTCGGCTGGAGTGAGGTCGCCGATCTCATCGTTAAAGGCATGGAGAAGGCGATAGGCGCAAGGACGGTGACCTACGACTTTGCGCGGCTCATGGAAGGCGCGAAAGAGGTGAAGACGTCAGAATTCGGCACTGCCGTCGTGAGGAATATGTAATCCGCAATCGGAATTGCCTGATGAGACAGTCTCGGGAGGCGGCCCACGGCCGCCTTTTTTTATATTGTGCTTGACAAAACGATTTTAATATTTTAACTTATCGACATCAGTTAGTTAACTAAATTAAATTGGCGGTGTTTGGAATGTTGATCACAGACAAGAAATTGGACCCGATCGATCATAGGCTCCTGGAAATCCTTCAGAAGAACGCCAGGACGAAGTTGAACGAGATGGCTCAGCAGCTTGGGCTCACCATCCCGACGATCTCGGAGCGGATCCAAAAGCTTGAGGAAAGAGGATTCATCAAAGGGTATACTACTATCCTTGATGCGAAGCGGCTGGGTAAGGATATCACCGCGTTCATTACGGTCTCAATCGATTCCAGCAAGCACTACCAGATGTTCATGGAGCGGGCAAGGGAGACGGAGGAGATACTCGAATGTCATTCGGTGACAGGCGAAGGGTCTCACCTCCTTAAGGTTCGTGCGGATAATACGAATGCACTCGAGAAACTTCTTTCCAGGATCCAATCCTGGCCGGGAGTCCTGAGCACGAAAACCAGCGTCGTGCTCTCGACCATCAAAGAGTCTACTGTTCTAAAAACACAACACAATTAATCTTAGGAGGAACCAATGGCAAAAGTTGCCAAGTCTGCAACTGACGTCGATAAACTGTTGAAGTTTGTCAAGGACAATGGAGTTGAAATAATCGATTTAAGGTTTACTGACATCCCCGGACAATGGCAGCATTTTTCAATTATCCCTTCCGGGCTGACCACGGATTCTTTCGAGGAGGGAATAGGCTTCGATGGATCAAGTATCCGAGGATTCCAGGCCATACAGGAAAGCGACATGGTCCTTATCCCTGATCCGAATGAGTATTTCCTTGACCCGTTTACTGCCCACAAAACGCTGAACATAATCTGTGACGTGAAAGACCCGATTACCGGAGAGCCCTACAGACGTGACCCGCGTTTCATTGCTCACAAAGCCGAGGCGTATGTCCGGTCTACAGGTCTCGCGGATACAGCGTATTTCGGACCTGAGGCCGAGTTCTTCATTTTTGACAATGTCAGATTCGGACAGACCAGCAATTCCGGTTTCTACGAAATAGATTCGGACGAGGGTATTTGGAACAGCGGGAACGATGAGAAGCGCAATCTCGGTTACCGCCCGAGGCACAAAGAGGGATATTTCCCTGTTCCGCCCGTCGACAGCCTGCAAGACATAAGATCTGAAATGCTTCTCACGATGAAACAGGCCGGGATAGAAGTTGAAGTGCACCACCACGAAGTTTCTACGGCGGGACAGGCAGAGATCGACATGAGGTTCAATACCCTGACGCGTATGGCCGACAACCTCATGATGCTGAAATACATCACCAAGAACGTGGCGGTTAAACACAACAAGTCCGTGACTTTCATGCCGAAGCCACTCTTCGGAGACAACGGTACCGGAATGCATGTTCATCAAAGTCTTTGGAAGGCCGGCAAGCCCTTGTTCTACGGAAACGGTTACGCGAACCTTAGCGAGATGGCTTTGTACTACATCGGCGGACTGCTGAAACATGCCGCCGCCCTTTGCGCGATCACAAATCCGACCACCAATTCCTATCACAGGCTCGTTCCCGGTTTCGAAGCTCCCGTCAACCTTGCTTACAGCCAAAGGAACCGCTCGGCCTCTGTGAGAATACCGATGTACTCGAAAAGTCCAAAAGCGAAAAGAGTCGAGTTTCGTGTTCCTGACCTCTCGACGAACGCGTACCTCGCATTCCCGGCACTATTGATGGCCGGAATCGACGGTATCATTAACAAGATTGACCCGGGTGAACCCCTCGACAAGGACATCTACGATCTTTCACCGGAAGAGCTGAGCAACGTTCCTTCCACTCCCGGCTCCCTCGAAGAGTCGTTGAAGGCACTCGAGAGAGATCATGAGTTCCTTCTCCGCGGTGATGTCTTCACGGAAGATCTCATCAGCACATGGATCAAGTACAAGATGGCTAACGAAGTCAAGCAGGTGGCTTTGAGACCCCATCCGTATGAATTCATGATGTACTACGATATTTAATCGACGCCGAAGTCGACTTAATGGGAAGGCCACCGATCGGTGGCCTTCTTCATTTTCATTGAACTGACGGGGGTCTTTCATTAAATTTCATCAGAGTTTAAAAAGAAATTAACGGAGTTGTTCCCAATGGCTGCAATCTCAAATTCGTTTTCCGCAAAGAAAGAACTTAAAATCAGGAATTCGGTCTTCACTATTTTCCATCTTCCCGCACTTCACAATCAAAAATATGATATATCGAGACTCCCTTACTCGCTCAGGATATTGTTGGAGAATCTCCTGAGGTACGAGGACGGCAAGATAGTCACTGCAGCCGATATCGAGGCGCTCTTGAAGTGGGATGGCAAGACTCTTCCGCAGAAGGAAATCGCTTTCATGCCTGCTCGGGTCCTTATGCAGGACTTCACCGGCGTTCCCGCGGTCGTCGATCTTGCGGCGATGAGAAGTGAAGTCGAACGAAGAAGAGCGGATACGGGAAAGATTAACCCGTTGATACCTTCCGAATTAGTCATAGACCACTCGGTCCAGGTGGACAAGTTCGGCAGCGACGATGCACTGCTGTTTAATGCCGAACTCGAGTTCAAACGAAACGTCGAGCGGTACAAGCTTCTGAGATGGGGGCAGAAAGGTTTCAAAAATTTCAACGTCGTCCCCCCTGATACCGGCATTGTCCACCAGGTTAACCTGGAATATCTCGCCAGGGTCGTGGAAACGAGAAAAGTCGACGGCGTCCTGAATGCGTTTCCCGATTCGCTCGTAGGGACCGACTCGCACACGACGATGGTGAACGGTCTCGGCGTTTTCGGCTGGGGAGTGGGTGGCATCGAGGCGGAAGCGGTCATGCTGGGACAACCTTACTTCATGTTAGTCCCGGAAGTCATCGGGGTCAGGCTGAAAGGAGAGTTGCCGGAGGGCGCTACAGCTACCGATCTTGTTCTCACGGTTACCGAGGTCCTTCGCAAGAAGGGGGTGGTCGGGAAGATTGTTGAGTACTATGGTGAAGGAATTGCGGAGCTGAGCCTCCCCGACAGGGCAACGTTGAGCAACATGTCGCCCGAATACGGCGCGACGATGGGATTTTTCCCGGTCGATGAGGAGGCTCTAAACTATCTCCGGCTCACGGGGCGTACGGATGAACAGGTTGCCGTTGTCGAGACTTATTGCAAGGAGCAGGACCTCTTCTGGAGCAAGAGCACGCCGTCACCCGTGTATACGGATACCGTCGAGATAGACATGAGCAGAATTGAACCGAGCATCGCGGGTCCGAAGAGGCCGCAGGACCGTGTAGCGCTCCGCGACGTGAAGGATTCTTTCGCGAAGTCGCTCTCGGCTCCGACTGCGGAGCGCGGTTTCGCCGTGAAGCAGGAGAACGTTTCCCGATCCGTCACGATCAAGAAAAACGGCGCATCGTTCGACATTCGGAACGGTTCGGTTGTTATCGCGGCGATCACAAGCTGTACGAACACTTCTAATCCGGGTGTCCTCGTCGCGGCTGGTCTTCTCGCAAAGAAGGCGGTCGAGAAATACGGCCTCAAACCGAAACCGTGGGTCAAGACAAGCCTCGCACCTGGTTCACAGGTGGTCGTGGATTACCTCAACGACGCAGGTTTGCTCAAACCCCTTGAAGATCTGAAATTCAATGTCGTTGGCTTCGGATGCACAACCTGCATTGGAAACAGCGGACCTCTCGACGAAAGCATCTCCGGTGCGATTGAAAAAGAAAATCTCGTCGCAGCTGCCGTGCTCAGCGGAAACCGGAATTTTGAAGGAAGGATAAACCCGCATGCGAAGGCAAGCTACCTCGCTTCGCCCCCGCTCGTCGTTGCTTACGCGCTTGCAGGCAGAATAGACTATGATCCCGACAAGGAACCCATTGACATCTCTAAAGACGGGCAGCCGGTCTACCTTAAAGACATTTGGCCCACACAGGCCGAAGTCAATGCGGTACTCAGAAAATCTATCCGGCCTGAAATGTACAGGACCCGTTACGCGAAGGTGTTCGAAGGACCGGAAATCTGGAAGAAGCTCGACGTTCCGGAAGGGAGCAGCTACAGGTGGGACGCCTCTTCAACTTATATCCAGGAGCCGCCGTTTTTCAAGGACCTTCCGCTCGATCCGCCTCCGGTCGACGATATTAAGGAGGCTCGTGTCCTGGCACTCCTCGGTGACTCGGTCACAACCGACCATATCTCTCCTGCAGGCAATATACAACAGACCAGCGCGGCAGGAAAATATCTCATCGAGCACGGCGTCCAACCGAAGGATTTCAACTCTTACGGCTCCCGACGAGGAAACCACGAAGTTATGATGAGGGGAACGTTTGCGAATATCCGGCTGAAGAATCTTCTCGCCGCCGGAACCGAAGGAAGCTGGACGCTTCATCTTCCGAATGGAGAGAAGATGTTGATATTCGATGCCTCCATGAAATATCAGTCGCAGAATGTCCCGCTGCTCGTGATCGCAGGCAAAGAATACGGAAGCGGTAGCTCGAGAGACTGGGCCGCGAAAGGTACTCTCCTTCTTGGGATCAAAGCAGTAATTGCCGAGAGCTACGAGAGAATACACCGGAGCAATCTGGTCGGCGTCGGCGTCCTTCCGCTGCAATTCAAACCTGGAGAGAATGCGGCGTCACTCGGGCTCAACGGCAGGGAACTGTACGAGATAGACGGAATCAAGGAGAACCTCGCACCTCACAAGACTCTTCGCGTGACGGCTATCGGCGAAGGAGGAAAAAAGACTGCGTTTGAAGTGGTGGCCAGACTTGACAGTCATGTAGATGTGGAGTACTATAAAAACGGAGGCATTCTCCAGACAGTTCTGAGACAAATGCTTAAGTCCTGACTCTGTTCAGCGTCATGCGTGCTAGAAGCCGGGCCGAAAACCCGCTGCAAAACTATTTAACCACGAGGTCACGAAGAAAGGGCGCAAAGAACACAAAGAAAGAGTGATAAATGAATAGAGACCTTCGTGTCCTTCGTGAAAAATCTTCGTGCTCTTTGTCGTTGGACTTTTCGGCCGCATCTCTAGAGGAGTTTCACCTGCTGTTTGACAAACCGGCAGCGGAGCAGTTTCCTCGGTGACAAACGTAGGAAGGAGACTGGCCGAGTGGCCTGGCCCGGGTGGATTTGTCTGACAGACTTGGGACGTGGAGGCGGTAGTTTGCCAAAATCCCACTTCGGTTGCACCCGGAAGGCGGCGATTATTTCTCAATTAGGCCCGTTATTTGGAATTTGTTGCCCATTTTCGTAGATTTATGCGTAAATAGGAGAAAAAATGAGAAGCGGAATTCACCCGAAGTACCACTCAGTCACAGTAACGTGTGTATGCGGGAATACATTTCAAACAAGGTCGACCGAACCAGGCGAATTCTTGAAGGTAGAGATTTGCTCTAACTGCCATCCCTTCTTCACCGGTAAACAAAAGCTTATTGACTCTGCCGGACGTGTCGAAAAATTTATGCAGAAGTATGGCAAGAAATCGAAAGCCGGGGCGTAGGTCTTTCATTTCGTTTTGTTGATTGCCCCGGTCCTTCCGGGGCAATGTCGTTGGAGAAAATTAAGCTGAAAGTTGATGGACCAAAAACTCTTTTGGAAAAGAAATCTTAAAACCGAACTTCTATTAATCGAAGGTGTAACGAACAAACCGCTGTCGTAACCAAAGTACAATATTCCGGGCACATAAAACAGTTACGATGGCAGTAAGACCGCAGCAAACGCAAAGTAAGGGGTGCAGTGATGGAACAGCCAAACAGGTACAGGAGTAATCCACGTGAGGAAACCGAGATCGTGATCTACGAAACCGCTCGTGAGATTGCAGTCAAGGTGCTCAACAGGATCGACAGGACGGATTCTTACCTTGACAAGGTACTCGATTTTGAACTCAGGTATTCGGAGTTGAGCAGGTTAGATAAGTCCTTTCTAACCGAGCTTGTTAATGGCACGGTCCGCTGGAAACTCAGAATCGACTACGTCATATCGCAATTCTACCGGGGCGACTACGCAAAGCTGGACGTGAACATCAAGAACGCGATCCGGATTGCAATGTACCAAATCATGTTTCTGGAGAGAGTGCCGCAATCGGCCGCGGTCAATGAGGCCGTTGAATTTGTGAAAAAACTTCGTGGCCAGTTCCTGGCTAACCTTGTGAACGCTATTCTCAGGACGTCGATTCGGAAACTTGATTCGGTGGAGTATCCGTCGATTGAAGACGATCCGATAAAGGCTTTGTCGATCGTTCATTCGTTTCCGATCTGGCTGGTTCGAAGGTTCGTGAACCGTTTCGGTGTCTATGAAACGGAGCAGCTGTTGACGTCTCTGAATGAAAGGCCGCGGCTTTCGGTCAGGGTAAATCCCAAGAAAATCTCCGTTGCCGAGCTCGCTTCTTCTTTTGAGAACAAGGGATTGAAAGTCACTAAGGGACGATTCATCCCGAACTTCTTCTGCGTCGAAGGGCTGTCCAGGATCGGTGAGCTCGAGTCTTTCCGTTCGGGACAGTTTACAGTGCAGGACGAAAGCGCAGGATTAGTTTCCAGGTTGCTTGACCCGAAGCCTGCGGAGCGGATACTGGACATGTGTGCCGCCCCGGGGGGTAAGACTACGCATATCCTGGAGCTGACGGGCGGGGAAGCCGACCTCACCGCCGTCGAGAAATATGAAAACCGCGCGAGGCTGATTCAGGATGCAGTCGACAGGATGGGATATTCTCAGATAAAGATCGTTGTTGCGGACGCCGGGATGTACTCCGACGCGGTCCTCTTCGATAAAATACTGATCGACGCCCCATGTACCGGTTTCGGAGTGATGAAGAAAAAACCGGACTCTAAATGGAAACGTGAGCCGGAGGATATCGAGCTGTTGAATCAAATCCAGACGAACATCATGGAGAACGCTGTGAAGTTGCTGAAGCCCAATGGTGTGATAGTCTATAGTACGTGCACTATCGAACCAGCGGAGAACCAGGAAATAGTTCAGGCTTTCCTGACGCGGCATCCGGAATTTACGTTGGAGCCTGCTAACGGCTTCGTGGATCGGTCCCTCGTCAGCAAGGAAGGTTATATCGAGACTCTCCCGCATCGGAACGACATGGATGGAAGTTTCGCGGCGAGGCTGCGCAAGACACGGTGATATTCTTGTATGCGACGCGTCCTTTTAATATCTTGCTAACGAAAACATCTTTGGAGGTTTAAATGTTGAAGAACGTTGAAGAGCTTAAAAGTACTCTGCAGGGAGTCGTCGAGGTAGACGGCTGGCAGAAAGCGAGAGTTGCCAATGCAGATAAGCTCCGCAGCTCTGTCATAGACACACTTGTTTACGAATCGGTTTTCAATTCGAGCGAAGAAGTTAAGACAAAGACACGCTGGCTGATACGCGAGCTTGCGAAGAACCTGGGTTGCGGCTCGGGTTCAATCCAGGGTCTGTACGACGCGTTCGGGCGCGGCGAAGTATCCGGTTTCACCGTCCCGGCAGTAAACGTGCGTGGCATGACGTATGACTTTGCACGGGCAATGTTCCGTGTCGCCAAGAAACACCAGATCGGCGCATTTGTATTTGAGATCGCAAAGTCGGAAATGGGATATACCTTCCAGAGGCCCGACGAGTACTCTGCGTGCATACTTGCCGCCGCGGTCAAGGAAAACTACTCCGGCCCGGTATTTATCCAGGGCGACCACTTTCAGTTCAATGCGAAGAAGTTCGCCGAAGATCCCAAGAAGGAGACTGAAGTAATCAGATCCCTGATCAAGGAAGCGATCGCCGCTCAGTTTTACAATATCGACATCGATTCCTCGACGCTCGTCGACCTTAGCAAACCCACCCTGGAAGAGCAACAACGCAACAACTTCGAACTCGCCGCTGAAATGACGGCTCTCATAAGAGAACTCGAACCTAAGGGAGTGACGGTTTCCGTCGGAGGTGAAATAGGAGAAGTCGGAAAGAAGAATTCTACCCCCGAAGAGTTCCGCGCTTACATGCAGGGCTATGTGAAGACTCTGACCGCAAAGAAGAAAGGCGCGAAGACGATCAGCAAGATCAGTGTCCAGACCGGTTCGAGTCACGGAGGAGTCCCTCTGGCTGACGGCACGGTGGCCAAAGTCAACATCGACTTTGACGTCCTCAAGAAGATTTCTGAAATTGCTCGGAAGGAATACGGGATGGCCGGAGCCGTGCAACACGGTGCATCCACCCTGCCGGAGGAGCTTTTCGACAAATTCCCGGGCGTCGGCACTGCCGAGATACATCTCGCTACCGGATTCCAAAATCTCCTGTACGATTTGTTCCCGAAGGAATTCAGAGAAAGTATTTACGACTATCTCAGGAAGAACATGGCCGAGGAGAAGAAGCCGGACATGACAGACGAACAGTTTATCTACAAGACCAGAAAGAAAGGTTTCGGCCCGTTTAAGGAGCAGATGTGGAACCTCGATAAGGTCTGGTTCGAGAAGGCGAACAAAGAGCTTGAGAAGAGATTCGAGTTCATCTTCCTGAAACTGAATATGCAGAACACA
Organism: Bacteroidota bacterium; assembly: GCA_021845665.1. Classification (GTDB taxonomy): domain Bacteria; phylum Bacteroidota; class Ignavibacteria; order Kryptoniales; family JAKASW01; genus JAKASW01. The sequence goes on along the minus strand of JAJZVO010000007.1, from coordinate 61,792 downwards.
AAGAGTATAGTCGACAAATACGTCAAATTCTGAGGCTGATCGAAAGATCGGTTGAGAGAAGGGACATTTTCTCGGCTTGACGAAAAGTTCGTCTCAAGAAAAAATGACGGCGGCGCTAAGTTCTGTAGTTGCCGCCGTGTTTCTTACCGCATTTAAACTCATCGTTGGAATAAGTACGGGGAGCCTTGGAATACTCAGCGAGGCGGCCCACTCCGGACTTGACCTCCTGGCGGCGGGTATGACTTTCTTCGCCGTTAGGGCTGCGGACAAGCCTGCCGACTCCGAGCACCATTACGGACATGGCAAGTTTGAAAACATCTCGGCCCTTTTTGAAACACTCCTTTTGCTCTTGACCTGTTTCCTTATCGCAAGGGAAGCGATCGAACGCATTTTCGTCCGCCAAGTCCCAATCGACGTGACTGCCTGGAGCTTCATCGTAATGGGCGCATCGATCGCAATCGATTTCACAAGGTCGAGAATTCTCCTTCGTGCCGCGAAGAAACATCACAGCCAGGCTTTGGAAGCCGATGCGCTTCATTTCAGCACGGACATTCTCAGCTCCAGCGTCGTTATCTTCGGACTCGTCGGTGCGAGGCTTGGCTTTGAGTTCGCTGATCCCATCGCGGCGCTCGGCGTTTCGGCCATCGTCGTGGTCATAAGCCTCAGACTTGGGAAAAGATCCATCGATGTTCTCGTCGACAGGAGCCCGGATACTTCATTCGTCGACTCGATACGCGCCGCTGCGCTTGAGTCGAGCGACATCCGCGAGCTGAAGAAGCTTCGTGTCAGGGATTCCGGCGGTAGAATCTTTGTGGATATGGTAGTTGAACTCCCGCGGCTCCTTCCCTTCGGACAGGCCCACAAGCTGATGGATGATATCGAACAGCGGGTGAGAAAGGTCAGAGAAGGCATCGACGTCGTGGTTCATGCCGAACCCGTCGAAACAGGTGAGGAAACCATTCTCGACAAAGTGAGATTTGCCGCTGAGAACACCAACAACAAAATCCACAAAGTGGAAGTCTTCACAACGGACAGCGGAATTGTCATCGATCTTCACCTCGAAGTGGAAGATGCCAACACCATCGAGGAAGCACACATCAAGGCGGATGAGCTGGAAAACGCTATTCGACATCAGATAGAGAAAGTAGACCAGATATTTATTCACATCGACAAATCGCCGGCGAGTCTCATAAGGGCTAAGTCGTTGAACCTGAGAAGCACTGACCTTCCTCGCAAGCTGATCGAATACATTAAGTCGAAGCGCGAAGTCGTGTCGTGCGGCAACCTGAATTTTACCGAAAGTGCATCCGGACTCCGCGTAGGTCTTACTTGCCAGATCAAGGATGTTTTTTCACTGGAAGAAACTGTTAGAATCGTCAACGAGTTGGAAGAAGATATCGTCAGAGAATTTCCCGAAATCAGTAAAGCGGTAATTCACCAGGAACCTGTTGTCGGCAGGATATCTTGAGACCATACTACGACGACACGTATACCTCTGAGTTCAACGCAAGCGTGACAGAGTGCTTCAGCAAAGGAGAAAGTTTTGCCGTCATTCTTGACAATAGTTACTTCTACCCGACTTCTGGTGGTCAGGAGCATGATACAGGATTCATCGGCGAAGCTGAAGTCACGGATGTCATTGAAGAAGACGACCGCGTCGTGCATATCATCTCCCGCCAGGTCCAACCAGGTCAGGTATCCTGCAGAATAGACTGGAAACGGCGTATAGCAAACATGCAGCAGCATACCGGCCAGCATATGTTGTCTGCCGCGTTCGACAACCTGTTCGGCATCGGAACTGTTTCATCCAGGCTTGGCGAATATGTCGGTTCGATCGACCTGTCGCGTCAGCCGACTGACGCCGAGCTTTCACAGGCAGTTGAAATGGTGAATATGGTCATTCGTGAGGACAGGCCGGTTACCGTTCATTATGCGGAACCCGGTGAGATAGGAAAATTTAGTCTGAGAAAACGCCCGAAAGTTGTTGGCACCGTGAGAATCATCGATGTCAGGGATTTTGACATGTCTGCATGTGGCGGCACTCACTGTACACACACTTCTGAAATTGGAGTTGTTCTCACGGGTAACCTCGAAAAGGTTAAGGGTGCGCTGACCCGGATCGAATTTTTTTGCGGAGAGAGGGCAGTAAGGCGTTACTATGAATTATTCAGTTCCGCGCGCGAGAGCTCAAGGCTCATCTCCTCAGGCATTGACGACCTGCCGTCTGCGGTCCGGAAGCTCAAGGCACAAATCCAGGAACGAGAAAGCAGGGTCAAGGAGCTGTCCGGGAAAATTCTCGAAAGCATTTGTGACCGCCTAACTCCCAAAGTGGATGGGGCGGGAGATTCACTGGTCGTGATCGACCTTTCGTCGGAAATTGAGTCGACAGAGGACCTCCGCTTTGTCGGGAGCTGCGTCTCGAAGAGGACGAAGAAGTCGTTTGCATTTCACCATACCGAGGGAAATATTTGCTACATGAATTTGAACCTTACGGTGGAAGTGGGCCTTGCAGCTTCCATTATCGATTCCCTGCGCTCTGACATTGGAGTTAAGGGTGGAGGCCGCGGCGGCTATTTCTCAATTACTTTTGAGATCTCTGCATTTGAAAATGTGGTTGACTTCGTGAGAAGAAGGGTTCGTAATGGGTGATGCAAGAGCACACATCTTCGTAAGCGGGCTCGTCCAGGGCGTCGGTTACAGGTACTTTGCAATGCGGAAAGCTAACACTTATCGAATAAACGGGTTTGCAAAAAACCTGATCGACGGAAGAGTTGAGGTGGTGGCCGAGGGGAGCCGGAGCATGGTGGATCAATTTGTCAGCGATCTGAAGGTCGGTCCGATGTCTGCCCATGTAACTGACGTTCGAATCGAATGGGACAACCCTACATATGAGTTCAAGGGGTTTCAGGGATTATGAGGATCGGTTTCGGATTTGATGCGCATGAGCTTGTCGAAGGGAAGCATCTGTTCCTCGGTGGAGTTCATATTGAGTATGAGAAAGGCCTTCGTGGACATTCCGATGGCGACGTTGTGCTTCACGCGCTTAGCGATGCGGTCCTCGGCTCATGTGCCGGCGGAGATATCGGCGTATACTTCCGCGATGACGATAAGAAAATTGAGGGAATCGACAGCCGGCGTATACTTGAATTCGCGTTGGCGAAAGCAAGAAGTGCCGGCTTGAAGATACACAACATAGATATTGTCCTCGCCGCCGATAAACCGAAGCTTAGCGGGTTGTACGATACTATTAGACGATCAATATCTGGGTGCTGCGGAATTGATGAGGGCGCCGTCTCCTTGAAAGCGAAGACTACCGAGGGAACGATGGTGGGAAAAGGCGCCATTGCGTGCTTTGCAATTGCTTTGATGGATGAATTGTGACAGAAATCGACTCGCTCATCTCTGCACTAAGCCGAACCGATCCGTCGTACCTGTATTTCACGCTTTTCTTTATCGCATTTCTTGAAAACCTTTTTCCGCCTGCACCGAGCAATCTGATCATTGCATTTGGCGGCTCGCTGGTCGGGATTGGGAAGCTGAGCTTCGGCGCAGCACTGTTTTTCGCGACACTTGGGAGCACTCTCGGATTCATCGTCATGTACTATGTCGGTTTCCTCCTCGGGAAGAAACTTATCGATTCAGGGAAGCCGCGTTTTCTTCCCTTCGAGAAGATAAAAGTCGTAGAGAAATGGTTCGCCAAATACGGCTATTGGCTTGTTGTACTGAACCGTTTCCTTTCGGGCACCAGGGCCGTTATTTCTTTCTTCGTCGGGCTCTCTGAGATCCCCGTTGCTGTTACACTTCCACTCTGCGCGGTCAGCGCGCTGCTCTGGAATTCGATCCTGTTGTACGGCGGATACACGCTCGGGCATAACTGGAGATCTCTCGAAGAGTATCTGACGATTTATGGAACGGCGGTGCTTGTTGTGATATGTGTCGCGGCTGGTTTGTTTGCGGTGCGATTTTTCCTGAGGCGCAAGAATGCTTAAGAGAATTGCAAAGTTTGCAGGATTCCTTCTGGCGGCTGTCGTGATACTGTCGATACTCAATCCTTTTTTCGTATATCGTGTCAATCGCTACGACCCCGTCGATTTTGTCGGCTATTATGAGTATTCCGGTGTCATCGGCGTGCACACGAAGTATTCCGACGGAGGGCTGTCGTATGCCGACTTAGGGAAGATAGCCGATTCACTGAACATGCACTTCGTCATCACTACCGATGTAAATACAGACAAAGCCATGGCGAGAAGTCTGGAGAGGCGGTACGGGATGACGTTGATGATACCGGCCGTCGAAATTTCGGCGCACGATGGCCGCCAACGCTTTCTTGTCATAGGCGATAGCATCCCGACTCTCCCTGGAGATGAGGTGACCGTCGATTCGGCACTGGCCCAGGCGACGAGTCAAGGAAGTTTTGTCGTTGCATGCGACAATCGAAATCACAGCGACGACGTGACCTCCTCGTCTGACATTGGGGTTCCGTTCTCCGGAATCGAATTGTATAATTTCAGCCGCGATTTGAGGAGCATGGTCAGCTTAACGGGTGTCAACAAATTATTCGGAGCGTTTCTCGACTACACGATGGATCAGCGCACGTTAAACTACTTGATAAGATATCGGAAAAACAGGATGAGTGAATTTGATAAGTTAAACGATCGTCGGAAGATTGTCGGAATCGCAACCACAACTCTGCCTCCGAATACTCTTCTCAAGAAAAGCGGCGGAGTTAGATTTCCATCTTATGAAAGTGAGCTTGAGTTTGTTCATACTATAATCGTGACCAAGACTCCGTATTCGGCACAATACTCGCATGATAGGGACCTTACGATCGAAGCGCTTAAGCGTGGGCACATGTATGTCGCATTTTCGGGCCTTGAGCCGGCAAGGGGATTCTATTTTACTGCAACTTCAGGAGATACTACCGGGATGATGGGAGACAGCCTTCGTCTTTACGGCCGGGCGCAACTCCGGATATCTCTTCCTGATAGCAACGAAGTGGAAACGCGGGTGCTGAAGGATGGGAATGTCATCAGGAAGTATGAGAATACCGGCTCGATCTCGCTGGGAATAAAATCACCCGGCATTTATCGGGTTGAGGTGTTCCAGAAGAGAACGATGCTCCCGCTGTTCCTGGAGCGCTCTTATCCCTGGATTATTTCAAATCCAATATACATCTACAAAAGATAAATGATGGAAAAGTCTCATAGATTTCTCGACTCAAAGTTAGCCCTCGGCATCTTGTCGGGGATCCTTCTCGGCTTCTCTTTCCCTCCCTTTCATATCGAATGGATAGCCTTCGTCGCATTGATCCCGTTTCTCTACGCACTCGAGGGGGCGAGAAGCTACAGGGAAGTTCTCAAGCTTACTTACTTCAGCTTCCTGGTGTTTAACATCATCGCCATTTACTGGATCGGAGGATGGAACAAGCAAACAGACCCCTTCATGATGATTGGGGGCGGCGCGCTGGTTGTCGGGCATCCCCTGTTCTTCGTGGTTCCCATGCTGTTCTATTTTTTTGTGAGACGGAAATTCGGCAGGAACGCACTGCTTCTCTTCCCGTTTCTCTATCTAACTTTCGAGTACCTTCACTCGATAACTCAATTCGCATTCCCGTGGCTGACACTCGGTTACTCGCAGTGCTATAACCTGGCGGACATACAGTTCGCTTCCTTTACCGGCCTTTTCGGAGTTTCCCTTCAATTGCTGATTGTGAATTCACTGCTGACGTACGCTCTGATTCGTTGGATGGAATTGCCAAAACCACGCCATGGAAAGATAGTGTGGCCCCTTTCTGTTGCGCTCGTTCTTGTCGTCGTCCCAGAAATTTATGGCATTGCGGTTCTCGGGACTGCGAAGCTTTCCGACTTCAAGAAGCAGATGCGGGTGACTATTGTTCAGCCTAACATCAACCCGTACGCGAAGTGGGACGGCCCGCCTTCGGAAATCATGAGAGCGTACGAGAGGGAAACTTACCGGGCGCTTCACAACAAACCGGACCTGGTCGTCTGGCCAGAAACCGCGATCCCGTTTTATCTTCTTCTACCGCAGTTCAGTTTCTACAGGAACGAGCTGCAGACGTTTGTCGACACTACCGGTATTTCACTGTTAAGCGGACTTCCGCTTGCACATTACTATGCAAATAGCAGCGAAGCGCAGCCGAGCAGTCACTACGATGATTTCATGCATGAGTATTACGACGCGTATAACGGCGCGGCGTTGTTTATGCCACATGTCCATCACTATCAGACTTATGGAAAGATCATCCTTGTACCGTTCGCCGAAAGGCTACCTTATGCCAATCACCTTTCATTTCTCATCAAGCCTTTGAAATGGGGAGTCGGTATAAGCAATTGGGCGCGAGGCACCGACACGACTGTATTCCGGCTTGCCAACGGTACCCGCTTCTCGACGGCCATATGTTATGAGAGCGTCTTTCCGGGATACGTGAGGGAATTCGCGAAGAAAGGCGCCGACTTCCTGGTGATAATAACAAATGACGGCTGGTACGGTAACACCTCCGGCCCTTATCAGCATGCAGCCTATGCTATAATGCGAGCTGTGGAAAACAGAAGAGCCGTTGTGAGATCGGCCAACACAGGTATATCCGAATTCATCGATCCGTACGGCAGGTACATCGGTGAACCAACCAGGTACGGCGTGGTCGCGACGCTGTCGGAAAACATTCCGTTGAATAACCGGGTGACGTTTTATTCCGAATACGGAAACTGGATTGCCCATATAGCTGAAATTATTTCAGCGGCGTCCATTCTTATCGGACTTTTTCTTAAATTTAGGAGCAAAGACAGAAGGAGTGAGTCATACGGACTACGTTGATTTACGAAGTGATACCGTAACGAAACCGGGCGAAGAGATGCGCAGGGTTATGGCTTCTGCCGAAGTCGGTGACGATGTCTTCGGCGAAGACCCGACAGTGAACCGGCTTCAGGAGACGGTCGCGGAGATGCTCGGCAAAGAAAGCGGCCTTTACGTCCCAAGCGGAGTTATGTCCAACCAGGTTGCTATTAAGACACATACGACTCCGGGTGAAGAAGTAATCGTAGAGAAGGATTCTCATATATTTAATTATGAAACGGGCGCCCCGGCTCTCCTTTCGGGAGTTCAGCTGAATCCTGTTCCCGGCGTTCGTGGAATTATGACGGCGAAAGATGTCGAGGATGCAATTAGGCCAGATTCGTATTACATGGTCCCTACGCGTCTCATATGTGTCGAGAATACTCACAATAGAGGCGGCGGGAGTCTCTATCCCATGAAGCTGATCGAGGAGATCAGGGCGGTAGCTGTGAGACACGGCCTTAAGTATCACCTTGACGGGGCACGGCTCTGGAACGCTTCGGTGGCTACCGGGATCAAAGTCTCCGAGTATGCGAGGCATTTCGATTCCGTGTCGGTTTGTTTGTCAAAAGGGCTTGGGGCGCCTGTAGGCTCGGTGCTCACAGGCACGAAGGAATATATAGAACGGGCCAGGCGGTTCAGGAAAATTTTCGGCGGAGGTATGAGGCAGGCCGGCATTTTGGCGGCGGCGGGTCTCTATGCACTTAAGCATAACTTCACGAGGCTTGCCGAGGATCACGAGAAGGCAAAGACATTCGCCACAATACTTCGCGATTCTTCCATGTACGAAGTCAATGTCGATCATGTCGAAACAAATATCATAATCTTTGGGATAAAGCACCCGATCAGCGTCGATAAATTCATCGCAGAGGCGAAGGCGCTTGGAGTCCTGGTCTCAGCGGGTAGTGCAGGGAAGTTGCGCGCTGTTACCCATCTAGATGTCTCCATGGCACAGGTGAAAAAGGCGGCCGAAATGCTGGCCAATTACAAAGGAAATTGAAGAGCCATCTTCACGCCAGGTGACTAATACATCCACACTGAAAGGATAAAACTAAAGGCCGATGGCGTCGACTGTTGAGCATATCCCGGATCTAAAGGACCTCATGAAGGCGAAGAACGCAGGGTACACCCATTATCCTGTCGTTGTCGAATCGCTCCAGGATATATACACCCCCGTCGGATTATATCTCAGGCTGCGGACACTGGGCGACAACAGCTTCCTTCTCGAGAGCGCGGAAGGAGGCGAGAAAATTGGCCGATATTCATTCATGGGAGTAAATCCATTCACAAGCTTCCGGGTAAGCGGCGGGAGGATTGTCATCGGCGGCGCTGAAAAGAAGGACGCGGGGTCGCCTGTTTCGGAACTGAAGAACTTCTTTTCGGGTTTTAGGGTTTTCCCCATAGAGAATCTACCCCGGCTTGCCGGGGGTGCCGTCGGTTATTTCGGCTACGATTTTGTGAAGTATCTTGAGGCGATTCCCATTAGCGAATCGGATAAGCCGGTGCCCGAAGTTTTTCTCAATTTCTACGACACGATACTTGCAGTAGATAATCTCAAGAGAAAAGTTGTCCTCGTTGCGCTCATGCCCCTGGCGGGGGAAGTGTCTTCGTTTGAAAATGTCCTTAAGGAACGAATGACGTACGCTCGGAAAATCGTCGAACTGATAGGTGAACGTGATGCTGGTCCCGCACCGCTTCGCTGCTCCGTCGGCGAACCGAAGTTCAACATGTCCAAAGAGCGATTTGAAGAGATCGTCTCCCGGGCCAAGCAATACATTGTGGAAGGCGATATCTTCCAGGTCGTCCTGTCACAACGTGCGGATTTTGCGCTCGACGGCGACCCTTTCCTCCTTTACAGAAGCGTCAGAGCACTCAACCCATCACCGTACATGTTTTATTTGGAGTTTGGAAAGGGGAAAGACAGGCTAGGCGTTATTGGCTCGTCGCCTGAGATGTTTGTCCGGAAAGAGGGGATGCGCATCGAAATGCGTCCAATCGCCGGTACCAGCCCGCGAGGTAAGACAGTCGAAGAGGACGAGATGTTTACACGCCAGCTAGTTGAGGACGAGAAGGAAAAGGCAGAGCATGTGATGCTGGTCGATCTCGGTCGGAACGACATCGGCCGGGTTGCATCCACAGGTTCCGTGCGCGTGGAAAACTTCATGCATGTGGAGAAGTTTTCCCATGTAATGCATATCGTCTCGGATGTGATCGGAACGATAGACGACCGAAGCGATGCCGTAGAAACTCTTGCGGCGTGTTTTCCCGCGGGGACTTTGAGCGGAGCGCCGAAGGTCCGGGCTATGGAGATAATCTCAGAGTTGGAGAATACCCCAAGGAAGATTTACGGCGGAACGGTCGGTTACATAGATTTCAACAACAATATGGATACCTGCATTGCCATTCGTACCTTCGTCGTGGAAGGCGAGATCGCCTATCTGCAGGCAGGTGCCGGAATTGTGCACGATTCCGATCCGGAACGCGAGTACAACGAGTCACTAAATAAAATGAGGGCCAATCTTGAGGCGTTGAAAGTACTGGATAGATTCCAATGATTCTACTCATCGATAATTACGACTCTTTTACTTATAACCTGTACCAGTATCTTTCAGAACTCGGTGCCGAGGTGTCCGTCGCTCGCAACGACAGGATAACGGTGGAAGAAATCCGGAGGAAGAAGCCGGAGGCGATCGTGATTTCCCCCGGTCCGAAGACTCCTGCCGAAGCCGGGATATCGGAAAGCGTGATAAAGGAATTTTACAAGTCAGTGCCGATACTCGGAGTATGTCTCGGGCATCAGGCGATAGGCGAGGCCTTCGGAGGACGAATCGTCAAGGCGCCGATACCGATGCACGGCAAGATTTCTCAGATATTACACAACGGTAGATCGATATTTGCTTCTCTTCCGATTCCGTTTCCCGCTACGAGGTATCATTCACTTATCGTCGACAGGGAAGACTTCCCCGGGCAGCTCGATGTGATTTCCTGGACGGAAGACAATATCGTCATGGGATTAAAGCACCGGGATTATCCAACCGTAGGTGTCCAATTTCACCCGGAATCCGTGATGACGGAAAACGGCAAAACCCTTCTCCATAACTTTCTTGACGGAAGAATCTAACATGAGCACTACCATCAATCACACGCCCAACTACGATCGCATGTCAATCCTGGAGGCACGGCAGAGGGATATCTGGAGGATTTTCAAAATAATGTCGGAGTTCGTCGATGGATTCGACCTTCTCAGCAGGGCGTCTCCAGCGGTCTCGATATTCGGGTCGGCAAGGATGAAGCCGGGGAGCAAGTACTATGAGCTCACGCGCCAGGTGGCATACGAACTGGCGAAGACCGGTTACGCTATTGTGAGCGGCGGCGGCGGCGGTATTATGGAAGCCGCCAATCGGGGAGCCCGCGAAGCGGGAGGAGAATCGATCGGACTAAATATCGAATTGCCTTTCGAACAGAAATCCAACGACTACATAGATCAGGATAAGCTGATGACGTTTCAGCACTTCTTCGTTCGGAAGGTAATGTTTGTCAAGTACGCGCAGGGCTTTGTAGTAATGCCGGGTGGCTACGGCACACTCGACGAGTTTTCTGAGGCAATTACTCTGATCCAGACGAAGAAAACCAAAAGGTTCCCCGTCATATTGATGGGAAGAGAATATTGGGAAAAACTTCTTGCATGGATTAAGGAAACTGCTCTTGCTGAAGGAAGCATATCGGAGGCAGACCTCGACATTTTCAGCGTATGTGACGATCCGACCGAGGCGGTAAACATAATCAAGGATTTCGGAATAGGGCATGGATACGTCACGAATTTCTAGAACCTTCGTGGTTGTCGGTCTGCCGGTCGCCATTCTGATTGGCGCGCTCCTCGCGATAGTCACCCACCAATTCGGAATTGCCAGCGGTGCTGCGACGAGGACGGCGGGCGCCGAATACGTAAGCCGTTTGTCGACATACCACATCCCGGGTACTCTCGATTTCTGCGGAGAGGGGATGCCGCTTCGCGATGAATATGTGCGTCGCAGAATGGAACAAGCCTTTTACATTGAATTGTCCGATGCACAGATAATATTGGATCTTAAACGCAGTGCGGTATATTTCCCATATATCGAAAAGAAACTGCGCGAGATGAACCTGCCGGAGGATCTTAAGTATCTGCCCGTCGCGGAAAGTGCATTGAGGAATCTCGTCTCTTACGCCGGCGCGGCAGGTATCTGGCAGTTTACAAGGTCGACGGCGAGGAGGTACGGGCTCGCCGTAAACTACTATGTCGATGAACGGTATGATTTCCGAAAGGCGACGGTTGCTGCGCTGAGATATCTTTCCGATTTGCATTCGGTGTTTGGCAACTGGACCACGGCCGTCGCTGCCTACAACATGGGACAAAATGGAATGCTGGCTACGGTTCGTTATCAGATGACGAACGATTATTATGATTTGCACCTTAACGACCAAACGTCACGGTTCATTTTCAGGATTGTAGCGATCAAACAGATCATGTCTCATTATAAGATGTACGGCTTCGATCTGAACTCGGACGATTTCTATCCTGCTCCCCAGGTCAAAATCGTGAAAGTCGGGAGTATCTATAGTTTGGCCGCCTGGGCCAGGCAGCAAGGCACCACATACCAGGAAGTAAAATATTTGAATCCATGGCTGCTGAGAAGAGCGCTTCCGGAAGGGAGTTGGAGGATGGAACTGCCTGCATCATGCCATTCAATCCTGCTAGCCTCCAATTCAGTAGGGAGGAAAGCGGACAGCTCTGGCACTATGACTTATGTTGTCAAAGAGGGCGATTCGCTCATCAGGATCGCTCAGAGGTATGGATTGACAGTGAGCGACCTTACCGAGATGAATGATTTGCCGCGGGGGCGGTATCTGATGGCGGGAGAGAAGATTTTAGTACCAGCTAGCGTTGAGGACCTTGAACGTTAGTGTTCGTCTAATTGAATAACCTCGGCGGTTTCAGGCCGCGAGCTAAATGAATTGTGGGGACGGTAATGTCTATCGTGGCTCACACGAAAAACCTGCCACCTGATGAGTACTTGTAAAAGCAATTCAATGAAAAACCTGGAGATTGTGGACTTACAATCATTTTCTACTTCTGCACCGGTAGCCAGTTCATTTATCGCCTACCAAATCTATTTTAAGCTCAGTGTCCCTTTGACTCTCAAGATAGGGAAGATGGGCAGTCGAGATTTGCCGGCAGGAGATTACGTCTACACCGGGAGCGCAAAGAGAAACATTCGCGGAAGGGTCCTTAGGCACCTTGAGCGTGCGAAGAGTCTGCATTGGCATATCGATTACTTGCTTTCGGGCCCGGGAATATCAATCTCTAAGATCATACTTTCCAGGTCGAGCGAGTGTAAACTTAACAAGAGCACTGAAGGCGGGATCATTGTTCCTCGATTCGGTTCCACCGATTGCAAGGAAGGGTGTGGGAGCCATTTGAAATTCATCGATGAAAACAGCAGAACCAAACGTCAAAGAGAAACGAAAGTTCGCCCATTTCGGAAGGCTTGACGTAAACCTTAATCACAAAATGGAGGAAATCCAAATGCCAGAAAAGAAGAGAGGCTTTGCTTTGAAAGGAATGGCAGGCATTGTATTGATGATATGCTTGTTTCCTCTTCTTGCTGCGGCAAAAACTGACAGCTTTGATGTAATGCATAACATCAAGTTCAGAAGCATCGGGCCCGCTGCCGGCGGTGGGAGAGTAAGTGCCGTTGCCGGTGTCCCTGGTCAGCCTAACATTTACTATATCGGCGCCGCAGGAGGCGGAGTCTATAAAACCGTCAACGGCGGAGTGACGTGGAAACACGTTTTTGCCCACGAAGCCACTTCATCTATCGGCGCGATCGCATTGGCGCCGTCCAACCCCAACTATGTTTGGGTTGGAACAGGCGAAGCCAATCTTCGTAACGACATCATCGACGGACAAGGCGTTTATTTCTCTCCGGACGCGGGGAAGACGTGGCAGTTCATGGGGCTGAAGGATGTCGGCCAGATTTCTAAAGTTGTCATAGATCCTTCGAATCCCGATATAGTCTTCGTTGCGGCTGTCGGAGATGCCTGGGCTCCGTCAACGGAACGCGGAGTCTTTCGCACCACTGACGGCGGAAAGACATGGGAGAAGGTCCTGTATGTGAACGATACTACAGGGGCTTCGTCGCTCGTAATGGATCCGGGCAATCCAAAGGTATTGTTCGCCGGCATGTGGCAGGTACGCAGGTATCCTTGGATGCTGGATGACGGAGGATACTCAAGCGGCATTTACAGATCAACAGACGGCGGCACAACCTGGAAGAAGCTTACCAAGGGACTTCCCACTGGACCGATAGGAAGGATCGCACTCGCAGCTGCTCCGAGCAATCCTGACCACATTTATGCTCTCGTGGAGTCGAAGAAGGGACTCCTCTACGACTCCCAAGATCTGGGAAAGCACTGGCGTTTTGTAAGTAACAACCATGATATGGATGTCAGGCCGTTCTACTTCTCGAACCTCATAGTTTCGCCGGACAATCAGGATAAACTCTTTTTTCTCTCGTTCAACATTTCGGAATCGATCGACGGAGGCAAGACCATCAAAGATGTGACCGGGCAGGCTCACGTCGATAACCATGCCATCTGGATCGACCCGAAAGACCCAAACCGAATTATCATCGGCAACGATGGCGGCGCATATTTGTCGGTCGATGGAGCCAAGACATGGAGGTACCTGGACAATCTTCCGATCGAACAGTTCTACCAGGTAGCCGTAGACAGCGCAAACCCGTTTCACATCTGCGGCGGTTTGCAGGACAACAATGCAATGTATGGAATATCGACCAACCTGAACGGTCCCGGAATCGCTGGCTATAATTGGCTCACAGTTGCCGGCGGCGACGGGCAGTATGTCGTACCCGCACCGAGCGATCCGAACATAGTCTACGCGGAATCGCAGGACGCATACCTCAAGAGGCTCGACATGAAGACCGGTCTGCAGAGATACATAAGGCCGTACTTCTTTGATTCGCCTGACATGCCGCCTTACGAACTGAAGTACCGGTTCAACTGGACTTCACCCATTGCGGTGTCGTATACGGATCCCAATGAGGTGTTCCTCGGAGGCAACGTTCTATTCAAAAGCATGGATGGAGGCTTCCACTGGACTGTCATTAGCCCGGATCTTACCCGCGACGACAAGTCGAAACAGCAGCCAAGCGGCGGTCCGGTCAACCTCGACATAAGCGGCGCAGAGAATTACGATACGATCCTTTCGATAGGAATTTCTCCGCTCGATTCAAATGTAATCTGGATAGGTACGGACGACGGCTTGGTCCAGGTAACCCGGGACGGAGGTAAGCATTGGGAGGAAGTCGCGAAGAATATTCCGAATTTGCCTGCGTGGGGCCGTGTGTACCATGTCGCACCTTCACCGTTCAATCCGGCATCGTGCTACATAACGGTCGATCTTCACGAGCTCAATAACAACAAACCGTATGCTTTCAAAACCGATAATTACGGAAAGACTTGGACTTCGATTTCGAACGGCTTTCCGGATGGATTCCCGGTCCACGTCGTTCGCGAAGATCCAAACGACCGCGGGTTCCTCGTCGCAGGGACAGACGACGGATTGTTCTATTCGAACGACGACGGAAGTCAGTGGACGGCGCTCAAGAGCAATTTCCCGACGGCATGCGTTTACGATCTCGAGTTCCAGAAACAGACTCATGACCTGGTCGTTGCCACTCACGGTAACGGTATCTATGTCCTGGATAACATCACCCCGCTGGAGCAGCTGAACAGCAGGATCCTGGACGAGGAATTCCATCTGTTCTCGACGATTCCTGCTTACATGTATCATATGACGTACATGGATGGATACAATAATCTCAGCACCTTCATGGCACCTAACCAGCCGTACGGAGTGACGATCGATTATTATCTCAAAGACACTCTTAGTGTGAATCCTAAGGATCGAAAACATCACAAGACTCCCATAGAAGTTCAGATAACCGATGAGGCGGGTAATCACGTTGCGACCTTGTATGGTCCGGACAAGAAAGGCATCAATAGGCTCGTCTGGAACATGCGTTATCAGGGCGCGGCCCCGCTGACTATCAATCCGAAGATGGCGGCAAGAGAGAATCCGTACAACACTCGCGGACCTATGGTCACGCCGGGTACTTATAAGATCATGGTAACTGCGGCGGGTAAAACGGAGACCATCGACGCAAAGCTTCTTCCTGATCCGAGATTCACGGTACCAGCGGATTACTTCACGTCCACAGCGACAAACGGTCTCGTTGTCGTCAACAGCGTGAGTGCGGTCAACGATATGCTCAACCGTATCAAGAATATCGATAATCAGATGGCTACCATAAGAAAAGCCCTCGAGACGGACAAGGAAGGCATGAAGTCCGGAAAGTACAAGAGCGTCCTGGGCCAGATGAAGAAAATTGAGAAGAAGCTATCGGTCTTGCAGGATACTGTGTATACCAAAGGGATACAGCACAGTGTGGTAGAGGACGACATACATGGCTTCACGCATCTCCAGGAAAGACTGCGAAATCTGATGTACGGATTCTATTCGCCATACAACGGCGTGCCGACACCCGTAACGATGATGACGATCCAATTGTTGACGGGTCAGATGGACAATGTTCTGTCGCAGTTCAATGGTGTACTGACTACAGACATTCCGGCGTTCAACAAGGTTGCGCAGACTGAAGGTGTACCGACGCTATTTGGAGGTCCGACGATCAGCGCAAAGAGATGAGGATGTAGGTCGTCTCGGATTCAAGGAAAAAGGCGGAGATGCGGAAACGCGTTTCCGCCTATTCTTAACGGGACTCTCGTTTCAGAATCAGTGTTATGTTACCTAATTGACAGGCGAATTGATTGCCGCGCGCTCCATCGTCTGAAAAATCTGTTCCAATTGGTCATACTTCCTGTGCATCGGAATTTGCTTTACTCCAGGAGACAGCCTAAATTTCTTAGTCCGTTAGGGGTGCCGTCCACCCGAAGAAGGATGGCTGAGATAAAACCCTACGAACCTGATCTGGGTAATGCCAGCGGAGGAAAATGGACGTGGCTTCTCGCATACCGTTTCTCTTTTCGACTGTTGGCGTCCCCTTCAGTCACAACGAGGAACGGTATTTTAATTTCCGGAGAAGTCATGAAAAATAGATTTGCTACGGCCTTCTTATTGTTCTCGCTGGTGGTAGTCGCACGAGCTCAACAATCAGGCACTATCAGCGGGTCGGTAATAGACTCAACCGACAATGCTCCAGTCGTTCACGCTTTTATTAAAGTCCTTCCTGATGGCGATACGGCCACAACCGGTAATGATGGCTCGTTCCTCATACGGACGTCTAAACCTGGCACGTATGGAATTGAGATCAAGGCAGCCGGTTACGAAAACAGGTATATTGAAACGAAAGTACCCGGGCCAAACCTAACCGTGGCTTTGGTGCGTAAGACATTCCGTCTCAAACCGATTTTAGTGACGGCTCAAATCGCCCGGGAGCGGAGGTCGCCCGTCACGTTCAGCAACCTCAATGCAAAGACAATCAAGGAGCAATTCGCCGTCCAGGACATTCCTGTGCTGCTCTCCCAGCTTCCGTCCATTACCGAGTATTCCGAGAACGGCGAAGGGATAGGTTACTCCTACATAACGATGCGCGGCTTCGACCAGCGAAGGATATCGATAATGGTCAACGGCATCCCGCAGAACGATCCGGAGGACCACAACGTCTACTGGATCGATATGCCTGACCTGCAGGCGAACGCGAGCTTGATACAGGTGCAGCGCGGTGCTGGAAACGAATTCTACGGTGCGCCGGCGATCGGCGGCTCTATCAACGTAGAGACTACGGGCCTCGGTACGAAAAGAGAGCTAAGCTTTTCATTCGGCGCAGGTTCTACGGGACAATCTCCCAACGGTTCTCTTATGAACCAGCTGTTCGGTACGGGGATGACAAGGCGATACTCTGCAACATTCGGCTCGGGCCTTGTCGACAAGAAGTACACCTTCTATGGTCACCTTGCACAGAACGAGACCGACGGCTACCGGCAGAACTCCTGGGTACATCTGGACAGCTATTTCTTCATGGCGAGCCGCTATGACAAAAATGTTACAACGACGATAAATCTTTACGGCGGACCAATCTCTGATGGGCTTTCTTACCTAGGACTTCCGCAGTTCGTCGCGCTGGACAAGAACCTGCGTACCTCCAACTGGGCAGACTGGAATACCGACAGTTCGATGGTTAACTATTCTCCTATTATGAAGATGGTTGTCTCGAACAACGGGAAGGACACCGTCTACGCCGTACCGAGGAGACCTACCGAAATTGAGAACTTCTCGCAACCCCATTTCAGCCTTCTCAATGAATGGCACATCTCCCCTTCTCTCACACTCAACAATTCCCTTTTCCTCATCATCGGAAAAGGTTTCTACAATTATGACGGATCTTGGGCAGACACGAACTATTTCAGGATTACATCTCAATACGGTTTTCATCCGACTGTGAATCCAAGTTACTCGCTCATCCACGCTTATGTCGGTGAGAGTCAGTACGGATGGTTACCTCGCCTGACGATCAAGCACGCTGACGGTACGCTTGTCCTAGGTGCCGAGCTCGACCAGAACGTTTCGGATCACTGGCAGACGATCGAATGGGCACAAAATCTTCCTCCCGGGCTCGGTGCAGGTTACCGCTTCAATCAATGGCGGGCGCGGACCGATGTCGCCACATTGTACGGCAATGAGATGTATGACCTTTCTTCGAAGGCGACTCTGATGCTGTCACTTGAATACGAGTTCAAACAATACGACTTCTACTACGAGAAGTTTGTCGGTAATCAATTTATCGTCCCTTACCATTTCCTGAACCCTCGTATAGGCATTAACTACAACCTGACCTCAACATCGAACATATACTTCAGTGTGAGCCAGACCTCCAGAGAGCCGCAGCTTTCGAGTCTGTACAACGCCGACGAATCGAGCGGTGGCGCAACTCCGGAATTCGCCCTCAATCCGAACGGCACTTACAACTTCGGTAATCCTCTGATAAAGCCGGAAACCCTGAACGACTTCGAGCTGGGGTATCACTTCAGGAACAGCCGCGTTAGAGCGGGTGTGAGCGCGTATTGGATGGAGTTCTACAACGAGCTGGTTTCCAACGGCCTGCTGGATCAGTACGGGCAGCCCATCACCGGCAACGCAAAGAGGACCCGTCACATCGGGCTTGAGCTCGACGGCAGCGCTATTGTCACGCCGAACTTCTCGTTGTACGGCAACGTTTCCTTCAGCAGCAACAGACTGATCGACTACACCAGCTATATCGACACACTTGGTAACCCAGTCCCTGGCGGCATTTCTCTCAACGGGAACACTATATCCGGCTTTCCTGGATTCCTCGGCAATATAAGAGCAACCTACGCAGTCGGAGGACTCTCAGTAGTCCTTCTCGGGCAGTATGTAGGCTCGCAATATACCGACAACTTCAATCTCGCATCCAGGAAGCTCAGCCCGTATTTTGTGGCGAATGCCTGGGTGTCTTACAGGCTGGAACATTTTCTCTCGGCCTCTTCGGTAGATTTCAAGCTTTATGTGAACAACCTGCTCGACAGGTTATACATCCCTCACGGCGAAGGAATCTATTTCTATCCTGCCGCAACGAGGTACTTCTATCTGAGCTGCAGCGTAAACCTTTGACAGTTTGAATTTCGAAAACTATACTTTAGTCTTCTGCAATGGGGATCCTCCGCACGGAGAGCGGCTGAGGAATCTCGTCAGAGATCCGGCGCGCATCGTCTGTGCTGACGGCGGCGCACAGAAGGCACTGGCTGCAGGATACTCACCTGACCTGATAGTGGGTGATCTGGATTCCCTTGACGCGGGCAGCGGCCTTTCCGATGGCGTCGAAATTGTCAGGGTTCCAGGCCAGGATAATACGGATTTCGAGAAGACGCTCGACGTGATGCTCGCCCGCGGGATGGATCATTTCCTGGTAACCGCGTTTTCAGGAGGACGAATAGACCAGACTCTGGCGAATATACAAATCGCTTTCGAGTACGCGGCCAGGTGCATGATCGCGCTTGCAGACAACCACTTCGTTCTTTTTCCCGTTACCGGGACATTCGAATCTGAATTCCCCGTCGGGTCCACAGTCTCAATCATATCGATGACGGATGAAAGCGTCGTCAGTGCTTCCGGACTTGCCTACGGCCTAAATGAATCAGTGCTGCCGAAAGGAGGTCACGCAGTCAGCAATAAGTCGATCAAAGAGTCCATTTCAGTGACAGTGCATAAAGGAGGGATTCTGCTCATGGTGAACGACGTATGACAGCTCATCTCTCCGTCATCGACTGGTCGGTTATAATTATCTACTTTGCGTCGGTGGTTTTTGTAGGCTTCCGCGCGTCTAGGAAAGCTCGTTCGCACATTGACGAATACCTCGTTGCAGGCAGGAGCATCACGCTTCCGGTATTTGTCGCTACCCTGGTCTCAACATGGTACGGTGGTATACTCGGTGTAGGCGAATTTTCGTACAGGTACGGGATATCGAACTGGTTCATCTTCGGTGTACCATACTACTTGTTTGCGATCATTTTTGCGATATTCCTCGCGCCGCGCGTGCACGACGCAAAGTTGCACACAATCCCAGACAAACTGAGGGAGACTTTCGGAGACCGCACTGCCAACATGGGAGCGTTCCTGACGCTTTTCATCGTTACACCGGCCCCCTACGTGTTGATGATAGGTATTCTTGTCGAAATGATGTTCGGCTGGAGCCTTACAGCATCTGTCATATTCACAACTGTGGTGTCGGTTGCCTACCTCTATGCCGGCGGTCTTCACTCCGATGTACGGACCAACAGCGTCGAGTTCATCATGATGTACATCGGCTTCAGCGTGATTCTCCCTTACTGCTACATCCATTATGGCGGGCTGTCATTTATCGAGTCGCACGTCCCCCCCGGGCACCTTACGCTTACGGGCGGAAATTCATGGCAGTATATCATTGCATGGTTTTTCATAGCGAGCCTTACCCTGGTCGATCCTGTCTTTCACCAGAGGTGCTACGCCGCAAAATCCGGCAAGGTCGCGAGGAATGGAATTCTCGTCTCAACTCTGTTCTGGCTTTTCTTCGATTTCATGACATCGACCACCGGATTATATGCAAGGGCGATTCTCCCGCACCTCAGCCAGCCGGTGATGTCTTACCCCGCACTTGCCGAAGTCGTCCTTCCGAGTTTCGTGAAAGGCCTCTTTTATGTCGGGATGCTTGCCTCCATCATGGCCAGTCTTGAAAGTCTTACTTTCGTCTCCGCGGTTACCATCGGTAAGGATCTCCTGTTTCGCCTTCTCCACGGCGATCCGAATCGGGCGGATGCAGGCAAGAAGACAATGAGATACTCACAGATTGGCATTTTCGTGACGGCGGTGATATCGGTCGTATTGGCCCTTCTCATTCCATCAGTAATACAAATCTGGTATGATCTCGGTACAGTGTTCATCCCCGGGCTGTTGATTCCGCTAATGACGAGCTATTTCCCAAGACTTCAGGTCCCATCTCGATACACTTTTCTATCGATGACATTCGGATGGGTCACTTCCCTGCTGTGGCTGCTGACGGGATTCTTCGAAGGTGCATCCACCAGAGGAGGTTATCTTTTGAATATGCAGCCTATGTACCCGGGACTGCTGTTGTCTCTGGTATTTTACTTGTTCGGCTTGGCTCGCAGGCAAAGAATGGTTGCTGCAACTTCAGCGCAGGTGTCAGAAGCGCATGCTGAAGTTGACGGCGACGACAGTGTGTGATTGCACGACTCCGAGATTCGGCGAGACATCGAAGCCGGAGAGTTCAGCGTCCACGTACGCGTCGAGCATCGAGAGTAAATAAGTTCCCGCTATGTACCACGCGTAAGAGTCTCGCTGGTCTTGAGCCGCGTTTCGCAGCCCGATGAGCGTCGGAATAGTCAGCACATTGGGATCGGAGGAAGTAACGGGTCCATTTACCGCTATTGAGTCGGTCGTCTCCTGCCGGTAGCCCTGATACACCTTGTTGTTTGCTATCCATTCGTACACAAAGAACCCCTGCAAGCCCCAGACTATGGGAACCTTCCAGTAGCTTCCATTGTAGATTTGTCCTCCGCCCGGGATAAGTGAGAATAAAACGGCAGCCAGTGGAGACTTTCTTTCGTGTGCGCCTGAGACCGTATCCGCGACCTGAGGAGCCTGCTGACCGGAAGAATCGACGGCGATCCTCTGAATGCCCAGCTGCTCTCCGAGCGCGAGCCTGACCCCGGAAGCATGAAATTGTGAGCCAGAGTGAGTCTGGGCGGCGATTAGTCCGGGAGCTGAGAAAAAGAAGATCGCGGTTATTGCGAGTTCGATTCCTTTCGATGCCGGATTTCTACTTGCGGGCAATGATGTCTATCTCTATCAAAGCATCTTTGGGGAGTGCGGATACTTCAACCGTAGTCCTGGCTGGAGGATTCTCTTTGAAATACCCGGCGTACACTTGATTGAACTCCGCGAAGTCCTTCATTCTGCGGAGGTAGACTGTTGTCTTCACAACGTTTGCGAGAACACAGCCCGAAGCGTCGAGAATTGCCTTTATGTTCCGGATAACCTGATGAGTTTGAGGAGCAAGTCCTTCGACGAGCTCCCCTGTATCGGGCTTCAATGCTATCTGCCCAGATAGAAATATGAATCCACCCGTCTCAATCCCTTGTGAGTACGGTCCGATTGGCTCAGGCGCGTTCTTTGTGTAAAGCTTCTTCAACTGTCACTCCCTTTGATCCTGCAATATGATCTCGACGAGGCGACTCAGGTCATCGTCGTTGTAGAATTGAATCTTAATTTCACCATTGTGAGAGTCGCTGTAAATTACCTTAACTTGCGTGCCCAAATGTCTTCTAAGTTTGTCGATTATGTCGAGCAGCGCCGGATCGTTCGAGGTGGGTTTGACGGAATCTTTCTGTGTCTGAGCCGCATTGCTGTTTCCCTTCTTTCCCTCCCGACCGAGAAGTTGCCTTACCTCCTTCTCGACTTGCCTGACACTGAGGTTGTGGCGTATGATCTTATTGAAGAGCCGGGCCCTTTCGACTTCATCATCAATTGCAAGAAGGGCTCTGGCATGACCGGCCGAAATTTCTCCTTCGATGAGGCTCTTCTGAATTTCCGCAGGCAGCCTGAGGAGACGAAGGAAATTCGCAACGGTGGCCCTGTCCTTTCCAACCCGCTCGGCGACCTGTTCCTGCGTCAGGCTGCACTCATCCAGCAAGCGCTGGTAACCGGCCGCAACCTCAATCGCGTTGAGATCTTCGCGCTGAAGGTTCTCGGTTAGGGCAAGTTCCAGCATCTTAGTGTCGGAATCTACTTGGAGGACATACGCGGGTATCTCAGCGTAACCCAATTCAGACACCGCTCTGAATCGCCTTTCGCCTGAGACAAGCTCGAACATGCCGTCCTCCACCTGCCTGACTGTAATCGGTTGGACCAAACCGTTTTCATGGATTGATTTCTTCAGCTCCTCAAGGGGCTCGCGCCCGAAGACCTTTCTTGGTTGGAACTTGTTGGCGCGGATCCTGGCGACAGATATCCTCGATGTAGAATTAATCGATGGTTGATGGGGAACAGGCGCAGAAGGTGCCTGGTATTGTTGTTCGGAATCTCTTTTGATCAGTGCATCTAAGCCCCTGCCAAGACGGACGTTAGATTTCATGTCGTTTCATTCTCTCTATCCCTGACGCTGGCTTTCTCTTCCTGCGGAGGCTGTGGGGCTTCTTGATGAGCTAATGGTTTTGAGTTCCTTCCCATCAGCTCCTTCGCGAGTTCCATGTAGTGTTTTGCCCCGAGCGAAGCGGCGTCGTAGAGTATGATCGGCTTCCCGAAGCTCTGAGCTTCACTTAGTCGAACATTCCGTCCGATGACGGTTTTAAAAACGCGCTGGTCGAAGTAGCGGCGGACCTCCTCAACCACCTGGTTCGAGAGCTTTAAACGAGAGTCGTACATCGTCAAAAGAACACCTTCGAGCTCTAGATTCGCATTCAGACTGCGTTTCACCCTGGAAATTGTGTTCAAAAGTTGACCGAGCCCTTCGAGCGCGAAATATTCCGTTTGAACCGGCACTAAGACGCTGTCGGCCGAAACAAGCGCGTTGACGGTAAGAAGCCCGAGTGAAGGGGGGCAATCGATGAAGATAAAGTCGAATTCATCCTTGATTTTAGTAAGGGCGCTCTTCAGGAGCGATTCCCTGTTTTCAATGTCGACGAGTTCTATTTCGGCCCCGACGAGGTTGATGTCAGAAGGCATTACTTTCAGGTAGGAGAGCGCGGTCTCTTTAATTGAACTCGAAGGCTCTGCCGACCCGATGAGTATATCATAGGTGCTTAGATGTTCTTTTTCCTTGTCGAACCCGAGTGCGCTTGTGGCATTTGATTGAGGATCTATGTCCACGAGGAGAACCTTGCGCTCCATCGCGGCTATGCACGCGGAAACATTGACGGTCGTCGTCGTCTTTCCAACGCCGCCTTTTTGATTCGCTATGGCTACTATCTTTCCCATAAAGCCTAAGCCGCTATTTCGAGACCTTCTTTGAGTACATTCTATTGCAATGAATATAAATTCCGTTGCGCAAAACTTCAATTGGAACTCCTCAATTGATTGTATGTCTTCGTGTGGATATATTCATTCAAATCAGGTCGTGACAATGAGAACAATCATCTTTCTTTTACTTCTTCTCGGGGCACTTGCCTTCTTCAGTTTGAACGTAAAGAGGCTGGTTAGTTATCTGATAGTCGGTAAGGGCGAAGAAAGGACCGACAACTTCCCCGCTCGTCTCAAGAATGTACTTTCAATCGTGTTCGGTCAGAAGAAACTTCTGCGTGAGCCCGCAGCGGGATGGATGCATTTCTTCATTTTCTGGGGGTTTGTGATCCTCCTGACGGCAATTCTGGAGAGTTTTCTGCAGGGATTAGGAAGGAATCTCTCTTTTGCATTTCTTGGGGCCATCTACGGCCCTTTAGTTTTCGCACAGGATACGTTAGGGGTGCTGGTCATCCTGTCAATCCTGTTCGCCCTTTTTCGAAGGAACATCCTGCGTGTGAAACGGCTCCAGGGTGACAGGCATTCCAAGTTCGATGCCAACTTAATCCTTACGCTGATTCTCCTGATCATGGTTTCGATGTTTCTTCAGAATGCAGCACATATTGCGGTCGAAAGGTCGACTCCGGGTGCCGGTGATACACTCGATGCCGGATGGCGGTATGTTTCGTCCGCAATTTCAATGCTTTTCCTCGGATATGGACACGGGACCCAGGCGCTCTTGTTCGAAATTTTCTGGTGGTCTCATGTTCTTCTCGTTCTCGGATTTCTGAATTATCTTCCCTATTCTAAGCACCTGCATATCGTTTCATCCGCTTTCAACGTTTACTTTTCAAGTTTGCGGCCGAAAGGTGAATTGAAGCCGCTTGATCTGGAAGCTGAGAATATAACGAGATTCGGAGCGGGCGATATCGAGGACCTGACTTGGAAGCAACTTCTCGACGGGTATACCTGCACTGAATGTGGAAGATGTAACTCGGTCTGTCCGGCCTACCTTACAGGCAAGCCGCTTTCTCCGCGAAAGATCGTTACTGATATCCGCCGTCGGACGATGGAAAAGGCCCCTGATATCTTGGCGGAAAGCGATCCACCGGACATGATGCTGGTGGACGGCTATATAAACGAAGATGAGCTGTGGTCGTGCACGACTTGTCGAGCATGTATGGAAGAATGTCCGGTGACGATCGAACACGTTAACGCCATCGTCGACATGAGAAGGTATCTTGTGCTTAACGAATCGCGCTTCCCCCCGGAGCTCGCGGCCGCGTATAAGAACATCGAGAACAATTACACCGTTTGGGCGTTCAACTGGAGAGACAGGGCGAAGTGGACCGAAGGCTACAATGTGCCGACAGCAGCAAATTTAAATGACGAGTTCGATGTGCTATATTGGGTCGGATGCGCAGGGAGTTTCGACATGAGGTACCAGAAAGTCGCAAGAGCTTTTGTCCAATTGATGAAATTGGCTAACGTGAAATTTGCCATACTGGGCAATGAAGAAAAATGCACCGGAGATCCTGCTCGCAGAAGCGGCAATGAGTATCTTGCCCAGACGCTGATTAAGGAGAACATCGAAACCCTTAATAGGCACAAAGTTAAGAAGATTGTTGCAACCTGTCCGCATTGCTTCAACACGCTTAAGAACGAATACCCGGATTTCGGCGGGAAGTACGAGGTCGTCCATCACACTCAGTTCATCATCCATCTCATCGAGTCTGGAAGATTGAAGATGACGCCTTCGCAGAAAGCGCGCATTACCTATCACGATTCGTGTTACATCGGAAGATATAACGGCATATTCGATGAGCCGAGGAGAATAATAGGAAAGTTGGACGGGGCTAAACTAATCGAGATGAAGCGCTCTAAAGACAAGGGCTTCTGTTGCGGTGCCGGCGGTGCGAGGATGTGGATGGAAGAAAAAGCGGGCAAGAGAATAAATATCGAGAGAACCGAAGAAGCGCTCGCGACTAACCCTGACGTGATTGCGTCGGCCTGCCCTTTCTGCATGACGATGCTCACTGACGGAGTGAAAGCAAAAGAAGCTGAATCGGTTGAAGTGAAGGATGTAGCGGAGCTCATTCTGGAAGCATTGAACGGGGCTGAAGTCGGAGCTACAGTCAACTAAACGAAAAACAATGGAGGTAAATTGAAATCATTAGCGGCATTAATTGTCACGGTCCTGGTAATGAACATCGGCGCGTTTGCTCAATACAAACTCGAGTACAAAGCTTCCGGCTCCACACCGGTTCGCTACAAGGCCCATACTACTCTGGAAACCGTTGAATCTATGATGGGGCAGCAGGCTAAGGTGTCTGTTAAGTCCGATCAGAGTATCAGCATGACGAGTTCGAAGGACGGATCCGATATAGTCTACGACATTACGGTGGATTCAAGCAGAAATATCACTCTATTGCCGAACGGCGATACGACGAGGACCACTTCCCCTACCGTAGGGCAAACCAAGGAAACACGGGTTCATCCGGACGGAAACGTGATATCCTCGCGCTGGCTCGACTCGGCGTTTGCCAAAACGCAGGCGGGTGAGACGAAAGACTTCGGCAACTTCTTCTTCAGACTTCCCGACAAAGAAGTGAGTACCGGATCTACCTGGGCGCAGACCAAAGTGGACACGGTGCAAACAGGAGGCGGCGAAGGAAGCATTATGGTGACAACCAATTCCAACTACAAACTCGTCGA
The DNA here is from genome assembly GCA_021845665.1 of Bacteroidota bacterium. Classification (GTDB taxonomy): domain Bacteria; phylum Bacteroidota; class Ignavibacteria; order Kryptoniales; family JAKASW01; genus JAKASW01. Next base: position 35,631 of record JAJZVO010000007.1, on the reverse strand, counting down.
TAAGGAAACGGTCGAAGGATTACCGTGCGTCAGGATTACATTTACCGGGCAGGTTGGCCTGAAAGGCGCAACATCATATCAAGGGATTGACTTTGCAATTAACGGCAGTGGAACTATATCAGGAACCGCCATATTCGATTATGCTCACGGGAAGGTCGTTCGTCTCTCGGGAAATTCCGACCAGAATTTGACTATGGCTTCGAGTGGCCAGAAGGCAGTAACGATCCCGATGAGTCAGAAAACCGATTACGACTTGCGTTTGGTCAAGTAGTCGATCTGCAATTCGCGCAATTGCTGCAGAAGCGTTTGCGGAAGCATCGAGCTGACGGTGTAAGTCTGATGGTCGGCCGAGTTCGAAAGGCAAATCTGCCCAACGGTTGCTTCGGACTCGGCCGATTTGAATATCTGGCCTGCGATGTGATCCCTGTTGTTAAGGGTTATTCCGTAATCGACAATGACCTTGGCCGGTGGGATGGTGCTGTCGATGAATCCGAGCGCCCTGGACCCGATCAATCTACCCACGATCCCTTCTGCCTCAGATTGTGGAACAGGGATATTGTTTACCTTCCAGGTGGTATCCCTGTGGAAGAAGTGAAAGAGAGTATCGCCGAGTGCGAGGTCGACATCCTCTACGCTTGAGACGGAGAAGCTGAAAATCTGCTTATCACGCCATTCTGTGAGCGGTTGGCCGATGAGACTTCTCAGGTTGGTCGACAACTGGTATATTTTCGAGTCCCCTTCAATTTGAACATAGCATCCAGTGAAGTCCGGAGTCACGTCACCTATGCGCATAGTAACGGTCTTCCCTCCTGAGGTTCCGAAGCTGGCGAACGGCGCGCCGTTACCTAGCCCGTAGGCAGAGCTGTCCGAGAGGTTGTCCGCTACGACAGTCGCTGTCGGGTCCGCTGCCAAACGCGTTAGGAGAAGGCTCATCTGCCCGGGAGAAGCGGGGGAACTTACCGGTGATGTAATGTCCCAGATGCCGTTGTTCCTTTCGATCGTAATGTCCTTCGAATAATCTATCCTGACAAGATTTACCTTGGCAGTATCGACGCCTGCGAACGGTCGGGATATTTCTGTCGTAGAGTTTCTTGACGTAAAGCGCTGGATGGCGTAGATTGCGGCAAACACCACTACTACCGCAATCAATATCTTAGTTGTTTTGCTCATTTACATCACTATCTTTCTGGGCGAAGGATTCTTTGTATTTTCTCCGACGTATGACGGTCTTTCTCCAATAGAAGAGCCCGATCGCAAGAACGAGAAGGGGCGGGAAGGCCACGATGAGATCTTTCGTTATGGACTTTGTCGTGTCGGAAACGGGCCGAAGTGGCGGAGGGAGGAAATTTTTCGAACGTATGGAAATGAGGCCTACGTTGTCCGTCAAATAGTCGACGGTATTGAGGAATATGGAAAGGTTTTCCGGGTTTCCCAGGAAAGCATCCTCTATGAAATCTCCGCTGCCCATTACGATGACTCTTTCATTGCCGACGGTCTTACGCCCGGGATTTGCCTTGACGTAATGATCGGTGTCTGGAATCGCCGAGTGTATTTTGCCGGTAAAGGCAGCACCGAGAAGCAGGTTGTGTTTTTCGAACATCGCCCTCGTGAAATTTGCAGTGGGGTTCAGATCGTAGATGTTCTCCTGGGTGCCGCTCCGCGAACTTGAGACCGCGAAGGGTAAAACTTTGATATGAAGACTGTCGGCGTACGAAGTATCGACTTCGCTTGAAAACGGCATGATGATTTGGTGCAGATCCTGAGTGAGAACAAAATCCTTATCAAGATGGCTCACGATCGGTATGTATGGGTTTGGGACAGCGGTCTGAATCGTCATCCCGGCTTCTCGCTGAATTACGGAAACGGAAGCGCAGACGGCATCGCGTACCAGATTCTTCTTGATACCGAAACCGTAGGAGTGGAAGAGATGCGACAGGTTGAGCGAAAGATTTGTAGCGAACTCACTCTGCATCGAAGCGTTCACCATGCTCGTCAAAAACGCCACCCTTCCCCTGTCCATCATGTACTGGTCAAGATAGTACAGCTGTGAATCGGCAAATGCAGTGGTGGGTTGGATTATGATGAGCGCCGAAAGCGAATCCGGCACGGGTTTCGAGAAGTCTACCGGAATAACATCATACCTGTGGGAAAGTGCCTGCTCGGCCTGCTGAATTTCCTGGAACGAGGGCTCTCCGTTCCCCTGGGCGATCCCTATTAATTTCTTTCGAGGGTTGATAAGCCGTTCAATCCGGGATGCCATTTCGTACTCGAGGTTGGACATGTTCTCGATTACCGGAAGCACCTGCTTTCTTGCCTGGTACTCCATGACGAGACCCATCATCGCGCGCTTGACTTCAAGCTTGTCGTTGTTTACAACCTGGACCTGTACCTGCGGGATTCCATCCGAAGTAGCTTTTTCTATTTCCTTGTCGTTCTTCGGGTTGATTATGTCGTAGTCAAACTTCCCGTCCGAGAGGCTTCTGAACTCCTGCATCATGTCGATGAGGGCCAGCCGATTTGCGTTATAAGGCGAAGGGAGATCTGCATTGAAATAGACACGAACGATCATCCGGTCTTTGAGACTCCGGAGAAGCTTCTCGGTAGCTGGCGACAAGGTGTTTATGTGATTTCGCGTCAGGTCGAGCCTGAAGAACCATCCGCTTACGACAACGTTTACGAGGATGATTACCACGAAATATAGGATGGCCTGTATGATTGTGTCGCGAGTGGATTTTCTCATTTGAATCTAAGCTCCAACCACTTGGACGTCATGGTTGAGAAGAAGATAGTCACGCCCAGAAAGTACACGACGTCTCTAAAGTCTATTGCGCCCTTGTAAAAACTTGCCAGATGAAAATCTGAGCTGGCGTATTGCATTATATATGCAACGGGACCCGTTGTTAGGGCCGTAACCTTATCGAGGATGAAAAAGATAAAGAGTATGAATAATCCGATAATGAAAGCCACCACCTGGTTTTGGGTGAGGCTCGAGGCGAAAACGCCTGCCGAGACGTACCCTGCGGCCAGAAACAAGAGACCTAGATATCCGGCAAACGCGGTCCCCGGGTCGATGTTGCCGAGGCTTGCGACTACGACAACGTAAAAAATTGTCGGAACGAGAGTGGCTACCACAATCAGGTAACTCGAAAGAAGCTTCGCTGCGATCAGCCTTGTGCGGCTCACAGGGTGTGTCACAAGCACTTCGAGCGTGCCGTTCCTGAATTCTTCCGAGAACGATCTCATAGTAAGCGCGGGGATAAAGAATAGGAACAGGATTCCGGTTAGTGAGAAGAACGGCCGAAGTGTAGCGACGTTAGAAAGGAAAAGTCCGTCGGCGAACAAGTATCCGGAGATCAAAAGGAATACAATAATCACCACATAGGCGGAGGGAGTTTTTAGAGCTATGAGCATCTCCTTCTTCAGGAGAACTTTCAAACTATTGTTGCTGTCCTGTTTCATCTGAACCTAGCGTTAATTCTCTGAATATGTTCTCAAGGTCGGTTCCCGAGTTGCTCAGCCCCAGCATCTTGAAATTGTTGGAGACACAGAGGTCGAAGGCCCTCTCGCGCACTTCATCACTGTCTTTCAGGGAAAGCTGGACGTTGACGTTACCGCCGCTCTTTTTGGCGGAGCAGCGGTTGGGCTCCAGCGCCTTCTCGAAAGTCTCGGCAACCTTCTCTGCCGGGAGTTCGGTCTTCACCACGATCGAGAGCAAGCCCGTATTCCTGTGTTTCAGCTCATCGGCGGTCGCATCAAGAACAAGCTTTCCCCTGTTTATGATGAGGACGCGATTGCAAAGCGCTTGCACTTCGGAAAGAATGTGGGTGGAAAGCACGACGAATTTTTCTTTAGCCAGTTCGGATATGAGGCCCCGTATCCCGATCACCTGATTGGGGTCGAGCCCCGAAGTGGGCTCGTCAAGAATCAGGATCTCCGGGTCGTGTATCATCGCCTGAGCGAGCCCGACGCGCTGCTTGTACCCTTTCGAGAGCCTGTAGATGGGATCGTACAGGACTTCCCTGAGACCGCACCTTTCAACGACGAATTCCAGCCGCTGTGATGTCGCGGCTGCATCCAGGCCGGACAATTGGGCGGCGAACTTGAGGTACTCATGGACTTCCATCTCGGTGTAGAGCGGGTTGCTCTCCGGAAGGTAGCCTATCTTCGACCTCAGGCCCACGTGGGCCTGATCGACGCGCAGGCCGTCTATGGCTACCTCTCCCTCGGTGGCGGCGAGATACCCGGTGATCATTCTCATCGTTGTCGTCTTCCCTGCCCCATTGGGACCAAGAAAACCTACGACGCTAGGTTCATTAATCTGGAACGATATATTATCGACAGCTGTTTTTGAACCGAACAGCTTACTAACTCCTCTTATCTCAAGACCCATAACACTTGGAAATTTATTGGCATTCAACAAAATTGTCAACACAAAAAATTATGGTCGACAAACTGAACCGCAGCGCCTCAGGATCGTCTATTTCACCGAAGTCGTATGACAAGAGGATCAAGGAAAAGGAGCTCATCGATCGCGCCCTCGCGGACGATGAGGCCGCATTCTCCGAGATCATCGATCTATACAAGGGAAAGGTCGCTGCGACGGTTTATTCGATCCTCGGCAGAGGTTACGTCGAGGAAATTTCGCACGAAGCTTTCACCAGGGCATTTAACTCCATCAGGCGGTACCGAAGAGACTCGTCATTCTACACATACCTGATAAGAATTACCGTCAACCTGTGCCGGGACGAGATAAGACGAAAGCAAATCAAGCGAATATTCAATTTCACGGAAGTCTTCAGCAGGAATGATGACTATGACGTACAGGAGCAGATTGAGACGGGCACTGCAAGCGATCCGGTCAACATTTACGATTCAGGAGAGAGCATAGAGATCGTGCGGAAAGAGATGGAAAACCTCCCCTCTATCCTCCGTGTGGCTGTGACGATGAGGGAGATCGACGGTTTGAGTTACAGCGAGATTTCCAAGCTACTGAAGATCAGCATCGGGACCGCGAAGACGCGCGTGTTCCGCGCAAGACAGATACTCCGCGATAAACTAACTGAGAGGCTTAACTATGGGAAATAGCTGCCGCTACATTGCTGACGTCGACGACTACGTCCACGACGAGATGAACCCTGATGAGCTCCAGGATTTCGAGTCTCACCTCGGCTCGTGCCGCATATGCACGGGGGAGATCGAGAGACTCATGAGGATCCAAGACTTGCTTGAGCGGTCGTTTTCGATTCAGCCGGACCAGAGGTTCAATTATTCGGTTGTCGCCGAACTGAGAAAGGAGCGGAAGCCGGAACCAGCCATGGGGATTCGCATCGCTCTCGAGGATATCATCATAAGTCTTGCCACTCTGATGGCTATCGTCCTCATTGCGATCCAGCTTTTCAGCCGTCCGAAGATCAGCTCGGTAGACATGGTTGGGAAACTCGACAGGATCGAGAGAAGCTCTATGGAGCAAACCAGCCTTTCAAACGACCAGGTACTCGAACTTGTATTGAGGAACAAATAAAGTGATTACGAAACGAACTCTCTTGGCGGCGATAGTCTTTTCGTTAATCGTCGGAGGAATAGCCGGAGTCGTGGTGGACAGGCTTGCGTTCCAATCCCGCGAATCGCATTTCGGTAAGACGAAGTTTATAAACTATATGACCGAAGAGCTCGGTCTGTCGACAGGCCAGCAGCGACAGCTCGATTCGATAATCACGTATGTGCACCCGAAGTTTCAAGCGATCAGGAAGAACTTTAAGTCGGAAATGAAAAGCCAGATCGATTCAACCCAGGGGATGATAAAATCAATACTGACACCGCAGCAACAAATCAAGCTCGATTCGCTGAACAGGCGAATGCAAGGGCGATAACGACAACAAATAGGATCTTAAATGAGCAGAAACCAAAAACGTGTATATATCTTTTCGGCAGTGATCGTACTCCTGCTAATTCTACTCGTTTATTTCAGAATCAAGACGAACGCGGACCAGGCAGCGAAAGTCGTGCGCCCGGTTCCGACTATCCAGGTGGAGAAAGCGAAAGTGGGTTCCATCGAGAAAACGCTGTCCTTCTCCGGGAACATATCCGCGATACAGGAATCAAACATATTCCCTCGAGTCAATGGAAACATCGAGAGAGAATATGTCGATATAGGGGACTACGTCCATAAGGGGCAGGTGCTGGCGCTCATAGACACAACCATCTATTCGGAGAACGCGAGACAGGCAAGAGCCGCGTTCCTTCAGGCGGAAGCCACGCTCTCGAATTCCAAGCTGACTTACGAGCGAGACAAGAGCCTTCTCTCGCAGAACCTTATAGCCAGACAGGATCTTGACAATTCGGAGACAGCTTACAAGGTCGCCCTTGCACAGGATGAGGCGGCATCCGCGACATTGAAAAATGCTCAGGTTCAGCTTGGGTATTGCCGCGTCGAGGCCCCTTTCAGCGGCTATATCACGAGAAGATTCTTCGACCCGGGAACTTATGTCACTGCCTCAACTAATTCTTCAAGTTCCACGCTCTTCTATCTGGCTGACATAAACAAAGTGAAGGTGATGGTCGACGTTCTGGAAGAGGATATCCCTATCCTTCCACAGGTCCAGGACGTCCAGATTACAGTCGATGCCTATCCCAAAATGGTTTTCCACGGGAAGATCACCCGGATCAGTCAGCAGCTCGACCTTTCGACACGAACGATGCCGGTTGAGGTAGACATAAATAATCCAAACGGTCTGCTCAAGCCAGGTATGTTCGCCAACGTCGACCTTGTTTATGACAAAGCCGCCAACACCATGATCCTCCCGACACAGGTTGTCTTGAAAGACAGCTCCGGGAGTTACGTTTACACTCTGGGCAGCGGCGACGTGGTTCACAAAACTTATGTGAAAATAGGTGTCAACCATGATAACCTCGATCAGATTCTCTCCGGGATAACTGAGAACGACCAGGTTGTATTCATGGGATATGATATGGTACATGACGGAATGAAAGTCAGGGTGGCGAGATAATTATATGTGGCTAACGCGGCTTGCACTTAAATACCCCATCTCTACGCTGATGGGGTCCATAGCCATCTTGGTTCTTGGCTTGGTTTCTTTTCTGCAGCTCCCGATTGATATGTTGCCGAATATCCAGATACCGGTGGTATCCGTGATAACCTTCTATAACGGAGCGGCACCGACGGACATGGAGCAATCGGTCACCGTACCTCTCGAACGGGCAGTCAGCAGTACTAACGACATAAGTTATGTCCAGTCGCGCACCCGCGAAGGGATGTCGCAGATCATGGTGTACTTCAACTGGGGGACGAACACAGACGTCGGCCTGGTCGATATAATACAGAAGGTGAACAGAGCCCTGGAGCTTCTACCTCCCGGCGTTTCCCAGCCGGTGGCGCTGCAGTTCGATATAAGCAACATACCTGTTTGCACCGTCGTTCTGAGCAGCAACATGGATCCTCGCGATCTGTACGACCTTGCATACAACGTGATCGAGCCTCAGCTTGAGCATCTTCCTGGTGTGGCACAGGCGGCCGTTGCCGGCGGTGAGATCAGGGAAATTCACCTTGTCATAAACAGAAGCAAGCTCGAGGCCCTTAACATACCTATCGAAGCGGTGACACAGGCGGTCGCTAACTCGAACCTGATCCTTCCTTCCGGCGACCTGAAGACCGGAATGTACGATTACTCGCTAACTACCGAGAGCCAGTTCAGCCTGGTCAAGCCGATGGAGAACATTGTCGTCAAGGTTGTGAACGGCACACCGATACGAATAAGGGACATCGGCAGAGTCGAGGATTCATACCAGGAGCAGACCGAGGTTTTAAGGGTGAACGGCAAGAACGGCGTCGTCCTTCGCGTGCAGAAATCGCCAGATGCGAATACCGTTCAGGTGGTAAAGGAAGTCATGGCTGCACTTCCGAAACTGCAGGGTGTACCGGCAAGCGTTAAGTCTTCCGTTGCTTTTGATCAGAGTACATATATCAAGCAGTCGATAAGCGGACTGGAGCAGGAAGCGGCGATGGGAGCGCTCCTTGCGACAATCGTAATACTCCTTTTCCTACGGGATTTGAGAAGTGCGCTTGTAATTTTCATAGCGATACCTCTGTCGATACTCGTGGCGTTCATTTTCTTCAGGTTCAGCGGAAGCTCTCTGAACATTATGACGCTCGGAGGACTTGCACTCGGTGTGGGCCGTATGGTGGACGATTCCATCGTCGAGCTCGAAAACATAACACGCCACTTCAACCTGATCGGCAACACCGGGGTGAGCAAGATGCAGGCGACACTCGATGCCGCGCTTGAGGTTGCCGGCCCGATCTTCATCTCCACCTTGTCGACGGTAATCGTTTTCTTGCCGGTGATCTTCCTGTCGGGAATCGCGCAGCTGCTATTCCTTCCTCTCGTCCTCACGATAACCGTGGCGCTCTTCGGATCGTTCTTCGTTTCCCGGACGGTCACTCCCCTTCTCTGCAACAGAGTACTTCGGCCGGAGGAAGAAATAGACCCCAATTCCACGAAGTTTATCGACAGGGCGAAGTTGACGTCGAAGAAGTTCTTCGACGATCTCGACAACACCTATCAGAGAATCATCGGATATGCGCTCGGGCATAAGAAACAGGTAATTTATGGCGTCGCAGGTTTCGCGGTCGCATCGTTCTTCCTTTTCAAGTTCGTTGGGACCGAGTTCTTCCCGAACACCGATGAGAGCCAGTTTTCTGTTACGGTAAAACTCCCCGTCGGCACTCGCATTGAGCGGACCGAGAGGTACGTTGCCAATGTCGAGAATCTTATCAGGAAGTATGCACCCGAGACAAGAAAGATCATTTCAGATATCGGTGTACCGAACGAAAAGAGCGGGACCCTGTTCAGCCAGAACCCCGGGACATACGCTGCGAACATTCAGGTCCAATTGACAGACCCAACACAGAGAACGAGATCCGAGCAGCAGATAATGGATGCACTGAGACCGAGGCTGATGGCGCTTCCCGGCGCGAGGATATTCTTGGCACCAGGCGGATTCCTGCATTTCCTGCTGAACTTCGGTTCCAACGCACCGATCGATGTTTCAATTATGGGTTACAATCTGAAGACCGGTATGAACCTCGCGCACCAGGTTTTGGATATTGTCAGGACCACCCCCGGAGCTACCGATGCGCAGATAAGCATGGATCCGAACATGCCCCAGCTTAAGGTCGTGGTCGACAGGGTCAAAGCAGGAGCACTCGGCGTCAATGTCGCGGATGTGGCAAATACGGTGGCTACCGCAATTGACGGAGCAGTTGCATCTCAGTATACCGACCCGCAAAGTGGAAACCAGTACAATATCCTGGTTCGTCTCGATTCGACCGACCGGGACCGCATCGACGATATAAGCAGACTGACCGTACCGAGTGCGAACGGACAGCTTGTCAAACTCGGGAATATCGCGCAGGTAGTCATGACGAATACCCCCGTGGAAATCGACCGTAAGTACCAGCAGAGGATCATCGACGTGACAGCGAACGTTACCGGCAGCGATCTCGGCACGGTGTCTTCCGTGATTCAGTCGCGTCTGAACAAGCTTGACGTGCCCACGGGCTTCCAGGTAGTGCAGAGCGGGAACATCGAGCAACAGAAGAGCACGTTCCGGTCACTCCTCCTTGCCCTGCTGCTGGCTATCATCATGGTTTACATGGTCATGGCCTCGCAGTTCCAATCGCTCGTCGATCCGTTCATCATCATGTTCACGGTCCCGCTTGGATTGGCCGGCGTAGTCTGGGCATTGTTCCTGACAAACACGAGCCTGTCTGTCACTTCATTCGAAGGAGTGATAGTGATGGTAGGTATCGTGGTGTCGAATGGAATATTGCTGATCGATTACATCAACCGTTTGAGGAAACGGGGAGTCGAGCTCCACGAGGCAGTCACGCTCGGCGGAAGGACGAGGCTTCGCCCGATCCTGATGACATCGCTGGCGACGGTACTTGGTCTGCTCCCGATGGCGCTCGGAATGGGCGGCGACTCGTCGCAGGCACCTCTTGCGATCGCCGTCATCGGCGGTCTCACAGTCTCGACCTTCCTGACGCTGATTTTCGTTCCGACACTTTACACGATTTTTGAGGAGAGATTTAAGAGAGAGATCAAACGGGAGGAAGAGGGCTAAGCCTGAAAGATGCACCGCTCCCTTGAGCAACGGGTTTAAGAATAACCGGGCCGCGAATTTCAGAAATTGAATATCGAACAGTTTCCGGAGTTTGTGGCCCTGCAATGAAAGGAGATGAGACTGAGTTTTTGAGTTTACGGATTTAACCGCGGCTCGGGCTTTTTGCGACTTCCCCGGCTGCACTGGAAAGAAAGAGGTAACGATGGACAAGATGCACAAAGAAGCCGCAGCTGGTTCAGTAACCATGTGGGGGTTACGGGTATGTGAAGAAGGCGAGGTAGCCATATGTGGTTAACTCGACTTGCACTGAAATATCCCATCTCGACGTTGATGGGATCGATAGCGATATTCGTTCTGGGACTGGTGTCGTTTCTGCAGCTTCCTATAGACATGCTGCCGAACATACAGATACCGGTGATTTCAGTGATAACGTTCTACAATGGTGCTGCTCCGACAGATATGGAACAGTCGGTGACTGTTCCTCTCGAGCGGGCGGTCAGCAGCACCAACGACATCAACTATGTCCAGTCGCGAACCCGCGAAGGCATATCCCAGATATTCGTCTATTTCAACTGGGGCACGAACACAGACGTAGGTTTGGTCGACATAATTCAAAAGATAAACAGAGAGCTGGAACTCTTACCTCCGGGCGTGTCCCAACCGATCGCGCTTCAGTTCGACATATCCAACATTCCCGTGTGCACGGTGGTTCTGAGCAGCAACATGGGACAGCGCGCACTTTATGATCTTGCTTATAATACGATAGAGCCTCAGCTGGAGCATCTCCCCGGCGTCGCCCAGGCGGCTGTCGCCGGCGGAAAGATAAGGGAAATCCACGTCATAGTAGACAGGAGCAAACTCCAGGCGCTCAACATTCCTATCACTGCGGTCACGCAAGCGGTCGCTAATTCCAACCTGATACTTCCATCCGGCGATCTGAAGACCGGGACGTACGACTACTCTCTGACGACAGAAAGCCAGTTCAACCTGGTCAAGCCGATGGAAAACATTGTCGTGGAGGACGTCAACGGCGATCCGATAACGATCGGCGATATCGGAAAAGTCGAAGACTCCTTCCAGGAGCAGACCGAGCTTCTCCGGGTGAACGGAAAGAACGGCGTCATCCTTCGCGTTCAAAAATCCCCGGATGCGAACACCGTTCAGGTTGTCGACGAGATACTAAAAGAAATCCCGAAGTTGCAGGGGGTTCCGAGTTCCGTTAAGGCCTCACTTGCTTTCAACCAGAGCACTTACATAAAGCAATCCATAAACGGACTGGAGCAGGAAGCGATCCTTGGAGCGCTCCTCGCCACTGTAGTCATTCTCCTTTTCCTGAGAGACTTCAAGAGCGCGGTAGTCATCTTTATAGCCATTCCGCTCTCCATACTGGTGACTTTTGTCTTCTTCAGGTTCAGCGGGAATTCGTTGAACATAATGACGCTCGGCGGATTGGCGCTTGGAGTCGGAAGGATGGTGGACGATTCGATCGTCGAATTGGAGAACATAACACGCCACTTCAGTCTCATGAAGACGACTGGCTCAAGCAGAATGCAGGCGACACTCGACGCGGCACTCGAGGTTGCCGGACCGATTTTCATTTCCACGCTATCCACGGTGATAGTGTTCCTCCCCGTTATTTTCCTTTCTGGCATCGCGCAGCTGCTCTTCATGCCGCTTGTTCTCACGATAAGCGTGGCTTTGTTCGCCTCCTTCTTTGTGTCGAGAACCGTCACTCCCCTCCTCTGTTACCGGATTCTGGAGCCGGAAAAGGAAATCGAGCCGGGGTCGGCGAATATGTTCGGCAGGCTGAAGTTATATTCGAAGAGCTTTTTCGAAAGCCTCGATAATAATTATCAGAAAGTGATCTCGACGGCATTGAGGCACAAACGGGAAGTCGTGGGGATCGTTCTCGGCTTTGCCGTGCTGTCATTTCTGCTATTTAAGTTTGTCGGGACGGAATTCTTTCCAAATACCGATGAGAGCCAGTTCGGGATAACCGTCAAACTCCCTGTCGGGACACGGCTGAGGGAAACAAAAAAGTATGTAGAGAAAGTCGAGGACCTTATCAGGAAAGAGGTCCCTGAGACGAAGACGATCATTTCCGATATAGGCGTACCGTCCGAGAAGAGCGGGAACCTGTTCAGCCAGAACGCCGGGGAGTACGCGGCAAACATACAAGTGGAGCTTGTCCCGCCGACGGAGAGGAGCCGTTCGGAGGAACAGATTATGGATGCGCTCAGGCCGAAGCTGATGGCGATGCCGGGAGCGAAGATGTACCTTGCGCCGGGCGGCTTCCTGCACTTCCTGCTGAACTTCGGCTCGGCTGCGCCGATCGATGTCGAAATAATGGGGTACAACCTCCATACCGGTATGAGACTTGCACGTGAGGTTGACGACATAGTCAAGACGACTCCCGGTGCGACCGATGCACAAATAAGCATGGACCCCGACATGCCGGAGCTGAAGGTGGTCATCAACCGCGTGAAAGCGGGTGCGCTCGGGGTGAACGTTGAGCAGGTGGCTAACACCGTCGCCACTGCAATTGATGGTACGGTCGCGTCGCAGTTTACGGACCCGCATACCGGCAACCAGTATAATATCCTGGTACGCCTCGACAGGAAGGACCGTAACCACATAAGCGATATAGGCAAGTTGACAGTTCCAAGCTCCAGCGGCCAGCTTGTGGAACTCGGAAATATCGCAAAAGTGGTAATGACCAAGACCCCGGTTGAGATCGACAGGAAATACCAGCAGAGGATTATCGATGTAACCGCCAACGTCACCGGACGAGATCTGGGCAGCGTTTCAGCCGACATCCAGAACAGGCTTAACAAGCTGGAAATCCCGACCGGGTTCCAGGTTAAACAGAGCGGAAACATACAGCAGCAGAAGAGCACGTTCAGGTCTCTTTTGCTCGCCCTCGCGCTTGCCATAGTTATGGTATACATGGTGATGGCCTCCCAGTTCCAATCGCTGGTGGATCCTTTCATCATCATGTTCACCGTTCCGCTTGGCCTGGTCGGGGTCATTTGGGCTCTGTTCCTGAGCAATACGTCGCTTTCGGTTACATCATTCGAAGGCGTGATAGTGATGGTTGGGATTGTGGTATCGAATGGAATTCTTCTGGTGGACTACATCAACAGACTTCGTAAATCGGGCATGGAGCTGCACGAGGCAGTGACGCTCGGCGGCAGGACCAGACTGCGGCCGATTCTGATGACTTCCCTTGCAACCGTTATCGGACTCCTGCCGATGGCGTTCGGAATGGGCGGCGATCGCTCGCAGGCTCCATTGGCGATTGCAGTCATCGGCGGCCTCACCGTTTCGACATTTCTGACCCTGATATTTATTCCTACTCTCTACACGATATTCGAAGAGAAGTTCAGGCGCGAGATGAAGGAGACTGAATTGTAATTCCGCTGTAACCGGCGCGCTTCGACGGCGCGCCGGCGTTTTTCCATCTACTCACATCTTTTCATACCATGACATCTCTTCCCCATAAAGAATTATCATCAGGGTTTATTGCGCCGAAAAGTCAAGGAGCGGACATTGTAGGGCTATTGCAGCAAATTCCCGGTGGGTCTGCAAGATTAGACCCATCGAGATGCGACGAAGGGATGGGCAGTTGTCGGGCGGATCCAGTGAACTTGCAATGACATCAATCGAGTATTAGGATTGATTCGCCATACGGCGTCGAACCATCGACGTCTAGCACATGATGGTCAGTCGAACGATGAAACAAGGCGCGGCAGCAGAGGCAGTTGTGGTGGCTGTAATGGTCGCCTTAAGCAAGCCGCTGGCAGGGGTCGATTCCGAATTCAGCCATATGGAATTCGGACTTCGCGGCCCGGTCGCAATGGACTCTTTAATAGTCGTGCTTGCAATACGGGACTCCCTCCTCGAAGCGATGAAGAGGGTGATTGAACTGGCCTTGAAAGTCGCAGCGAGCGACGCGACGATTCTGATACTTGAGGAGAGCGGCACAGGCAAGTAACTGATCGCGGAGGCAATACACAAGTTTAGCGGCAGAAGCCGGGAACCATTCGTTGCAATTAACTGCGGAGCAATTCCGGAGTCTCTTCTTGAAAGCGAACTTTTCGGTCATGAGGAAGGCGCCTACACAAGCGCGAACAAGACGAAGAAGGGACTGTTCAAAGCAGCGGACCACCGGACGATCTTCCTGGAAGAGATCGCGGAAATAAGCGAGTTCTTTCAAACGAAGCTGCTTCGCGTTCTTCAATCCGGGAAATTCAACTGAGTTAGCGGGACCGACACACTGAAGGTCGACATCCGGGTACTTGCGGATACCAATCGCGCGATTGCCAGGCTGGTCAGGGACGAAAAATTCCGTAAGGATTTGTATTATCGCCTGAACGTGATACGAATATTCGTCCCGCCGCTTCGCGAGCGGAAAGGGGACATCACTTCCCTTGTCAAATACTTCCTGCGAAAGGAAGATGCAACCGCGTTCAATGAGCCCCGACACAGAGAATTGATTTTTCATACCCCCTTGACTAAACTGTGCCATGGTGAACTTGTATCCGATCATACGTTAACCGAAACGGGGCCTTACAAATGCCTCAAACAACTAAACCTACGGAGACTGCCAGATGTACGGGAAATTCAAGGAACACCTTGCCAACGAACTGACGTCAATCAGGAATGCAGGCCTCTACAAAAACGAACGCATAATCGCTTCTCCTCAAGGCGGTACCGTCAGGCTTTCCGGCGGGAAAGAGGTGTTGAACTTCTGCGCGAACAATTACTTGGGACTTTCGAGTCATCCTAAAGTCATCGAGGCGGCAAAACGCGGACTCGACGAACGAGGGTACGGAATGTCGTCCGTAAGATTTATTTGCGGGACTCAGGATATTCACAAGGAGCTCGAGGATAAGATTTCGAAATTTCTCCGAACCGAAGATACTATCCTGTACGTCGCATGTTTCGACGCCAACGGCGGAGTCTTTGAACCGCTCCTCACCGAGGAGGACGCGATAATCTCAGATGAGCTCAATCATGCGAGCATCATAGACGGGATACGCGGTTCGAAGGCGGCAAGATTCAGATATAAACATGCCGACATGGCCGACCTCGAGACGAAGCTTAAGGAAGCTTCGGCATCACGATTCAAACTGGTTGCTACCGACGGCGTTTTCTCCATGGATGGTGATATTGCGAAGCTCGATTTGATATGCGACCTGGCGGATAAGTATGGGGCACTGGTCATGGTAGACGATTCGCACGCGACTGGATTTGTCGGCAAGACCGGCCGCGGGAGCATCGAGTACAGGAACGTAATGGGACGTGTGGATATAATTACGAGCACGCTCGGGAAAGCTGCGGGCGGCGCATCGGGCGGGTTCACCAGCGGACGTAAAGAGATCATAGAATTCCTGAGGCAAAGATCGAGACCGTACCTTTTTTCGAACACACTTCCCCCACCGATAGTGAGTGCGGCGATTACGGTATTCGATTTGCTCGAGTCGACCACCGAACTGCGCGACAGACTGGAGTCCAATACTAAATACTTCCGTGCGGAAATGACGAAGCGCGGATTCCAGATTACCCCTGGCGAACACCCGATCATTCCGATAATGCTCTACGAAGCAAAACTCGCCACAGACTTCGCAGATGCGTTGCTGAAAGAAGGTATCTACGTGATAGGCTTCTCTTATCCTGTTGTGCCTAAAGGACAGGCGCGGATAAGAGTACAGTTGTCTGCTGCGCACTCAAAAGAGAATATCGATAAAGCTATAAACGCATTCGTGAAGGTCGGGAAAAGCCTCGGAGTTATAAAGGCTTAGGCTAAAGTTGCGGATAGCGGTTCTCTATTTATTATTTGTCTCCATCGTCCAATAAGGATCTCTATGGTTTTGTTCGTTGAGACCGCAAAGTTTCTGACTGAACGCAGGTTTACGATTATCTGACAAAACCAGCTTATGCTTTCACCGATGACAGGCGACGCCATCTCAAAGAGATTTCACTTGCGCCACCAAGGATGGGGGCAAAAGAACCGTCTATATCCTTCTGCCGCGTGAGCGCGCCGCAAATGGCGGAGTGAGCGTGAAGGTTCGGCTGTCCCAGGTGAATACCGGGAGTCACATCGTTGACACGGGGCAGTTGCGACTGACATACGTACAGGGATCCGGTACGGTATTCGAACACGATCGCGATAAATGGCTCAGCTCTTTTTCGCCAGCGACCTGAGCACTTTGAGGTTCTCTACATCCATACTAAAGCCGTCGTCGCCTTTCGGGGTTTCGAGAATCTTAGGTATGTCAACGAGCCTTTCGTCGTTAATGAAGAAACCAAAAGCTTGTTTTCCGATCTCTCCTCTCCCGATATGCTCGTGCCTGTCGACGTGAGAGTTAAGCGTTTTTTTTGCGTCGTTGAAATGAATCGCGCGAAGAAGTGGGAAGCCCAGCGTTTGCTCGAACTCTTCCATGGTCTTATCATATCCCGCCCGGTTGCGGATGTCATAACCTGCGGCGAAAATATGACAGGTATCGATACAGACACCCACTCTTTTCTGACTCTTCACGCCTGAGATTATCTCGGCGACTTCCCCGAACGAACTTCCGACGTTAGTGCCCTGACCCGCTGTTGTCTCGATGAGTGTCACGACAGCAGCTCCGGCAGTTGCATCATGTGCATAGTTAAGACTCTTTGAAACAAGCTTAAGAGCCGACTTCCTGTCCTGTGTCGTGTGGGCACCGGGATGAAAAATGACATAACGGATACCGAGCAGCCTGCACCTCTCGATCTCGTTTATGAATGCTTTTCTGGACCGCAAGAGGAGCTCCTGTGTGGCGCCGCAGAGGTTTATCAGGTACGAATCGTGTGAAACCACCAGCCTGACCTTTGATTTATTCTCGGCATCGCGGTATTTTGCGATGTCTTCAGCGGTCAGCGCAGGGTCGTTCCACTGATTTGAATTTTTCGTGAAAATCTGCAGCGCGGTACATCCGACGCGGTCGGCTCTTTGAAAGGCCGTGTAAAGTCCGCCGGCGACCGACATGTGTGCGCCGATCAGTAAGTCGCCGGCAATATCGTTTTTCTTATTCATGAAAAAAGATAGCAGAAAACAGAGCCAGAATGAAACAGCTTGTCGAACTCTTTGAAAAGAAGTCGCGTCTCGTAATCGGTTTAATGAGCGGTACAAGCGTAGACGGGATCGATGCCGCCATAGCCGAGATCGAAGGGAGCGGAACCGGCATGAAGATGAGGCAAATCGACTTCATTACCGTGCCGTTTCCTGAAGGCTTCAAGGAACTTGTCATCAGGAATTCCCTGACCGGGACAAGCGACGTCGCAGATATCGCGCGTCTCAATTTCCTCATCGCTCAACTCTACGCAGACGCAGTGCGCCGGCTCTGTAATCACGCCGGTGTGAAGACTCAGGATGTAGATCTGATCGGGTCGCATGGACAGACGATTCATCACTTACCACGCGCGGAGCGGATGTTCGGTAAGGATGTGAGTGCGACCTTGCAGATTGGCGATCCGTCGGTCCTGGCTAAACTCACCGGGATAGCGACGGTTGGAGATTTCAGAGTGGGCGATATCGCGCTGGGCGGACAGGGCGCGCCGCTTGTTCCCTACTTCGATTACATCCTTTTCAGGTCGAATGAAAAGTCGAGATCTCTCCTGAACATCGGCGGGATTTCAAACATAACATACCTTCCTAAGGGATGTGGCACGCAGGATGTGCTCGCGTTCGATACGGGGCCCGGGAACATGATAGTAGATCGGCTGATGAAGAAGATGTTTAACAAAGATTTCGACGAGGGCGGCGCAATCGCCATCGCAGGAACGATACAGGGAGACATGATCGATTGGCTGATGACGGACACATTCGTGAGGATGGCACCTCCGAAATCGACAGGCCGTGAGCGCTACGGCGATCCTTTCGTAACTTCCCTTCTGGAAAAATATGGAGGCAGGCGGATTGAAGACATCATAGCGACAGTCTCAGAATTCACGGCCGTCTCCGTGTATACAAACTATCTCTTGTTCCTGAAAACCAAAGGCGGAATAGATGAGCTCTTCGTAAGCGGCGGAGGCGCTCATAACAGATACATCCTAGATTCATTGAGAAATCATTTTGGTGGGGTCAGCGTTGCTGCCGCTGAAGATATCGGGGTTTCGTCGGACGCTAAGGAGGCCCTTTGCTTTGCCGTTCTCGCTAACGAGCTGGTATCGGGAAACCCGGCCAATCTCCCTTCTGTAACTGGTGCTTCGAAGGAAACACTCATCGGGAAGATTTGCCTGCCTTGAAGGCATGGTTGACTTGCCGACTCCGTTCCGCGAAGCACAAGGCATTCGATTTTGGTCGAATGCCTCGATGTGCTCCGCGGCTGGAATTTTATCTGCAAATATACGAGTTGCCTGCAAAGAGAAGATAGTCAGGCGGCCTTCGCGCTTGCCATGCGGTTGAGCTCAGCTTCGATTTCTATTCTGACTTCGTCGCCTACAACGACGCCTCCCGCCTCGGTCAGACCGTTCCACTGAAGGCCGTACTCGAAACGGTTTACCTTTCCCACGATCTCAAAGCCTGCCACTTCAGTGCCGCCGAATCCCTTGACTGTCCCGTTGTATGTTGCGGTCAATTTAATGGGTTTTGTCGTCTCGCGGATGGTGAGATTGCCGAGGATTTCAAGCGCTCCGCCGCTCTTGTTTGCAACCGAAGAGGAAACGAAAGTGATCTTCGGGTGGTTGGCAGCGTCGAAGAAATCCGCTGATTTCAGGTGACCGTCCCTCTGGTCGTTCTTGGTGCTGATGCTGTTCACATCCGCTTCGAAGCTTATCTTCGCGTCGCTGAAGTCCGGCTTTGCAGCCTCGACTGTTGCGTCGAAATTGTGAAACTGTCCGGTGACCGTCGACACGACAAGGTGTCTTACTTTGAAGTTTATTTCAGAATGAACCGGATCGATTTTCCATGTTGCCATTTCAATTAGCCTTTCTCAGTTTAGTTTTGTTCTGTTGTGACTTCTTTTATGATCTGTGCGTGAGTCGCAAGTGTCGCGAGCTCCTTGAGCTGCTGCCTGATTATGGATATTGTCGGCTCGTCGATCAGGTTGTAGTCAGCGTCAAATTTGTTTTGTGCTTGTCCGATCAGGACTTCCGGTTTGTTGACCGGGACCATATTGAGGAACTGGAATATTGGGCGGAACGCTATCTGCATTCTCACTGTCCCCCACATGCCTTGTGTCGCACCCATGAGAGCTACCGGCTTGCCGACAAGGGGCGAATCTTTTCCCCGTGAGGCCCAGTCGATCGCGTTCTTGAGTGTGCCCGGCACGGAATAATTGTACTCCGGCGATGCAAAGACAAAGCCATCAGCCGTCGAGAGCTTCTTCCTGAAAACAGAGACGGGTTCAGGTAGAGATCCGGATTGAAGGTCATCGTTATAGAGCGGGAGATTTCCGATTTCGACAATTTCCATCGTAGTTCCTTCGGGCAGCAGCTTGTATGCTGCGTTGAGCAGCATAGTATTGTAAGATCCCTTACGGAGACTCCCTGAAATACCTACAAAATGTAGATTCTTTTTCATCTTTATCTAGTTGTCCTCTCGAAGCGTATTTTCAGTTTTCTTAAGTCTATCTTTCAATGAAAGGCCGAGTTTCTTAAGTAATTCGCTCAGGTTCGAGATCTCTTCATCTGACAACGCGGAGTACACGAGGTCTGTGACAAATTTCGCGTGTTTGACAAAGGTGTCGTGGAAGAGAGTCTTCCCTTTGGCGGTGAGCTGGACGATATACGCGCGTCTATCGTTTACACTGCGGATCCTTTCGACGAGCCCGTCCCTTTCGAGGTTGTCGACGACGACAGTCATGTTCCCTCCGGAGGATAGGTTTTTCGCGCAGAGTTCGCCGACCTTCATTGGGCCGAGATGTCCTAGCGCCTCGATAACGCCGAACTGCGCTTCCGTCAGTCCGTAAGTGGCGATGTCGCGTATCGTAAGTGTCGACATCGTGTTTGCCGCCCTAGCGAGCTTGACCCACATTCCGAGTGCCAGATCGGCCTTCCTGCCGTATTTCTTTGTCGTCTTCATCTCAGTGCTTCTAATTAATGTCTTACGAATTAAAATATAACTAATTAGTGGTATCATGTCAAGGGTATCTGCGGTGCAATTTTGCAGACTCGCCCGGGGCGTTGATTTCGCGGAGATGTTTTTGAGTTAAGGCGGAGTCATGCGGGCCATTGAATATGAGGGGAATTCGGTGCATATTGTGACCGTCAGTTGAACGTCGTAGCGGATGTAGTTCCTTAAAGAAGTTGAGTTTGGAATTGCGGGAGTAGTTCAGCGGTAGAACGCCAGCTTCCCAAGCTGGATGTCGCGGGTTCGATCCCCGTCTCCCGCTCTTGGAAATGGGCAGTTAGCTCAGCTGGTTCAGAGCACGTGCCTTACACGCACGGGGTCACAGGTTCGAATCCTGTACTGCCCACGAAATTTGTCCGAACGTGAGAAGGGGGGTACTCGTTTTCACACTGTGTGAATTTCCAAACTCCAACCAACTAGATCCAAACAAGCCAAAGAGCCTTGACCCTGTAGTCGTAATCCTAAACAAGGGACCTGAAGGCCAATCCTCTCCCCTGCCCGTTGGTTTCGGACTGAGCGTCAGTCGCGGTGACCTGAAAAGCTTGGGGAGTCCCAATCATATCGAGTGCCATTGTGCCCTGACTCTCTTTCTGCATGGAAGATGTAAGATGAGTCTTCAAACTGGGGACCACAAAAGTACTGCCGGGGAATCATAGAAACTTCGTATACCGCACAGGATGAATTTCATGGCGACGTCTTGGATATCTTCGTAGGTACCGAAGACGGATTAGAAGCCGAAGGCTACATGCTCCTGTCGGACGACCACCGATCTTGGACAAGAACGGCGAGGGTGATGAGCCAGAAAGCGACGGCGATATTGACTTCGTTCGTCAATGGCACGTTCGCCGATACAAGGGCTTATACTTCAAAATCATCTGTCAGAAACTTTAGTCGCAAGCGCACACTTCAAATGAGGTATGCGTGTTTTAGGGTACTGCGAGCATAGCAAGTCTATCTTCGTGATGCCGGGGTATTAGCCGAAGTTGTTTTGCCTTTACGTATTATCCTGCTACAGAATCTTCCGCGTGGCTCATTGAGAAGCATACCTTCTAAGAACCTTTGTTCAAATGGGCCTCTGGTACGATTGGCTGGAATAATTCAATCGGATTACCTGAAGGGTCATCAAACAAGCACTGTTTTCCCCCGACACCGGTGATGATGTCGTTCCGGAAGTGAACACGTGATTGCCGCAGCGTCTTCACTATCGACTCAATGTCAGACACTTCAATGGCAAAGCAATTCCACCCACCTGAAGTTGGTAACGTGCCGCCCGGCATCGCCGGCAATTGACGTATCTTGAGTCACGTCAGTTGATTTCGCGTAATACATATGTTATAATCCAGTATAATCTGGAGAACGAACCATGCTTAAGACAGCGGTCCGACGAGTTGGCAACAGCCTGGGAATTACCCTGCCGAGAACCGTGATCGACAATTTGCACCTCAGCGAGGGCGATGAGCTGCACCTCGTCGAGACAGATGAGGGCGTGATCATTACGCCGTTCAACCCCAAGTTTGCTGATTGGGCAAAGGCATACGAACGCACAAACAAGAAGTACAGGAACACGCTTAAGGCCTTAGCGAAATAATGGCCATCCGCTTCCTGCCGGAGGAACTCGTAACAATAATCCATTCTGATCTCCTCCAGCGATACGGCGGAAAAGCCGGGATCCGGGATGTAGCTCTGCTTCAATCCGCTCTGGCCCAGCCCAAAGTAACCGTCGGGCGAAAGTTCGTGCACAAGTCGGTCTTCGACAAGGCGGCAGCTTATGGATTTCATCTGTGCAAAAACCATCCATTTATTGACGGCAATAAACGAGTTGCCTTTGTACTAATGGATCTTTTCCTCCAGAGAAACGGTTGGGAGATTGCTGCCAACGAGGAGGACGCATATTCATTGATGATCGACTTATCTTCAGGAAATGTCTCGAAGACTGAGCTATCCTCCTGGCTGAAGAATCATTCGGCCCGCCTCCCGAAGCATTGAACTGCCGTTGCGCATAGCGTTTACGAGAAAAGAGTTGCGCCGCGCATCCACGCTATTCCAATGAGCGCGGGATGAAGCGAACTCGATAAATATCCAATGATGAGGGTCTGTTTTCTCGTTGTTAGCCGATGCGCAACTACCTGAAAAGTAATCAGTACCCACTGTAACTAAGTGTCTTATCTACTGAACCGACAGCTTCAGAAGAAAGGACATGGGACGTACGGTGGCTTTGAGGGAATATGAACCCGATGGAAACGTCTGTCCTGAGCCCTCTGTAAGTACCCGATCGAGAGAGTAAATCTCTTTGGATTGGCCGGGCAATACAGGGAGCGACATCATGACGTTGTTATCACCTCCGCCTATCATCACAGTGTCACCGCTCGAGGTCACCAGTGCCCACTCAAAGATTCCATCTCCGACAGCTATTGTATCGGGAGAGAACCCGGGGTTATGCACTGTGACAGCGGCGGTTAGTGTGTCTCCTGGGTTGTAGGTGGTCTTCGGAGTGGCGAAAGTGTATTGGAGCGCGCCGGACGTTTGGGTTTCAGACGGGGTCACGGGATTACTACTATTACTGCATCCGATTAGGATCGTGCTGATTAACGATAGCGTCAGCAGAAGCATCACTAAGTGACTCATTGGTTCCTCCATTTTGTCCTTGTTGTTGGTACTCCATTGTGAGTTGCGCGTCGGCTAAGTAGTCCTGCCGGAAGAAGTCGTCCCGATTCGACACTACAAATGCGCGAAGCTCCAATGATGGTGCCGAATCGGGATGAAGCGAGCTCGATATATACAAATGACGAGCGTCTTTTTCCCACTTGTTATCCGCCGTTGGCGCGGTGAGATACATGTGTACTTCATTTGACTGTATGTCAAAAGTGACATACATTATATCGATTGAAAACAGTGAACAAACCTCTTGTTTGGCTTCATGGAGAGATAAAGACACCTCCCTTCTCAGGCCAAGCAAGGATTGAAGCTGGTTACTTGTTGCGTCGGTTGCAGATGGGCGAGAATCTTTCATTGCCTCACTCGCGCCCAATGCCGTCGGTCGGTGCAAGGTGTCACGAGCTTCGGATTGATGACGAGAATAGGACGTGGCGTATCGTTTATAGAGTTGACTCCGATGCCATCGTGATTCTTGAGGTCTCCGACAAGAAGACTCAGAAGACACCCAAAGATGTGATTGAGAACTGCAAGCGACGAATTCGGCTATACGAATCGCAAGATTGGAGTAGAAACATGAGAACCTCAAAGAGAAAACGCCTCGAAGCGAAGGGGTGGAAGGTAGGGAATGCAAGTGAATTCCTGAACCTTTCAGCTGAGGAAGTTGCATATATCGAACTGAAATTGACGTTGAGCAAGAACCTCCAGAAGTACCGTCTCGAGAAGAAATTGACGCAACAAGGGCTTGCGAGACTGCTGAAGTCAAGCCAATCAAGAATCGCGAAGATGGAAGCTGGGGATCCATCGGTGTCGCTCGACTTGCTTGTCCGTTCACTCCTCGTTCTGGGGGCGTCGAAAAAGAATCTCGCCCGTATGTTCCGATAGCCTCAAGTTGCATGTAGTGTAACACCGTCAGGGTTTGAGCAACATTCCGCGCCAATGGCGTAGTACACGGCAATCATGTCGTGCCGCGCATCCTTTCTTGGGGTGATATAATGAACGCGCGATGAACCGAGCACGACGATATAAAATAATCGAGTGTCGTGATTGCCCTTGTTAGCCGCCGTTGCCGGTTTGAGCGTTGTCTTGCTTCCATCGTTCCGTTTCACTCTCAATATTGACACGAGAAATTAAATTAGGATAGAACTTTGGAAATGGCATTTTGCTCCTTTCGTAGTTTGCCAGGTTATCGTAGAAATACCACTCCAGAACGAAACCTTCTCGGTACTCCTTTTGGATTAATGGCTTAAGAATTCTTAGAGCGATGCGTTTATACACAATACGCCATGTCAACGCCCGCACCAGTGATTCGTCTAGGATCGTCGCGAAGCTTCCCTTGTAATTGTACTTGACTTCAGGTTTATTCGTCACCAAGGAAAGAAGGCCTGCCTTTTCGTCCACGATGGCCTTGTACCTGAACAACAGTGGTCTTGTCACCGTGTGAAGTACCTCATGCACTACCCCCTCCGACTATCGGCGAATTTGACGATGGCGGGCCACAAAATATGTGGAGCACATTTGAGGCTGAATCATCAAACTGCGTGAACAAGTAATAGGAATTAAGCAAATTCGGAATAACAACTATCTTTCTCTTGGGCCGATTCTTCCGGGTAATTCTAAGGTAGTTCCACATCGTGTCTACCTCTCCTCCAATTTGCCTTCTGAGAGTATCGATACCCTTTTCATAAGTTGGCAGTAGTTGGCTATACAACGAATCGATGCATGCTTCCCGATAAAATTCCGACAGCAGTGTGGAGAAGCCTGCTAGTTCTCGATTAAGTTGTCGGGCATATTCATCACCAACATATTTGGGGGCAAGATGAAAATCTGGTGGATTACTCAACATTAGAGAATAAACCCTGTAGGCTATCCAATCCACGTCCTGGTGTGACTTGTAAAAGGTTTTCATCTCGTTCAACAGAATCGGGTCTAAGTCATCCAGGGATTTACGGACGAGGATGCGAATGGTGTCCATGGCGTGACCGTACTCTGTATTGTATCCGGCAGCGTTAAGGAAGGCAAAGACGCTAAACAGTCTCAGATCGGGGCGAACTCGCAGCACCTGAGCAGAGGCACTTTCAGCAGTTGCAACCAAGCTCAAGATGATTGCGACTGAAATGGCACAACGAACACTTTGCGTTGTCACGGAATAGCACACCTCCTTTCATTTGACCATCAGCCGGCAATGGCAACTAGTCTTGCGGCAAAAAGTCGTCCCGATTCGGCACTATAAATGCGCGAAGCTCCGAGATAATATTACTATCGAGCAGAAATTTACCATTCATCGGCGGAAACTCTCTCACAGTCCGAGTCAATTGCCTGTTGCATCAGGTCTGCATCCTTGCGGCCAATCGAGCCAGCAAACGCGAGCAACGATTGACCGGGGACACCTCTTGGTTTTGACTGTGAGAGCGCACGCGCAAACTCCAATACTTCCTGCTGCTCTTTCTCCCCCAAATTCTTGAGATATTGGACAATCGCATGCTCCATGGGTACTTGGCTCATTAGGCCACTCCTTTCTACCTATTATTCCCGCGTAAAGATAAGAAACCTCCCCGCCGAATGCCACATAACGTACTGCCGCATCACGCCGTGCCGCGCCTTTCGGCAATTCCTCCGCGCGCGGCATGGAGCGAGAACGTTGAATATATAATGACGAGCGTCGTGATGCGGCTTGTTAGGCGCAGCGCTGCCGGTCCCTCATTTAAGCAGAAGCATTCTCTTCACCTGAACAAAATTACCGGCGGAGAATCTATAGATGTAAACACCGCTCGCTACTCCGCTTGCATTCCAAGTAACAGCATGATAACCTGCGGACATTTCACCGTCAGCGAGTTTCGCCACTTCCCTTCCAAGCATGTCGTAAACAACAAGCTTCACATATGAGTCTTTGGGAATTGCAAAAGAAATCTCCGTTGACGGGTTAAACGGATTCGGATAATTTTGCGCCAGTGAAAAAGCGGTCGGTTCTGCAACGGTTGTTGACTTCCCAGGGTTTGTCGGCTTCGGGCTCCGGCCCGCAGCATATGATGGATTACCATATACAGGCGCGATGTCACTATAAACGGAAAGTTCCCCAAGCGAATTCTTCGCCTCTATTTTGTATTCGAGCCGGTCACCCGACGATGGTTGCCACGTGTACTGATAATCGGTAAAATTCGTCGAGGTTGTTGTTCCAAGATATATCCAGCCGGGGGTGCCATTAGGCGGAAACATATCGAGATCATCTCTAAGGATCAGATACGAAGCGATATTGGGTTCCGTATTAGCGTTCCATACCAACGTTACCGGACCCACCGATGTGTTTGTCACTCTGAGATTCTTCGGTTTTGACGGAGAGGCATTCTCGATTCCTTGATAATACAGGTCAATATTGTATGTGCTAGTACTGACGTTGTAAGCTTTAACCTCGGCTCCGACGTCCGTCATCGTTAGTTTGCCAGCCGGAGAATTGAACCAGAAGCAGTCCAGTGGTCAGCGATGTATTCAACATCACGGTGTTTGGCGGAAGAGTGACATTGCTGACATCGCAAACTGTCTTTTGAGTAGCTCCAAGAGCCACCGAAGATAATAGAATGCTGGCGAACAAAGCCACGCTTATTCGCCCGATTGCATCCGTAAATCGTGATTTCATAATTGCACCCCACAAGGTTTTTGCGTTGATGAATAGTTATTTAACTAACATCGCCTTACGGACAAGGACATTCGGGCCCGCCACAAGGCGGTAGAAATATATCCCACTTGGTAAATCACCTCCTTCCAATTTTGCCTGGTATGTACCAGCTCCCCTAATCCCCCTGACCAAAGTCTTCACTTTCCTGCCTAAGACATCATAGACCGATAAGTCAACAAAAATTCTTTCGGGCAACTTGTATTCCATAGTAGTGGTCGGATTGAACGGGTTAGGATAGTTTTGGAGCAGTTTAAAATCGGTCGGGATTGGGATGTTCGTAAGTTTTATGTCGGTTGTGCTGGTGTCTCCATATAATTTGCCGGCGATTGCTGCCCCATAAAGGATGCGCCTATCCAGGTAAGTGTCGCGGAAAATTAGACCGAGTCCCGGAGCAAGGTAATCGTAAGACCATCCGTCACTATAATTAGGGGTATCATTGAAAAGCACTTTTACTTTGCGATAAGTGCCCAAGAGAGGGCCTTGCTTTATCTGAAAGCTATCAAGGTAAGCGGCAAATGAGACGACATGCTCTACAGCCTGATTTGGGGTTTGTAATGAGTAGGACCAGGTGTCTCCAACCGCAGCGTTGAGTTCATAAAATAAGTGTTCGCTACCATTCCGGTAAAAGACTACATTGCCATCTGAGCGCAGCCGGACAGTATCGGGATACGGAACCGTCCAACTCCAAACGAGTATGCCCGGCAATATGTAGTATTTGTTTGCGTTTATGCTTATCGTGTCTGTCGCCTGCGTCGATGCCCAAGGCCACTCATCTCCTTTGTATCTCCAGAAATCTCCGACGTGGAGCGGGAAATAATCCGTCGAATCCTGAGCATCAAGGTTGGCTGACGGAAATGCTAACACTAGCATCAAAAAGCCGAGAATTGCATTTCTCATAAGGTCACCTCCTTATTGCTTTCATGGACAATGTTTATTCAACTAATATGAAATATCCATCTGATGTTGTACTTCGGAATCCTGGCAGCGTTGCGCCTAACGTGACGCAGGAAGAAGTCGTTGCGGTCGCCCGCTATACAAGTCGCGAAGCGTCGAAGCGCCGGGCGAACGCAATGAAGCGAGAACGAAACATACAAATGACGAGCGTCTTCTTCCCGGTAAATTAGAAAAGATGGTCTCACGATCGTATCCTGGTGTAGTCCCCCGCAAAGCGGGGGAGAAAGTTGACATCTCAAAACACGAAAGGAGACCACCATGATTTTAGGAAAGGTAAAAGAGGATCGTCGAAGAAGCAACCGGTCGGAGATGCAAAGGTATGATAACTACGTTGCCGTCGACTGGTCGATTAACAATATGGCAATTGCTGTGATGAAAAGAGGGAGCGGAAAGCTTAGGGTTGCAGACGTTCCGTCGAATATCGTTGAGCTAAAGCGATACCTGAAAGGGCTGCCAGGCAAGACCGTCGTGACCTTCGAAGAGAGTACGGGTGCCCACTGGCTTTACCTGGAACTAAAGGATGTTGTGGAAAGAGTGATCGTATGCGATCCGTTCAAGAATAAGCTCCTCTCCGACGGTCCAAAGACCGACAAGATCGACGCGACGAAGCTTGTCGAACTGCTCAAAGGAGGATTGCTTACAGAGGTCTTCCACGCTGACGACGAAGAGCTATATAAACTAAGGCGTTTGGTCGCTGCTTACGAGGATGTGATAAAACACGGGGTTCGTTCGCAAAATCAAAGACACTCACTCATCCGTGGACTCGGTTCGGACGCTGCCAGATTGGATGATGCGGCGACATTTATCGGCGGGTTCCTGGATCGGAACATATCTCTCTACGAAGAGACGAAGTCTGCATACGAGGCAGAGTTCGAGAAATGGCGCAAGAAGAATCGATCCATCAAGACTCTTGCAAGTCTCGACGGAATAGGGCCCATCAGGGCGGCGAAGATCCTTGCGGCTGTGATCGAGCCGAAGCGATTCTCCACAACAGGCAGATATCTGGCCTACTGCGGTCTGGTCAGAGTGGAGAAGACAAGCGGAAGGAAAAAGTACGGGACCCGAAAGCCCCATTACAATCGGATGCTCAAGGGCATATACAACGGTGCTGCAATGAGTGCCATCAATGGAGACGGGCCGGTAAGAGAATACTACGACTATCTTCTCAAGAAAGGCATCGCCGAGCATAACGCCAGAGTTGCCGTTGCCAGGTATATCGCTCGGCTGTCCTTAGGGATCATGAAGAGCAACGAAAAGTATGAGCCATACAGATGGAGCAAAAGTGTAAAGAAGTAGAAGAGTAAGCCATTGTGGCTACCCAACTTAAGACTGTTGTCATCTAAAACGTTCTTTGTCAGAAAAGCGAACTTGGAGTTCAGGAGGGAGAGCTCAATAACATGCATGTGACCCTGCCATGTCGGGGATACACCATCTTCTCGGTTAGCCCCCTCCGGCTTTTGCTCAAATTTACCGTAGCCCGAATTGCTTTCCCCTTTTACAATGGGTCAGCTAAGTGAGAGCTCAGATAGGCGCATAAGCAAAATGCTTACAGCAAATAATCGAGTAAAGAAAAGATCGCTAGAGGCAAAGAGCACGACTTCCCCGTTCCACCACGGGCATCTCTAAGAAAGTGTTCTGCCACACCATGGCTTGTGAGACCGAATGCAAGGAAAGAAAGGAAATATTTTTCCTAATGGAATCGTCTTTTCTCTTGACATTCTTTTCTATAGGCGCATGTTATCTGCCGTTGGCGCACGGTTGCGTTCTCCTACAAAGACTTCCGAATAGGGTTCCATGTCTATTGGCCTAGTCTGTTTTGTGCGTTTTCTTCGTTAGTCCAGAGCGCGTCGATTGGACTCGCGTCGCTGATCCATTCGCCAACTGAGAACCGGAGAAGGTAGCAGTAGAAATAGAAGGTCAGCAGGGGTAGAAAATGTAATCCGGTGTCAATAATAACACTGCCAGTCGATAAGAATGCAAAGGGCAATGGAATGCCCACCATAATTGCAAAGGTAACGAGCCAGCCATGCTTCCAATTTTGGTAAAGAACGCAAAGCATATAGGGAGCGAACACGATGGCGAGTACGATCAATGCGAGGAGTATAGGTACCGCAGGCAGGAAGAAACCACCACCATAGATGAAGATGCTATAGCGGTTGTAGGAAAGCCAATAGTGAAGTCGCCGCATTTGGGCGAGGTCGATGTCGGGCTTTGGTTTGAAACTCGCGTCGCTGTTCATGGTTCTCCTCGTTCTAGTTTGTTTGTGTTGCGCCAATGGCAGATAACGTCCCGCCGGACAAAGTCGTGGCGCGCATCCTCTGTTGGGGTACTGCATGAGCGCGCCATGAAGCGAGTTCCATATATGCAAATGACGAGCGTCTCTGTCCGGCTTGTTATGCGCCGGCAAGCGCTGGCTTTTCTCGATCGCAGAATCACTCTTCTTCAATGTCCCGCTCGGACTGTGCGAACTCGCGCTTCAGCGTAGCAAGCACATCGCCGAAAGTTTCTTTAATGTTCCTTTTGGAAAACAGTATCTGATGGATGCCCTGCATATTAGAGAATCCTTCAACGCCACGTTCGAGTAGAATAATGGCTCTGCTGAATCCAAGTCTTCCCTGAAACAGCCCAAGTTCATGCACCACATTCTGGCGTGCTCTCATGTGCGCCTTGCGAACTCTGTCTTCGGCGGTCATAACAAGGATCGCAAACGAACTTTTCTCAAGCATCTCTTCAAGAATATCCCGAATTGCGTGTCCGGCCCTAGCTCCGATTTCATAGGCTTCGACAGGATAACCGTGTTGTTCGCGTAGATGGTCCTTCAACTCTTTCCATTGCGGACTTCTCCCGTGACCGATGAAAACCACGGGCCTATCAGATTCAGGTTTACCCGCCTCTGCGGAGGAAATGGGAACTATGCAATGTGGTGCACCTCTCTCGAAGCAAGAGAAGATCTCCTCAACCTCAGACCTAGTCGGGGCTTTGACTTCCGCAGTGCTGTACGGGCCAAAGTAGGTAACCTCTATCCCGTATGCTTCGGCAGACACATAGTAATAGTAGTAGTCAATTTCTTTGCGTATGTCAGCATAACATTCCTCTTTCAAATCGTGGTACCACTTTTCCCCCCTAAACTCCACGGAGGCCGATGTTGGTTGGGCATCCTTGAGGGGGCATGACAACAGGGTCCTTGCCTCTTCAAGTACTTCGGGGGAAAAGCACGTCCTCTCATACGTTTTCTTCTTCTTCACCTTCCTACCTCGTTATTTGGAATGTCTTGCCGAAGAAT
Organism: Bacteroidota bacterium; assembly: GCA_021845665.1. Lineage (GTDB taxonomy): Bacteria > Bacteroidota > Ignavibacteria > Kryptoniales > JAKASW01 > JAKASW01. The sequence continues at coordinate 4,824 of JAJZVO010000007.1, read as the reverse complement.
CGCTTGCTGGCGCATAACGTGTTGCAGGAAGAAGTCGTTGCTCTCGCCCGTAATAAGTATTGCGTAGCATCGAGACAACGGGCGAGAGCAATGAAGCGAGCACCATGGTATATAATAATTGAGCGTCTTCTTCCTGCTTGTTATGTGTCCGTTGCGGCGCTCAGCGTTCAAGGTCTTTAATCTCCACAAACTCCTTCTTCGGCGGTGGGAGCAACTTAGTTTTGCCATCCAATTGATTTTGGATAAGACCCTTCAACTTGAAGTCGATCAATCCAACGTCATTATACAGCTTACTATAAATAGCATACCGTTTTTCCCACCTGTCTTTGTGAGACTTTATTTCAACCTTCAAGTCCTTCGCTAAGTCGATGAGTTGATTGGCCACATCGTTCATCTTGTTATTATATTCGGAACTTGACAAGTAATCGTACACTTTTTGAACCGCTTTCTGCTTGGCCTCATTTGACATCTTTAGCAAAGCCATCTTCACCAAGCTCTCTCTCAGTGTATATGTTATCGGCTCAAGACTGACGGGGCTGATGACAAAAACGGTTTGCTCCACGAAGTAATATTGTTTCTTGGAGGGGAAGGCATTGGTCACAAGGATGGCAAAATCAGCTTCTCGGAGTCGGCGAGCTTCCTTAGCTTGCTCAACGTGACTTTTGTTGAATGACTTTACCTTTTTACATTCATAAACAATTCGTCCGATTTCTTTGGCTTGTTCAATAACAAATTGGATAATGTCACCACCTTTGCCAGGGTGCTCGAATCTGTCATTTGGAAATAGCTCCTTAAGCTTGGCAAGCAACTTGTCTTCTTCGAGCAAACCCTCGATTTGAGGTGTAATACCTTTCTCAATCTGCTCTTTAAGCTTCTTGATTTCTTCACTCGCCTGATCGTACTTCTTAGCGGAGACTTTGAGACTGTTTTCCAACTGAACCATCTTGTTCTTCGTTTTCCTTAGCTCGGATTCCTGCTTCTTGAACTGCTTCTTCTGTTCCTCGACACCTTCCTCAATACCTTTCTTTATTTCAACTTTCATTTTCTGTTGAAAAGACTTCTCAATGTGGCGGCGTTGTTCCTTGAGTTGGCGAGCCGACTTCCTAGCTTGCTCTGTAATCTGCTTTTGTGTCTCCCGCTTGAGCTTCGCGTGTTCAGCCTTGAACTGCTTGGCCTGCTGTTCGGACTGTTGTTTGAACCGAGCTTCTTGTTGTCTAAGCTTTTTCCTCTCAACCTCCAACGATCTTTTGATTGATTTCTCTTTTTCCCTCAGCTTCTTCTGCTCGTCCTTGAGGTGCTTGATATGCTGTTGCTGTTCTTCCCAGAGACCCAGAGCTTTGACATATTCGGTTTGCGTTAAAGGCTTACCGCAGACTGGACATTTGTACGATTCTGGCATATTACTTCCTCCCTTGTCAGGTTAAACGGATTGAGCGCCGCAATGACACATAACGTGATGCGCAACAAAGTTCGTCCCGCTTCGACGCCATAAATGGGCGAAGCTCGATGAGAGCGGCGAAGCGGGATGAAGCGAGGACGATGATATATAATAGTCGAGCGTCTTTGTTGCGCGTGTTAGGCGAAGTGGCGGCAGGGAGTTCCCTCAACGGAAAAGCCTTTAAGCTGACTTCAAGTTTCCGCTATTGAAGTGTACCAGCTTGTTCCAATCTATTCTGCCGTCGTCGCAGAACTCCTTTGAGAAGTCTGCCGTGAACTTATTGATGACCGCGGCCAGTTCTTCTTCGTAGTGCTGGTTGTGTTGCTTGGCCTGATGGCCCAACGGCTCTATGATGTCCGTGTAAAGGTGCGTGTTGCCGCTGATGAAGTACCAGAATTCTTGTCCGCAAATGCGAAGGTACTCGCCATTGTTCACGGTTCTCCTTCTCCCGTAGCACGACGCCAGCACAGGCTGAACGGACTTCACGGATTTAGATTGTTTGAGAACTTGGACCGCTTTCTTGAATCTATCTCTTAGCGCGGCATACTGCGAACTGTTTCCCCAATTCACCCCGGACTTTATGGAAACAAGGTAAACGACGCCATCTTTGGTAAACTCTAAGTCGATGCCTGTGCCCGGGGACTTGCGCCCATTAAGTGTCCTGCCAGCTATGAAGATGGCAAGTTCCTCAAGGAATTGCCCGAACAGCTCCTCCTCAGATGACGAGAGATAGGCCTGAAGCAACGATTCAATGAGTCTCTCGGCAGTAAGGATGTTCTTTGCGCGAAAGAGGTAGGGGTTCTTTTTTTGAAGAACGTCCTTAAGTTTGATTGTCTTGACTCTGCTTATCCGACTTTCATGAAACTCACCGATGTGGTGACTTACGAACTCTTTAACCTCCTCAAGGGATATGGTTTTCATCGAATAGGTCTCCAGGATGGATTGCTTCTCGTTTAAGTCGCTTCTCAGCCTCCGTGCAGAACTGCCTAAGCACCTCAATTCCAATGTATCTGCGGCCCAATCTCTTCGCGGCGACTGCAGAGGTACCGGAACCAAGGAAGGGGTCGAGAACTACGTCACCAGGTTTTGTGAATAGCTTTATGAACCACTCTGGGAGCACACTGGGGAAAGCGGCACTGTGGTTCTTGTTGGCAGACTCGGTTGCCAAATGAAGCACGTTATCGGGGTAAGCCATTCGTCTTCCCACCCAGTTTGCAATCTTCTTTCCGAAGCCACTACCCACTTTTGATTCGTCTCGAAGCTTGTCCGTGTCGCTTAGATTTTTCAGGCGTGCTTTGGCCCAGTCCCCCATGGGAACCATAACGCTTTCTTGGTACATCGAGAACTTTTTCTCTTTGTTGAACTGTAGGCAGTGCTCCCACGCGTCACGGAACCTATTGGGCCACTTGCCGGGATAACTGTTCCGTTTGTGCCATATGTACTCCTCCGTCCAGAGCCATCCTTGCTTTTTCATTTCAAGTATTAGCTCCAAGACGTAAGTTTCTCTCTGTCCTTCCGAAACTCCCTCCTTTATGTTCAGTACGAAGGTTCCCGAGGGCTTCAGGACACGCTTGAGCTCCTGAGCTATCGGCAGGAACCACTGAACGTAGCGGTCAGGATGAATTCCACCGTATGAATTCTGTCTCTTGTCGGCGTATGGAGGGGAGGTTACAATCAAATCGACAAAGTCAGCGGGAAAGCTCTTGAGTACTTGCAGAGCGTCGCCGCAGACTATGGAATCTAATGGAATGTGGGCGTGAGTCGATGAAACGCTGACGACGTAGAGTCCACTCTGTTCAGCGACCTTCGACTTCACAACATCGTATTTCTTTCCAGTCAGGTCTATTCTTTTTTTTGTCTTGTTTTTTTGCATAGGCTGCATTTGGTTCTAAAGAAAGATAACGAAAGCCGACTGGAGAATCCATTTGGCCGTGCCGCCATTTCGCCTAACGTGATGCAGAAAGAAGTCGTTTCGATTTGGCGCTATGGATGCGCGAAGCTCCGATGCTGGCGACAAATCGGAATGAAGCGAACACGACATATGTTCCATGATGAGCGTCTTCTTTCTGCTTGTTAAGCGCAGTGCACGCATTCTATCGCGCCTGTTGTTCCATGGTGTTATTGCGGGCAATCAATTCAGGGCTCTGAGCATTGAACCAGTCAAGAAACCTCTCTGGCTCGCAAAAGTGGGGCAAATAGGCGCTTCGTTGAATCCAACCATTGCGGGAACTGATGCCGCCCCAGGCATCGAAGAGGTCTTTTCGAACGTAGTAATGGTGATTGACTCTTTGCTCGCCGATGGGCAGCAAGCACGTAAGCCTGCCTGAACTACCTGGTCCACCAAATACCACGATGTCTGTATTATCGGCGGCTTCGTACGCGCGCACTCTCGTGTGTGCGTTCTGGTTTCTCTGGTTGACAGGCACTTGGTTAGCTGGTATGACGTTGCGAAATCGATAGAATCCCATGATGGCATAGACAAGAGATTGCTGAACATAATCAACAGGTCGGAAGCTGGCGTAGAAGGCGATGAAGTTGTCATCTGAACCATCAAAGAAGTTTCTAATTCTTGCTGCCCTTCGGCCGCCATCACCATATGTCAAATAACGAAAGTCAGGATCAAGGTGAGGGGATGTCGCGTGAAGCCAGTTTGGAAAGACCGCATCAGTGTTACTCATAAACTCACCGCAAGCCGTTTCGAATTCGTCGTATGTCGTCCGAAAGCCATCTTCGGAGTCTTCGGGATCCCGAGGCTTCATTGGAACATAGCAAAAAGACCCATCGGCGCGACAAGGCGCATTCCATCCGCCGTAAGTTTTGTCGATGCCGACTCTAACAAGAAGTCCTCGCATAAAACGGTCGCCTAGTTTTGTTTAGTTGCGTGCATTGCGCTTAACGTTCCCCGGCATCACGCAGTGGCGTGCATCCTTTGTTGGGGTAATGTGATGCGCACGCCATTGAGCGAACTCCTTTTTCAAATATAAATAATGAGCGCCGTGATGCCGGATGTTAAACGGCGTGGGCGAGTCGGACTCCTCCAATGTATCATCAACCACAGCCATCATCGTCCTCATCCTTTTGCCGCCCTTTCCTTCCCGTTTTCCCTATGGGATTTTAGCAAATCCCGCTATAATGAGCAAGAATGTAGAGCGAGTCAGATCACGACCTTGTCGGGAGATGCATCAAAAAAATCTGGAACATTTTGACCCTTTCTCTCGTACTGAGCAAAGTGTCTTATATATGTGAGTGACAAATCAATCTTCAGGTGCCTCAATCCTTCTCCTATCTCAGAATTCCTTCTTCCCTTTCATCTTCCCCTGATCGCCACTCACCTCTCTTCGACACTTTGCTCAGTAGTTACGCAACTCTGTCCCCACCATTTTTTT